>CAJUGH010000063.1 GCA_910586215.1 uncultured Acetatifactor sp. | reverse complement strand
TTATTGGCGGCGGGGCGATGCTGCTCAGGAAATATCTGGAAAGATCGGACAAGATCGGGCGCAGCATCTTCGTGGAGGATATCTGCGCCAATGCGAAGGGCTACGGCCTGCTCTACCAGATACAGAGGAAAGGCAGGTAACTGCCATGGGGAAAAAGAACGCATTTGTGACCACCATAGGGTTCAACAAAAACGATCCAGCCCATGTGCAGGTGGCGGAGTTCCTGAACAGTATGGAACGGGGGAAGGCGCAGTACATCGTCAATGCGGTGCTGGCATACCAGAACGGGGCACAGGCCGGGGATATGCCCCATGCAGGGCAGGCGGTGGACTATGAGAGGATACGGCAGTTTGTGCTGCAGGTGATCCGGGAGCATGAAAGGCAGGAGGCGCCTCACACAGATATGGCGGAAGAGCCGGCCAGAGCGGATGCTGCAGAGGAAAGGGAGGGAGCTTCTTTTGGGTTTGACGAGGATGCTTTAAGCGGCATCATGTCATCACTGGAGGCGTTCAAGAGGTAAGGGAAAGGGAGCCTGCAGGACATTCTTCATTGTTCCGGCTCCCTTTTCCCAAGCAGCTCGTCTGTGGATATGTTAAAATATTCGGAGAGGATCGCCACCTCATAGTCCGGGACGAAGCGGCTGCCCTGTTCGATCCGCAGGATGGTCAGGTCGCTGCACTCCATGCCCAGGAGCTGGAGCCTGCCTGCAAGGGCGGCCTGGGAAAGCCCCTGGGCGGTGCGGAGCTGCTTCACTTTCGGTCCTATGATGTTTTTGGATGTACCGTTCCAGTAGATTTTCATATACAGCCTTCCCTTCTAAAGATGAAGTATATGAATTGATTTTACCGAAACAGCGTGATAATATACTTCTAAAGATGAAGTATAGAAGAACAAGGGAGAGATATTGGCGGGATCGGGGAATACTGGGAGATAAGAAAGATATGGCAAAGGAGATTTTTACAATGAGTGACGTATGGTTAAAGTTTGCCCAGTTTTTAGGCACTCTGAATGGGGAGAATGTGAAACGGGAGAGCTATGTGCGAACCCCGGAGTTTGAAGCGGCACTGGAGGCATGGAAGGAGACAGAGCAGGAATGGGAGGCGTTTCTGGAAAGCCTGCCTGCAGACGGGCAGGAAAAGGCAGAGGAGATGAAGGAGTGCCTGGAGGATTTTTCATCCGCCCAGGAGAAGCGTGCCTATATCCAGGGCTATGCGGACTGCATCCAGGTATTGTTCCACGTGGGGCTCCTGAAGGAGAACGAGGATCTGAAGTGGGCAGAGAAGATGGATGTGCATTAGGAAGCGCCGAATAGAAGCAGAATCCCAGCACAGGGAAGAGGGGACACAGACAGGATGTAGCCACATGGGCAGAGGGCATCCTGTTCTTATTGCTCCTTTCCGTCAATCAGATAGGCATAGCTGACACCCAGAACCTGTGACAAGGCCCGAAGCTCAATATCCGTTACATACCTTTTGTTGGTCTCAATGCGTGTGATCACGTTCTTGTCCATGTCATATC
>CAJUGH010000062.1 GCA_910586215.1 uncultured Acetatifactor sp. | reverse complement strand
AAAAATTTTCCAGTTCGTCAACAGTGTCCATGATTTTGTTTACGGTGTTTTCAGCAGCTTGCGGATTGCATAATTCAAAGGCAATATACTCCCAGATTTCGTCCAGGTCGTTCTGGGCTTCCGGAGAGTAATGGATGTTATTCTTCATTTGCTTTTGCCCGGAAATGTGCTCTCACATCCGAGGACGAAAGCCATCCCTTTTCCTCTCCAGATTTTTTCCCTTTTGCAAGCTCGCCCATGAGCTTCAAGGTGGCCCGTGTTTTTTCATAGTCCTGCATGTCAATGATTACATAGCGCCCGCGTCCGTTTTTGGTGAGAAAGACCGGTTCGCCCATAGATACATCACGGAGCACATCACTGTAATTCCTCAAATCAGAGATAGGTTTGATATTCGGCATAATCCCATTCTCCTTTCCTGCCTTTAGTATATCCTAATTTGATGTGAAATTCAACAACATATTTTACAGCAGTAACTTTTCACTCAAATTTCCTGTCGTACAGAAGTGCCGCAATCAGCACCACAAAACAGGAACCTGCATTGTGAACCAAGGCCCCTGTTGTGGGATTCAGGATTCCCAGTACAGAGCAGGTGACTGCCGCAAGATTAATGCCCATGGACAGGGTAATACTGGCCTTGATGGTGGTCACTGTGGCGTTTGACAGCCGTTTCAGATAGGGAATCCTGGAAATATCATCACTCATCAAGGCAATGTCCGCTGCTTCCACCGCAATGTCACTTCCCATGCTCCCCATGGCCACTCCCACGCTGGCCATTTTCAAGGCGGGGGCATCATTCACCCCGTCCCCGATCATGCATACCCGGCCTCCCTGTTCCTGCATCCTGGCAACGCATTCCACCTTTTCCTCCGGCAGGAGGCCTGCCTTGATGTCAGTGATCCCTGCCTGGGCGGCAAAGTAAGCGGCAGTCCGGGGATTGTCCCCGGTGAGCAGGACAGTGCCGGTTCCCATTTGTGCCAGTTTCCCCACCACTTCCCCGGCCTGGGGCCGCAGCAGGTCAGACAGGGCCAGCAGGCCCAGGCATACGCCTCCTGTATCTCCCTCCCCTACAAGGACAGATGCTTTCCCCTGCATACGCAGTCTTTCCAGTTCTTTTTCCACGGCCCCCGGAATCTCGATACCGTTTTGCAGCATGTATTTTTCATTACCGCAGAACAGCTTCCTGCCAGATACCCCTGCGCTGATCCCCCTGCCGCCCTGCATCTGAAAAGAGTCTGTCTCCACCAGAGAGATACCCTTTTCTACTGCATATGCCACAATGGCCTTGCCCAGAGGATGTTCGCTCTTGGCCTCGGCTGAAGCCGCCAGACGTAAAAGTTCCTCTTCCTTCACGGAAGTCTGGAAGGAAAGCAGGTCGCTCACCTGTAATTTCCCATAAGTCAAGGTACCTGTCTTGTCAAAGGCAATGGTATCTACTTTTCCCATTTTCTCCAGGATTTCCCCGGATTTGATGATCACACCATGCTTTGTGGCCTGGCCGATGGCCGCCATGATGGCAGTGGGGGTAGCCAGCACCAGGGCACAGGGGCAGAAGACCACCAGGACAGTGACAGCCCTCACGATATCCCGGGTAGCCAGCCCGGCCAGGATGGCAATCCCCATGGCCACCGGCACCAGGAAGCTGGCCCACTTGTCCGCAATCCTCTGCATGGGTGCCTGGTTCTGCTCAGCGTCCCGGACCATGCGGATCAGTTTCTGCAGGGAACTGTCCTGGCCCACCTTGGTGGCCTTCATGTCAATGGCACCGAAACGGTTGATGGTCCCGCAGAACACTTCCTCCCCGGGACCTTTGTCCGCCGGAAGGGATTCCCCTGTCATAATGGACTGGTCAAGGGAAGTCTCTCCCCGCAGGATCACCCCGTCCACCGGAATAGTCTCCCCTGGCAGCACCCGGAGAATATCTCCTGGCAGGATCTGATCCGCTGGAACCATCTCCTCCTGTAAGGCCTCCTCCCTGTTTTCTAAGCCATTCTGCTCCTGGGCGCACACCGGCTCTGCTCCCTGGACGTCTGCCATTCCACCGCCTGTCCCACTGGCAATCCGCCGCCCCACTGTAGGAGCCAGGCCAATCAGCTTTTGCAGTCCCTTCTTCGCCCGGTTCGTTGTCATGTCTTCCAGTATGGCACCGATTTCCATGATGAAAGCCACTTCCCCAGCGGCAAACAGATCCCCTATTACAATGGCCGCCACCATGGCGATACTGATCAGCAGGGCAGAAGAGATCTTACTGATTCCCTTGTTGAAAACCACCCGCCATATAGCCAGGTACAGCAATGGAAGGCCGCAGATGAACACAGTGACCCAGGCCGGGTCAAGAGGCAGCACCAGGCCCATCCTGGGAAAAACAAAACTCATGGCCAGAAAGATCCCGCCCACCACCGTCATGGGCAGGCCTGCCAGAAAATCATTGATACGTTTTATCATAAGATGCCACCTTTCCCAGGGATATGCACCCACCCTTCCCTGGTGTCTGTTGTAATAAACAGGATACACTATCCCGGGCAAATTTACAATCTAATACGTTGCCAGCTTTACTTTCGGCATTAGTCAATAGGGAAAAAGAAAAAATGTATCTTTTTTAATCGGTTACACTGTCCTTGTCGTTCTCAATAAGCCGCACTACCTTGTCCGTAAA
>CAJUGH010000061.1 GCA_910586215.1 uncultured Acetatifactor sp. | reverse complement strand
GGCGGTCTATCTCTTGTTTTCGGTTGCTTGCTTCTTTACCGTACATGAGCATTCTGTCCAGGACTGTTTCATACTGGCTGCCCAGATAGGCAATGGGGTCTGCCAGCACCACCTCCCCTGTAGGAAAGTCCGCTTCTCCTGCCTGGACTACTTTGGTTTTAGGGGTTTCCGTAAATCGATTTTTGAAAAAAGGCTCCCGGATTTCCTTTTCCAGTCCTTGTGTCCACGAAATATTTCCCCGTTTTGTCACAACGAAATTCCAGATCGCTGCCCACCGGCATATAGAATACATTCACCACTGCCCTGTATGACATAAGCAACCTTGTCTTTCATTATAACAGTTTCCATAACTTTTCCGTAACATTCAAATCGGCTCATTGGTATATACGTATTCTTATGGTGTTACTGACGAGTGAACAGTAACCTTATGGTTGCTATTCCATCGGTTACCGCAAAATGTTTTCACGCATTCTTTGTGTGACAAATCAAAAGCCACCAGATTACCTCCAGTGGCCTTTCTATTTTGAATGCTTTTATTTCTTTCTTATTTCTTAAAATCGTCCTTCCCAAACAGTTCCTTCACCACATCATAGGCCATCTTCGGGCGGCGGTACTCGTCCACAACCCCCTTGTTGTTATGGCTGCGGGCACGGGTGGCGAACCAGTTGTCCTCCTCGCAGACCCGGCAGTCCGAATACTGCCAGATAAAGACACCTGAGATGTCCGGATCCTGCATATAGACCTCCAAGCTGTCCCTAAGCAGCTGGGCCTGGTACTCCTCACTCCACTTACAGCAGGTGCGGTCCCGGTATCCGTAGACCGCTGCGGCGCCGAATTCACTGACTATGATAGGTTTGCCTTCTCCGCCGGCCTCCCGGATCCACTGAATCTCTGCATCCTTTCGCTCTGCTATGTCACAGTCCTCATACCAGCGGGAGTACTGGTTGAAGGAGACGATATCGGGCAGATCCAGGGTAAGATCCCTAAAATGCCGGCAGGTGGCAGAGGTAGTGGGCCTGGTGGCATCCAGGGATTTTATCTGCTCGTACTGCTTCTTGTACATTCTCCTGCCTTCCTCTGTGTCAGAGGCACACTCATTCAGGATCCCCCAGATCACAATGGCAGGATGGTTGTAATGGTTCTGGATCATTTCCCGGATACAGTCCTCACACTGTCTCTCAAAATTGGGATTCTGCATCCGCTCCAGGCTAAGACCCCTGGCATGATTCTCTTCCCAGACCATGATCCCTCTCTCGTCACACAGATCCAGGAACCGCTCATCATTGGGATAATGACAGGTTCTTAGGGCATTCACATGCATATCCTGCATCAGATCCATATCCTGTACCATGTGCTGCAGGGAGATGGCGCAGCCCTCCACCGCATAATCTTCATGACGGTTGAAGCCCTTCAGGAATACCTTCTTCCCGTTTACCAGGATCTGCTTTCCGGAAAGTGCCACTGTGCGGAAGCCCACCCGCTCCGTCAAGTCATCTGCCACTTCCCCGTCCAGGGAAAGGAGGGTATGCAACAGATACAGTCTGGGGGACTCATGGGACCAGGTTTCCACCTCCGGGAAGGTACCCTCCAGCACCAGGGTGTATTCTCCTTTTGCCGGAACCTTGGCACTTCCCTGTATCTTCCAGTCCTCCCGGCAATACCCTGCAATCCGGAAACAGCCCTTCCCTGCCTTGTCACTGGCTCCTGCATCTGGACCTTCCGTCACCCCTGTGCCATGGCCGCTGCCGGTCTCTCCTCCCCTCCAGGGTTCCAGACAGCCTGCAATCTCCACCTGCCTGTCCTGGGAAGACAGGTTCTCCAGGGATACCTCTACCCTGGCCTTCCAGGTGCCCTCTTCCTGCCTTGGGGTAAAATGGATCCCTTTGATATACACATCCGGTACCATCTCCATGGCCACAGGCCTGGTGATCCCCCCATAGGTGTAATAATCATTGGGGATATGCAAGGCTGAAGCTTCACTGAAGGTGTTATCCACCTGCACAGTAAGCATGTGAACCCCCTTTTCCACCTGTGTGACAATTCCTGCAAAAGGAGTGAAAGCATTGTAATGATGTGCCACCAGCTCTCCATCCAGGAATACATCTGCCGTGTGGCTCACCCCTTTGAACTCCAGGCGCAGGTTGCCTGGCTGTGGCATATAGATCTCCCGGCTGTAGGTACCGATACCCCGTCGCTTCAGAAAATCCGGATGCTGCTCCCAGCATCCCGGCACCGGCATCCGGTACCGCTTTGCCACACCCTCCATGGTAAAATCCCACATGCCATCCAGTTCTTTCACAGGCCGGATCTGATGTTGCTCAAATAACCTGATCATTTTGTCCTCTTATCCTCCTTTGTCTGCCCACGCGGCAGAACTTCTTTCCGGTTTGCTGACGCATACTGCCCGCAAACGCTTCCCTTGCGCCTGAACTGCAGGTGCTATGCTCCAGTGTCGCCGCTTGAAATGCAGCGGCTCAATCCCAGTATATCGGAAGCTTTGCAGCCATGCAATAAAAATGAAAAACTTTTTAAGTTCACACCTTTCTAAATTGTTCTTCCAACAACCCCGTGGCCCAGTTATACGTATCCAGGGTCTCATATTTCCGGTACGCACATTCCAAAGACACCAGGATCAGCAGATAAATATCATACCACAATGCCCTGCGCCACTCCCCCTCTGTCAAACCAGTCCTGCCATATCCCTGTAGAAAACAGGTATTGTCTGCATACATCCGGAATCCTACTTCCATAAGCGGATCTCCCCACAGGCTGCGCTCCCAGTCTATGATTCCCTCCACTTGGCCATCCTTGACAAAAATATTTCCATCCCAGCAATCCCAATGAACAAGTCGCGGCTGCGTCACCTCTTCGAAAATGCCTTTGTCCTCCTGTAGTCTGCTCCTCAACCTGTCAATGGGTATTTTCAAATCTACATTCCCGTTACATGCATCCTCTATGCCTGCCTCCAGCATTTTCTGAAATACCGGAAACCATGCCTCACCCTGGAAGGCCCTCTGGCCAGGGTAGCCAAAGCAAGGACAGTTTATCTCATTGATCTTCCTGTTTATTCTTCCGACTTCGGTATAAATGTCCGCAATCTGGTCTGCCGTCAGACTGCCCTTTTCCGCATGTAAACTCCTGCCCTCCAGCTTTTCCATGAAAAAATAAGGAGATGCACATATGGTACAGCTATCATCATAACCTATTACAGCCGGAACCGGAATACCACCTGCCTGTCTCACCCTTTTCATGGCTTCCACCTCAGCGAACATGATGTTTTTTTCATAAGTCATAACCCGCATTTCCTTTAATGGGGCAATTTTCAGTATCACTTCTTTCCCATTGTCCAGGCATATCTCATATGCCACATTAAAATAGCCTTCCGTCAGTTCCCGGCAGTGTTTCATATGGAATGGTGCAAAAAAGAGTTCCACCATCCTTGCTATACTTTCCTGGCTCTGCTTATGTTTTGTAAAGCTTTTCATCGTGTGCCTCCTCTCCGGTTATCCTGACAACTCATTCCTTCCTCCTACCCAGGGCCGCCGCAATGCTGTCGATGCCCAGCAGGATCAGATACACAGCCACCACATATCCCATGAACCGCATGGTCATGAAGGTGAGCAATGGGTTAAAGAACTCAAACTTCCCACACCGGTTGCGGTGTTGAGCCTTGAAAAATCAATACTTTAGTCCATAAAAAAGGCACAAACCTGCACTTGATG
>CAJUGH010000060.1 GCA_910586215.1 uncultured Acetatifactor sp. | reverse complement strand
CTTCTGCTTTTGGAAGATTTATTCTTAGGACAAATAGACATCGTTACACCTCCTTACTTGCATCAAAAATATCTTGTATCACTGCCATGCGCGGGTCCGGGACGAAAGTGTCGCATCCGCAGTCCTCCGCATTCAGATTCTGTCCACATATAGGACATATCCCCCTGCAATCCTCCTTGCACAGAATCTTTGCAGGCCAGTTACAAATGATTTCATGGTACACAAAAGCTTCCACGTCTAACTGATAACCTTCCATAAAACCCAGGTCATCTGCCTCCTCATCCTCTGTACAGACATCCTCAGAGGCAACCAGAACCCGCTCAAAGGATAAGTCCAGTTCCACCGGCACATCCACAAGACATCTGTCGCAATGCCCCTCAAGCACCAGCTTTACCCTTCCCCTGACACGAGCCTTCCCTGGCTCTGTATTGGCAAAGACAAAGAATACGGGAGATTTCTCCAGAATCGGGAACTTTCCCTGCCCGCTCTCGAAAACCTCCATTTCCAGAGAGATTTCTTCTTCTGCTTCCCTGCCTTCCTTTGTCAGCACATCAGATAAATTGATTAACATAGCAGCTCCTATGCTGGATATTGTACAATTCTCTTTGCACACTGATTTATTATACATAGGCAGATTCGGTTTGTCAACCAGAATTTACCCATAATACTCCAAATTGCTAACAGCGCTAACAGTCCATGACGCCTCATAAAACACGGTTGCCAATCACCCAGATATTCTTCATCTGTTTCCCAATGGTCTGGTAATCCCAGTTCTTCCTGCTCCGGGCCACACAGTTGGGATCATTGACCAGGAATCCCTCCTCATCGTACCCATATATAACGATAAAATGCCCTGCTGCCGTGAAATCCCCAGGCCGCATGGAGCATATGATCATCTTGCCCTGGTCAATGGCCTGGCGCAATGTCCGCTCCGATACCCTGGGCTGGCTCACATCCAGGCCGTACAGGGCAGGCACATCCTCCAGAAGCGCCCAGGCCGTACCGCTCCCAGGGACGTAATACCCGTTGTCCATGCTGTACCGGGCGATTCTGTCCGGTGTCAGTTCCTCATTGCCTGTCAGATAGTACAGGACCATGGACAGGCAGGTAGGCCCGCAGCCTGACAGGCCGATATTGCTCTCCTCCTGTCCATATTCCGCATAACCCCACCTTGGATCCCACTGCAAAAACAGGGGAAAGTCCTGATTCCTTTCGGTCTCTGTCAGCCCTCCCTCCGCCTGCTTTCCAGCGGTAAGGCTGCCTTTCACAAAATCAGCCATCTCGGGATTGTTGGCAAGGGCCTCCAGCATCTTATCCGAATAGGCCGTATAGTTCCCATAGATATCCGCAATGGTCTCATCCCCTTGTGCCATCTGCTGCAGGCACGCCAGAACCTCTTTTCTGTCCCGCTTTACAGGCCTTGGCACCTCGTCCAGGCCGCACAGATTCACATAGTCGATCTCCTGCCTGCCCGCGCCTTCTCCCCTGGCATGGTATTCCGGCAGGGAAGCCTGTCCCTCCCCGCGGTCTGACAGCCATCCCACAGACCGGACCTGGCCTGCCATCCTGTCCAGGATATCGCCCATCTTCCTCATCTGGGACTGCAAATGGAACAGGGCAGCCATCTGGAAAATCAGGACCAGCCATGTGCATACCAGAAGCATCCCATACAGGTTCCGAGGCTTCCCGGGTTGTCCGGTTCTGCCGAGCTGCCTGCGCTGTCCCTGCACTGCCCTGCCCCTTCCCTGGACGTTTCCTGTATGGATATACACTTCCCTGTTGTCTTTCATATCCGTCTTCCTTTCACCCGCACCTATTGCGGCAGTGTGGCCGGGCAGGAACTGCACCGGCGTTTCCCTGGTACAAGTTCTATTCTATACGGATATGTATCCCGTTTGTAAATTTCGCATTAAGGTTGTCCTGTTTCCTTCTTAAGATTCCCTGTAGAAATCCATCAGCCCACCAGACGCACTGTCTCCCTGGCTATGGCCAGTTCTTCATTTGTGGGAATCACCATCACCGTTGTCCGGCTGTCCGGAGTGGAGATCACAATGTCCTCCCCCCGCCTGCTGTTGGCCTCCTGGTCCAGGGCAATTCCCAGATAGCCCAGGTACTCACAGACAAAGCTGCGCACGATGCCTGCATTCTCCCCCACGCCGGCGGTAAAGCAGATCACGTCCACACCATTCATGGCTGCCACATAGGCCCCCACATATTTTGCCACCCTGTAACAGAATGTCTTCAAGGCCCGGATGGCGTTGGCATCGCCTTTGTGATATCCGTCCTCCAGGTCACGGAAATCAGAGGAAAGATTATCGGAAAGACCCAGTACCCCCGATTTCTTATTGAGCACGGTCATGATCTCATCGATGGTCTTTCCTTCCTTGTGGGCCAGGAACTCAATGATGGCCGGGTCAATGTCCCCTGAGCGGGTTCCCATGATCAGCCCCTCCAGAGGGGTAAGTCCCATGGAGGTGTCCACACATCTGCCATTCTTCACCGCGGAAATGCTGGCACCATTGCCCAGATGACACACAATGGTCTTCAAGTCCTCATAGTCCCTGTGAAGAACCTCTGCCGCCCTTCTGGACACGTAGGAATGGCTGGTGCCATGGAAACCATATCTCCTGATCTTGTACTTCTCATAATAGGTGTAGGGAAGCCCGTACATATAAGCCTCCTCCGGCATGGTCTGGTGGAATGCTGTGTCAAACACCCCTACCATAGGGGTATCGGGCATCAGCTTCCTGCAGGCATTGATCCCGATCAGGTTGGCCGGATTGTGCAGGGGTGCCAGGTCATTGCATTCTTCCACCGTCTGCAGCACCTCATCCGTGATGACCACGGACTGGGCGAATTTCTCTCCCCCATGGACTACCCTGTGTCCCACGGCCCCGATCTCATCCAGGTTCTTCACCACACCTGTGGATGCATTGGTCAGCGCCTCCAGCACCAGACGGATGGCCTCTGTATGGTCCGGCATGGGTGTCACCGTCTTCTCCTTCTCGCCACCCTCTGGCGCATACGTAATCATACTGCCTTCAATGCCG
Organism: uncultured Acetatifactor sp.; assembly: GCA_910586215.1. Lineage (GTDB taxonomy): Bacteria > Bacillota > Clostridia > Lachnospirales > Lachnospiraceae > Acetatifactor. The sequence continues at coordinate 1,324 of CAJUGH010000060.1, read as the reverse complement.
ATCCTCTCACAGAGTCCCTTGGCCAGACACTGCTCCGTCTGGGAGTCAATGAGTTGGAATTTTAAGGAAGAACTGCCACAATTAATCACCAATACTTTCATCTCTTCTGATTCCTTTCTGTATTATTATCATATCAATTCATCCTGGATGCCTCCGCCGGCGGATACTTAAACAAGTTGTGCCTGCACCGCTGTCAAGGCCACCACACCCACAATGTCCTGCCAGGAACATCCCCTGGACAGATCATTCACCGGCTTTGCGATGCCCTGCAGCATGGGTCCGTATGCCTCGGCCCCGCCCAGGCGCTGCACCAGCTTATAGCCGATATTGCCCGCATCCAGGTTGGGGAAAATCAGCACATTTGCCCTGCCTCCCACACAGCTTCCGGGAGCCTTTGACTTCGCTACACCGGGCACCAGGGCCGCATCAAGCTGCAGTTCGCCGTCCAGTGTCAGATGGGGATACTGCTCGTGGGCGATCCTTGTAGCTTCCACCACCTTGTCCACCATCTCATGCTTGGCACTTCCCTTGGTGGAATGACTCAGCATGGCAATCACCGGTTTGGGTCCGATCAGGGACTTGAAGCTTCTGGCGGAAGACTCGGCAATGGCGGCCAGTTCCTCGGCGGTGGGATCCTGGTTCAAGCCGCAATCTGCGAACAGGAATGTGCCATTCTCCCCCTGGTCCTTAACCTGGGTATCCATCACGAAAAAAGCTGAGACCAGCTTCACGCCGGGAGCTGTCTTCAAGATCTGAAGGGCGGGCCGCAGGGTATCTGCCGTGGAATGACAGGCACCGGCCACCATGCCATCGGCATGTCCCGCCTTCACCATCACAATACCGAAGGTCAGGTAATCCTTCAGCAGGATCTCCCGGGCTTTCTCAAGGGTCATGCCCTTAGCCTTCCTGGTCTCATACAGCAAGTCCACATATTCCTCCAGCCTGGGTGTCTGTGCCGGATTGATCACTGTCAGATCCGTCAGGTCCACCTCCAGCCAGCTTGCACCATCCATGATCTTCTCTTCGTTGCCGATCATAATGATATCCGCGATCTTCTCTTCCATGATCTTCGCCGCAGCAAGCAGCGTCCTCTTGTCCGTAGATTCCGGCAATACAATGGTCTTCTTGTCGATCCTGGCCCTCTCCTTGATCAGATCAATATACGACATGTCCCTTCTCCTTTCCGGCAGTTCTCCTGCCTGTCCCCATTTTGACCATGCATTTTCAGCCCGCTGGCATAATTTCCCCTACAATTCCGAATCCGTTATGCCTTTTTGCTGAATTTTATTACTTTTGCCGGTTTTGCCGGTCAAAGCAACAACTT
>CAJUGH010000059.1 GCA_910586215.1 uncultured Acetatifactor sp. | reverse complement strand
ATGCGACTCACGGAATGACACTTTCTGCTGTATCGTTGCCATATTATCGGTATATCTCAAGCGTTCCTGTTGCTATGATGGTGCATCCTGCAAATTTGTTGTTCGTTCAGTATGTGGGGGACGGCGAAAGCGTTCTGTTCGTGTTCCTGGTGCATGCCAGGTATGGCAGGACGGAATATGAGGTAAGGTTGCGGGGGCTGGATCCGGACAGTCTCTACACATATGAATCCGGGGACAGGCAGAAGGAGAGGTCTGGGCAGTTCTTGATGAAGCGGGGGATCCGCATACAATTGCGGGGGGATTATGACAGCCGGATGATCGTGTTTAGGCAGAAAAAGAATTCCTAAAGTTTCCAAAGGTTTTCTAAATTTGCAAGAGTAGGCCTTGCAAAAGTGTCCACAAAGAGGTAAGGTAGTACCTGGTTACAGGCAGAAAAAGGGGCTGGGAACCTGGATCCGCAGATGGCTGTATGGCGGTACCGGGACAGGGACAGCATCGTGGTGCCTGGGGCTGCCTGGCGGGATTCCTGCAAGCCTGGGGAAAGCAAACAGGTTCAGGAAGGACAGCCGGGAACTGGGAAAGGACACGAGAAGATGATGGCGTTGTGGAATGTGCTGATAGTGGTGTGCTGTTGTGTGTCTGCAATGGCGGTGCTGTACTTTCTGATGATCATGCCCCGGGTGGCCGGGAAGCCGGATATGGCGTCTTTCCAGGGATGGTTCTATGCCCACAGGGGCCTGCACGACAATGGGGGCGATGCGCCGGAGAACTCCATGAAGGCCTTTGAGAGGGCCGTCCGGGCGGGATATGGCATAGAGATGGATGTACACTTGTCAAAAGACGGGGTTCCGGTGGTATTCCATGATGACACCCTGGAACGGATCTGCGGTGTGGAGGGAAAGCTCTGTGATTATACCTATGAAGAATTACAGAAGTTCAGGCTGTGCGGTACGGACCAGAGGATTCCGAAGTTTGAGGATGCCCTGGGGCTGGTGGCCGGGCAGGTGCCCCTGGTAGTGGAGATGAAGGCAGGGACTACAGACATATCTGTGTGCAGGGCGGCAGATCGGCTCCTGGGGACGTATCCGGGGGTCTACTGTATGGAATCTTTCAACCCCCTGGCAGTATACTGGTACAGACGCTGCCGGAAGGAAGTGGTCAGGGGGCAGCTTTCGGACGGATTCCTAAAGGAGGGCAGCAGGGGAGTATTCTATTTCCTGTTACAGAACCTGCTGTTCAACTGGCTGGGGAAACCAGATTTTGTAGCGTATAACCATCATTTTCCCGGAATCTGGTCCAGAAGGCTCTGCCGGACCTTGTATCGGAACACGGCAGTGGCCTGGACCATCCGGAGCAAGGAGGAACTGGAAGCAGCAAAGAAGCAGTTTGACCTGTTTATTTTCGAAGGGTTTACACCGGATTCTGCCACATGAATGAAAGGATGGGAAGCCCCTGGCAGGGCCGGCAGCAGTTTTGTATATTTGCCATAAAAATGTAAACACTTACAATTGTAAGTGTTTACATTTTGGTTTTATCTTGTATAATCTGTATTTGTCAAAAAATAGATAATTGTCAGATTGCACGAAATTAAAGAGAATGAACAGGAATTGTCAAATCTTACTTGATATTTATTTGGTAAATTGTTACAATAAACAACATAAGGAACTGTTCGAAAATAACTTGTGAAAAAGACGCAGGATAAATGCTCATATGCAAGACGGAGGAATGAGGCGTTGGAGTACGCCGATTGACGACAACGAAACATATGAGCATTTAGGTAAGCCAGATCACAGGTTATGGATGAACAATTCCTAAGAAAAGGTTCGACTTTTTATGTATAAACAGCCGGGCTGGTTTTGGCTGTTTACAATCTTAAGGAAAGGGAGAAGACAATATGAAGAAATGGGTGTACTTGTTTACAGAAGGAAACGCTGACATGCGGAAACTTCTGGGTGGTAAGGGTGCCAACCTGGCAGAGATGACCGGTCTGGGACTTCCGGTGCCGCAGGGCTTTACGATTACAACGGAGGCCTGCACGCAGTACTATGAGGACGGAAGAGAGATTAATGAGGAGATCCAGGCACAGATCAATGAGTACATCGGTAAGATGGAAGAGATCACCGGCAAGAAATTTGGTGACAAGGAGAATCCCCTGCTTGTGTCTGTCCGTTCCGGCGCAAGGGCATCCATGCCTGGTATGATGGATACCATCCTGAACCTGGGCCTGAACGAGACAGTTGTAAATGTAATCGCTGAGAAATCCAACAATCCCCGCTGGGCGTGGGACTGCTACAGAAGGTTTATCCAGATGTATTCCGATGTGGTTATGGAAGTGGGCAAGAAGTATTTCGAGCAGCTCATTGACGCCATGAAGGAGAAGAAGGGTGTGAAGCAGGATGTGGAACTGACTGCGGAAGACCTGAAGGAACTGGCAGGACAGTTCAAGGCTGAGTATAAGGCTAAGATCGGCAATGATTTCCCGGATGATCCCAAGGAGCAGCTTATGGGTGCCATCAAGGCTGTGTTCCGTTCCTGGGACAACCCCCGCGCCAATGTGTACCGCCGGGACAACGATATTCCGTATTCCTGGGGCACTGCTGTAAACGTACAGTCCATGGCATTCGGCAATATGGGTGATGACTGTGGTACAGGTGTGGCATTTACCCGTGACCCTGCCACAGGTGCAAAGGGCCTCTTTGGCGAGTTCTTGACCAACGCACAGGGCGAGGACGTGGTGGCCGGTGTCCGTACCCCTATGAAGATATCCGAGATGTCGGACAAGTTCCCCGAAGCTTTCCAGCAGTTCCAGGATGTGTGCAATACCCTGGAGTCCCATTACAGGGATATGCAGGACATGGAGTTCACCGTGGAGCACGGTAAGCTGTATATGCTGCAGACCAGAAACGGCAAGAGGACTGCCCAGGCTGCCTTGAAGATCGCTTGCGACCTGGTAGACGAAGGCATGCGCACAGAGCAGGAAGCCGTGGCCATGATCGATCCCCGGAACCTGGATACCCTGCTGCATCCCCAGTTTGACGCGGCTGCACTGAAGGCCGCAACCCCTGCTGGCAAGGGCCTGGGCGCTTCTCCCGGAGCTGCCTGCGGCAAGATCGTGTTCTCCGCTGAAGATGCAGAAGAGTGGGCTACAAGGGGCGAGAAAGTAGTCCTGGTCCGTCTGGAGACGTCCCCCGAGGACATCACTGGCATGAAGGCAGCCCAGGGTATCCTAACTGTCCGCGGCGGCATGACCTCCCATGCGGCAGTGGTTGCCCGTGGTATGGGAACCTGCTGTGTATCCGGCTGTGGCGACATTGCCATGGACGAGGAGAACAAGAGATTCACCCTGGCAGGCAAAGAATACCATGAGGGAGATTACATCTCCATCGATGGTACCACAGGCAATATTTATGATGGTAAGATTCCTACCGTTGATGCGACCATTGCCGGTGAATTCGGCAGGGTTATGGCCTGGGCTGACAAATATAGGACACTGAAGGTAAGGACCAATGCAGATACACCTGCAGATGCAAGGAAGGCCCGTGAACTGGGCGCAGAAGGCATCGGCCTGTGCCGTACCGAGCATATGTTCTTCGAGGAGGACAGGATCGCTGCCTTCCGCGAGATGATCTGCTCCGATACAGCAGAGGAGAGGGAAGCAGCCCTGGAGAAGATCCTGCCCTACCAGCAGGGAGACTTCGAGAAGTTGTATGAGGCCCTGGAAGGCTATCCTGTTACCATCCGTTTCCTGGATCCGCCTCTCCACGAGTTCGTTCCCACAGAGGAAGCTGACATTGAGAAGCTGGCTGTGGCCCAGGGCAGAAGCGTGGAAGAGATCAAGAACTTCATTGCAAGCCTGCATGAGTTCAACCCCATGATGGGACACAGGGGCTGCCGTCTGGCTGTCACCTATCCTGAGATCGCCAGGATGCAGACCAAGGCTGTCATCCGCGCTGCCATCAATGTCCAGAAGGCCCATGGCGGCTGGAGCGTGAAGCCCGAAATCATGATCCCCCTGATCTGTGATGCAAAGGAACTGAAATATGTGAAAAAGATCGTGGTGGAGACTGCCGATGCAGAAATCGCTGCTTCCGGTGTGAAGCTGGAATACGAAGTGGGTACCATGATCGAGATCCCCAGGGCAGCCCTGTTGGCTGACGAGATCGCCTCTGAGGCTGACTTCTTCTGCTTCGGTACCAACGACTTGACCCAGATGACCTTCGGCTTCTCCCGTGACGATGCAGGCAAGTTCCTCACCGCTTACTATGATGCCAAGATCCTGGAGAACGATCCTTTTGCCAAGCTGGACCAGAACGGCGTGGGCAAGCTGATGGAGATGACCATCAAGTTGGGCAAGCCCGTGAATCCCAATCTCCATGTGGGTATCTGCGGCGAGCACGGCGGCGACCCTGCTTCCGTGGAATTCTGCCATAAGATCGGGCTGAACTATGTGTCCTGCTCGCCGTTCAGGGTGCCGATTGCACGACTGGCAGCGGCACAGGCGGCTATTTCCAATTGATGCCATAGGAATTTGGGTACTCGCAGGCAAAAGTATTGAAGAATGGCTT
>CAJUGH010000058.1 GCA_910586215.1 uncultured Acetatifactor sp. | reverse complement strand
CATCAGCGGCTCCCCGCCGAAGAAGTCCACCTCCAGGTTCACCCGGTTCCCGGAACTGGCCACCAGGAAGTCCAGGGCCTTCTTCCCCACCTCCTGGCTCATCAGCGCCCGCCTGCCGTGGTACTCTCCTTCCCCGGCAAAGCAGTACTGGCACGCCAGGTTGCAGTCATGGGCAATATGGAGACAGAGAGCCTTCACCACCGTCTGCCTGTTCTTGAAGTCAAACACATATTTCTCGTAGATATCCTTCGCAAATAGCTGCCCGGCGGCCTCCAGTTCCAGCACCTCATCCACTGCCTCAGTGATCTCCCCTGCCGGATAAGGCAGGCCTGCCAGGTTCAGCACCGCCGCCTTAATCGTGTCCCTGTCCTTGATCCCTTCGTTCACCAGCGGTTCCACCAGGGGGATCATGTCGTACACGATATCATCCACCACATGGACACTGCCGCTGTTCACATCCATGATGATGTTGTACCCATTATTCTTAAACTGATGTATCACAGTATCTCATTTCTCCCTTTTCTTGTCTGTTTCCGGATAACAGCACAAAATGCATGCTTCCGTCCTGCACACCGGGCAAGTCCGTCCAATGTGCAGGTGCCTGGGTCTATGCACGAAAAGAAGCAGCGACCTGAATCGCTGCTTGCTTGAGCCTCAAGGCCAGGTTATTTAATCTTCTCACAGCTCTGGTTCCCTACGGTACAGGAAGTCTTGCAGGCAGACTGACAGGAAGTCTGGCATTCACCACAGCCGCCCTTCTTCATGGATTCCTTTAAGTCCCTGGTGGACAATGTCTTGATATGCTTCATTCCAAAAGCCTCCTTTATGTTTATCCTTAAATTTCCTGTAGTATATCATAAAATAGGTTATTGTAAAAGCTTTTTTTGAAAAAGAATAAAAAACTCGGGTTTGTTATGCGGGAAGCGCGTGAAAACACCTGGCGGTGGCACCAGTGAACAGTAACGTCAGCTTATCATCCCCCCCAGCATGCCTCCTCCGGCACATAGCACCAGGGTGGTGAAAAAGCTGTTTCCCACCCCCATATCCCCGCCGCCTGCCACCAGGGACACCAGGGCCAGCACCAGGAAATAGGCACCTCCCATCAGAAGCCCCCACAGGAAACGGCGGCTCTTCAACTTTTTTCCCGCTATCAGCCCGGCAAAAAAAGTACATGCCACATAGATCACAATAATGGCCACGGACACGGCCTTCTCCCCAAGTCCCAGCTTATAGAGGAAAAAAGCCAGCAGCGCCAGCAGTACGCCGGTCAATATGTAAGAGAACAAAAGTGTCTTCAGCAAAAATACCGCCGGGAAGCTCTTCCCCTTCGAAGCCTGCTCCATAAACCTGCCTCCATCCATAAACTTTTTATTAAATCATATGCCCCTGTATCCGAAAACTTGACAACCACTTTCCTTCTATTGTATATTTAGGTTTAAGGCTGTATCCTCATGGATACAAAAAAAATAAAAAAGGAGTGATTTTTCTTTGGATGCCCCAGGTGTCATACAACTAGTCGTCATATTGGTCTTAGTCCTGCTGTCAGGATTTTTCTCTTCTGCGGAGACAGCCCTGACTACCGTCAACCGTGTGCGGATCCGCACACTGATTGACGAAGGAAACAAACGGGCCGCCAGGGTGGATAAGATCCTGGAAAATTACAGCAAGATGCTCAGTGCCATACTAATCGGGAATAACATCGTCAATCTGACGGCGTCTTCCCTGGCCACTACCCTGGCCCTGCGCATCAACCTGGCCGCCGGGATCGCAACCGGGATCCTGACCGTGGTGATCCTGCTGTGCGGGGAGATCGTCCCCAAGACATGGGCCATGCTCTCTGCGGAGAAACTTGCCTTGGGCTACAGCGGCCTCATCTACGGACTGATGCAGATCCTGACCCCGGTGATCTTCCTGGTAGACAAACTGGCCAACGGGATCCTCAGGCTGATGCACATTGACCCCAGCAGGCGCATGACCACCATGACCGAGTCAGAACTGCGCACCTATGTGGATGTAGGCCATGAGGACGGTGTCATCGAGACGGAAGAAAGGGAGATGATCTACAATGTGTTCGACTTCTCGGATGCCCTGGCCAAGGATATCATGATCCCCAGGATCAATATGGTGACAGTGAATATAGATGCCACCTACAGCGAAGTGATGGAAGTATTCCGGGAGTCCATGTACACCAGGCTGCCGGTATACCAGGAGGACAAGGACAATATCATCGGCTTCATCAATGTGAAGGATTTCATCCTGACCAAGGATGTAGAGTCCTTCCGGGTGGAGGATATCCGGCGGGAAGCCTACTATACATATGAGTTCAAGAAAGTGGCTGACCTGCTCTACGAACTTCGGAAGAAGACGGCCAGCGTCACCTTCGTACTGAACGAATACGGCGCCACTATCGGTATGATTACCCTGGAGGACCTGCTGGAGGAGATCGTGGGAGAGATCCGGGATGAGTATGATGCCGATGAGGCAGAACTGATCAAGGAGGCCGGGGAGCGGACCTGGCTGGTGGTGGGCAGCATGAAGCTGGACGATATCAATGATGCCTTAGGAACGAACCTGGACAGTGAGGATTACGACTCCATCGGCGGCATCATCATCGAACAGCTTGACCGCCTGCCGGAGGATAATGAGGAAGTGACCCTGGACAACGGCATCGTACTGAAGGTACAAGGCATCGACCAGAACCGGATCGGGAAGGTGCTGATGACCCTGCCAAAGGAGGATGAAATGACGGCAGAAGACGGACAGGCTGCCGAGAAAACGGAATCTGTGCCAGAGAGTGAAAAGCCGAAAAACCAGTAGCGGGACCGTCCCTGGCACCAAAGATCCCAGAAGACAAAACCCCCCGTCCGGATGGAGGATTTCCATCCGGACGGGGGGTTCCTGTCCCTCACAGTTTCCTATCCCATCAGGTACACGAAATATGCCGCATACCCTGCCAGCATGATGGCCCCTCCTGCCCTGCCAAGTTTCTTCCCATGCACCACACACAGAAACAGCAGCACCATGGTAACCACAGCCACTATACTGTCTACCAGAAAATCTGCACTATAGACCACCGGGGTGATCAGGGCCGTGGTTCCCACCACAAACAGGATGTTGAAGATATTGCTGCCCACGATATTGCCGACAGCAATGTCAGCCTTGCCCTTCAGGGCTGCGGTGACGCTGGTGACCAATTCCGGCAGGGAAGTGCCGAAAGCCACAATGGTCAGTCCGATAAAACGTTCACTCATGCCAAATATGGTGGCCAGCACAGTAGCCGCATCCACTGTCACATCGCTGCCATACACAATCATGGCACCTCCCACCACCAGCATCAGCAGCAGTTTCCACACTGGCTGGTCTTTCGCCTTTCCTTCCTGTCCTTCCCTCCCTGCTTCTTTCCTATCCTCCGGCTCTTTCCCGTTCCCCTTCCTGGCCATACGGAGCAGGTAGAGCAGATAGATCACCATGAACACCCAGAGGATGCCACCCTCCAGGCGGCTCACCTGGTTGTCCCACAGACCCAGGAAAGCCAGCAGGGCCGTAACCCCTATGGTAAAGGGAATCTCATATTTCACCGTGGATTTCTGCACAGGAATGGCACAGATCACGGAGGCCAGTCCCAATATCACCAGCACGTTCATGATATTGCTGCCCACCACATTGCCAATGGTAATCTCCGCGCTGCCTTTCAAGGCCGCCGAGATACTCACTGCCGCCTCTGGCAGGGATGTTCCCATTGCCACAATGGTAAGCCCGATGACAAGCTGGGGAATCCCAAACTTGTCCGCAATGCTGGATGCCCCTTCCACGAACCAGTCTGCCCCTTTCATCAAGAGCACGAATCCCACTACCAGCAACCCTAACTGTAAGACAATCTGCATACCTTTTCCTCCTGTCCTGGCCGTCTCCAAGGCCCTGCGTTAATGGTATCCTTCCGTAATAGTCCGGCATCCTGTCCGGACTATTACATTCTTCCCAAAAATGCTGACAAAAAAGACCTTCAGCACTTTCTGTGCTAAAAGTCTTGTTCTTCCAATCTTGAAAGCGTGTAACCACGGCCAGGGGCCGGGGTATGTTGATTACACGTTACAACTACTCCCTTTTAACTAAAAAGAAGCGTACCACATCCCGCCAGGGATGTCAAGTCCCAATTTCCAGGGTTTTCCCCGTTCCTCCTGTGCTGCTTTTCCTGTTTCCTCAGTTGTAAAATGCAGCCTGGATACTGTCATACCCGGCTATACCATCTATTTTGATGGAAAGCCTTCTCTGGAAGATCATGGTCTCGCTTCTGGTTCTTGGCCCATACCGCCCATCCACTTCCTGGTTGTGCCCCAGGATCTCATTGCACCTGCGCTGCCACCACCTAACCAGATGCCCCCGGGAGCCTGCCATGTATCCTTTCCCGCTCCTCTTAGCCCGCAGTTGGATCTGCGCCCGGACATACTGGGTCTTCGGCCCGTCCACACCATCCTCCACCAGCCTGGCCCCGGTCTGGTCCCGGTATCCATCCTGGTTGGCCGCCTTCTGGAAGGCCAGGATATTCAAATTGGGTGGCTCCTGTCCCCCCGCCTCCACATCCTTCCCGGCAAAATCTGTATAGAACCGGTTCTGGTCCACCCGGCCAGTCACTCCCTCCATCCTGCCATTCGAAGTATACTGCCAGATATCTATGTCCTCTGCCTCTCCCTCCAAAAGAGCAGGCACATACCTGGCATACCAGAGATACACAGTTCCCACAGCCGCCCGGATCCTGCCCAGGTCGAAAAAGTGATGCAGGTAATCCCGGTTGGCATAAAGCACCGGGATATAACCGGCATCCCGAATATGGCCCAGGAAGGCAATGGCCATGTCCGTTGCCAGTTCCCTGTCCACAGAAACCCCTCTCTTCCGGGCGTAATTTACGGAATCGTATTCGAAATCAAATGCTATAGGGCATTTCTTCCAATATTTTGCCGCCCAGGCTATAGCATAATCCGCCTCCGCAGCCGCCATGGCTGTATCATATGCGTAAGAAAACCAATACAGCAGCACATCCACCCCAAGATTTACACAGGCCTGGGCATTGACAATGTAACGTTCATCCACATTGTTCCTCCCATATCCGACCCTTAGGCCTATACGTCTGCTTCCCCCGTCCCGGATCCTCTTGATGTCCACATATCCCTGGTGGGCAGAAATGTCCGGTCCCTCATACCATACCTTCCTATACATGTTTATACCCCCGCGCTCCGAGGAGGGGTGTTTACACACCATCCCCGGAACATGCCAATCCATATTCGGAAGTTTCCTCTCAAACTTCCAAACGTGCTACAGTATCTGCAATCCCTTCACTGATACTATATGCCGGTTGGACTCCAGGTGCCAATCCCTGTAAACATATTAGGCGAAACGGTTCAATTGTAATCCTACAAAATTGTAATCCTACAATCCAGAATAGACTCTTGACAAAAGCCGCCGTCCTTTTGTATAATCAATAAATAGGCGGATATGGCGGAATTGGCAGACGCGCCAGATTTAGGTTCTGGTGGGAAACCGTGCAGGTTCAAGTCCTGTTATCCGCATCGTACAGCGCGAAGTCGAACCAGAATGGTTTAGATTCCGCGCTGTTTTTGTCCACAAAAAAACCTATGGCTTTCGCCATAGGCCATGTGATGGTTATACACCACACAATACAAAGGGGGAATGAGACATTGGGGATTCGAACCCCAGACAACTTGATTAAAAGTCAAGTGCTCTAC
>CAJUGH010000057.1 GCA_910586215.1 uncultured Acetatifactor sp. | reverse complement strand
AGAATAAGTCTATAGCCTGTTCTGACTGGCTATAAACTTATTATACGAGGAGGGAATGGGAATGAAACTGGCAACAGCATTATCAGAGAGGGCAGATTTGCAGGAAAGGCTGTCAGAGCTTGGAATCAGGATGAACAATAATGCCAAGGTGCAGGAAGGGGATGAGCCATCGGAATCTCCTAAGGAACTGATGGAGGAACTGAACAGGATCCTGGGCAGGCTGGAAGAACTCATCTTCCGGATCAATCTGACCAACAGTTCCACGAAGAAGGATGGGAAGACCATAACGGAACTTCTGGCCCACAGGGACTGTCTCAAGATGAGGATCCAGGTCATGAGGAATTTCCTGGATAGTGCCAGCAGTAAGGTGCGCCGTATGACCCACTCTGAAATCAAGGTCAAGAGTACGATTTCAGTGCCGGAACTACAGAAGGAAGTGGATCAGATGTCGAAGGAACTCCGCCAGTGTGATGAGCAGATCCAGGAGATGAACTGGACAACGGAACTGTTGTAATGTGATGAAAAGGAATGTCAGACGGTAATCCGGCAGGGTGGATGTCATCTTTACCCCCGGCATATATGCCAACTCAGAGAGAAGTGTGGATAGCTTCGGGGTTCAAAGCCCCATGTGACAAGGCATGTCCTGTATCGTGACATGTGCATGGTTATAGATATCTTTACAACCAGACATCAGTTGCCGGATGAGGGTGGGACTGGGGACATAAAAGGTTGGAAAACGATATGTTTTCCAACCTTTTTTAGAAGAGAAATGCATGGATTCTGTCAGCTTGCAAAAACATGTGTTGCCAACGTTTTAGGCCCTGCAGGTGCTATGGGATTATAGGATCCAGTCTGTCTGGCCGGACTGTAATGCCATATAGGAATTGTGATATTCTTTGCAGTATGTCACATCCTCATCGAACCAGTCTGGAGGGACGAAGGCTTCTGCCGCCACGCGGCTGCCGAACTCTACCTCGGCTATCACAAGCGGGGCAAAGGGCGGGTCGAACACATCCAGTTCGATGGTCAGGCTGTAGTCTTCCGGCGGGGCAGGGAAGCCTTCTTTGTAGGCCGGGTGAAGCAGGGGGATCAGGTATCTTCGCTTGGAGATGATCCTGCCGTCCGCCTTCTGGCATAGGTGGTAGTAGGACTCCCGGTTCAGGGCCAGGTTATATTCTTCCCTTGCCATCATCCCTTCCCCCTTGTAGGTCAGGATATATTCATCATCTTCCTTCCGGGCACGTATGACGGGAGAAGTGTTTAAGTAGCACTGCTCAATGTGGTGGGAAGGGTAGCTTTCCAGGTCGGCGGGTATCTCTTTGATTGTAAATTTGCGTTCAATTTCCATATGTGTTCACCTGTCTTATGAATTTTCCCGTATGTAACTACTTCATATCAAGACCTGGTTTATTTCCCGTTACCTTTCACAGGGTGATGCCGCGAGGTGTTTTCACGCAGGGTCTTCAGATACAAGGTACTGGTACATACATGATGTCAGAGGTGGAATGACTTCCACTTCTCTCCCATTATAGCATATTTCGGAGAAAATCCAAGTATGAAACAGGATTTTACAGACAGATGATCCTGTCTGCAGCCTGTGCAGTGGAGGCCCTGTGGGTGATCACCAGCAGACCTTTCCCCGCCTGCTTCAAAGCTTCCATGGTCTGAAGTACTTGGGCTTCCGACTCTGTGTCCAGTGCGGCAGTAGGTTCATCCAGGATTAGGAAAGGGGCATCCTTCACCAGCGCCCTTGCCAGGGATACTTTCTGGCGCTGTCCGCCGGATAACAGGCTGCCATTGTCCCCGGCTTCCCGCTGCAACAGGCCAGCCTCCTCCCGGAGTGCTGCCTGTTCCATGGCAGAAGCAATCTCTGCTTCTGATGCCGCAGGTGTGCCCAGTCGGATATTCTCGGAGACCGTCAGTGGAAACAGGTCTCCATGTTCGGGACACAGGCTGATATGGCGCCGCAGGACGGACAATGGGATCTTCCTACAGTCCACACCTCCGATGGAGATATTTCCCGTATATTCCACCATCTGTAACAGAGCCTTCACCAGGGTGGTCTTCCCTCTGCCGCTTTCCCCGGTTAGGCAGACGATTTCTCCTGGATGAAGGGAGAAGGTGATATTATGCAGTACCTGGCGGTTCCCGTAGGAGACGCTGACATGTTCAAAGGCGATCTCTCCGCCGGGCGGCAGGGGACTTATGCTGCCTCCTTCTGTCTCCTCCACAGGCAGTTCCATTACGGCCCGGATCCGTTCATAGGAAAGGGCATGGGTCTGGAACTGTAGAAAAGAATTGCCAAAATGCTGTGTATACTGGATGAACACCCGGCAGACCTGGTGGATGAACAGCACGGCCGGGAGGGTGATCCGGCCGGTGGCCGCCAGCAGACAGGCCAGAGGGGTAAGAAGGCAGGTGCATATATCTGCCAGTCCCTGGGAGGACAACACTTGCAAGGCTTGGAGGGATGCCATCTGCATTTCCCTGGAGCAGCACAGACGGGCAGACTTCCCGATCCTCTCTGCCATCCACTTGCGGGTGCCATATTGGCGGATGCTCATCCTGCCATGAATGGCATCGCCACAGGACTGGACATACCCTTCCTTTGTCTGGAGCAGTTCTCCCTGCAGGCGGCGTATGGCTTTAAGGAACAGGAAATTCAGCAGGATCACTGCGCTTCCCAGAAGTCCCATGAAGATACCGATCCATAAGTCCGTATATAGTACAGCGAGAAAATATCCGGTTCCGACTACCAGGGGATATAGGACACCCTGGATATCACCTGTGACGATCCTGGCTGCCTGTTCCGCGTCTGCGCTGTAGTGCGTGACCAGTTTTCCTTTTTGGTAGCTTTGCAGGTGAGGGAGGGGAGCCTTGATGATCCGGGCATACAAATCTTGTTTGATGGTATTTTCCACGCTTGCCACCAGCAGGGAGGAACAGTACCTGCCCACATCGTCTATCCCGGAGAACAGCAGTAGGACCGGGATGGCCATGGCAAGCATCCAGGTGATCTGTCCAAAGGAGGGAGCCGCATCCAGGAGTTTCCCGGTATAGGTCTCCAGGCGGTCTGCAAAATAGAGATTGGTGGCCATGCTGGCCAGGGGAGGCACCAGCATGCCGGCCAGCCAGAGCGGCAGGTGTCTCTTGATATAGGTGGCCATGGAGAATATGGTTGAGAATATGGCTTTCATAGAGTGTCTCCTTCCTGTGCGGTTCCGCCGGCATAGAGCCGCCTGTACGCTTCACATTCCGTAAGGAGTGCGGCATGGGTTCCGAAACCGGCGACTTTTCCTTCCACCAACAGGAGCACTTTGTCAAACCGGTGGATTTCCTGCATATTGTGCAGGATCATGAGCAGGGTCCGGTTCCCACAGGCTGCGAAGAGATGATCCAGCACCTGGTCCGTGGTATCCGCATCCAGGGCTGACGTGGGTTCGTCTAGGAGCCAGATGTCTGTGTCCCGCAGAAAAGCCCGGGCCAGGTTGAGACGCTGGGCCTGGCCGCCGGACAGGGACTGGGTGGTGGTGCAGACCGGGGTGTCATATCCCTGGGGGGAAGCGGCAATTAGGTCATGAATGTAGGCATTCCGGGCGGCCTGTATCAGGGCAGTGTCAGTGCAGCCGGTGTCTGCCATGCAGATATTTTCCCGGAAAGTGGCCTGGAACAGGAAGGTCTCCTGGGTGGTGGCGGTGATTCTGGTGCGCAGGTCATCCGGGGGAATCTGTGCCACATCCCTTCCCAGGAAGAAGACCTGGTCTTCTCCTGGCGTATATAGTCCGCTTAGTACTTTGAACAGGGTACTCTTGCCACAGCCACTGGGTCCTACGATGGCGATTTTCTCTTCCTGGGCCACGGCAAAGGTGACATCATGCAGTACCTGCCGGTTCCCGTAGCTGAAGCGAAGGGACTTCACTTCATAGACAGGAGACAGGACTGTATGGCAGGCATCTGGCATCGTATGGCTGATGGCACTGCATTGTGGGGAACCGTCATCTGGCAGGGGAGATGCGGATTTCTGCTTTTTGCCTGTTGGTTCCCTTTCCAGCAGCAACAGGGTTTCCAGATGGGCCAGACTGGCCCGGGCACCCTGGTAGCCCACGGGAATCTCATTCAGTACCTTGATGCCTTCCCCTACAAAATTGGCCAGCAGGATAATGCTGGTCAGCTTTCCCAGTGTCATATTTCCCGTCAGAATGAAGAAAGCACCCAGGAGGAGGATCAGCACATTGGTGACATGACCGAAAATGCGGCTGTACACATCTACCAGTTGTTCCTGCAGGCTGCGGCTCATCCGCTCCTTTTTGTAAGCATCCAGGAGGACCTGGTTCCTGCACTGAAACAGGGACTCTAACTGAAAGGACTTCAGTACAAGTGAGGAATCCACCATGGTGTTAAAGAAAGACAGTACCATGGAGTAGGCTTTTTTCTCTCGGGCATGGTATCTGTGGAGCCGGCTGGCCAGGAGGGCCTCCGGAAGAGCCGCCAAGGGAATAAGACACAAAGTGAACAATGCAACCCTCCAGTCATACTGGAATACGAAGAGGATGGGCAGTCCGATCTGTGCTGGCAGACAGCCGGTCTTTGCACAGAGGGCAAGCCAGTTCCGGCATCCCTCCACATCCTTTGTGACCATGGTGAGCAGTTCGCCATCTGTGAAGGACTCTATATACTGGCAGGGTACCTTGCAGATCTGGTTCCCGATGCTCTGCTTCAGGCGGCAGGCAAATCTTGCTGTCATCCTCCCGCTGCAGATACTTCTTAGGGCCGATGTCACTATGGATAGCAGCAGTGCAGCTGCAATGATCCGGAAGTATCGCAAGGTTTCCTGGTAGTCTCTTGAAACGGAATCAATGATCTGCCCCAGGTCATATGTAACCAGGAACTGTGCCCCGAAGGAGCAGAAGGTGAGCAGGGACAGGGATAGCAATTGCAGATAAAACCATTTTCCATATTGGTTCTTCATAAATTTTGACAGACTCATGTGCAGACTCCTCCCTCTTCCTGTGAAGATTTTCAAAGTGTGATATTTATGAGAGCTATCAATTGCAGTATTCACAAAAACTATATTCGGCGGCTTTGATATACGTGCAAGAATGTTTCCTTAGCGCATTGTTTGTGAAAAAATGTCTGGACATCCTTTTCTATTCCAATATTCTAAAACTGAACTGAATCGTTCATTCTAATTATTGAGGCAAAAGAATGGTGCCTGCGCACCATGCCCTGTTGCCCAAATCAGAGGAGGATGGACAGACAAAAGGTCAGCATTGTTGTCAACACCTCCACGAATGTTGTGAGTGTCTGGCCGACTGCCAGACTGTCGTGGCAGCCTTGGAATCGCCAGTGTACCTCGGATTTTCTGACCTTCTGCCCCTGGTATCATCCTATGGCATAGGCCCTTTGCAGGATCCCCATACAGGTCTCTCTGGACACATCCCGGGGAATCGGCTGGTTCGGAAAGGAGAGGTTGGAATTGAGTGCCCACCATGTCAAAGTGTTCGTCAGATACAGGACATGGGAGTAGAGATTTGTAAGTGTCCGGATCTGTCCCTTCTCCATATAGAGGGCCAGGTGGCTCTCCAGTTCCTTGAAATAGGCAGCTTTCCTGGGAAGGTATTCCCCGGCAAGTTCTTCCAGGACGCCCCGGTTCTTCTCAATATTGTCCAGGGCCAGGAGATAGTCAGCAAACAGGTCGAACAGATCCCCCATGAGGTCCGGGAAATCCTTCTGGATATTTCCTTCTGTGTCTGTAACGCAGAGGGTGGCATCAAAGATGTCTATCACATGCCGCAGGGCCTCCAGGAGATGGCCGGATTCTATGGGCCGGATGGGCAGGGTGACTTCCTCTGCCAGGTAAGACTTATCCAGGGTGGCATAGATCACAAAGGAGAGCACGGCATCTTTCCCGGTAAAGGCTGAATACATGGTGCCTACGGCGATCCCGGCAGCTTTGGCAATCTCTGCCATCTTGGTGTTGGCGTAGCCCTTCTCCTCAAAAAGGCGGCCTGCTTCCAGGTATATCTTCTGTAGTCTTGCATTTGTCAATTTCATGTACCTCCTAAACTAGAATGAACCGTTCATTTCAAATCTATTATAACAGAAAAAAGGGTACTGTCAAGTATAGAAGCAGAAATTAAACTGCTGCTTTTTAAGCATCGATACAGGAGCACAGCGCCTACGGTGCGGGCGCAGGCGGAGCGTTTGCGGACAGTCTGTGTCAGGAAACGGGAAATTCCATATTTTACTTCCATCCATAAGAAATCATGATACCGGTCACCTGCGTGAGGGAGACGGATCCTTCGTTCTCCTTCAAATATCTTACGATACCGTTCATCGGCCCTGTATGGAAATAAATCGTGGTAACATACTCATATTGTACCATGGGGGAACAGGTGTGTCTTGCGGCAGTTTGGCGAAAAGGTTCTCATTTTTGTAGAGTCTATCGGGAAAATGTCTTGACCTAAGGTGCGCTTAAAGTTGTATGATGAATGGGATAGGAAAAAGCGGAAACCATCTTGATATTGAGTAAGGTTTTAAGCGGGTATTGTATGTATAGTGTATGAAAATAGCAGAAGATAAGAACTGTATACAAAAACAGGAAAAATTAGTGTATGGTGTTGATTGAAGGTTTTTGTGGTTAGGCTAGAAAGATTTGAATATATATTTTAGATGTAGGCATGAATCGGGGACATATCATGTTTTTTGAGCAATAGTAATAGATAATTTTAAAAATATAAGTTATAATACAATTCAAGTGGACGAAATACGCAATGCAATGTTTTCAAATAGGAGAGTCTTATGACAGTTGATCAGCTTATGCATGATATCGCGTAGTTGAAGTACATTCTTTTTGTAGTAAATACTTATGCAGCAGGTATTCAACAGAATGATGGAAGATATATAACAAAATATTTTCCTGTGTCCCCGTTTATAATTGAACATATGCTTCTAAAGCATGGCTCTATGGGGTGTTATCAGCAGGGATATTGAAAGAATTTAGGAAAAGAATCAGTTGACGCTGGAAACAGTTTCTAATGATTGGAGATATCATTAAAAAGAATACTTGCACTATTGAGGTACATGGCTATTATGGGACAGAAACAGGGAAAAGGCGATTTGTGACAACAGTGTCGACACAAGCTTGAAGGGTGGTGGATTTTTGTGAAAAATGATATATCAGCGGCGGG
>CAJUGH010000056.1 GCA_910586215.1 uncultured Acetatifactor sp. | reverse complement strand
AGTAGAAGTACAGGGAATGGGCTTTTGGACACGGGTTCGACTCCCGTCTACTCCACTTGAAATGTAACTAGGCGGGTCGAACCCGTTGGGTTCAGACTCCCGTCTACTCCACTTGCACAGTAACGGAAAGCCGGATCTGCCCGGTTCGGTTCCCCGTTACTCCATGTTGGGAACAAAAGATACGGCTTCTGTCAGGAACCTTACAGGAATTGACAGAATAGAAGAGTGATTCTTACAATTGATACCAGATCATGGAGGGGTGCAAAGTCTTTAGGACAAGGCTTTGCACCTTTCTTGGAAGTGAGAGATACAGTTCAAACGCTGCTAGGCATGTGGGGAACTGTAAAAAGGAAGAAGGAGCCAGGAGGAGATGGAGAAAAGCGGTTATCTTTTTTATACAGAGCATGATGAGGTGATTGCCGAGGCAGAACAAAAGAAGATCGATTACCTGGAGGCCAGGATGGACTATTCCAGGCCCGAGGTGATCCTGCAGGTCTATGAGAACGCCATACAGGAACGGATCTTCAAGACACCGGTAGGACTGCTCTATCTGAAGCAACTCCAGGGCTTTTTACTGGACCAGCCAGAGATTGATCCCGAGCAGGTTAAGCCTATCCCTCTCTTCGTGTCCTTTTGCGGGGAACTGCGGGAACAGACCAACCCCACACCTGCCAGGGTAAAGCCTGCCCAGGGGAAAAAGAAAGACGGTGCGGGATACCAGATCTCGGTGATCCTGAATGTCCTGCTGGTGCTGGCCCTCCTGGCCATGTTCACCATTTCTTTCTACAGCGAACAGCCCAATGTGTTCAATTATGAGAGGGCGGTTACGGACAAATATGCCTCCTGGGAACAGGAACTGACCGAGAAGGAGCAGGAACTAAAGAGCCGGGAGCGCAAGGTCAGAAACCAAGAGATGGAACTGGGGATAGACAGTAAGCCTGTGGACAGTGGGGAAGAAGATGTTCCGGGCAGGGAACATGATGACACAGGGCAGTCTGCAGAATGACGGAAGGCATGTGTTTTCACAGAATGGACATAATTTCCAGGTAGAATGGGAGTATAGGTCCGGGCAGTATGGACATACCCGGGAAACCTTCTGGAGGTGCATGCAGTATGGAGAGACTAAAGGTGCTGGTGGTGGATGACGAGAGCAGGATGCGCAAGCTGGTCCGGGATTTCCTGGTGAAGGACGGCTATGACGTGCTGGAGGCCGGGGATGGGGAGGAGGCCCTGGAGATTTTCTTCGGGCAGAAGGATATCGCCTTGATCGTGCTGGATGTGATGATGCCCAAGCTGGACGGCTGGCAGGTATGCAGGGAGGTGCGGGCCCTGTCCAAGGTTCCTATTATCATGCTCACGGCCAGGTCCGATGAGAGGGATGAACTGCAGGGATTCCAGATGGGGGTGGACGAATACATCTCCAAACCTTTCAGCCCCAAGATCCTGGTGGCAAGGATTGAAGCCATATTGCGCCGGACGAACCAACTGAACCAGGATTTGTCCCTTACCTGCGGCGGTATCCGGATCGACAAGGCTGCCCACCAGGTTCTAATAGAGGGAAGGAGTGTGGAACTAAGTTATAAGGAATTCGAATTGCTGGTATACTTTGTGGAGAATAAGGGAATTGCCCTGTCCCGGGAGAAGATATTGAACAATGTGTGGAACTATGACTATTTCGGGGATGCCCGTACCATAGATACCCACGTGAAGAAGCTTAGAAGTAAACTGGGCGACAAGGGAGAGATGATTAAGACGATCTGGGGCATGGGCTATAAACTGGAAGAGGCACAGGAATGACAAGACATTCAATCAGACGGCAACTGGCATTGATCTTCATCGGGCTGATGACAGGCGTTATCCTGCTGTGCTGGTGCATCAATACCCTGTTTCTGGAGGAATATTATATTTCCAGTAAGACCAAGATACTCTATGATGCCTATGGCAGCATCCGTCTGGCGGCGGGTAGTGATACTTACGGTACCAGGGAATTCAAGGAGAAGCTGGATGATATCTGTAGTATGTACAATATCACCATCTATGTGATGGATGCCGGCTCCCAGTTGAAATATGCGTCCCTGAACGGAGGACTGGAACTGGAGATCCAGTTGTTCGGCTATATTCTGGGGATATTCCCCCCTTCCCTCAAGGTAGTGGACCAGGGGGAAGATTATGTGATACAGCGGATCCGGCAGGAAGGGGAGGAATATCTGGAGATGTATGGCCGGCTCATGTCCGGTATCTCCTTCATCATGCGGACCCCGGTGGAAAGTATCCGGGAGAGTGCCAATGTGGCCAACCGTTTTTTTGCATATGTGGGAGCGGCGGGGACCATGGCGGGAGGCATTATCATCTGGTGTGTGTCCAAGAAGATCACGGATCCCATACGGAAGCTGAATGAGATTTCAGAGCAGATGGTCCATCTGCATTTCGAGGCAAAATATGCAGGAAAGGGACAGAATGAAATAGACCTGCTGGGTGAGAATATCAATAAGCTGAGTGCGTCCCTGGAACGGTCCATCTCGGAACTGAAGACAGCCAACAATGAATTGCAGAAGGACATAGAGAAGCGGGAACAGATAGACGAGATGCGCAAGGAATTCCTGGCCAATGTGTCCCATGAACTGAAGACACCCATTGCCTTGATCCAGGGATATGCGGAAGGGCTGGCAGAGAGCGTGAACGATGATCCGGAAGGGAGGGCTTTCTACTGTGAAGTGATCACGGACGAGGCTTCCAAGATGAATGCCATGGTGCAGAAACTGCTGACATTGAACCAGTTGGAATTCGGCAATGATGTGGTGGCCCTGGAGCGGTTTGACATGACCCAGCTTGTACACAGTTATATCCAGTCCGCAGCCATCCTGGCCAGTTCAAGCGGCATCGAAGTGGTCTTGAAAGAACCGGGGCCAGTTTATGTATGGGCAGATGAGTACAAGACGGAGGAGGTCTTTGCCAACTATTTTTCCAATGCGGTGAACCATTGCAGCGGTGAGAAGAAGATTGTGGTATCCCTGGAGAAGGGCCAGGAAGGACTGGTGCGGGTGTCCGTGTTTAATACAGGTGATCGGATCCCGGAAGAGTCCCTGCCCCATCTGTGGGAGAAATTTTACAAGGTAGATAAGGCCAGGACCAGGGAATATGGCGGCAGCGGCGTAGGGCTTTCCATCGTAAAAGCCATACAGGAGTCCATGAACCAGAAGTATGGGGTGGAGAATTACAGCAATGGTGTACTGTTCTGGTTTGAGTTAGAGTCTGCAAGACAGGAGGTGTAAACGGAATGATGGATAGGATGTTGCTGCCGGGAATTTCAACTGTTGACTGGTGTGAGCGCTGAAGCGCATAGGTTATTTTTCATGGCAGGGCTGTGAAAATAACGCGCACAGAGAGGTATGAGGATGAGGGAAAGCGAAGAGCGTATAGACACAAAAGTACTGCTGGTAGGTGTGGATACCGGGGAAGAGCCGGATTACACCTATGCCATGGAGGAACTGGCGGCCCTGGCCCAGGCGGCTTACAAGAGGGTAGTGGGTGTCATAGTCCAGAACATGGAGACCGTAAACAAGTCATTTTACATTGGTACCGGAAAGGTGGAAGAAGTGCGGGATTATGCCAGGGAATGCGGGGCAGAGGAAATCCTGTTTGACAATACCCTCTCCCCGTCCCAGGTACGCAACCTGGGGAAGGAACTGGAACTGCCTATCCTGGATCGGACGAACCTGATCCTGGATATCTTCGCCATCCGGGCCAGGACCAGGGAGGCAAAGCTGCAGGTGGAGGCGGCAAGGCTGCAGTATATGCTCCCCAGGCTGGTAGGAATGCGGGAGAACCTAAGCCGCCAGGGAGGCACTGGGGGAAGCATGAGCAACAAGGGTGCCGGGGAGACCAAACTGGAACTGGACAGGCGCAAGATCGAACACCGGATCAGTGAACTGAAGAAGGAACTGGAGACAGTATCCAAGGAGCGCGGAATCATGCGCAAGCGGCGCAGCCGCTCCCAGATTCCCCAGGTGGCCCTGGTGGGATACACCAATGCGGGAAAGTCCACGATCTTGAACCACCTGGTGGAACAGTATGGGGAAGGCAGAGAGAAAACCGTGCTGGAGAAGGATATGCTCTTTGCCACCCTGGACACCAATGTGCGCTGTATCCATACAGGGGATCATAAACCATTCTTCCTGGTGGACACAGTCGGATTCCTCCACAGACTGCCCCACAGCCTGGTTCAGGCTTTCCGCTCCACCCTGGAGGAAGTGGTATACGCTGACCTGCTGATCCATGTGGTGGATTATTCCGACCCTCATTACAGGCAGCAGATGGAGGTTACGGAGGATACCCTGCGGGAACTTGGGGCAGGGGATATCCCTCGGATCGTGGTGTATAACAAGGTGGACAAATGTCCGGAAGTATCCATTCCCAGGAGACGGGATAGGCGGATCTACCTTGCTGCAGCAACGGGAACTGGCCTGGATGAACTGACTGACATGATTAAGGAAGTGGTGTATGCGGGGCATGAGGACACCTGCTTCCTGGTACCCTATGACAAGGGAAACGTAGTAGCTTATTTTATGGAGCACTCCACGGTTCTGGAGCAGGAATACCGGGAAGGCGGCGTATGGCTGCGCACTAACTGTCATAAGGGAGACAGTGAGAAGTACCGGGAATACCGGTGCGGATAATGGGTTCTGGAAAAGGAGGGAGGGGTGGCAATGGAGGAAGATAACAAGGCGGCAGTGGTGGGGACAGAGGATAGGGTAGAAGGTACCAGCACAAAGTACAGCAGGACTTCCAACCGCACTGAGTTCATGGTGGGGGCTGCAGTGACTGGCTTTCTGGGAGGGGCTTTTATACTGACTGCTTTTGTATTGCTGGGAGTCTATTATATGGATGGACTCCTGCGGGGGATGTCCCTGTATGGTCTGGCGGCCATCCTGCTTATGGTATCGGAATTTCTGGTCTGGAGACGGTGGAAAGGATTGGCCTGTGTGCTTACTTCCATAGGCCTGGGCGGGATCTATGTGTCTACCCTGGTAAACTGCCGGGCCATGGGGAATTTCCCATGGATGGCAGGTCTGGTCCTGGTGGCACTGGCCACATTCTTTTCCCTGTTCCTGTGCTGGGTGCGTGGCGTGGAGACATATCGGATTGTGGGACTGCTGTTCTGTTATGGCTGTTATGGGTTCTGGAGCCTCCAGGTCAATAGTGTACAGTTCCTGGTTCTGGGACTGTTGCTGCTGGGGGTGAATCTGGCTGGAACCCTGGTGCCGGTGAGGAGACATGGCCTGGCGGTGACAGTGGTACACATGGTGGGATGTATGCTGGCATCCCGACTGTTCCTGTGGCACGGGGGAGACTGGAATGGTATTGCCATGGGTCCCCAGGTAGTATATATCATGGGGGTGGTGGTGGTCCTCCATCTGCTACTGTACCGACAGCTAAAGGCAGAAGCCACGGGGGGTGCGAAATCCCACGGCAGTGCGGCCGTACCGGTCCTGGTGACGGCCTATGTGTTTTCCCTGTATCTGCTGCGGGGACTGATCCTGTATGGTAAGGATGGCCATCTGGTAACCGTGCCCATGGGCAGATACCAGGGGGAGGATCCGGTGGCAGTGGGCCTGGCCCTGGCAGGGCTTTTGGCAGTGGGATTGTCCTGCTTCTTCCTGCTTCGCAGGACATGGGAGAAGTGGATTCTTTATTATTTTGGCAACCTGATGATCCTGGAAATCGCCATGGCCCTGGGAGAACACCATGAGGCAGTGTGGTGCATGCTGGGCCTGCTTGTAGTGGCAAAAGCCCTGTCCTGGTCTGGAAGCAGGTATCTGAAGGGAAGTGAAGCCGTTCTCACAGGTGCGGCGGCGCTGGCTGTGTTTGTGGTACCGGACCATATTGCCTCCTGGCTGATTCTGGCAGTGCTGCTGGGAAGCCTGGCCCTGGTCCGGTATTGGCATGCATACTACGAGATACTGGTCACTTATACACTGGCGGCGTTTGCGGTGTTCCGGCTTACGTCCTTCCCTGGCTTGAGACTGGTGGTATTTACAGGTATTCTGTTTCTGGGACTGCTTCTGGTCAGTCATGTGAAAAGGCTACGGGGCAGATATCCGCTGGTCTATCAGATCTGCAACCTGGCTGGTATGGCTGGTTGCTATCTGATGCTGCTTCTTCCGGTGTACAGGCAACTGTCCATTGTATGGCTCTGTATGCTGGTGTTTGGACTCTGTACCATGGCGCTGGCCCTGGGTGACCTGCCCGGGCTTACTTTGGGCAGGAGGCTGCTTGTGGCAGAATTGTTCGCCGTCTATATGGTGCTGGTGATGGGGGTGAGGCCTGTTGTGGGAAGTGTACTGCTCATGGTAATTGCCCTGTCGGGGGTAGCCGGAGGGTTCCTGCTGGGCCTGAAAAGTATAAGAATTTGTGGTCTGGTGCTTTCAGTACTTGTCTGTTGCAAGATTGTGTTGTATGATCTAAAGGGAGGCGAACCGCTCCAGAGGATATTGCTGTTTTTGTCAGTGGGAATTCTGGCCCTGGTGATAGCTGGAATCTATATCATTCTGGAAAGCAGGCTTCCCGGAGGAAAAAAGAGAGAGGATCAAAGCTGTGGAGACAGCGAAGTGGACAGAGTATGAGAAAAGGAACAATAAAGGGCAGCTTCCTTGTAGCAGCATTGCTGATGGGACTGGCAGGCTGTGGAAAAAATGAGATCCCCCAGCTGACAGAAGAGGAATTGTGGAAGATCAGTGAATTCACCGCGTTTACACTGATGAAATATGAGGCGGGGCATAAAAGCCGTCTGGTGGACCTGGAGGAACTGGGCCTGGAGGTACCTGGAGGGGCAGTGACAGATCCCGGATCAGATACACCAGCGCTTCCGGAACTGGATGAAGAAGACAAGGGAGATAGCGAGGGGGAGGAGGATTCCCAGCCTGCCGGAATGGATCCTGTGGACGATACCCCTGTGGTGAATGAACCGGGAGGGGCCACACCGGATGCCTATACGGTGGAGGAAGTGCTGGGACTGCCCGGGGGAGTCATGCTGGTGTATGCAGGAGAGGAAGTGTGTGAGAGCTATCCGAAGGACGGGAATGACTATTTTTCCCTGGATGCTACGGAGGGAAAACAGCTTCTGGTGTTACATTTCCAGATCACCAACACAGGGGAGGAAGAACAGCATGTAGATATCCTGTCCTTACAGCCCCAGATCCGTATCACGGTGAATGAGTCCCTGTCCCGCCAGGCTCTTCCTACCATGCTGGAAGACGACCTGGTCTTCTTAGAGGGAGATATCCCCGCAGGAGACAGCAGGGATGTGATCCTGGTGGTAGAGGTGGATCAGGAGTTGGCAGAGGACATCACGGCGATCTCCTTGAACGTGGGCCATGATGGGAAAAACTGTTATATGAAGATTCTATGATATGTGGCGGTAACAGTTCAGCCAGTCCATATAAATGACAGAAAATCGTGCTTGCACGATTTTCTGTCATTTATATGGACTGAGGGAACGCAACCTCAACATAGTTGAACTCTTCATGAGTAAAGAAGGCCGCAACGCGGCAGAAAGCGCCATAGGCGCGGCTTTACGAATGGCGCTGGCTGAACTGTTACGAACTGTTATCTATCTTGCAAAAAAGGTAAAATTAGGGATTGACAAATATAGGGGGCAGTGTTATACTCAACTTCGTTGTCGAGAAAAAGACAACAAGACAGAATAAAATCTGTAATAAAATGAAAAAAGTTGTTGACAAAGCGAAGAACCTGTGATATCCTATCAGAGTTGCCGCTGAGGACAACAACAGTGCACCTTG
>CAJUGH010000055.1 GCA_910586215.1 uncultured Acetatifactor sp. | reverse complement strand
CATCTGCATATTTAAAGCTCTCATTCGTAAAAACAGAATTTTCTGCTAAACTGATCTTTTCGACTTCCCGCCGTTTCATTTCCGTATCCGCATGTGCATAAATCAGGGTCGTTTCCAATTGTGAATGACCAAGCCATTCACTTACAAGTGCAAGCGGCATCCCTGCCTGATACAGGTGCATTGCCCTGGTATGCCGAAAAAGATGTGGGTGCAGATGTGGGATTCCTACCATTTCCTGACGCATCATTTTTTCGTACTTAATCAAAAAACGGGCGGTATTGTCTGGCGACATTGGTGTTCTTATACCCTGTCTGACTGTATAAAACAGATATTCGTCAGGAAGGTCAGCTTGATGGAATTTTGCAGAATATTCCCTGAAAATTTCCATTACTTCTACTGAAATGGGAGTGATGCGAAATTTATTTCCTTTTCCAGTAACGGATAAATTTCCACCTCCTGAAGCAGTCTGGCGGATGTCTTTTAGGCGAAGGCTCAGGATTTCCTAATTGCGACATCCGCTGTCATATAGCAGGGCAATGTAAAACCAGTCCCTCAGACCCGTTTTCTTTTTGCGGTCTGGGAGCGTCAGAAGTTTCTTCATCTCACCAATAGTCAATATCTTCATCACAGGCTCTTCAGGCGCTTTCTGTTTCTCTATGCTACATATCCTTGCATAAGTGTCATATGAGAGGATATTTTCACCCATAAGATATTTACAAAAGACCCGTATACCACTCAGCCGGAGGTTACAGGAGGATACGTTATTCTTACGAGAACATTTCAGCCATTCAATAAAAGAGAGTATGTTTTTCTCGTTGAAATGTTCCGTTATAACATGTTCCAGAGCAATCCCTTCGGATTCTTTTAAAAAATTGAAATACAGATTGAAGGTGACGCGGTAAGAAATGATGGTATTTCTGCTTTTGGAACGGATGGAAGGCAAATATACCTCCAGGAAAGATTTTACATGGCGGAAAAGAGAAGGATCTTTAATCTTTTTCATAATGTACCTCCCCATAAACAGACGAAAGCGATGCCCAGTCAATCCCTGCTGTTTTTTGCAGCCGTTCAGGGAGCAGATGGACATAGTATAAGGTACCCCGCATGTCTACATGCCCCATATATGTGGAGAGATATGGGAGCAGGGACATAACATTTTGATTTCCATCAACCCATTTCATCAGAATGTTGGTCGCAAACGTATGACGGAGATCATACAGCCTTGCACGTTTCCGCTCAGGATGCTCAGCCGTCTCAAAGCATCTATGGAATTGCACTAACATCCATTTGGGATTCAGGCTCCCGCCTTTCCAGTGCTCAAAAAAGTATTCCCGGAGACAAATCGTCAAGGACTTTTTAATCAATTTCACTAATGTTTTACCATGTGAACGGCTTTACTTTTCGCTTTGAATGGGTATAATAAAAGTGAACCTCAATTTTTCTTTAGATTTCAAGAATAGAAAGGGTGGTTTTTATGAATTTAGCAAGAATCTCTGCGAATGGACAAATTACTGTACCGGTAGAAATCCGCCGTCTGCTCGGCCTAAAATCCGGCGATAAAATTCTGTTTTACCAAAAACAGGACGGCGAGGTAGTCTTAAGTAATGCCTCTGCACAGGCAATCCGTAAAGCGCAGGCTGCTTTTTCGGGCGCAGCCGAAGCTATGGGGATTTCCAGTGAAGAAGATGTGCAGGCACTTGTGGATGAAGTACGTAAAGGCACTTCACAAAGTGCCTTGGGAAAGGAAAAGTAAAAATGCGGATATTGGTCGATACAAACATTCTTTTTCCGCATTGGTTTCCCACGGTCAAGGCCGGCACAGGCCCTGCTCCATGTAGCCGATAACCATGAGATGGTCCTGTGTGACCGCAATATCACGGAACTACGGGATATTCTGGGACGGAAAGCGCCTAAGTTCCTGCCGGATGCGGAAGTCCTGCTGGCAGAAATGTCTTATGAACTGGTCCCGGCGGTAAACCATGCGGAAAAACTGATACGTGACGCAAAGGACCAGCCAATCCTGAATGCTGCCCTTGTATCTGATGTGGATATTATACTTACTGGCGACAAAGACTTTCTAAGCCTTAAAATGGAACATCCCAGATGTATGACTGTCGCACAGTTTTTAGAAAGTGAGGGTGTGGTGGAATGAACCTCACACTTTTTAACAGCGGAGAAACTTTCTCACAACTCATGGTATCATGTTCCTGCTGGAGAAAAGAACAGGGGCGCACCGCTCCATGATACGGTCAACGCTGCCAATACGAACACTCTGTTACTGTTCACGGCCCTGCCCCGTGAACAGTAACGACACTCTACGAAAGTTCCATAGTCTCCTGGATATACACAGGCTCTTCGATCAGACCAATGCCCATAAAAACAGCCCACACATAAGGTGCCCCATACACATTCAAGGTCTTGGGGCCAACGATATGCAGGGGAGGTGCCTCTCCCGTCTGATCCTTCAGCAGCTTGTCATACGCCTTCTCAAAGGTACTCCTGGTAATAGAGCGTTCCCGCCTGTCCGTGAACAGTTCCCCGCCCTTGATGGTGTATGTGAAGGGCAGCCCTTTTTTCGTCTGAAAGCTTTTCCCCTGATGTTCCACGATCACATCCCACAGATTCAATATGGTGATTGCTTCTACATTAAGCTTCATGGCGTACCTCGTGTCCCTTTTATCCAAATGATCCCTTAGGAACTGTTCATCCATAACTTATGATCCGGCCTAGAGTGTGTTTCAAAATTCATTCCTGTCATCTGCAATGTGCTGCCATATGGCTGCATGTACCCGGATACTATCATCCACAGTTTGCTGCTATGTGGCTTCTTAAAAATATGGTACTAGTTCCCGGGCACATTGTCAACTTTTATAAGATATGACGTTACATTACATAGAATTTATAGTTACTGTTCTCTCCGTTCACAGCAACGATTTATGGAGGGACAGCGACATGCTGCAGCCTTCTGCCTCAGCACTTAGCATGATACAGGGATGTCTGGCTGGAATCTCCTGGAAGACAAATTCCTCCTCACCCGATAGAATGCCATGGAGCTGTCCGTCCGTGTACAGGGCCACCCTGGAACAGTTGCTGTAGACAACAGCCAGGAAGGTGCCATTCTCCTGCCTGCGGATACTTTCCGGTGCCAGATAGACAAATGGTTCCCTGCCCCACTTTGCCCGGTAATGATAGTACAAGGATGTGGGACGGCGGCGGTCATCCAGAAGGTGGCCGGCGGCAGGATCCTGCACAGCCCGGCAGGGAATCCCCTCCTTCTGTTCCCACACCACAAAACCATACTTGTCGCACAGCTGGAGGAAATACGGATACAGACCATTTTTCCCTGCTTCATAGTGAATGCAGTTAGCCCCCATTTCCTTTAAGAGCAGAAATTCCTGCCGCATCTGTTCCATTTGCAGGGCTTTCGCTGCCCCCGCTCCTTCCCCGCAAGGCGGCACATACCGGACTGCCCTTGGCAGGAATGCCTTCCCATTCAACAGCACTCCCTTCTCTGGATGCACAGCAACCTCCCGGAGAGGCAGCCACAGGACTACCTGGTCTGTCGGACAGCCCCCCGGCTCCAGCAGACAGGCCTCCACCCTATATAGGTAAGGATCCTCCATGCCTGACCAGGAATGGGGATGCAGTAACAGGGTTTCCAGTGGCTCCTCCTCATCCAGACGTTTTCTGCCATAGGCGGCCAGGCGCCCTTCCCTGTCTGTGACGGTCACTTCCACCTGGCAGGCTCCCCTGTAGGTTTCATCCGGCAGTTTCCCTGGCACCACAGTCTTACTGGCCACGGATCCTTCCGCTATCCCCTCTTTTGCAGTGAAACTCTTAGGTGCAGACTGTCCTGCCGTGAGTCCTTCCCCTGCCGCCCTTTGCACTGCCCTTACTCCTGTCACATTTCCGGCAATTCCACCTGGCTCTGCCGCATCTTTTTGGATATGGAATTTCCAGCCCAGCCAGGCCTTCCCGTTCTCCAGCCTGCAGTGGATCTCCACACCGCCTCCTGGCTTTTTCCTGTCAAATCTCATCCTAACCTCCAAAGGCGCTATATGTGCATCAATTCACGGCTAAAAAGTTTCTGTACACGGTTTTCAACCCATACGCACAAGCTTACCCTTTCATGATCACTCTGGGCTGTCACCTTTTTTACGTCTCTTTTGCAGGATCGCCGTATTCCTCTCCACTTCCCCGCGGGACAGGGGATAATAGAACTTCATGATCAGGAATACCACCAGGTAACAGACTCCCGGTACCAGGGTAGCTACCGTATAGATCCGCTGCGACACTTCTGCCGCCTGCATGGGCGCTTCCGACACATAGCCGATGGCCGTGAGCACGAAGCCGCCCAGCCCTCCTGCCAGGGCCTGTCCCACCTTCCGGGCGAAGGAATAGACCGCATACACCGTCCCATCTTCCCGCTTTCCCGTGGCCACTTCCTGGTAGTCTATGATATCCGTGATAAAGGCCCACACAATCAGATTGAATAGTCCCACGCCCACCGTTCCCAGAAACAGCAATCCCAGAAACAGCGGAATGCTTTTCACCTTTAAGTAATACAGCAGCACATACACAATCCCGGCCCCCAGCATCCCCAGGGCACCGGCCTCCTTCTTGCCAAAACGGACTGCAATCTTCGAGACAAAAGGTGCCAGCACCAGCACTGCCGCAATGCTGATTACATTCAGCACCGCCAGGGCCTTGGTGTTCTTAAAATAATCCAGAAAGAGATAGTTGTTCATGGTCTGGCCCAGCAGGGTGGCCAACAGCAGCACCAGGGCCGCACATACCAGGGACAGCAGAGGCCTGTTTTTCCACAGGCCTGCCAGCATCCTGCCCACACTTTCCTTGTGTCCTTCCTTTTTCTCAAAGCTGACCCGCTCCCTGCATAGAAAATAGCACAGCAGATAACAGCCTACCGACAAAAATCCAAATACCACCGCTGTCACCGTGAAAGCCACTGGTATCACCACCTGGTTCCCTGCCTCATCTGTCTGGTAGACGAACAGGGGGACCAGCACCCCGATCACCAGTCCTGCCAGACTGGCACCAATACTCCGGAAAGTGGACAGGGATGCACGGTCCTTCACATCCGGGCTGATCACTGAGGCCATGGAGCCATAGGGGATATTGATAGCCGTATAGCAGAAGCTGCTCCACAGCAGATAAGTAATAACCACATAAACAAGTTTTGCCCAGTATGCCCAGTCCCGCACCAGATAGAGATACATAATGGTGCTGGCCACTGCCACAGGCACACAGCCCCACTTGATCCAGGGCCTGAACCGGCCATCCCTTGCCGGCTGCATATGGTCCACGATACGCCCCATGGTCACATCCGTAAAAGCATCCACAATCCTGGCTCCCATGAACAGCAGCCCCACCACAAATCCGCCAAAACCCAACACTTTGGTATAGAATACCATCAGATAATTGCTGGCAAAGATAAAACTAAAGTCATTGCCAAAATCCCCAAACATATAGCCGATCTTGTCCCGGATCCCAAAGGGAGGTGCCTGTGCGCTTCCATCCCAACGCACATTCCCGTTTTCATCCACTGTCTTTTCCATAGGTCAAATTCCCTCCAACTGCTGTTATCACATACTCCCATAATGGCATCTGTTACCAGCTTCATAGCAGTTCAGACAGCGTCATATACACAGACTGGCTGAACTGTTAACAGCATCTCCCGGCGAAATATTTTTATGCACGAAACCATTTGACTTTTCCCTCAAAAAAGGGTAAGATATGGCGTATATAAAAAAGAAAAAGGCTGTGAACAGAAGTAGTAAAAGCGCCTCACGGTATCAGAGAGCTGTCGGCTGGTGGGAGATGGCCCGGAACGCTTTGAACTGGTCTGCAAGCCCCGGAGTGGAACATCTGTCATCCTGGAAAGCCCTTTGTATGGCAAGGACAGAATCGGCAGCAACAGTATATTCCGGCGGGTTTTCCCGTTACAGAAAAGGTAAGTGCAGAAGCTACAGCTTCTGAATAAGAGTGGTACCGCGGCAGGCACAAATGTCCTTTCGTCTCTTAGAGGTTCCCCTGGAAGTTCTTCCGGGATAAGGATTCCAACAGAGAGGAAGGCTTTTTTTGTTCCAGGTAATGGCATCCTGCCATCCACCAATCCCCGCCGCCAAGCCGGGTGTGCAGGTCTGACCCATTGCCTGCGGGAATAAAGTAAAGGAGAGAAGCTATGGAACACGTCTATAACCCAGGCGAAATTGAGAAAAAATGGCAGTCCTACTGGGCTGAACACGAGACCTTCAGGACCGATGTGTGGGATTTCTCCAAGCCCAAATATTATGTGCTGGATATGTTCCCCTATCCTTCGGGTGTGGGACTCCACGCAGGACATCCGGAAGGCTACACCGCGACAGACATCATGTCCCGCATGAAGCGCATGCAGGGCTATAATGTGCTGCATCCCATGGGATATGATTCCTTCGGCCTGCCTGCGGAGCAGTACGCGGTGAGCACAGGCAACCACCCCAATGGTTTCACCCAGGCCAATATTGAGACCTTTTCCAAGCAGTTGAAAGAGCTTGGCTTCGACTACGACTGGTCCAAGATGATCGCCACCAGCGATCCCAAATTCTATAAATGGACCCAGTGGATCTTCAAACAGCTGTATCTGGACGGCTATGCCAAATACATTGACATGCCCGTGAACTGGTGTGAGGAGCTTGGTACTGTACTCTCCAACGATGAAGTCATTGATGGCAAATCCGAGCGGGGCGGTTACCCTGTTGTACGCAAGAACATGAAGCAGTGGGTCATCAACCAGCCTGCCTTTGCAGAAAAACTCCTGGAGGGTTTAAACGAGATCGACTGGCCGGAATCCACCAAGGATATCCAGAGACACTGGATCGGCAGGTCTGAGGGCGTGGAGGTGGATTTCCAGATCGTGGGAGGTGGCAGCTTCTCCATCTACACCACCTGTATTGAGACCATCTACGGCATCACTTTCATGGTACTGGCCCCGGACGGCCAGATTGTAAAAGACCTTATGCCCAGGGTGCAGAACCCGGAACAGGTACAGGCCTATATTGACGAGACCCTAAAGAAGAACGACATGGACCGGACAGAGTTGAACAAGACCAAATCCGGCTGCGTGCTGAAAGGTCTGTATGCCATCAACCCCGCAAACGGCAGGGAAGTGCCCCTCTACATCGGGGATTTCGTGCTGGCCAGCTATGGAACCGGCGCTGTCATGGCCGTCCCCTCCCACGACCAGCGTGACTTTGAATATGCCATGGCCCACAACATTCCCATGATACAGGTCATAGACGGCGCGGACGTCAGCGAACATGCCTTTGAGAAAGGCTCCTACCTGGGCAAGGGATGTAAGCTGATGAACTCCGAGGAATTCACAGGTCTGACCGTGGAGGAAGCCAAGGAAGCCATCACCAGCAAACTGGAGGCGAAAGGTGTGGCCCGCCGCACCGTGAATTACCACTTCCGGGAATGGATCTTCGCCAGACAGCGCTACTGGGGCGAACCGGTACCGGTAGTTCACACGGAAGACGGACAGATCTATGCCCTGCCAGATGAGGAACTGCCCCTGGTCCTTCCCGAACTGGAAGACTACAAGGGGAAGAACGGCAAGGCACCCCTGGAAAATGCCACAGAGTGGAAACAATATGACAGGAACGGTGTCAAAGGCCTGCGGGAGACTTCCACCATGCCTGGCAGCGCCGGATCCAGTTGGTATTTCATGCGTTACATTGACCCGGACAATGAGGAGGCCTTCGCTGACCAGAAGCTTCTGGAACACTGGCTGCCTGTAGATCTCTATATCGGCGGCCCGGAACACGCAGTGGGGCACCTGATGTACTCCCGGATCTGGAACCGCTACCTCTACGATAAGGGCCTTTCCCCGGTAAAGGAGCCCTTCCAGAAGCTGGTACACCAGGGAATGATCCTGGGGGAGAATGGCATCAAGATGGGCAAACGGTTCCCCGAATTCGTGGTGAATCCCAGCGACATTGTCCGGGACTACGGTGCCGATACCCTGCGGCTCTACGAGATGTTCATGGGTCCCCTGGAAGTGTCAAAACCCTGGAGCCCCCAGGGTGTAGAGGGTGCCAGGAGATTCATCAACCGGGTGTGGACCTTCTTCACCAACGAAGAAAACCTCACCGATGGCAATGACAATTCCCTGGCAAAGGTATATCACCAGACCGTGAAGAAAGTCACTAGCGACTTCGAACAGTTAGGCTTCAACACCGCCATCAGCCAGATGATGATCTTCATGAATGCCGCCTACAAAGCCGGAAAATGTCCCAGGGAATACGCGGAAGGTTTCGTGAAAATGTTCTCCTGCATCTGCCCCCACGCAGGCGAGGAACTGTGGCAGATCCTGGGCCATGCCGATACCCTGGCCTACGAGCCCTGGCCTGTGTTCGATGAGGATGCCGTAAAGGAGGATACCGTCACCATCGGTGTCCAGGTAAACGGCAAGGTAAAGGGAACCGTGGAACTGGCCCTGGATGAGGAGAATGCTTCTGCCATTGCCAAGGCAAAAGAAATCCCTTCCGTAAAAACTGCCATAGATGGGAAGACGGTGGTGAAAGAGATCTACGTGAAGGGAAGGATCGTGAATATTGTGGTGAAGTAAGAACCAATATAAGATGTCCCCAAAGAAACCTGTACAGACGGAGCCGGATCCTGTCTCCCGCCCCGTCTATTACAGGAAGCCTATAGGCAGGGGATCCTAAATCCATACGGTAGAAGCTTATGAAAATTACTTACATACAACATAGCGGCTTCCTGGTGGAAACCGCTGCCTGCTATTATCTCTTTGATTACTATAAGGGAACCCTTCCCGGCCTGGATCCCTCCAGGCCTATTTTCGTGTTCGCCAGCCACGGACATGCAGATCACTATACTCCTGATCTCTTCCCTTTGCTGGACAGGGCCGGGATGGAAACTGTGATTGCCGTACTCTCCAATGACATTCCCCCCAGAAGGTATCCCGCCGGGTACCAGAACCTTGTACCGGACGATTCCGAAGCCTGGATCCAGACCTTCTCCCTGCACAGGGTTACACCGTCCCTAGCGTCATCTGCACCTTCTGTCCCGGTATCCGACACGGTTCCTGCCTGTATTTCTGAGCGGGAAACAGCCCCTGGCCGTTTCCTGGCCAAGGTCTACCACAGCCGTGAATACATCCTGCCCTGTGGGACGCAGGTGCAGACCCTTCTCTCCACTGACAAAGGAGTGGCCTACCTGGTCACATGTCCGGAAGGTGTCCTGTACCATGCAGGGGACTTAAATGACTGGAGCATACCGGAGACCCCGGAAAAGGAGAGAAAGCAGATGCGGGGAAGCTTCCGGGCTTCCCTGTCCAGATTAAAAGGACTCTCCATTGACGCTGCCTTCCTGCCCCTGGATCCCCGGCTGGGAGACAGCTATGCGGACGGGTTCCTGTACTTTCTACAGACTGTTTCCGCAAAAAAGGTATATCCCATGCACTTCTGGGATCAGCCGGAAATCATCTGCCGCTTCCTGGAAGAGCATCCGGAATATGCCGGGGTGATTGATCCTCCAGACATTCGCTAAATGTCTATGAGATGGCTTCACAGGCCTGCCTGTTCTTCGAATTGAATCACATTCTCCACCCTGGCTGCCAGAAGCAGCCAGGCATTCAGCACATCCATGTCCTGCTGGGTCTGGATCACCTGCCGTATCCTGGCAGGAACCGGGCCTTTTTCTCCTAAAAGCATTAGAATGGATTCTGCTTTTCCTTCCACCCTTATCATTTGTTCTATTTCCACACTCTTCATATATGCCAGCCCCACTTCCCTGTCTGCCTTAACCTCCGACACCATTTTATGTAACCTGG
>CAJUGH010000054.1 GCA_910586215.1 uncultured Acetatifactor sp. | reverse complement strand
AAATTATTTATATAATTTGTTTACATAACTTGTTTTATCATTTGTTTCTGTCCGCATGCATTACGTTTCAGTCTGCGCCCATTTGCAGAAGTCATGCCTTTTGGAAGCATAACAGGAGAGCCAATCAATGCCAAAGCAGAGAATTACACGGGAAATGGTCATAGATACCGCCTTTGAACTGGCCAGAAGCGGCGGTATGGAACAGGTTCTGGTGAAAAATATTGCCGGGAAGCTGGGCTGCTCCGTCCAACCCATCTACAGTTACCTGGACAATATGGAGAACCTCCGGAAGGAAGTGGAAATACGGGCCGGACAATTTATCCGTGAGGCGGTCAGCGCAGCCCTGGTACCGGACGACATCTTCCGCAGTACCGGCAAGGCCTGGCTCGCCATAGCCCGCAGGGAGCCACACCTCTTCAGACTCTTTGTCTTCCAGGAGAGACAGGACATTGCCTCCTTTGCAGACCTGTACCAGGCAGAGTCCGGCCCTGGGATGGCCGGCACAATCGCAGGAGAACTGGGCATCAGCCTGGAGCAGGCCAGGGAATTGCATTTAAACATGCTGATCTACACCATCGGCATGGGAACCATCTTCTCCGTGGCGAATCCAGGCATCCCTGCCCAGGAGATCTTCGCCAGACAGGAGAAAGCTTACCAGGCCTTTCTGCAATATGCAGAGCAAGGAACCGATGCAGGATGCAAGCAAAAGGAAATGCAGAAGGAACCATAAGGGTATGAAGTGTCGTCAACACCTATCAAAATAGAAAGAGAAAGAAAGGATTTCCTATGAATCACCATGCAAACATACTGATTACCTACAAAAGTGTCACCGGATTTACAAAAGAATATGCCGAAAGGATTGCAGGGGAACTGGAACCAGATATTCCCTGCACACTCATGGACTTCCAGAAAGTGACTGTAACAGAAATATCAAAATACGACACTGTGGTGTTCGGTAGCCGGCTGGTGGGCGGTACTGTGGACAGCCTGAAAAAAGCCCTGGACCTGTTCGGACAAAGCAGCGCCTCCCGACTCCTTCTCTTTGCCACCGGGGCCACCCCGATGGAAGCACAGGAGTCCATTTCTGAAATGTGGCAGAATAACCTAACCAAGACCCAGTTACAGGACTTGCCCCATTTTTACATGCCCAGCGGCCTGCGCTATGAGCGGATGCCCTGGTTTGAGAAAATGGCCATGACCATTTTCAGCGCCCTCATGAAACGAAAGAAATCCAAAACCGGCTATGAGGAATCGCTGGCACAGGCAATCGCGAATTCCTATGACATTTCCTCCAGGGATTATGTGCTGCCCCTTGTGGCCTGCCTGGGGGCAGACAACTAAAAGGTCTGCCCCATGGAAGCCCCCTGTAAAAAGTATGGAGTACTACAGATCCCCAATCACCTGGCATGTCTCTTCCACCAGTTCTTCCGTATGGGCATCCGACACAAACATGGCCTCGAACTGGGAAGGTGCCACATAGATCCCCCTGGAGAGCATCCGATTGAAATAGTCCGCGAAGGCTTCCCTGTCACAGCCACAGGCATCCTCATAATTCTCCACCACCGCAGCCTCCCTCCGTTCCCATCCGGGCGTAAAAAACGCAGACAGGAGGGAGCCTGCGCGGTTCACCGTAAGTCCCCTGCCCCGGAAGGCTTCCTCCAGCTTCCCGGCCCTTGCGTCAATCCGGTCATAGATCCCCGGATCTTCCATAAGGATCTGCAGCGTCTCCAGCCCCGCAGTCACGGCAACCGGGTTCCCGGACAATGTCCCTGCCTGGTATACCGCTCCCAGGGGTGCCACACAGGACATGATATCCCTGCTGCCGCCGTAAGCTGCCAGGGGCATGCCACCGCCCACGATCTTCCCGAAAGTGTGCAGATCCGCATGGACACCCGTATACTGTGTGGCACCACCCAGGGCCAGACGGAATCCTGTGATCACCTCATCAAAAATCAAGAGTGCCCCCTGGGCTTTCGTAATCTCCCGCAGAAATTCCAGGAATCCTGCCCCGGGGGGTACCACTCCCATATTGGCCGCCACAGGCTCCACCACAATGGCCGCCACCTGGCCTGGATTCTCCTCCATAAGCCTGCGGACGGATTCCTGGTCATTATACACAGCCGTCAAGGTGCTGGCGGCATACCCTGCAGGCACCCCGGCACTGTCCGGTACCGACTGGGTCATCAGTCCGGATCCGGCTTTTACCAGAAGCCCATCGGAATGCCCGTGATAGTTCCCGGCAAACTTGATGATCTTCTCCCTGCCGGTATAGCCCCTGGCCACCCGCACGGCACTCATCACCGCCTCCGTGCCGGAACTGACCAGACGCACCATCTCCACATCCGGCACACAGGCTGCGATTCGCTCTGCCAGTTCCACCTCCCCCAGGGTAGGCGCCCCATAGGTAAGCCCCCTGCCACAGGCCTTCTGTACCGCCCTGATTACCCTGGGATGGGCATGTCCCAGGATTCCCGGTCCCCAGGAACAGACATAGTCCAGATACCGGTTTCCATCCACGTCATACAGCCAGGGACCCTCTGCCCTCTCCACAAAGAAAGGATTTCCTCCCACCGCTCCAAAAGCCCGCACCGGGGAATTCACCCCGCCCGGCATCCGTCTATTTGCTCTCTCAAACAATTGGTCTGATACCATTCTGCCCATGTTGTCTCCTCCTGCACCACACGCACAGCACTGCCCTCTCTATGAACATCCGGCCTCCACCTTGGAGCGCCTCCGCCACATACATGGGCTATCCTATTCCCTGCACCACCTGGCCCCGTCCAGGGCATGGTAGGTAATGATGATCTTCGCCCCTGCCCGCTTCATGGCCGTAAGGTTCTCCATCACAATGCGCCTCTCATCGATCCACCCGTTAGCTGCCGCTGCCTTCACCATGGCATATTCCCCGCTCACATTGTATACCGCAAAGGGTATGTCTATCTGCAGGGAAGCCTCCTTCAGCACATCCAGATAGGCCAGGGCCGGCTTCACCATCACAATATCCGCCCCCTCCTCTATATCCGCTGCAATCTCCCGTAGCGCCTCTTTTCCGTTAGCGGGATCCATCTGGTAGCTTTTCCGGTCCCCAAACCCTGGGGCTGAATGGGCGGCATCCCTAAACGGCCCATAGTAGGCAGAGGCAAATTTGGCACTGTAGGCCATGATAGGGGTCTGGGCGAAGCCTGACTGGTCCAGGGCCTGCCGTATGGCTTCCACCCGGCCGTCCATCATATCTGATGGTGCCACCATATCTGCCCCTGCCTCCACCAGGCTCACTGCCATCTTCGCCAGAAGGGGGAGGGTTTCGTCGTTCAGGATCTCCTCCCCACACACCATGCCACAATGTCCATGGGAGGTATACTCACACAGGCACACGTCCACTATGATATAAATCTCCGGATATTTTTCCTTGATAAACCGCACTGCCCGCTGGGTGATCCCATGCTCCGCATAAGCCTCACTGCCCAGGGGATCCTTGCAGGCCGGAATCCCAAAGAGCATGATGCCCCCGATTCCTGCCGTTTTCACCTGTTCTAAGATCTCCGGCAGCCGATCCACGGAATACTGGAATACGCCCGGCATGGATGCCACCGGGTTCCGGATCTGCTCCCCCTCCATGACAAACAGGGGATAAACCAGATCCTTAGGATGCAGCCTTGTCTCCTGCATCATGGAACGGATCCTCCCATCCCTTCTCAATCTTCTGAAACGAATCATCTGCTCCTCCTCCCAGCCTGGATCTTTTGGCCTTCGCCAAAACAGGCTGATCCTTCCTATGCCCCGCGTACACTTCAGCGGCATACCCATTCATACGGCCTCTCTACATTGGAGAGAAATCGCTCACGAAACAAAAATCGTTCCTTTCCTTATTTAGTCTCAGAACCACATCCCTGCACAGGCCTGCCACAATTCCCTTCATGCTGGCTTCCTCTGCTACCAGGAAAGGACTGTCTGTATGATTTGCCAGTTCCCGGCTGCACGTTTCACCCATACACAGATATTGTGTAGCAGACGTGTCTCCCACATGAACATCCCTTCCGGATTGTATCCTGTCTGCTTCCTTATCACCGATCTTACAGACTTCTAGTCCTTCAAAATAGGCCTGCACCCCCATGGCAGATCCAAATACCACATAATCCGGCCTCTTTTCCAGCGCCAGTCTGCGTTTTTCCTCACAGATGCCCAGCCGGTACAAGGGATGATCCACATAGGCAATTCCCTTCCGGGAAAAGATCTCCGGAAGTGCCGCACTCCCGGACTGCGCCCTTAAAAGCAGGACAGGCATCCTGTCTCTGTCACTTTTTGCAAAGGCTTCTCTCTCCTTGGGCCATTCTGCCAGGATCTTTTTCGCAAGACCCTCTGTCAGATGAACCGTATCATATACCGCCGGCATATAATCCGCATAGATTCCTGCGCAAGCCAGCACTTCCCCTGTGCCCGGTCCGATCACCGCGATCCGTTTTCCATAGAGGGTGCGCAGATCCCGCTTCTCTTCCCCCAGTTTGTCCAGGAAAACCCTGGCCCCGTTGGGACTGGTGAAGACCAGCCAGGAAAACCCGGCAAGATCCGGCAATGGCTCCTCCGCAATCTGGACCTCCATAAATCCCATGTCCCACACACTGGCTCCCTGTGCTGCAAGTACCCTTGAAAGCTTTTCCACAAAATGGGGGGTTCCTGTGGCTCCCACAGTGATGCCCTGTAACGGCAGCTGCTTCCTCCTGTCCACCACAGCCTCTCCGGACAGATTGCCTGCTCCAGACATGGTATCCATTCCGGCTTTCCCGGATACCAGCTCCATTCCGGCCACCTGGCCGATAATGATCACCGCCGGGGAAGTATATCCCTGCTCTGCCGCCTCCTTCGCCAGCCTGGCCAATACCGTACGCAGGCACCTCTGCCTCCTGGTGGTGCCCTCCATGACCACAGCGGCAGGGGTGTCCGGACTCATGCCAGCACCTGTCAGCCCTTCCACAATCCCCTCCAGGTGATGCATCCCCATGAGAATCACCAATGTCCCTTGCAATTTCGCCAGCACCTCAAAGTCCAGCCTTAACCGGGGGCTTCCGTCCTTCCCCGCGGCTGTCCCCGTCACTACCGTGACACTGCCGGACAGCCCCCTGTGGGTCACAGGGATACCTGCGGCGGCAGGCACTGCAAAAGCAGAAGAGATACCCGGCACTTCCTCACAGCAGATACCAGCCTCCTGTAGCGCCAGGAATTCCTCCCCGCCCCTTCCAAATACATAAGGATCGCCGCCTTTTAAGCGCACCACCCGCTTCCCTTCCCTGGCCTTCTCCACCAGAAGCTGGTTGATTTCCTGCTGCTTCCTGGTGTGAACACCATACCGCTTTCCCACATATATCTTCTCGCATTCCGGCCTTGTCCACTGCAGCACTTCTTCCGGTACCAGGTTGTCCACGACTACCACGTCACATTCCCCCAGAAGACCCTGTGCCTTTATGGTCAAGAGCCCTGCGTCCCCACAGCCTGCCCCTACCAGGTATACCTTTCCCGCCTTCTCATTTTCCATCCTTTTTTCCTTCTCGCACTTCCATCCTATCTTCCCTTGACAATTTTCTCAATTTTGCAGGTGTGCTTTTTCGTCTCTTTGTCATAGCTGATACCGGCCAGCAGGAGATTCCCCTGGTAATCCTTCAAGGCATCCACATAATGTCTGTCTTTGATCTGTGCAATAGCGCCATAAACATCCTGGTTCCATTTCAATTCCATCACCACCGCCGGTTTGTCCAGATGCAGTTTCCTAAGAAGGAAACAAATGTCAGCAAAACCTCTCCCACTGGATAATTCCCGGATCATGGTATCATATTCCCTGGCAAAGCAAAAAGCCAGATGAATCACACAGCTTAAAGAATTCTCATCATAATATTGCAAAATAGAGATCTCGTTATGTGCACAGTCCATTCCCTCTGCCACGGCGTTATCATCCATGGCCCACAATGCTTCCAGCAGTCTCCTGGATGCTTCCACCGCATTTATCACCTCGTGCCAGTCCATAGTACGGATTGCATTCACATACTCCTGCGCCACTTCCCTATTTGGAATCATAACTGTACCAGACAGACTGTCATAGGTCAAATATCCCAGATGTACCAGCAGCGTTAAGATATCATCTTTTGTAGCAAACGTGGTCATATCATTGCTAAAGGTACCTGTACTGACAGGGACTTCTTCTCCTGCCAACATCCGAATCACTGCATCTTTCAGCCCATTGCCTTTTATTCATTCAAGCACCTGTTCTTTAATCTTCTGGCCGCCTCCCTGGCCATCTCCATCCCTGCCTCCCTCCCTGTCTCGCAGGTGCATGTTCCCCTGCTGTCCGCATACATGGCATCCAGTACCAGGCTTTCCCCTTCCCGTCTGCACCAGGCAGCCGCTGCCTCACTGCAGTCTGCTGATAGCTGCCCCAGTACTTCCCGTTCCACCTGGAAGCACAGTTCTGTGACCGGATCTGTGATCTGCCTGCACCATGCCATCACAGGGGAATCCTCCCTGGCCTCCACTGCTATGATACCCTGGCAGGCTGCCGGCAGGAAGTCACCAGGATGCAATGGATAGAAGTCAAACTGCTGCTCCCAGGAAGGATTCGGACCCAGCCTGTCCAGCCCTGCCTTTGCCAGGAGAATACCGTCATACCCACCCTCCAAAAGCTTCTTCAAGCGGCTGTCTACATTGCCCCGGATGTTCTCACAGACCATATTCTCCCAGAGAGCCAGGGCCTGTACCTGCCGTCTCCGGCTGCCGGTTCCGATGATAAATGATCTGTGATCCTCCTTCCCTCTTTTCCTGCCACATCCATCTTCCCCTGTGACAGGGTCAGGACATCTCCCCCCCTTCGGCACCACCAGCACATCCCGTACATCCCCCCTGGGAAGGACGGCAGCAATGACCAGCCCTGGAGCCAGCACCATGGGAAGATCCTTAGCAGAATGCACGGCAATATCGATCCGGTTCTCCAGAAGTGCCTGCTCCAATTCTGAGGCAAATACCCCCTTCTCCCCAATGTCTGCCAGGGGTTTGTCCAGGATCCGATCCCCTTTTGTATGAAGGGTTACCAGTTCTGTACAGGGTGCCACTTTTTGCCGGAAACCTGTCCTCTCTGCGGCGGCTTCCAGGGCCTTTTGTACCAAATGTGCCTGCTCCAGGGCCAGACGGCTTCCCCTTGTCCCGATTCTGATCTCTGTCATCCTATGGATACTCCTTTCCGTCCTCCTGCCTCCTGGCTTCTACCTGCCCTTTTTCCCTCTTTTCCTGCCCTGCCTATTCTGTCCCGAAACCTGTATACACCCTGGCCTGGTCCTATCCCTTACTGGCCTGGTCCTGTCCTTCTTCATCCCATATCTGCCTATCCAGGAGCAGGCTCCGCA
Organism: uncultured Acetatifactor sp.; assembly: GCA_910586215.1. GTDB lineage: Bacteria > Bacillota > Clostridia > Lachnospirales > Lachnospiraceae > Acetatifactor. The sequence goes on along the minus strand of CAJUGH010000054.1, from coordinate 3,945 downwards.
GTTCCTCCATCGTCACACTTTTCTCTGCATCTGCCAATGACTTTTCCATGCGATCCATGCAGTAAGCAAACATGTCCTCCAGGACTTTTCTGTGGACGGATTCCCCACCTTCCAGGGCCAGCACCTTGGGCCTGATCTGCCCCAGCAGGTCTATGATCCTGCCCAGTCCCCGGGGGAGACTTCCGGCAACCTGTCCCCTCACCCAGGACGCTGCCACAGGACTTTTCCCGTCAGTGGAGATCCCCACTGTAAGCGGTCCATCCTTCACCAGGGCCGGGAAAAAGAAGGTACAGTTCTCCCTGTCATCCACTGCATTGACCAGGATCCGTCTCTCCCTGCAATAGGCAGCTATCTGACCATTGACTTCTTTCTGGTCTGTGGCTGCAATCACAAAATCTGCCTGCTGCAGATCCTCTATCTGAAACGTTTTCTGCCTTATTTCCAAATAGCCTGTGTGAAACGGATTGTCCTTCTGTTCCTCTATCTGTCTCTTCAGTTCCCAGATACTATCTCCAATCTGTGGTGCCACCACCGTGATCCCCGACCCGAATTCCAAGAGCTTCTCCACCTTTCTGGCCGCCACTTTGCCACCACCGATTACCACGCCTTTTTTTCCAGATAGTTCTATAAAAAAAGGAAAATATCCCATGACTTCCTCACATTTTCTTCCTCTCGGTAGACAGTTAATACTATTTGATTGTCCAATACCCATCATAGCCATATCCTGTTTTTCCAGTCAATAAATGCTCTGACCTGGTAAACCCTACTTTCTGAATCGCTTCTATTCTCTCTACCGCATATATCGGAGCCTTCGTAAGCACACCTTTACACCCCAACATTTCCTCAATCTTCGGTGTAACAAGTGAGAAAATATCATACAACATATTTTGTTGTTCATAGTCGCTTCTTACATCTACCCTCAAAATTCCCATATTATGAAACACATCTTCTGAAACCCTCAAGCATAATTCTACCGTTCCGATGACACATGATACACCCTTATCAACGATGGAAAATCTGACAAACCAGCCCTCCTTATATGCCATATTCCAAAAGCCAATCGCTTCTGCCATTTTTTCTTTTGTGGCATAATAGAAATTATCTCCATCACAATTGTCACTATTAAAAAAAGGCAAGGCATTCTTGTCACTATATACTTTCCACAAATCATCGCAATCTTCCTGCTGAATGCATCTGATCACAAATTTTTCATTTTCTAGTTCTGGACACTTTTCATAAATATTCATAGAACGCCTCCTATTAAATTCTTCTCAATGTACCTGGCTACCCCGTCCATATCATTGCTTTCTGCTATATCATCTGCCACATCAAGGACCTTGTCAATCGCATTCGAACCGGCAACACCTACACCACAATTCTTGATTGGTTCTATGTCATCATTATCGTCTCCGAAATAGATTGCGTCCTTTGGATTGACGCCTACCGCCTTCAACATGGTCTGGATCCCATTCCATTTGGTAGATGCAGTACTCATGATCTGTATTATAGATGGCTGGCCATGCCGGCAGCCGCTTTCTTGACCTGGTTCCTTATCTGGGGAAGGCAAGGAACGTTCCTGGGGACACTTTTTTGCAAAATAAGGGCACAAAACTCCCATCAGCAGGCAGTCTATCCCTGTGATGATGAGCAATGTCTGCAAAATAGAGAGAAATAAAAACCAGAAGATTCCCATAATCCTTTTCTCCCTCCTCTAAATGAAAAACTTCATTTTGGAAAAGAACTGTCCTATTTTGCAGGATTACAGTCTCCAGGACAGCAATGAATCCCCCTTCGTTTACTGTCATTACAGGCAGGACAGCAGTTCCTGTAGATCGTAATCTTTAGACTTTATCACAAGCACATTTTCCCACACATTTCGGCATCAGTGGGAACCGCATTAATCTCCCCTATCTTCCGAGGGAAAATGCACTCCAGATGAGCGCCACCGCCAACAACAGGGCCAGCGGCAGCAACACTTCATAGACAGAAAACTGCTTTTTCTCCGTCTGCAATAGGATATCTTTCTTATCCCTGGCCTGGGGTGATTCCTGTATGCAACGACCCAGCAGCGAAAGGACTGCCTCCAGATACGGTTTCTTCAGATCCATGGCTCCCATCCCTGTCAATCCCTGCTCCTTCGAGGCTCCATTCCGCAGCCACGCTTCGAAATGCAGCACACCGTTCTCATAGCTGTACTTCAGAAATTGTACTTCCTTGAGAACAGAAAAATCTGCCGTATAGCAGGCTTCCCCTTTCCAGGTAGTCTTATAGAATGTATTCTCCTGTAGGAAATCTTCCAGGATTTCCTCTACTTTTTCAGGAGCTATGCCTAGTTCGATCTCTTTGATATACCTTGCCATTACCTCCTCCTTCTTTCTTACAGGATACCATCCCACTCTTTCATAAATTCGTCAAGATAGTCCTTCATGTACTGCTCCCTGTGTCCTGCCATTGCCATTCCGGTCTTTGTATGCATCTGCTCTTTCAGACAAAAAAGCTTCTCTTGAAAGTGATTCCTCCTCCAGCACCCCCAGCACGGCCTCAAAGGAAGCGCTGTCCAGTTCATCCCGCAACAGATAGAGAAGCTTCTCTGCCGTGCAGGCGCCATACACTTCCTGCCAGTGGGGATTCTTCTGGGTAAACCCATGAAAACAAAGCACCTTGCACACCTTTTCAAGTTCCTCTTCCAGGATCTCTTTGGCATCTGCCAGGGACCGCTGTTTGCGCCTGTTGTTCTCCTGGGCAACCTGCTTGATATCATCCAGTGTCACCAGTCTGCAATGTTCCATGTTTCCCACCGCTTCATCCATATCCGGCGGCATGGCAATGTCCACAAACAGCCTGTCCTTAACGGTTTTCATGGCCGCTGCCGCCTGTCCTGCCGTCACGGTGATATGGGGACTGGAAGTGGCAGAAAGAATCACATCTGCTTCCTCAAAATAGGCGTATCTGTCCTGGTAATCCACGTTTTTTATCCGGGGATTCCCGCTTTGCAGCATTCCCTGGTGGGATCTGGCGGTGGCCAGGATCCGGATACCTTCTCTGGACAGTAAGTCTTTACAGATAAGGCTTCCCATCTGACCGGTGCTTCCGATGACAAGGACTGTATTTGCAATAGGTTCCTGTTGTTCCCTGGCTTCCATCCGTGTTCCGGAATCTGCCTTGTTTTTCTCTTTCTTCATGGCCAGAAAACGGAACACTTCACTGGCCGCCAGGGTAGCCACAGAGACAGAAGTCTTGGACAGCATGGTCTGTGTCTTCACCCGCTTGGCACAGGATAGCGCCGCCTGGAAGATGGTATTCATCTCATAGCCCGTACATCCTGCCTTCTGGGATCTCATGTAGGCATCCCGCACCTGTCCCAGGATTTCGTCCTCCCCGATGACCATGGACTCCATGCCGCAGGTCACCTGGAAGAGGTGCCGGATGGCCCTCCTGCCCTGGTATCGCCTGGCCAGGCGGCGGATCCATTCTACCTCTTCCCCCACCAGGTCTGCCAGGATTTCCTCCCACCATCCAAAAGCATCCTGCACATAGATTTCGAAAGCATTCTGTGCATAGATTTCCGTGCGGTTACAGGTGGAGAGCAGGACACACTGTGCCTGCTTTCCACCTCCCTCCATACCGCCTGGGGCGTCAGTGTCCTTTTCAATGGCGCCCCGCCGCAGTTTCTCCAGCAATTCTTCTGCCTTTTCCTTGGAGATATAGCATTTCTGTCTCTCCGCAGAGGAGGCTGTCTTATGACTGATACTGATGCACTCCATTTTACCGTATTCCCTTATTTATAATATACTGTCCCGTTCCCTTTTTACGTCTGATAATATAGAATGGACTTTGGGTGCCCCGTCAATACACCGGGCACTAGTACTCCGTACTTGAAGTTCCTGTGCAAATTTTCGAGGATATTTTTTCGAGTGTGCAAGTTCAGAAACGGAGGCGTAGCGG
>CAJUGH010000053.1 GCA_910586215.1 uncultured Acetatifactor sp. | reverse complement strand
GGCATCCCCGTCAGACACGGAGGACTGGGCAGCATCCCCGTCAGACACGGAGGGCCGGGTGGCGTCCCCATCAGACGCAGAAGGCTGGCCTGCACCACCGGCATCGCTGTCGGAGACAGAGGAACCAGGAGTGCCGGACGGGTCGGAAGGGACAGTGCCCTCATCCGGGTTCCCGCTGCCGGTTCCCTCCGAAGCAGAAGGGACTGCGGGATCTGTGGCCCCGGGATCCGGGGTGCCTTCCTGGCTTCCGCTGCCGGTCCCCTCCGGGGTGGAAGGCACCGGAGTGCCGGAGGGGTCCGCGGGTTCCACTGCTCCCCCGTCCCCCTCCGGGGCATCCCCCTGTGATATGCTCCCGGCCGGGGCGTTCACCACTGCCTCCGCGGCGTTCACGAGGGTGGCGTCCGTCAGTAACAGGGCCAGTGATAGCAGGAGCGCCGCCAGGCGTCTGAAGTTCCTCTGGTGTCTTGTGTTCCTCATGGTTGTTCTCCCTTCTGCTTGCGTTTCCTCTTTTTGTCCTTGCCAGCAAGGTTCCTATTTACAGTCCCTCATGGAATGGACAGGCCCGCATCCACCGTGGCCGTTGCCCTTTCCACTTGCAGGAAAATGGACAGGTTCCCATATCCCTTTACTACTTATAACGTTTGGGAATGGTAAAATATCCCATTTCGACAAAAAATTATTATTTTCGGCATTTTCAACAAAATGTACGTATGTATTTTGGCCATATTTATTCATGACAGGCCTGCTTAAGCTCATATCCCACCGCGTTTTTCTTTCTCCTTCTCCAGTGCCCTCCGCAATATCTGTCTGGCCCTAAAGATCCGTGTGGCTACTGTGCTTTCCGGGAGGTGCAGTCGCTCTGCAATCTCCTTGTTGCTCATTTCTTCATGATATTTCATGACCAGGATATGCTGGTACTCTTCCTTCAACCGTAATACATACTTCTGCAGCCTGCCAAAGACGTCCGGCCGAAACAGAATCTCCTGCGCGTCTTCCACCCAGCCCTCCTTCCCTCCCTGTTGTTCCAGGTATAGATACATCCCTTCCCTACAGGCCTCCCTCTTCCTGTTCTTCCGGTAAATGTCCCTGGCTGCATTCCTCGCAGTCATAAGGATCCTGGCCTTCTGTACCTCTGTGTCCAGGTCCTTGATCTTATCCAGATCCTTCCATATGTTTCCGGCAGCGGTCATCACTGCATCCTCGGCGTCTTCCTGGTTCTGTAGAATCTCGAACGCCGTCATGTACAGAATCCTTTTGTAAGCCAGGAACAATTCCGATGCAAAGATCCGATCCCCATCATTTATCCCGGAAGTCGTCCATGTAAGGCCAGCCACCGTGTCACCCCCTGTGATATCCCGGATTGCTCCGCTCTTTTGGTTCCTGCAATCCTCAAACACCATCATTTTTCGCAATGTGTCTCATTCACAATATGCAATACTCGTTATAGCCAATTATATGTCTTTTTTTCCATTTTGCCTATATTGCATTTTATTTTTATTATTTTATATGCAGAGGTTAACTTTCATTCATCATACGAACAGGACAGCGCAACGGACGCCCGCATTCCCTTCTACGCCAGGAGTCCAAAGGCGGTCTAGGCCAAGATGCCGTAAAATAATTAAGCCAAAATGCCAAAAAATGTAGTTCCAAAGTGCCGAAAATAATTGTGCCTTTTTCAAAATCCGAAAAGACTTTTGAAAAATGAGATTCTACGGTTGATTGATGAATGGCAGATTGCACCGAAGCTATGGGACGCAGTACGCTTTGAAGTGGATCATCGGAACGAGTTTGGACAATTTATCTTAACAGGATCCTCGGTTCCGGCTTCTTATGAACAATATTCATCATACTGGAACGGGTCGTTTTTCATGGCTGCTGATGCGTCCGATGAGTTATACGAATCGTTAGATTCAACAGGGAAAGTGAGCCTAAAAATACTTTTTGAAGCGCCGGAGCAAATTGAAGGAGAAAATGCGCTTGATTTGTAATTGAAGAAATGGAGGCATGGAATCCAAATCTTCGTTCCAAAACAGCTATTCGGACTTCCAATACCCGTTATTTTGTCGATCCGTCTATTGCGGCAGCGGCATTAGGGCTGGATTCGCAGGACTTGATTGAGGACTTGAATACCTTTGGGTTACTGTTTGAGACAATGTGTATCCGTGACTTAAGGATATTTGCCGAAGTATTGAATGGAAGCGTGTATCATTTCCGGGATAAAACGGGGTTAGAATGTGATACCGTGATTCATTTGCGGAACGGTGTCTATGGCTTGATAGAAATAAAACTTGGCGGCGACAGATTGATTGAAGAGGGCGCTGAGAATCTTAAGAAATTAGGAAATAAAATCGACACAACAAAGATGAAGGCTCCGGCGTTTTTGATGGTGCTTATTGGGGTTGGAGATTATGCTTATCGAAGACAGGATGGGGTATATGTCGTTCCAATTGGCTGTCTAGGTAGACTGACTGTCCGCAGGATGGCGCACAAAGAACATAACACCCCTTGATTATCAAGTATCCATTCTGGCGTATGACCCTTGCGCGGCCCCATGCCAGTTATGCCTGTATCAGTCAACAACCCCGCGGGAAGCATTTCCTTTTCACCTTTCACACTTTCAGACATGTCGGAGCGGCATGCCCTCCTACATCGTCCATGCCTCCCGGCACAAACAGCCAACATGCACACCTGCCCTCATTCCATCCCCAGCACCGCCAGATACCTGGACAGATTGAAAGTCCTTATCCCCAGGTTCCTGGTCCGGGCCTGCAGCCGCCCCATCCAGTGATAGCCAAAGCCGTCCCGGTTCCCCCTGCCACTGGGCAGATTCTGCTCCCGGACATACCACCAGACATTCTCCTGCCGGAACGCCTCCATGTCATATCCCAGTTCCCGCAGATATGGGATCAGTACCGGCGCCGCATCTGCACTTAACCCTGCCAGGTACTGGTAATCCACAGCAACCCCCTGGTTATCCACAATACCCACCGAATTATCCACCGTGAGCAATGCTTTTTCCACATTTACCCTGGCAATGATATAGTCCGGGTGGGAAAAGGACAGGGCCAGGTACAGAACCGTCACCACCGCACAGCTATACCGGAACAGCGGAAAGCCCTTCCGGAAGATCCCCAGGCACACCCCCACAAACAGCAGGGCCAGCACCCCCAGTCCCCACAACACCAGCAGCCGCAGAAATGTCAAATCATAGAAGGAAATATAGATCACCATCCGCATGGCGCTGGATGCAATCATTACAAAGGTACAAAGTGACATCACTGTCAATATTCCCTTTAAGATACGGTTTTCCTTGAAAAATCCCATACACACCAGCACGATCACCAGGTTCAGCAGGCTCACCAGAAGTAGCTGGAAGAATCCCTCCCTGGCATACATGGCATAGGTATACCCTTCCGGCAGTGTCAGCTTCCCCAGGAAAAGTCCGGCAATCTGAATCCCTGCAAACAGCAGGTACAGCACTGTCAGAAGCCCCGTGACCGTCATGGCTGCCATTGGATCCTTCCCTGGCCGCTCCGGGACGGCTTCCGGGATCTTCTTCCTGCACAGATACGCCGTCAGCCCATAGGAGACGAAGTACAGGAAGGCAACGCGGAACACCAGGTTCATCACATTGCTCAGCTTGACGGCCCTCCAGAATCCATCCGTCATCTGCCGGAAGACCGCATCTGCGCTGGACAGGAGCAGCAGTACTACCAGGAACAGGGGCACGCCCACCAGCAGCCCCAGGCCTAAGCCCCACAGCTTTCCTCCGAATCTGCCCTTATGCTGTCTCCGATAGGCCGCTCCGTCCTTCATGGGCCGCCCCACCTCCCCCAGGCTGGCAAATACCAGGGTACAGATACTGCCCAGGTATTTGCCAAACTGCCATTTGTCCGTGTCATAGTACTGTTTCAGCAACAGGCTCATCATCAGCAGGAAGATCCCCATTTTGTTGAACAGGATGATCCTGCCATCGTCTGTGCAGAAGGTGGAGATTCCCAGGAGCAGCATGGCCCCCATGTAAAAGGCGCTGCCTTTTTTTAAGGTAATCCCTAGCCTTGACAAAGACAAGCACAAATACAAGAGGCTTCCTGCCACGAAAAAAGGGAAGGCGATACCTGCGTCATTGTGGATCATGCAAAAGGCATAGAACAGGGCATACAGGAAAGTGCCCAGCCCGAAAAAGCCGAACTCCTCCTTCATCCGCTTTGTCAAGACAGTAGCTTCTTTTTCATCTCCTGCCCTGCCGCCTTCTGTACCATCCAGTTTTCTGTGCTCGCCTGGATCCCCTTGCCCTGCGGCAATATCCCGGCAAGCCGTGCCGTCTATTTCTGACACTTGTGTCTTATTTATCCCGGCATTGTCCACGCCTTCTATGTCCTCCGCATACCTGGCGGGATATTCCGCCCAGGTTCCTTGCGCCCAATTACCCATCATGGCTCCTTCCTATGTGCCAGAGGGAGGTCTCCCTACCCTTCCCCGCACACCCTTTTTATCCTGACTCCCTTTTCGAAAAAGTGTTCCCGCTGTTCATTTCCCAAGTTTTGGTGTGTCTTCATACATTTCTTATTTTTTTGCGCAATTTATACTGCTTAACGATTTCACTTGAAACCCCCATTCTTTTGCTTTCGATTTAGGTATTTACTGAAAATTGGATTAATGGTGGAATACCTGCTTCGGGCAACAAAAAGATAATAATCGTACTAATCACTTGAAGTATAGCAATAAACATAAACAGATACCTTATTCCATGCTGAAACTTTGAAAAAGGCAATAACATCCAACCAGACATCAAAATACATATGACGGAAACAACAGCGCAAATTCCAAATGCAATGTATACATTAATTTGAGCGATTTTGTCCAACAATCCAGTCAAATACAATATTATATGAATCGCTTGCAGTGTTCCTGTCACAATATATATAATTTTACTATTTTCAGATTTAAAGGAATCGCGTCTTAACAAAATAAGTAATCCGATTATCGTTAAAACAAGCAAGATTCCAATTCCTACGCAGACAGTAAAATTCATAACCTCTAACCTCACACCTCTCTTCCAAAACGAAATATGAATGGGTACACAGAACCTGCCAGAATACCTTTTGGCCCCAGTATCCTATGAAATATCTATAAAAAGTACTTCATCCGCTGCTTATCCTAATCCCCGGGCATCCTTCCCATCATCCTCCACATATTCCAGGATATCTCCCGGCTGGCAGTCCAGGGCCTTACAGATGGCCTCCAGGGTGGAAAACCGTATGGCCCTGGCCCTGTTATTCTTCAAGATGGACAGGTTCGCAAGGGTGAGGTCCACCTGGCCCGCCAGTTCCGTGAGGCTCATCTTCCGTTTTGCCATCATCACATCCAGATTCACTATAATCGCCATGATTCTCCTCTTTCATGCATATGTGTCCCGTAACAGTTCAGACACCCCTGCCGCGAAGTCAAAATTGCGTCCTGTGCAATTTTGTGTTCCTTTCGGGCGCCAAAACGCATTTTCCCTGCGTTTTGTGTGCCTCAGATCGTTAGGTCATTCTCCTCCTTGTACCGCACCGCCTCCTGGAATACCTGCGCCAGCACCTTGCTGAACAATCCGGCGATCACGAATACCAGGATCACCACTCCCATGGCAATGGTGGCATACACAATGCTGCGCACTATGGACATCAGCGCTATGAAAAAGCTCCAGTTCCCCATCTTCCCCAGACTCACCACATTTTCCTGGACAAAGCAGTCCTCCTCCAGCACAGTGCGGAATATCTTCCGCAGTTCCCAGACCAGCTTCAAGGCTGCCACACCCAGCACAAAATAAATAATGACTGTCTCCTCGTAATGCGTCACCAGTTCCGGCAGAAGCTCCCCGATCTTCCGGATGCCAAAGGGCAGGGTAGCCGTCACGGCAATCCCCCCATAGAACATGACATCCAGCAGGTACTTGGTTCCCATGGTCAATATCTTTGCGTTCTTCACATGGCTCTGTCTGTCCATCTTATTACCTCCCGTCCTTGTGTTAGTGCCACTATACCACTGAAAATATTGAAAGTCAACATAAATTTATTGATAATCAATAAATTTATGTTGACTTTCGATGTTAGTCCCCTCCACAGAACTGTGCCACTTCTATTTCCGCAGAACCTTCACCCCGTATCCTTCCAGGGTCTGTGTTCCCTGTACGGTCTCCCCTGTCCACAGGTCATACAGTTCCTCCTGCACCTGGATTTCCACAGGTTCCGGGACGTAATTCAGCACAAAAAAATATTTTCTCTCCCCCTTGCTGCGCACGGCCAGCTCGCAGCACTCCGGCAGGCAGATGATATCCCTGTAAGGTTCTGCCACACCCAGCTTTTCCAGGAACACCCGCGCCGTATCCAGCGCAAAAGCGCCCCCGAAGTAGTAGGCCTTCCCCTTCCCGAAGGAATTGCAGATCAGTGCAGGGGTTCCCGCGTAGTAGCTGGAAGCATAACGGGCCAGCACCCTGGCACCCTGGCTTTCCTCCTGGCCGGACAGGCCAGGAAGCGGGTCCCCAGTCCTGGAGCCTGGCTCCATGGCAGCAGGGTCGGCTTCCCCTTGTACGGCATCTGGCTTCGTGGGGGCAGGATGCACTCCCGTTTCCTCCAGGGGAGCCAGCAGGTCATGGAACACTGCTGCCTCCACCAGCGTGCCGTCCCAGTCTGCCATAATCTTCCCCTCATCCGGTGCCACGAAGGAATACTCGGGAATATCGGTGCCAGTCACCCTGGCCGCCAGCCCCGGCAGGTGGTCCATGACACATTTCCCATGGATGTCCTTGTAACCTGTGCGGCAGCCCATGACCAGACAGCCCCCTGCTGCCACATATTGTTCCAGCAGCTCCATGCGCTCCCTTGTCAGGATGCTGGCATGTGGATAGAAGAGCACCTGGTACTTTTTCAGCCGCTCCAGGGCCAAGCTGTCCTCTGCATGTTCTGTGGTTCCAGCATATTCCACACCCTCCAGGTATACATAGTCAAAAGGCACATGCTCCAGCTGCATGGCGGCAAACAGCGCCCGCTGGCTTGTGTCCTCCACACGGCCATGCCACCGGTCCAGCCTGGCATCCCAGATATTGTCATAATCCCTTATGATCCCTGCCTTTGCTTCATAATCTGCCCCTGCCACTTCCTGCATGGCCTGTACTTTCCTGGATATCTCCCGCACTTCCCGCAGCCGGCGGTTCTCCCTGCCGGAATAATCCAGGATACCGTGCCAGTATATCTCTGTGCCAAAGGTGCAGGTCCGCCAGCGGAAATAGCTCACATAGTCTGCACCGTGGGCGATACTCTGCATGGTCCAGAGCAGGATCTGTCCCGGCCTGGGCGTGGGGGCTTCCATGCGGTCCGTCCAGCCATTGGCGCCGCTCTGCTGCTCCATGATCCCGAAAATGGGGGAGACAGCCCTCACCTCTGCCAGGTTCCGGCTCCATTTCCTGTCTTTCATCAGATCCTGTGCCCGGTAGTCGTCCAGGCAATATCCGAAATTAGGATAAGAATCATACATCAGCACATCCAGGCTCTCCTGCCCCATGCGCTGGTAATCGATATTGGCAAACATGCCATTGGTGGTGATGAAATCCCCAGGTTTGCAGTATTTCCGTATGATATCTGCCTGCTCCCTGGCAAAACGGCACACACTGTCAGAGATAAAGCGGTGGTAGTCCAGAAGCCTGTGGGGATTCACCGTGCCGGTGTTGGTCTTCCTGGGCACATGGACTTCCTCCCAGGCTGTGTAGGTCTGGTTCCAGAATACCGTCCCCCAGGCCTGGTTCAAGGCATCCAGGTCATGGTACTTTTCCTGTAGGAAGAGACGGAACGCCGCATCGTCACTTTGGGAATAAAACTGGTCATTCTCACAGTTGAATTCATTGTCAAGCTGCCAGCCCACAATGGCAGGATGTTTTCCATAATGGGAGGCAGATTTCTCCACAATGTCCCGGCAGAACTTCCGGTACACCGGAGAGTTGTAATTGTAATGGCGCCTGGCCCCATGATGGTACAAGTTCCCATCCCTGTCCGCATTCAGCACCTCCGGGTACTTTTCCGTAAGCCAGGCCGGGGGCGTGGCTGTGGGCGTACAGAAGATCACCTGCATGCCCTTTTCCAGGGCCAGATCCAGGAAACGGTCAAAAAAATCATAGGTATACACACCCTCCCTGGGTTCTATCAAGTTCCAGGCAAATTCCGCGATACGGACCGTCCCAAGCCCCGCCTCCAGCATCCGGTCCAGGTCTTGTGCCCACAGGCTGCCATCCCAGTGCTCCGGGTAGTAGCAGACACCCAGTTGTATCTGTTTTCCGTGTGTTAAATTTTGGTGTTCCATTCTATTTCCCCTTTCCGGCATGCAGGAATTCTGACTGTCGCCTGTCCTTCCCTGCATCGACTGCTGTTTACCACCCCTGGCGTCAGTGCCATTAAAATACCGCACAGCTATACATCCCTATCAAATTTCCGGTTTCTGTAGTATTAATATATTTTCTCTCAACTGATAGTTATGTGATGTGGAATTCTTCAACTGCCACAAAATCACTTCTGCATTTGTATATCCTATTTGCTCCCCGACCCTTTTTAGAAGTTCGGCTGTTTTGATATGAACCATCTTAAATGCATGCGAATCACTAACCAGCAATGCTATTTTCCCACCAGGCTTCAGTACTTTCAGACATTCAGACAAAGTTGATGCCATTCCCCCATAATATTCCCACACCAATTTTGTATATAATTTTTCAAAGCCACTCGTAGCCCCATCTGTTTTAAGCCGCGCATCAATTTCATTCACTACTTCCCTAATTTCTGTAATGCTTTCAACGTTCCTGTACTCGTTGTCATCTTTGTATATATTAGTAGTAGAACCACGTATCATTCTCTTTTTTATAGTCCGAAAGGAGGCCAGATCTGTTGCATACCCTTGAAAAATCAATTCCAGTTTAATTTTTGCTTTGCTGCAAAAACCATAAAGTCATTTGCGTCAATACCATAAGAGGGAATTCCCCTTTCCGAAAAAAACGAATTCTCTTTCCGACTTCTTCAACTATCATAACCATTTCCCCATCCCACTACCTACTCCTGGCCTTCCATTTGATACAGCCGCATCCCGTTCTCCCAGGCTGCCTCCATGACTTCCTCCTCCGGGATCCCCTTGGCCTGGGCCATGGCCTGTACCACATAGGGCAGGTACAGGGAACTGTTGCGCTTTCCCCGGTAGGGCACAGGCGCCAGGTAGGGGCAGTCCGTCTCCAGCACGATCCTGTCCATGGGAATATACTCCACTGCCTCCTTCAGCTTCCTGGCATTTTTGAAGGTGAGCACCCCGCCGATGCCGAAGAAAAAGCCCATGTCCAGATAATCCCTTGCAGACTCCTTCGTATAGGAATAGCAGTGAATCACGCCCCCTATCTCCCCGGCTTTTTCTGCCTGCAACATGTCTATGGTATCCCTGGCGGCCTCCCTGGAATGGATGATCACTGGCAGGCCAAGCCGCCTGGCCAGGTGAAGCTGCTGCAGGAACCACTTTTTCTGGATCTCCCGTGCAGGCTCGTCCCAGTAATAGTCCAGGCCGATCTCCCCCACGGCCACGCATTTGGGGTGGCGGCACTGCTGCGCCAGCCATTCCAGGGGATCCTGGAGTTCCTCCTTTTCCAGGGCTTCCAGTTCTGCCGTCTCACTGGGATGGATCCCTATGGCCCCATAGACATAGTCATATGCTTCCATCAAGGCTATGGTCCTTCCACAGGAAGCCACGCTGGATCCCACATTCACCACCCTGGCAATCCCCTGCCCCGGCAGCCTTTGCAGCAGTTCCTCCCTATCCTCGTCAAAAGCCTCATCGTCATAATGGGCATGGGTATCAAATATTCTTGTCATAGTCTGCCCTGTCTGTTCCCTTTCCTATATATGCCTTTCCATTGTACCTTGTTTTTGAAATTAATCAATCTGTTTTTGAGATTCTATGTGTATAAAGGTTACATTTCCCCATAGGCCAGCAGGGACTTCCACATCCGCTGCCCCTTCGTAATCTCCCCGTCCGGATTAGCGGACAGGCATACCTGCTTCTGGTAGCTGTTCACCGCTGCCGTGAAGAGCGGCCCCGCCGTCTGATCCAGGTCTCCTGTGTACCTGCCAAGCTTCCTCAGCTTTTTCTGCAGGGGAAGCACCACCGCATGCCTGCGGTTCTTCCTTGCGGATACCGTCACGGTCCCGGACAGGGTGGCCGGGCCTGCCTTCCCGTCCATGGCGGTTCCCGTACACATCTGTACTTCCCGGATAAAGTCCTCCTGCCTGTAGTCGCCGTCCTTCACGGTGCCGCCCTGCCGGATCCTGTCAGGCACCTCCACTGCCCAGTAGTACTTGACCTGGGAACTGAACAGTTCCCAGGTATTGCAGAGCCTGTCCGCCCTGCTGGATGCAGGGTCACAGATGTACACCTTCCCGGCACTGTACCCGTACACCACGATGTAATGGCCGGAGCTTGTCCACAGTCCCTTTCCCATGCAGGCCACCAGCCAGTTCCCGGCCTGTAATTCTGCCAGCGCCTGGCCATGGACGGCATCTGCCGGCCTGTTGTAGGCATTCGCCATGTTGAGGCGCCGCACGCTGACCCCGTAGGCTGCGGCCTGGGCCACCGGGTAGCTGTAGCTGGTGCCGGACCGCAGTACCTTGTAGCCGTGCTGCCTGGACCAGGAGGCACATGTCACCGGGTCTATGTAGGGGCTGACCAGGGCTGCCAGCACGGCTGCCATGGCCGTGGGGCCGCAGCCGGAACTCTTCACCGTGCCGGTCTCCCCCGGTACCCTGTAGGGCAGGCTGCCCCACCTGCTGTCTGTCTGTTTGTAGTCAACTGGTCTGATCATCTCTTCTCATTTCCCCCATATTGTCTGGCTGATCCTGCCTGTCGGGCACGTCCGGGCTGTAGACCCGAAGCTGTGAGATGGCCTGGATTACCTTGTCATAGCCCACCATGGCAGCCAGCCAGGACAGGAATACCAGTGCAACAAAATATACTGCCATCTGCACATCTACATTGGCCTCTGCCAGAATAACATAGGCTACACTGGCTGCTACGGCCAGAACCGCCGCTACATATCCGGCCAGGGTGTTGGCATGGTACCTCCTGTCCCTCTCCCGCATCCACTTCTTCACGGCCTCTGTCACCAGGCCTGTGAAGGTGGACACCATTAACAGTAACATTAAAAATACGCTAAAATTCATCATTATACCTCCATGTGTGCCCTAAAGCACGTATCAATTTATATTTGCCTCTTGGTGGCCTGGTGCCAGGCCTTACATTAGATTTGCCTCTTAGATGGCCGGACGCCAGGCCTTACATTGGAAATCTGTTTTCTGGCTTATGCCCATGCCTCCCCCATATGTTGGCAGGATGGTATTTACTACCCTCCGGCATGCATATTCACCTATGTTATGTAAGCCTGTCCTTTTACATCTGCCGGGTCTGGTCATGAGAGTCCAAGCCTTGCAAAAATATACCCCAGGATAATGCTGATTAGGGCCGTAAACGTATGCCTCGTAATCTCCCGCCATTTCTTCCCGTCCCTGCCTTCCAGGGATTCCAGACGTTCCCCCTGCCGTTTCTGCTCCTCCAGCATGTTCTCCATGTTTACGGCCATGCGCTGGGTGGACATGGCCAGGTCATTGATGGCCCTGGTCTCCACTTCAAGGTCCCCCACCCTGTGCTTAAGGGCGCTGATCTCCTTGCCGTGCTCCGCAAGGGACACGGCGATCTCTTCTGTTGTCATTGTCTCTTCCCTCGCTTTCTGTTTGATTCTGCGCCATATTACCCGGCGCGGACTATCGCGGCTACTTCTCATAAGTTCACCTACTTTCTGAAATTGATTAAATATAGTTTATATTGGTTCTATATGTGGATTGTGCAGCCTGCATCTGGCTTTATCCTGTTTCATGAACTAAACACGGGAATGGGAAACAGTACAATGTTCAAACTGGATTATGGAGCCATATCTGATCACGCTGTGGCAGAAGCTACGGAAAATTTCGATGTGCCAGTCACAGGAGTACTATTTATTAAGTGGAAGGCTGCAAATCAATGTACTGTAAGGATTTCATCGTCCAAGAGAAAACGCTATATACATTATGAATCCCGGCCAATTGGTGGCTCTGCTACTTCGGAGGTCTTAGTCGAAAAAGGTGATATATTAAATAGTGTTATTATAGGCAATACAGAGGATGGAGTACATTACTATGTAGTTCCATTTAAAAAGAGTATCACCTCTACCGAATCAAAAAATATCCAAAGTGGCACCGCAAATATTGGCGACTGCCCAGTCGGAGGTAGCAAAGACGGAAATATAACATTTGATCAAGAATTTGTTTTAGCGCCCAAGGTTTTTGTATGTCTGTATGGACAGGGGAACTATCATGGTGTCAATGTACAGGTGATCTCCGTAACCAATAATGGATTTGCTATACGAATTAATAATGATGGCAAGATAACATATGCCCCCAGTATTATGTGGTTGGCAGTATCAGTATAATAACATTAAGTTTTACATTCGAATATAAACGTGATATTATACACACCCGTTTTCCCACCAGCGCATTTTAACGAATTGCCTTGCATCATCAATTCGATGTTATCTTCACTATAATACCCAAATACAATCATTTTATTGGATGCTGGCTTTTCAAATTCTGCTACAGTTATCCAGTTCGAATACGGGGTTTTACAGGTAATTGTTAGCATTGCAAATGTCATATTATTCAACACAAATACTACTGAAGGATTATTATAAACCTCGTAATAATTGTTTTGGACGACAACGAAATTGTTAGAATCTATTTTACCTTCTATTCCCGTGTTTAGTGCATCTGGTATTTTATACCTTACCTGTCTATCTTAGCCCCACTCTATGGTAAGCATTTTCACTCTTCCCTCCACAATATCCCCTTCCATTTCGGGCAATATATTTTTGTATCCCTCTGGACATGCTGACAACTCCAGAAGCTCCTGCACCTGGAGTCTGTTTTGTTTATTCTCAAGCCTTTTTTATGTTGCATACTTACAATAAGCCGTCTTGACATTCGCCTGACTGATAAAACAGTAAATCTGTGTAGTCTTAAGATCCGCATGGTAACCGGTAGATAGTGCGTACCTCGACTGCGGGGGGAAAATGTGTGACAATAGA
>CAJUGH010000052.1 GCA_910586215.1 uncultured Acetatifactor sp. | reverse complement strand
GAATAACTAAAACATCGGGATAACTTGTATAATTCCGATATCGGAATTATAAAAGGCCTTTGATCCGGTCCGTACGACGTCCGCAGAAGAGATAGGGCGTGTCAGGAACATATGGCCGGTTCCCGGCCTGGGTCTCAATGAGCGCTGCCAGACGGTCCATGCCAGAGCGCAGGTCCGTGTAGCCACAGACGATATAGACCGCCTTGAAACAGGAGGCATCATTCAGCATCCAGCACCACCTCAAGGACCGCCGCAAGGAGGGGCAGGGGCGTGGATTCCGTTACATGGACGGAGAATCTCCCTGTGCAGATGTCCAGTCCGGGCTGTACGCTGTCGCCATGCTCTTTTTCCTGCCTTAGGAGCCGGGGCTGGACAGGGACTATCTGCCGTGCGGGCGTCTCCCCCTGGAGGCCTTCAAGGCAGGCCTCCCTTACACGGCGGAGACGGTAATAATAGTCTGCT
The DNA here is from genome assembly GCA_910586215.1 of uncultured Acetatifactor sp. Lineage (GTDB taxonomy): Bacteria > Bacillota > Clostridia > Lachnospirales > Lachnospiraceae > Acetatifactor. Next base: position 13,307 of record CAJUGH010000052.1, on the reverse strand, counting down.
TTGGTGATGCCATGGCCGGCGCACCAGTCGATAACGCTCATGCCAGCCGGTCGGCCCTGGCATTCCCTGACCTGCGTGGCCCATTCCTGCAGGCGGAAGTTTGCGGCTACCATAGTTGTTTCTGAACTCATAGACTTACCTCCGTATAGTAGTACCAAAAGTTAAGACTCAACTTTTGGCACTTTGATAGAAATATAGTCTATTGTCCCATACTTTGTCTAAACAGTCGAGGTACCTACTATCTACCGTTTACGGACAAACTCCAGCAGGAGTGTGACAAGGCAGAGCATCATCTTCGCAAAGCCGCCCATGACGAAAAGGCTCTTGTCCATGAGATGGCGAGACTGGCAAGAGCGGAGCGGACGCATCGCCTCTGCACCCGTGGCGGTATGCTGGAGACCTTTATCCAGGAACCGTCTCTGCTGACCGACAATGATGTGATGGAACTGCTGACCTTCCTGTTCCACGGCAAGGCGGCGCAGAAAAAGCCGGGGATGCTGATAGTGCACCGGAGGGAAACAGCTGGACAGGAGACTTGCTGAAACCCTCGCCTCCGGGTGAGGTCGCAACTATACACCGATAAATCGGTGCGTTGCGTTCTCCGAAGGCTCCTGGGTCGGGCTTGATGCTCATTCCGGCATGGGCCTCCATTCCCATCCAGGGGGTGTTTCGCTACTCCGCTCGCTGAAGCCGGTTTCTTCATTTCAATTTTTTAATTGTTCATATGCCGCTATCCAGCTGTCATGGGGGCACAGAATCATATCATTATCAACCATATATTTGTAACATGCCGCTTCCAGTGATATATCAAGTGCCCCATTGACTTCCTCATAAAAAGGCGGCTTGCCGCTTTTATCCCATGCAAGCTTGTCTGCAATAAACAGCGCCATTTCATATTTGGAAGGACATTTTTTTAATGTGGCATGGCATTCTATAGCCGATAATATCTGTTCATCCGATATATTGTAATAATCAGCAGCACATATTTTAGATAAACGCTGATGGAGTAAGAAGGGATATTTTTTCTCAGCCTCGCAAATATCCCAACAATTTTCACTTGCATATTTCAGCATATCCTCCGGCCTAATCACTGCGCTTATATCGTGCAAAAACCCTGCGATAATACATTTATCGCGATCTAAATCATATGTCTCAGCGATAAGTGCATTTCTTTCAGCGACATTTGCTACATGAATATATGTATTGTATTTTCCATTAGCCAAAAGCATGTTTTTTACATCTGTCCGGATATCTCCGCTAAGTGTCTCAGTTTTTATATATTCAAAATTATCAAACACCATTTCAGTCTCGCGCCCCACAAAAGTATCATTTTCCTTAATCCTCATGAAAATAATCTCTAGCCAATATTGCATACATTACTTTATCATATATTCCATTATTGCACTTACCGCCCTGCCGCAATGTCCCTTCCCACTTCATGCCGGCCTTTTCCTGCATTTTCCCGGAAGCCGGATTCTCCTTTGCGTGATCTGCATAGATTCGCTTCATTCCGACTTCTCGAAAGAAAAATTCGATAACCCTTTTGGTGGCTTCCGTCATAAGGCCCTGATTCCACCATTTCCGCCCGATCTCACAGGCTAATTCCACCTGGCACAGTTCATCGTCCGGATGCATTCCAGAATACCGTCCGATCACTTCACCAGTCTCCTTTAACTGAATTGCCCAACTATAACGGTTATTCTTTTCATATGCGTTCAGCCAGTTATTGGTAAACATATTTGCATTGGTTATCACATCCGCAATACAACTCATCGGCGCATAATTTGTCCATTTCCAGACCTCTGTATCACTCCAGCAATTATAATAAATCTGTTCCAGGTCTTCTTTTTGGAATCGCCGCAATGTCAGACGCGGTGTTTCCAGATATACAGTTCCCTTATGCGTCATCGCTTCTCTCCTACCTCCCGGCAAAATGACCCGCGTTGCAAAAGGACATCCAAAACAATATTCGTGTCAATCAGCAGTTTCATATTTGTGCCGCCTTTCCTCCTGCATTTCCGCCAATGACAAATCCGTAGCAGGAATTGCTCCAATCAATGACTGTACTACCGATGCAATATCCACCTCTTCCGGCTCTTGTTCTTCCGTTGGAAAGATAAGAACCTCCATTGCCAACCTCCTTCCAATCTCTGTTACAGCTTCATTTTATTTTCATGCTGCTTCGTAATCCCCTGCGTCATACAAAAGCACCCCTTTTCTGTACACCTCGTTTTCTATAGAAGGAATTTCTTTTCTGGTTTCAAAACGGCTTACGGTTCCTACAACGTTATTTACATGCTTTTAAATATTATATTTCAGTAAATCATCTTTTACCTGTTTCATATAGATCTCTATACCTTTTTCTTCTGATTCATCATATGTAAACTTCAATTTTGCGGCAACGATTCTTGCCACATCACCAAACAGGTAAAGCATATCAAATGCCGCCTTCCACATATTGCCGTAATCTGCATCGGAATATGTGGCCTTAAACCTTTTATATATATTTTCCGGTAAATATTTTTTTAAATATTTGCCGCATTTCCCCGAGGAAACCTTAAAGTCATAATTTGTGCCCACATACCAATCCAGCATAAGAATAAGCATATCTCTGACATGATGATTCATCATTTCCATTGCATAGGACAGTTCATCTCTGGCGATTCCCTTTGCTACATTGTTCAAGCACCAGTGGAATTCATTGCAGCAATCTGCAAAAATATGGGCAGATGGTTTTTTTACATACCAAAAATCCTCTGCAATCTGTATATTGGGAAATGTTCTATCTTTATCCAGTAATAGCAGCATTGGCTCGCCGTCATCAACATATTTCTCGGGCGTGACATTTAAATCAATTCTGCTTCCGTCCGAAAAAATCATCAGATAAAAATAATTGCCGTCATTATCCGGAGGTATCAATTCCATGCTTTCAGGCTTTTGCATCAGGGATGGCGTCCCGAACTTTTCTTTGATCCATTCCACATTATCCCAAAATGGCGTGATGTCATCCACATAGAACGCAATGTCAAAATCCTGATACACATCCATAGGGCAGTCTACATTTGCTCTGGAACCACCCATAGTTACTGCACGGATGCGTTCGTCCTCTTTTGCAATGCTTAATACTAAATCTATCATTTCTTCCTGTGTCCGCATAGTATATACCTCCTGCTTTTGTTTTTGCAACAACTCTACAAACTGTCCAATATGCAATCCGTCCGCAAACGAATGATGTGCCTGCACAGAAATTGGAAATACAATTTTAACTTCTTGTTGTTCCACCTGCTGCTGGACAAGTGGAGTGTCAGTGGAGCGCTGCGGGAGTTCGGACGGAGTAATCAAGGGCGCACAGCCGCCGCACAAATACTTTTCCTGCGTCTTCACGGTATGTGTTCGACAAAAAGACAGATTAAAATGTACAGAATACACGAGTAATGAGCCAGAAACACTGGCTTGCCGCCGGGTACAGCTCGAAAAACCTGCGGCTGTCGCCGCATGTGTCCGATGGCAAAAAAAGCTGTCGGTGAGCAAGCTCCCCACAGCTTTTTCCGCCACTGGCCACGCCCGGCTCGTAGCAATAAAAAATCGGGGTGACAGGATTCGAACCTGCGACCTCCTGGTCCCAAACCAGGCGCTCTAGCCAAGCTGAGCCACACCCCGATGTGATACGGCAGCGGTTCCAGGAAAACTCTGTAGCAACTGCCGTACCTTATGTATTATACCCCACCCCTTTCCAGGCTGTCAAGGAAAACCCTTTCTCTTTTTTCGAAAGTGAAGTGAAAAGTCAACTTCCACTTCCCTGCTTTTTTAATGGCCTGCTTCCCCCACATAATACCGGGCCTGGGCATCCCACAGTTCACGGTATTTTCCCCCTTCCCGGGCCAGCAGTTCCTCATGGGTTCCGCATTGTACCACTTGTCCCTGGTGCATGACCAGGATCCGGTCACACATCCTGCAGGAAGAAAGCCGGTGGCTGATGAAGATCACTGTCCTGTCCTCCATCAGCTGTACAAAATTCTTATAGATCTCATATTCTGCATAAGGATCCAGGGCGGCAGTGGGTTCGTCCAGGATCATGATCTGTGCTTCCTTATAAGCCGCCCTGGCAATTGCCAGTTTCTGCGCCTCCCCACCGGACAGTTCCGGCCCTTCCGGATCAAAACCATGGAACAGGTGCTGCCGGATTCCTTCCGGATATTGTTCCACTTTCTTAAGGAGGCCTGCTTTCCCAAGAGCCATGCGAACCTGTTCCTCCCTATAGTTCCGGGATCCGGCTACGTTCTCTGCCACAGTAAAAGCAAACAGGGCATAGTCCTGGAATACCGCGGAAATCTGCCCCATGTATGCCTTGTAAGGATAGTTCCAGATATCCCTGCCGTTTAACAGGATGGTACCTGTCCCTGGACGGTATAGCCTGCACAGCAGTTTGACCAGGGTGGTCTTGCCGGAGCCATTCTCTCCTACAATGGCAATCTTCTCCCCTGTCCTGATATGCATGTGCACATGCTCCAGGGCATACGCAGAACTGCCAGGATACTGGAAGCTTACGTCCCGGATCTCCACATCTAGTTTGCTACCCGGCATAGCTTCCTTTTCCTTTCCACCTGCCCCTTTCTTTCTGTCTGGCTTCTCCTTCCTGCCTATATCTTCCTTCCCGTCTTCCCCTTCCTTCCTGCCTATACCTTCCTCCCTATCTACATCTTCTTTTCCATTCATCTTCCGCTCTATCTCCTGCTCCCCAGGCAGATCCAGGAACCGGAAATAGCGCAGCAGGTGTTCATTGTTGTTCCGCAGGTCTGTGATGATCTCTGCCATCCTGGCCGCAGACTCCAGCATCCATGTCACTGCCGCGTATAGCATCACAATACTTCCACATCCGATCCATCCCCTGCCCGCCTGGTATCCCACCAGAAGATAGACCATACTGCCGCAGACACAGGAAGTCCCCAGTTTGATGCCGTCATACCGGCTCACGGCATTGCAGTCCTTTTCCCTGGCTTTTGCCTGGTGTTCATGGCATCTGGCCTGGCACTCCTGTACCACCAGTTCCTCCTGGCAGTAGATCCTGGCATCCATGGCTGCATCCTCATCCTGCAGGTACTCCATATGGTAGAAGTCCCCATACCTGGCGTGCCTGGCGCCGTGTAAGAAGATTTCATAGGTAGCATCAAATCGTTTTCCAGTCATCCGGCAGGATAGGAATATACACAGAATCACCAGCAGCCCAAGACCCAGCGTCAGGCCCACTGTCCCTCCTATCGCACTGGCTCCTGCTGCTGGAAACCGAACTGCCGCTCCCACCAGCATCTGCCATCCATGGTATACCAGAATACCAGCGGCCATGACCACTGCCGCAAGATTCGTCCAGAACACATCCATGTCCCAGTACAGGCTGGCCATCCCGGCACCGGACAGGCGGATATTCCCGGAGATCTCATCCCTGAGTCTCCTGGTATCTTCCCTCTCCAGCAGTTCATAAGGCAGTGTATACGCCTTGTCTGTCAGGGTAATCTCATGGGAGTCAAAGAGGCGCCGGTACCCCACTTCTATCCGGCAGTCCTCGTAATTCTTCCAGATGGTGCAGGCAAACAGTATCCCCACCCCCAGCAGGCAGTATTGTACCAATGTCTCCTGGTTCCATCCTTCTGTCAGTCCATTTAGGATGCCGGCTGTCACCGCCGCTGTCACAAGCGGAAGAGCTGCCACAAGGAGACTCCTCCTGAATACATGTGCCATCTGCCCCCGAAGGATACCTTTCCCCCTGTTTATCATGGGTTCTTCTGCTTCATTGTCATGTTGTCCGGCATTTGCCACATTGCCTTTACTGTCATCTTCTTTCTCTTTGCACCCCCAGGAAAAGAGACTTTCCAGTTCCCGGATGCCTCTGCGGACAATGGCTATATCCTGTCTCAGTGTCCTTCCATTTTTCTTCATATCTTATCTTTTCCTTTCTCATTGCCTTCGGCATAATATGCACTCTGCACCTGGAACATATCCGCATATTTTCCTCCCAGGGCCATCAGTTCCTTGTGACTGCCGCTTTCCACGATCCTGCCGTGCTCCAGGAACAGGATCCGGTCACAGAACCTAGTGGATGCCAGCCTGTGGGAGATAAAGAGGGCGGTCTTTCCCTGGGTCAGACTGTTATATTTTTCATAGATGGCACGCTCTGCCAGGGGATCCAGGGCCGCTGTGGGTTCGTCCAGGATCAGCACCGGGGCATCCTTATACAAGGCCCTGGCTAGCAGCAGGCGCTGCATCTGTCCCCCGGAGAAGTCTGTGCCCTCCTCCGATACCTGTCTCACCAGACAGGTCTGCTCTCCCCTGGGAAGGGATTTCACCTTTTCCAGAAGCCCCGCCTTCTCCAGGCAGTCCCACATGACTGTATCATCCTGGTCCTTTCGCACATTCAGCATTACATTCTGTGCAATACTCACTGGAAGCAGCCGGGAATGCTGGAATACCGCTGAGAACAGGCTGTAATAATACTGCCTGGAAATGGTCCTGCTGTCCACACCATTGATGCAGATACTGCCCTGGTCCGGCTGCAGCAGGCCACACAGCAGTTTTACCAGGGTGGACTTTCCAGCCCCGTTGACCCCCACCACAGCCAGCCGCTCCCCGGCCCCTATTTGTAGGTTGAAATCCTTGAAAACAGGAATCTCCCTCTCTCTTCCATCCTCCCACACATGGTAGGAAAAGGAGACATTTTTCCATGTAAAGCCAGGCGGCGTGCTAATATACCCCTGTTTCTTAGATTCCCGCCTTGCTGCCGGTTCCCTTGCATCCTTTTCCCTTGCTTTCATTTCTTCTGTTGCCGCTTCTCCCTTTGCCATTCCCTTTGCTATCTCCCATTCCCCTTCTCGCACTTCTCCTGCTTCAGGCAGGCCCAGGAACCCATAGAAGTCCCCGGCATAGTGGGCGGCTTCCCTGTATTCCGAGACTGCCCCTGCCAGCGTTGTCAAGCACATGCCTACTCCCGTGACTGCGGCAAAATAGAAGGAGAAATCCCCAATAGACATTTGTCCATGTACATAACGGTGAATCAGATACAGGTACACGGCTCCGTCCCGAAGGGCGATTAGAAGGGCTGTCATACCCATCCGGGCAAACTGCCATCCCTGTATCTTTGTCTCTACCCTGTTCTTGTCCCGGATCACCTCCCGGGTAATCTGCCGCAGCAAGGCCTTCATGGAAAAGATGCGGATATCCTTGGCTGCCTCCATTCCCCTGGTGCCGTAGGCCATATAGTGCAGGCGCCTGTCTGCCCTGGCCTTCTCTCCCTTCAGATCCTGCTTCCTGTCCTCCATCCAGACACCCCATACAAGTTCCACCAGGAAAAACATCCCCAGGAACGCCAGTACCAGGGGATGCAGCATCCCCACAATGGCACAGTACACAGCCAATCCTGCCACAGCTTCCAGCAGGGCTGTCTCTTTGTCCCAGAGCACTGCCACTCCCCAGTTGGGACTTTCCACCGCCTTCCTGGCTTTCTCCGCGCCGGTCTTTCCCTTGCTGGAACAGAGTATCCCATAATCCAGCCGGAGCATCTTCCGTTCCCACAGGGAATTCAGCCTTCGGAACACCAGTGTCTGGGCACCTTTTCCTATCTCATTGCGGCTCACCAGATGCAGGACGGCAGCCACGGATAACCCGATCCCCAGCGCTGCGATTCCCAGGGCAGACCGGCCATCCATCCGCTCTACCTCCCACAGGTTGTCCAGAACAAATTTAGGCAGCAGCACCAGTAAAAGGGACTGTACCACCCTTGACAGACACGCCAGCACTGGCAGTACCATACTGTAAGGCCGGTACTGGTACATCTGCCCATGCAGGAACCTTAAGGCCTGTGCCATGGCCTTATCCTTCTTCACATATATTTTATTTTTATTTATGATTATATCTTTCCATTTTCTATTCATATGCATTCCTTTCCCATGACCTATCCCATTTTAGGTGTCAAAAGCAAACATCCTGCCTGCGCCACTTGCCGGCTGCGCTTTTCCTGTCAGCTACACTTTCCCTGTTAAAAGTTCAGCATACGCCCATTTAATGGCTGAACCTTTATGCGAAAAGTTCAGCACACGCCATTTATAAAGTTACGCCTGTAGCGCTTTCCACTGGCTGAACTTTTGCATCAAAAAAAGCAGGGTCTCCCCTGCAATTGACAAATGTACCTAAAAACACATTGGATAGAACCAAGAAGTTCCTGTTCACCGCTGCTATGCACTGCATAGCAGTCAAGGCAGTCAGTCCGACAACCCCGCTGCAAGGCAAAGCGCACTAAGGTGCGCGGGAGTCAAGATTGCCTTGGCTTGTCACGCAAAAAGTGCGTGAAAGCACCTTGCGGTGGCACGAGTGAACAGTAACACCAAGAGTCCATATAGGATCAGAAATCCATATGGGAATCAGATTATCCAAAGGTCAAATGCATCTTAAGGCTTTGTCATCTCTCGCAGACAGGAGTCCGTAAAAAAGTGTACAACAAAAAACGCCTACGGCGTTTCCTGGTACTATGTGCTTATTTACGCATCCTTCCGCATCTGCAAACCAACATGACAAATACCTCTCTCACACCTCATGCCCTGGCACCCTAAGGGAGGCAGGACAAATACAGAAAATCAGAAAATGGGCATCCGAACCATCCTTTTGATCCGAATCCCTTTTTAGTATAAGCAGGATCCCGCCCTGTGTCAAGGATTTTCCCGCATGTCATACATACTTGATCTCAAATTGCGCCTTCCCCTCCCTGTTCAGTTCCATGACCACATAGGAGGGCCGATGCCCTTCCTGGCGGGGATAGGAGAGGCTGCCAGGATTCACGGCTATGACACCGCCACTTTCCTCCACAACCGGCCTGTGGCTGTGGCCATAGAATACCATATCCATACCCCTGGCTCTGGCTTCCCGCTTAATGTGCTCGTTTCCCATGGACACGTAATAGTTGTGGCCGTGTGTCACCCATACCTTATAGGTTCCCAGTTGCAGTTCCAGTTCCCTGGGCAGGCAGGAGAAAAAGTCATTGTTGCCCAGGACGATCTGTACTGGGCAGTCTGCCGCCTGTTCCAGGGCATACTCGCTGCCCTCCGCATCCCCGCAGTGGATTACAAGGTCTGGCTGCTCCCATTTCAGCACATCAAAGTAATTGTCATTCTTCCGATGGGTGTCGCTGACAATGAGTACTCTCATAGTTTCCGCAGTTCCTCCTTCATGAGACGGAGTGCCTTTCCCCTATGGCTCACCTCATTCTTCTCATCCTCCGTAAGTTCTGCCGTTGTCTTTCCAAGCTCCGGCACATAGAAAATGGGGTCGTAACCGAATCCTCCCTGCCCTTTCTCCCCATAGCCAATCCTTCCCTCCACCGTGGCCCGGGTGGTCAGTTCCCTGCCGTCCGGCAGCACCGCAGCTATGGCACATACGAATCGGGCTGTGCGCTGCTCCTCCGGCACCCCTTCCAGGCGGCTCACCAGATTGGCATTCTTTATCCTATATGAGGTGTCCTCCCCCATGTATCTGGCAGAGTAAACCCCTGGTTCCCGGTTCAGATAGTCAATCTCCAGCCCGGAATCATCTGCCAGGACGATTGCCTCCTTGCAGGCTGCTGCTACTGCCCTGGCCTTGATCAAGGCGTTCTCCTCATAGGTAGTTCCGTTTTCCTCTATGTCAAGGCAGATGCCCGCTTCCTTCATGGAACGGATCTCCATGCCCAGATCCTCCAGGATCCTGGTAATCTCCCTCATCTTCCCCTGGTTCCCTGTTGCAAATAAGATCTTCTTCCTGTCCATATCCCGTATGTATCCTTTCTTCGGAGAGCATCCATTTCCTTATGTTTCTGGTGTTACGATGCACAGCAGCCAGTGAGGAACTGTTAAAAAATTATCTCCTGTGCGGTTGGGCGCTCCAGAGACAAGGCCTCTTCCCCTCTCCGATTCTGCCTTGGCGGCTTAGGCCCCAGGAACTGGTAATAATATGTCTTCATCATTCCATTGTATATCTTCCGGTTCTTGTCTGCTTTCCGTCCGATATCCTGCTCTGCACCCTCATAAGCAGTGATCACATACAGGCTCCAGGCATCCAGGGCACGGTATCTCTCCCCCAGGGTACGGTACAGGGCCGGCATCTCTTTCTTTTCCTGCAGCCTCTCCCCATAAGGGGGGTTGGTAATAAGGAAACCATACTTTTTGGGATGGGAAAGCCGGGCTACGTCACGCCGCTGGAAATGAATCAGCTTGTCCACCCCTGCCACCCTGGCATTCTCCCTGGCAATGCTGACCATGCCATCATCCATGTCGTATCCCTGGATATCCGGATCAATCTGTAGATCCACCAGTTCCCTTGCCTCGTCTATGGAATCGTACCAGAGACGTCCGTCCACAATATGTTTCCAGTTCCTGGCAGTGAACTCCCGGTTCATGCCCGGCGCCATTCCTGCCGCCATCATGGCCGCCTCTATGGGAAATGTCCCGCTGCCACAGAAGGGATCCACCAGTATCCTGTCCCGGTTCCAGGGGGTGAGAAGGATCAGTGCCGCGGCCAGGTTCTCTGCCAGGGGAGCCTTGGCCGTGAGCCTGCGGTATCCCCTCTTGTGCAGGGATTCCCCGGTGCTGTCCAGTCCCACTGTCACCAGATCCTTCATAAGGAACACCCTGACAGGGAATATCTCCCCATCCTCCGGGAACCAGCCTACATGATAGACATCCTTCAGCCGCTCCACCATGGCTTTCTTCATAATGGACTGTATGTCGGAGGGACTGAAAAGCTTAGACTTGACGCTGGCCGCCTTGGCCACCCAGAATCTCCCGTCCTGTGGTATGTAATCTTCCCAAGGCAGCGCCCTGGTACCCTGGAACAGTTCTTCAAAAGTCTCGGCCCGGAAGCTTCCTACCTTGATCAGGATCCTCTCTGCCGTGCGCAGGAACACATTGGCCCGGCACACTGCCTCCTCATCTCCGAAGAAGGTGACCCGCCCGTCTGCCACCTCTGTCACATCGTACCCCAGGTCTATGATTTCCTTTTTCAAGACAGACTCCGTGCCAAAATGACACGGGGCAATCAGTTCAAATTTTCTCATGGTAACTCCCATCTGTCCGCTTCCCGCAGATTCTTCTCCGCTGCCGCGTGGAACTTCCCAGATGCTGACATCATCCAAAGATTCCTCCGGCCATGCTTCTGCCTGCCAGGCACCTTACCGTCCCTGCCCTGTCACAGCCCGCGGATATAAAGTGCCTATAGTATACAATCTTTTTCCAAATATGTAAATAGGGACACAGATCTGTGCCCCTATTATCAGGATACCAGGTTACTGTTCACTCCGTTCACAGCAACATATGCACACAAAACGCCAGGTGCAGGCGTTTTGGCGCGAGGCAGTCAAGGCAATCAAGATTGCCTGGATTTGTCACGCAAAAAGCGCGTGAAAACACCTCGCGGTGGCACCTGTGAAAAGTAATGATACCAGTGTCACTTTCCTTACTTCAGACAGTGACAAATATTTCCCCAGGCCTTCCCTGAGACTTAGTAGTTCTCGTTCTGGCTGTTCTGGTTCTTGCTCTGGTTGTTCTTCTGGTTCTTGTTCTGGTTGTTGTTCTGGCTGTTCTGGCTGTTGTTCTGGCTGTTCTTGCAGTTCTCGGAGTTGTTGGTGTTGTTGAACTTGTTGTCCATAATTCCTCTCATTCTGCCGCTATATGCGGCTCCAAGCTGGTTTTAACCGCTGTCGGTTATCAGTTACAAGAGTAGTATGGCAAAAACTCATAAAAAATATACAAAAAAAATTGTAGTACTTTGGTACTATTTCCGTATTGCTTTTTGGGGACTTTAGTACTATACTGATTTTGTAAGCAGATAACCTTCATCGGTCTGTTTACACCCCTTATATAATATTTATACTCCCCTCATTAAGAGTCATCGGTCCCCTCCGATGGCTCTTATACTTTCTATCCTCCTCTGTCAGTTGATCCAGTCCCGGAACAGCTTCACTGCAAAGAGTACCAAAAGAATGGGCAGTACAATGGGAATCAGCGCAGCAATCACAGAGAAGACCACACTAAGTACCAGTACTACCACCAGTATCCCGATCACCAGCCAGGCCCAGGCCGGGATATTTACCCGCCGCAGGGGCTTTTCCCCCTGGCCATATCCCTGGAATCCCTCCTGTCTGTGCCCGGTATAGTCCCCCTGGCTCCTTCCACTGCCGGAATCCCTGCCTTCACTTCTTCCAGTGCTCCCCCCTGCATATCCATTTTGGCTGCCGCTGGTCTCCACAATGGTCCTGGCAATCAGCCTGGGGTCCCCAAGGCTTGCCAGCACTTCCTCCTGGCTCCTTCCCTTCCGGACTTCCGTGTTGATGTAATCCTCATAATAATTCCTGTGCTCTATGACCACATTGGCTGGTACCTTGCCATTCAGTGCAGCCTGCAATTTTTCCAAGAATTCCTGTTTTTCCATAGATTCCTCCGCCCGCCCAAAGTGAGGGGTTCCTTTCCTACCACTTTTTCCCGGGACAGATATTCCCGGCTACTGCCGCACGCAGTTCCACATAGCAGCCACAGCGCCTGCACATTCCCTCCAGGAGTTGGTCACATTCCTTGCAGACAGCAAGGCGCCCTTCATAGCACACCGGATCTGTCTTCACTTCCGGATCCAGGTTCCCTATATATTCCTGCAAAGTACGAAAATACTCCTCCTGCCCCACCATGTCCCTGGTCAGGCATTTCCTGCAGCGCCGGAGCCGTTCTATTTCCTGCCCCGTTTCCTGTCCCAGTCCTCTCCCTGTCTCCACTGTCTGCTACTCCAATTATACTTTCTTTCCATCCCGGATGCAATCTCTAAGTCAGCCATCCCATTACAAGCAACTGGTGGAAATGTGTTACTGTTCACTCCATTCACAGCAATTATGCACACAAAACGCCAAATGCAGGCGTTTTGGCGCAGGTTGTCAAGGCAATCAAGATTGCCTGGGTTTGTCACGCAAAGAACGCGTGAAAACACCTCGCGATGGCACCTGTGAACAGTAACGGAAATGTTTCTTTTCACGGCATTGCTGTTCAGAGCACTGTCCTGTGAAAAGTAACGTGGAATCAAAAAAACGGAAGCCCCTTATGACCTCCGTCTTACATGTGTATCATACACTCTGCTGCATACATACAGCATTTAATGCAAACACATATCATGGTACACGTAAACGTACACAAAATATAAGCCAATATGCATAATAACATATACAAATGCATTAAACGTACGTAAACATATATGGAAACGTGCGTTAGAGGATTCGAACCCCCGACCTTTTGGTCCGTAGCCAAACGCTC
>CAJUGH010000051.1 GCA_910586215.1 uncultured Acetatifactor sp. | reverse complement strand
TAAAAGAAGACTGGATATGTGCCTGTCCGCGTTCAACGTTTTTCTTTACGCGCTTCTTTGTTACTTTTTTTGCAACCTGTTTCGCCATTTTTAAACTAACCTACTTTCTCCTTGAATTTACAGTTACGTGAAATTACTTCTTCTTATTTGCAACGGTCCTCTTGGGTCCCTTGCGGGTTCTCGCATTGTTCTTGGTATTCTGGCCGCGGACGGGAAGACCCTTACGGTGGCGGATCCCACGGTAACAGCCGATCTCCTGCAGACGCTTGATATTCAGCGCAATCTCACGCCTCAAGTCACCTTCCACTGTAACGCCCAGCTTGTCGATGGCTTCCGCGATCTTCCTCACTTCGTCATCCGTCACATCCCGAACCCTGGTATCAGGATTCACGCCTGCCTCTGCCAATACCTTGTTGGCAGTAGGCCTGCCAATCCCATAGACATAGGTCAAACCGATCTCAATTCGTTTTTCTCTAGGTAAGTCAACACCTGCGATACGAGCCATTTACATTTCCTCCATTTCCTGTACATTCATTTTTGAATGTGGGATAGCTTCCTGTCAGGAATCCATCCTGCACCCGACCTACAGTACTTCTGCAGGCAGGCACCGTGCGCACCGTCTGGTCTGTTTTGTGGTGCGTCTTTCATTACTCATTGATTGGGGTCTGCACCCAACCGGACATTCATCCAGAATCTGATCCAATCCGATCTTTCCAAGACGAACTGTTTGCCAGTGGGGGAAATGTGCTTGCACATTTCCCGGAGACGAAACATAGATTTTCTTAAATCATGTATTTTATGATTTTAGAAAATCTTTTCGTCTTGGTATCAAGAAGTAATCGCCTGTAAGCCCTATCCCAGTTCTATGATAATCAGTGCCGATGCACTGGTTCAGCCGCACATATCAACCGGACAAGAACCCACTTAATCTGGAACAGCCACACCTGGCTGTCATCAGACGGTGATTATCCCTGTCTCTGTTTGTGCTTCGGATTCTCGCAGATTACCCTGATGCGTCCTTTTCTCTTGATGATTTTGCACTTCTCGCAAATTGGTTTTACTGATGATCTAACCTTCACGTTAAACCCTCCTTTCAAAAAAGACCGTTTTACATTATAGCATGGCATATTCCCTTTTGCAAGCCTTTTTCTGCCTATTTTGTAACTTTTTGAAAACAGTTCTTTACTGTTCACTCGTGCCGCCGCGAGGTGTTTTTACGCACTTTTTTGTGTGACAAACCCGAGACTACTGTGTGCCAAAACGCCTGCATTTGGTGTTTTGTGTGCATCTGTTGCTGTGAATGAAGTGAACGGTAACAACAGTTCAGCCAGCACTATTTCTTTTCAAGCCTGTATATTACAAAGTCGTAGTACATATAGTGGAAACTCACCGCTTCCTCATAGCTGTAGACATCTGCCAGCGCCTCCGGTGTCCCTCCCTGGAAACAGATCCACCAGATATTCCCCCCCACAGACTCCAATTGTGCTATATTCGTAAGTTCATCGGTATTTACAAAAGGTATACTGTAACTTTTGTATCCATTGAGATAGTATTGTAATTCCGGATGATACACATTCAAAAAAATAGCATGGACAAAGGGACCTATCATCACATCTTCCTGGGTCACCTGCTCCTCCCAGAACGTCTCATATGTCTCAAGCCCCCTGTCATATTCCAGCCGAAGTTCTGAGATGTACTGCATCAGAAAACAAAAAACTGCAACTGCCAGTATAGAAAACCGCCATTTACAGGATGCAATCTGACAAAAGCCCACCGCCAGGAAAAGCATCAGAAAGCCAAATCCCGGGAACGCATACCTCCCCAGGAAGCAGTTATTCACATAGACAGAGATGAGGACACCTGCCAGCACTGTCAGCCCCAGTGCCCCCATTCCCACAGCCGGCGCATAATTCTTCTCCCTGCGCATCCAGTCAACCGCAAAATAACCAAGTACCACCGTCATTCCCAGTCCCAGGAACACCACTGGTGCAATCGGTGTCTCCAGGGCAGAGAACCATTCCGCACAATAGTCCATAAAGGAATACATGGTGGGGTGTATCGCCACGGAACCCGTGTCATAGCGCATCCGCAGGATAAACTGCCGGCAGGTCACAAGAAGCCAGGGAGAGAATACCACGGATACAATGATTCCACATAAGAAAAACGGCTTGATCTTCTCCTTCTGGCGGGTATATAGCAACACCGCCAGAAACAGCAGGTAAAAGAGAAACGTCTGTATCAAGGCAAAAGTATGACAGTATACTGTACATATGCTAGCTGCACAGAATACAATCCACTTTTTCCTGGTAGCCCCCAGGTAGATATCATAGGCTGTCAGTCCCATCAGCGTCATGAAAAATATGGCTACCGCATACATCCGCACATTTCCCGCCTGGACGCTCATAATGGGTGA
This sequence comes from uncultured Acetatifactor sp., assembly GCA_910586215.1. Lineage (GTDB taxonomy): Bacteria > Bacillota > Clostridia > Lachnospirales > Lachnospiraceae > Acetatifactor. The sequence goes on along the minus strand of CAJUGH010000051.1, from coordinate 12,767 downwards.
CAGGATGGAGAACAGCATAAAATATACAGATACCTTTTCCCCAAACAGCTTTTTTACATAATACTTGCCCAGCAGGATATAGCCCAGCATGAAGAGCACTGACATCAGTTTCAGTCCCCAGAAATGGGTACCGCCTCCGCAGAGATGGTAGAACAGCTTCAGCAGGATATAGTAAAATGGGGAGTGATCATCCACCGCTGTGATATAAATCAAACGTATCCACGGAAGCGATACCATGGATGCAGAGTAGGCCTCATCATACCACAGATTATTGGTAATGGAAAATGCCCCCCAGATCACAAGTGCTGCAACAGGTAAATATTTCCATACAAAATGCTGTCCCTTATTGCTGTCTGCCATTACATTCTGCCTCCTACTTGATCCCCACTGTCCAAAGCTCACCTCACTGCCCGGTATACTGCGTACTTATCATTGGCATAATCCAGATAGTATGCGTTTTGTTCCATATATGCGCAGATATACCGAAATTTTATGCAGGCAATGACATGTTGCTCCAACTCTGTGAAATCACCTGTTTCTATATATTGCCGGTATCGCCCTTCCAGAATCACCAATGGTTTTGTGCCGTCCTTTTTCCCCCTGGTATCCACTTCTTCCAGATCCTCCAGCATGACCGCAGGGTCATAGGAATCCAGGTCACTCCATATATTGATGGCAGGCTCCAGTCCCATATAATAGGAAATCCCCGGAATATAACCATAGAGGATGCATGCCTCCCCCAGAAGGTCCTCTGCCTCCAGATATGCATACAGCCCTGTCAGTTGTGCTGCCCTCTGGGGACTGGTGTGTATCCCCCGAAGGACAGGCACCCCTGTCACCTGAGCGCTAAGATCCCTGGCCCCTGCAGCCTCCTCATAGACATAACGTATTCCGAATTCCACTCCCTGAACGGCCAGCAACAGGATTCCCACCACCAGGACCGCCTGGAGGGGGAATATCAAGATATGTCTGTACTCCCGCAGGAAGCGGTATACCATCCACAAAAAAAGGGGCAGTGCCAGAAACAGATTGTTCATGCTGGAATAGACGGCATTGTTGGTTCCCAGGGAAGAGAGCAGTAACAATAGTATCACCAGCAGGGCCTGTATCCTGTATTCCCGCTTCACCTTCCTAAAGGGAAGCTGCAGAAGGGACAGGCCGATTGCCATCTCAAACACAAAGATACAGGGAAAATAGATGGAATCATAAGACGCAAAATCCCGTATGCAGTATCCCCGTCTCACCAGCCATCCCTGCATGGTCACAATCACCAGAATTGAAAGGATCCTTTTTGCCCATACCCAGGTCCTGGGCAGCACCAGACAGACCAGGAAACCAATGACTACCGCCAGTACCAGCCACTTCACCCAGTATTTGCTGTTGTAATAGGCCCAGACCATTCCCTCCAGCATGGAAAGGGCAGAATAATCCGGGGCATGCTCCGTCATGGCAAACAGCCGGCGGATCCCTTCTGTATACTCCCCCAGTCCATACCGGCATGCCATATATGACAAAAAGGCACAGAGAGTCCCTGCATATCCCAGGATACACAGTCCTGTCTCCCGGAGCATTTTTGCAGGCTTCTTCCTTTCCATAAGCCCATCATACCACACCACCAGGATCAGTCCCATCTGTACCAGGTTGGAAAAACGCACTCCTACATTCAGCCCCAGGATGCCTCCGGCCAGTACCAGATACCTGTCCTTCCCCTGCATCAGTCCCTGGTACAGACATATCATCCCTGCCAGCAGAAGCCCATAAGTCAGATAATTGTACAGCACCGCAGAGGGTGCCCAGCACAGGCTAAGGGCCAGCACTTCTCCCAGGAATGCCACCCAGGCAGGCATATGCAGCTTTTTCACACAGAACAGATAAGCCCCTCCCCCCGTCACACCGACTACCAGGGAAGTGTACACATTCATGCCCAGCATGGTGTCCCCCCAGGGCAGCTTTGTCAATGCATTTCCAAACACATTGGCTATCCAGGTGGCAAAATACCACATGGAATCCATATGTTCCAGGCCGGTAAATTGAAAGTTCGCATAGTTATATCCGCCGTCCCACAGATCCACACCCAGGTGGACATGACGCAGGGGATACAACAGAAGAATGCCTGCAAAAACAACATGTAAATATCTTCCGCTTCTTTTACCCTTTATTTTTCCGTCCCTCCAGTCCTTCTTGCCTGCCATATGGTTCGTATGGAGGAAACCGACATACACCAGAGTGCCAGGATGGAAGTACCCAGGATCCGGAAAGTGAACAGACAATGGATGGCCGTATGGTTCTGGGTCAGAATCATCCACCCCACAGGCAACAAGGCCGCCATCGTCAACGCCCCCATGGTAATTCCCCAGTTCCGGTTCCTGGCCTTGCACAGGCATATCAGGCCGGACACCACTGCCGCTGCTGCAACCATACCGAACAGGATGCCATACCACGCTGCATCATATTGTCCCATCACGGCACTCCATGTCCTGTATACCCCTGAAAAAAAGGATTGGTAGCCATCCAGCGGCTCTGCCCGGGTGATAATGGACCACACGGCATTCCGCAGGGTACCTGTCTGGCAGGTAAGTTCTGCCGTCACCCATTTCATGCCCCACATTCCCGCATATCCCACAGCCCAGCAGATACAGGGCCAGAGGATACTTCCACATTCTTTTGCCAGTGCGCCTACTTTCCGGGCTGTCCTCTTTTCCTGGGCTGGCCTGTCTTCCGGTTGCATCGCTTCCCCGGGCGCGGATTCACTTTCCAGACCCTGCGTTCCTTTCCTGGCCGGTCCTGCTTTCTCCCTCTGCAGGTCTGTCTTACCGCCGTCTGTCCTGCCGCCCTGTCCCATTTTCTGGCGCTGTACCAGCCAGATACTGAAGGGGATTCCCAGTGTAGCAATAGGGTAGGTCAGAAAGTCCAGATAAGCCGTGACAATACCCACCAGGAGGAAGAATTCCCCCTGCCAGTTCCTCTCCTCCAGCTTTTCCTGGAACAGCAGCAGTGCCAGCACTGCGGCCAGGATGATCCACCAGCAGACGGACATGGCCAGGGACATCCAGATGCGCAGGGGCTTCATAAACAGGAAAGCACAGAGCAGGCCCAGCCCCAGGTATGGCTTCTTCCGAAAGCAGGATACCATCACTACAGCCACCAGGAACAGTACCTGTACCACCAGGAGAAAGATCTCCAGATGATCCCAGGACATCAGCAGAAGCAGAGGCTTTAGAAATATGAGATAGCCATGCCAGTACTTGGAATATTCCCTGAGATGCATCCCCTCCGGCCCCTGCCGCAGGAACCGCACCAGGGATTCCTCTGTGAGCCAGGTGGTCTCGTCCTCCCCCTGGATATCATAATGGTACACATACATGGCATGCTCCAGCAGCCCTTTTCCCTCCACCTTTTCCAGGCAGTTCTGTACCATCAGGGTATCTGTGAAATTCTCCTTCAAGCTGACAATCCCTTTCCTGGTGGCATCCCCCTGGGGATCCTCCCGGACTTCTATCATGTTGTACAGGGACTCTTCCACGTGCTGTCTGGCCGGTTCCACCGGGAGCAGGAATATCAGCATCAAGAGCAGCGTCCCTGTCACCACACTGCACAATAATAGAACCAGTATATTCCGTATCTTCCTCGCCATATCCTGTTTCCCCTGTCCTGTCTCCCAGCTATGTCTTCCGCCGGCTCCCTTTGCCTGGCTCAGTTCCTGCATAATCCCTGTCCACTCCTTCACACATGGCTTTCGGCCAGGAACTATCCTACCTACTTATCCCTCCAGATAATGCGGCCTTTGCTGAGATCATAGGGAGACAACTCCAGGGTAACCCTGTCGCCCGGCAGGATACGGATGAAATTCTGCCGGAGTTTCCCGCTGATATGTGCCAGTACCCTGTGCCCGTTCTCCAGTTCCACCTGGAACATGGTGTTGGGCAGCTTCTCCACTACAGTTCCTTCGATCTCGATCACATCACTTTTAGACATACATTCCCTCCATAAAAAGTGTTGACAGTCCTCACCTGTCTGATTACTATACCTTCACCTGCCTGATTGCATATCTTATCTCTTCATCGTATACTTTTTCCCCATTATGAAGCTTCCTACACAGCGCCTCCTCCACAGTCCTGTTCATAGGCTGGATGTGGCGGCGTCTTTTGCGCTTTGGGTATTCCATGGATCTAAGGCGCCCCTCCGACAGATATACAAAATCTTCCTCTTCTGCCACAGTCACATACAGGGTGCCCTTGTCATGTCCTGCCTTGGAAATTACAAACTGTCCTACCATGTCATTCCCCCGATGCCGCCTGGATGGCACCTGCTTCATAGAGTGTGAGAATCTCCGGTTCCCCATCTGTGACCAGGATGGTATTCTCATAGTGGGCAGACCAGGATCCATCCTCTGTCACCACAGTCCAGTCGTCTTCCAGCCATTCCACATCTGCCCTGCCCATATTGACCATGGGTTCTATGGCCAGTGTCATGCCTGGCCGGAGTTTTGGTCCCCGCCGCATCTGGGCAAAGTTGGGGATCTGCGGATCTTCATGCAGCTTTGTGCCAATGCCATGCCCCACCAGATCCCGGACAATGCCATAGCCGTAAGGCTTGATATAGGCATCAATGTTATTGGATATGTCATGTAGATGATTGCCCGCCCGCGCTTTCTTTATTCCCTCAAAAAAGCTCTGCCTGGTCACATCTATCAACTGCTGGGTAGCCTTGCTGATCTTCCCGATGGCAAAGGTCCTGGCCATATCCGAATGGTACCCCTTGTAGATCAGTCCTGCATCCAGACTTACAATATCGCCCTCCTGCAGGATCCGTTTCTTCCGGGGAATGCCATGGACCACCTCCTCGTTCACGGACACACAGATGGACGCCGGATATCCGTTGTAATGCAGGAAATTGGGAATGCATCCGTGCTTCCGGATCATCTGGTCGCCCAGTATATTGATCTCCATGGTGGACATGCCGGGTTTCACGGCCTGCTCCAGGTTCTGGAATACATCCGCAAGACGTCTGCAGGACTCCCTTATCAGCCCGATCTCCTGGGCTGTCTTAATGATAATTGCCATAGCCAACCTCCAGTACCGCTATCCTAAGAGGCCTACAATCGCGGAGAACACATCCTGTACATCCATGGTGCCGTCCACTGTCTTCAGCACACCCTTGGCACTGTAGAACTCGATCAAGGGCTGGGTCTGCTCATGATAGACCTTCAGGCGGTTTTGCACTGTCTCCGGCTTGTCATCCTCCCGCAGCACCAGTCCGCTGCCGCAAGTATCGCACACCCCTTCCTGCCTGGGTGGGATATGCTCCAGGTGATAGGTGGCACCGCACTTCAGGCAGGCCCTTCTGCCGGACATCCTGCGTACGATGTTCTCATCTGGTACATCCACGTCAATGCACATGTCGATCTTCTCCCCCAGCTTCTCCAGGGCCTCATCCAGCACCTGGGCCTGGGGAATGTTCCTGGGAAATCCATCCAGCACATAGCCGCCTGCGCAGTCTTCCTGGGCCACACGGTCCAGCAGGATCCGTACGGTCAGTTCATCTGGAACCAGAAGTCCCTGATCCATATATTTCTTGGCTTCTGCCCCCAGTTCGGTGCCATTCTTGATATTGGCACGGAAAATATCCCCTGTGGAAATATGGGGAATCTGGTATTTCTCCGCAATCATTTTTGCCTGGGTGCCTTTCCCGGCACCAGGTGCGCCCAACATAATAATCTTCATATTAACCTCTCCTTTACCAAAAACCGGGCAGGTATCCCTGCCCGGTCTGTGTCATTTCGCATGATCCGCACAGGCCGCCCTGCCACTGATCCGCCTTACTTCTCCAGGAAGCCTTTATAATTGCGGACAAGCATCTGGGACTCCACCTGCTTCATGGTCTCCAGCACCACACTGACGATAATGATCAGACTTGTACCGCCAAAGGACACAGTAGCACCGAACACACCGCTGAACACATAGGGCAGCACCGCAATGATGGTAAGGCCAATAGCCCCTACGAACACAATGTAATTCAGTACCTTGTTCAGGTACTCACTGGTGGGCTTTCCAGGCCTGATCCCCGGAATAAAGCCTCCCTGCTTCTTCATATTGTCAGCAATCATCAGCGGATTAAAGTTAATGGATGTATAGAAATAAGCAAAGAACACAATCAATACAATATATACCAGTAATCCTACTGTATACTTGATCTGGCCGGGCCTGCACCAGAGACTGAAATTCAGATATTTCAAGATCTCACTCCAGACACCAGTCCCGGAATATCCTGCAAAAGCAGATATGATGCTCGGAAGCTGCAGAAGGGACTGGGCAAAGATCACCGGGATCACCCCTGCTGTATTTACCTTCAGCGGAATGTTGGAGGTCTGTCCTCCCACCATCTTCCTGCCCTGCACCTTATTCGCATACTGTACGGGAATCTTGCGTACCCCGTCATTTAAGATGATGACCAGCACCACCATGGCCACAATAACAGCAAAGATGATCACCGCTGCGAGGATGGCCGTGGCAGGAGCCTTTCCCACCACAAACTGCTGGAACAGGTTATGCAGATCCTCTGGCAGCCTGGATATGATGTTGATCACCAGAACAATGGAGATGCCGTTGCCAATGCCCTTCTCCGTGATCCGTTCCCCTACCCACATCAAGAATGCACTACCTGCTGTAAGGGTGGTGATGGCACAGATGATATTCAATGCATCGAATTTTACCAGGTATCCCTGTCTGCCGAATCCCACTGCCATAGCCGTAGACTGGATCAAGGCCAGGGCAATGGTCACATACCTGGTAATGGATGCAATCTTCTTCCTTCCATCCTCTCCGTCCCGCTGCATTTCCTCCAGCTTCGGAATTGCAATGGTCAGAAGCTGCATGATAATGGAGGAGGTAATATACGGCGTTATGTTCAGCGCCAATATGGACATGTTGATGAAAGACCCACCTGTTACCGCATCAAAAAAACTGAACGCACCTTCAGCCTGGGACTGAAACCAGTTCCGGAAAAAATCACCGCGCACACCCGGCACAGGCAGTTGTGACCCGATCCGGATCACAACCAGCATGGCAAAGGTAAATAAGATTTTGCTTCTGATCTCTTTGATTTTGAATGCGTTTTTCAGTGTTGTAAGCATTACATCACCTCTGCTGTTCCACCGAGAGCCTCAATCTTCTCCTTGGCGGATGCGCTGAATGCACCTGCCTTCACATTGAGCTTCTTGGTAAATTCTCCATTTCCAAGTATCTTCACGCCATCCTTTACGTCCTTAATGATACCAGTCTCTAACAATGTATTCACATCCACTGTGGTGCCATCCTCGAAGCGCTCCAGGGCACTTACGTTGATAGCCACGATCTCCTTGTGGTTCCTGTTCTTGAAGCCTCTCTTGGGAATACGTCTGTACAAAGGCATCTGGCCGCCTTCAAAGCCAATCCTGGGGGCACCGGAACGGGCCTTCTGTCCTTTATGGCCCTTGCCGGCGGTCTTGCCGTTTCCCGATCCATGGCCACGGCCTCTCCTAAAACGATCTCCCTGTTTAGAGCCTTCCGCAGGTCTTAAATTGGACATTTCCATCTCTATACCTCCTGTCCGCTTCAGCGGGCATCCATTCAACATTTGGAAGTTTACTTCCAAACTTGATACTTCATTTATGCATTTTCTTCCACTTCTTCCACCTTCAGCAGATGAGCCACCTGGCGGATCTGCCCTCTGGTGGCAGCATTGTCAGGAAGGATCACTGTCCTGCCGATCTTGCGAAGTCCCATGGCTTCCACGGTTGCCCTGTTCTTGGGCACAGCACCGATGGTAGACTTCACCAGTGTGATCTTCAATTTCTTATCAGCCATTTTTATTCTCCTTTCAAGTAAGTCCCCATGCCGCAGACACGGCATGGCACCTGCCCACATTAAGCCAGAACTTCTTCCACGGATTTTCCACGGTTTCTCGCCACTTCCTCAGGAGACTTCAACTGGCTCAAACCCAAGATCGTTGCCAGGACAACATTCTGCTTGTTGTTGGATCCAAGGGATTTGGTACGGATATTCTTGATGCCTGCCAGTTCACAGACCACACGGGCAGGACCACCTGCGATGATGCCGGTACCATCGGGAGCCTTCTTCAGAAGGACATTTGCAGAACCGTATTTGCCGATGAAATCATGTGTAATGGAACTGTTCTCATCCAGCGGGACCTCCACGATATGCTTCATGGCATCCTCTTTGCCCTTCCGGATAGCTTCCGGTATCTCCACAGCCTTCCCAAGTCCAGCACCTACATGACCGTTGCCATCACCCACCACCACCAGGGCAGTGAAACGCATGTTGCGTCCGCCTTTTACGGTCTTGGCAACACGCTTGATGGTAACTACTTTGTCGTTTAACTCAAACTGGCTTGCATCTATGATTGTGTGTTTCATGATGTGTTCCTCTTTCCTTTCCTAGAATTCCAAGCCAGCTTCCCTGGCTGCGTCAGCTAATGCTGCGACCTTACCATGGTATAGGAAGCCGCCTCTGTCAAAAACCACTTCCTTGATCCCTTTTTCAATGGCCCTCTTGGCAATGACAGTTCCCAGATATGCAGCCGCATCAACGTTATTGGTCTTCTCCAGTTCTGCCTTCACCGCTTTCTCCAGGGTACTGGCAGCCACCAATGTATTCCCAACCGTATCATCGATAATTTGAGCATACATATGATTATTGCTCCGAAACACTGCCAGACGGGGTCTCGCAGGCGTACCACTGAAGCGGTTACGAATTCTCATGTGCTTTTTCGCACGAACATCTTTTCTGGATACCTTGTTAACCATCTTCATACTCTCCTTATCTGTTATTTCTTACCGGTCTTACCGACCTTACGTCTGATCGTCTCATCCGCATATTTGATGCCCTTGCCCTTGTAAGGTTCAGGTCTTCTCTTATCCCTGATCTCAGCAGCAAACTGGCCAACCTTTTCCTTATCGATACCCTTGACGATGATCACATTCTGGCCTTCCACCACAGTCTCGATACCTGCAGGATCCTCCAGTTCAACCGGGTGGGAATATCCCAGGTTCAGAGTCAGCTTCTTGCCAGCCTTGGCAGCCCTGTAACCTACGCCGTTCACCTCAAGCTTCTTCTCGAAGCCATTTACCACACCTACCACCATGTTATTGACCAAAGTCCTGGTCAAACCATGAAGGGATTTCATCTTCTTCAGGTCATTGGGCCTGGACACCAGAACCTGGGCACCCTCAACCTTGATCTCCATCTCCGGGGGCAGCACTCTCTCCAGTGTACCCTTGGGACCCTTTACGGTCACTTTGTTATTTTCTGCAACTTCCACAGTCACACCTGCGGGAATCGCGATTGGCATTCTACCTATACGTGACATGCCCGTACCTCCTATATTTTTATATTGCCTTACGATCGAAACCTATCTGCAACTACCCTGCGATACAAAAAATTCCCCGGCTGTTTACAGCCTTCCAGCTGCTTTGATGCCTTCGTTTTTCTCTTCGTCATTTCCCGGTTACGGGAATTTTCCCCGGCTGCGGGAGTTTTCCCCCATATGGGAATTTGTTACCAGACGAAGGCCAGCACTTCCCCGCCTACCTGCAGTTCCCGTGCCTTCTTGTCCGTGACCACCCCCTGGTTGGTGGAGATGATGGCAGTGCCCAATCCGCCAAGCACCCTGGGCAGTTCATCCTTGCCGGCATACACCCGCAGACCCGGCTTGGAGATTCTCTTGATACCGGAGATGATCTTCTCGGTCTTGTTCGCACCATACTTCAAGGTAATATGGATGGTCTTGAAATTGCCGTCCTCAATGATATCATACTTTGCAATATAGCCTTCATCCAACAGGATCTGGGCAATGGCCGTCTTCATCCTGGAAGCAGGTACATCAACCGTATCATGCTTCGCCATGTTGGCATTACGGATTCTTGTAAGCATATCTGCAATGGGATCGCTCATTGTCATTGTTTTCTTCCTCCTTCTCAACACTCGGGGAGCTTACCAGCTCGCCTTCTTCACACCGGGAATCTCACCCTTATAAGCCAATTCGCGGAAGCAAACTCTGCAGATTCCGTACTTTCTTAAATAAGCGTGGGGACGGCCGCAAATTTTGCAACGTGTGTAGCCCTGTGTAGAGAACCTGGGCTTGCGCTGCTGTTTGATCTTCAATGATGTCTTAGCCATGAGAATCTACCTCCTTATTGTTTTGCGAATGGCATGTTGAACAGGGTTAACAGTTCGCGTGCTTCTTCGTCAGTCTTCGCAGTGGTTACAAAGATAATGTCCATGCCCCTTGTCTTGTCAATCTTGTCATAGTCAATCTCAGGGAAAATGAACTGTTCCTTGATGCCCAGGGCATAATTCCCCCTGCCGTCAAATGCATTGGGGTTGACACCCCTGAAGTCACGCACACGGGGCAATGCCAGGTTCACCAGACGATCCAGGAACTCGTACATCTTGTCACCGCGGAGTGTGGTCTTGCAGCCGATGTTCATGCCTTCACGGATCTTGAAGTTTGCCACGGATTTCTTGGCTTTTGTGAGGACGGCCTTCTGGCCGGTGATCTTCTCCATATCCCCTACAGCGTACTCCAGGACCTTGGCGTTATCCTTCGCCTCGCCCACGCCCATGTTGATCACGATCTTGTCGAGCTTGGGCACTTCCATCACATTTTTATATCCGAATTTCTTCGTCATAGCCTCTACGACTGTGTCGTAGTAGAACTCTTTTAATCTCGCCACTTTTACGCTACTCCTTCCCAACTGCGGACTCCACAGTTTTTGATTAGTCAATCACTTCGCCGGTTGCCTTTGCAAAACGGACTTTCCTGTCGCCATCCATCTTGAAACCGACCCTGGTCGCCTTGCCCTTGTAGACAAGCATTACGTTTGAGATATCAATAGGAGCTTCCTTCTGGATGATGCCGCCATTGGGGTTGGCCTGGGAAGGCTTCGCGTGCTTCGTGACCATGTTCACGCCCTCTACCAGCACCTTTCTCTTCTTGGCATCTACAGAAATCACTTTTCCTTCTGTGTTACAATCCTTGCCGGCGATCACCTTCACGGTGTCACCCTTTTTAATCTTTAACATGGACATATGGCGCCTCCTTATAATACTTCGGGAGCAAGGGATACGATCCTCATGAACTGTTTCTCACGAAGTTCTCTCGCTACCGGCCCAAAAATACGGGTTCCCCTGGGTGTCTTGTCGTCCTTGATGATCACTGCTGCATTCTCATCAAACCTGATATAGGAGCCATCCTTGCGGCGTGCTCCCTTTACCGTGCGGACGACCACGGCCTTGACCACATCACCCTTCTTTACAACGCCGCCTGGTGTTGCATCTTTGACGGAAGCAACGATCACATCGCCGATGTGCGCATATCTTCTGGTAGAGCCGCCCATAACACGGATGCAGAGCAGTTCCTTGGCACCTGTGTTATCAGCAACCTTCAGTCTTGTCTCCTGCTGAATCATGATTTTCCTCCTTCGCCGCCACCAGCGGCCAGATATGGGATATTTCCAATTATTCCAGATAGGACAGATCTGCCTGTGCCCATCTGCGACAGCTTATTTTGCCTTCTCAACGATCTCCACAAGCCTCCATCTCTTATCCTTGGACAGGGGCCTTGTCTCCATCACCCTCACGGTATCTCCGATGCCGCACTCGTTCTTCTCATCATGCGCCTTCAGCTTGTAGGTCCTCTTCATAACCTTCTTGTAGAGGGGATGCTTCACGTGCTCTTCGATCGCCACAACAATTGTCTTATCCATCTTGTCACTGGTAACTTTGCCAGTGCGGACTTTTCTCAAATTTCTCTCCACGGTTGATCTCCTTTCTGCGCCCTTTCGGCTTATGCCCTGGCCTTCTCAGTGATGACTGTCTGGATACGCGCAATGTTCTTCCTCACTTCTTTGATTCTTGCGGTATTATCCAGCTGGTTGGTTGCATTCTGGAATCTCAAATTGAAAAGCTCCTTCTTGGCAGCAACAAGCTCCTGGTTCAAGTCCTCAGCAGACTTTGTTCTCAAATCTTCTACAAACTTATTCGCTTTCATTATTCTACACCGCCTTCCAAATCTGCCTTGGACACAATCTTGCATTTGCAGGGAAGCTTATGCATGGCAAGACGCAGTGCCTCTTTGGCCTGATCCTCGGGAACACCGGCAATCTCAAACATAACGCGGCCGGGCTTCACAACTGCTACCCAATACTCCAGAGTACCTTTACCGGATCCCATACGGGTCTCGGCAGGCTTTGCTGTCACAGGCTTGTCAGGGAATATCTTGATCCAGACCTGTCCTGCACGCTTTGTGAAACGGGTAAGGGCAATACGGGCTGCCTCAATCTGGTTGGACTTGATCCAGCAAGGCTCGATAGCCACCAGGCCAAATTCACCGTAAGCCAAGGTATTGCCTCTGGATGCCTTACCTCTCATGCTTCCACGGAACTGTTTACGATGTTTTACTCTCTTCGGCATCAACATAATTATTTATCGCTCCCTTCCGTCTGATTTCCCTTTGTAGGAAGGATCTCGCCTTTGTAGATCCAAACCTTGACTCCTACCTTACCATACGTGGTGTCTGCCTCTGCGAAGCCATAATCAATGTCAGCCCTCAGTGTCTGAAGGGGAATCGTTCCCTCGTTGTAGAACTCTGTACGGGCGATATCTGCACCGCCGAGACGGCCTGCACATGCTGCCTTGATGCCAAGGGCACCGGCCTTCATGGTCCTGCCCATGCAGGATTTCATGGCACGTCTGAAGGATACACGGTTC
>CAJUGH010000050.1 GCA_910586215.1 uncultured Acetatifactor sp. | reverse complement strand
TTTTATGGTATATATTGAACTGGTAAAGTAGAAGAAATTCAACATAATGTGAAAGAACGGAATTGTATAGACATGGTGAAATTTCGGTTTATAGTGTTCCGGTTCAATGTATAAGTGTAAAGGACAATATCTATATTACTTGCGCTGCCTGCCATAGAGTTCCTTATGACAGGATGCAGCGCAGAAATGGAGTTAGTATGAATGCAGGTGATATAGCCTTTCCCAATCTGGGAATTTATCTGCGGAATGTGCCGAAATCTTTTTCCGTGTTTGGCTTTGAGATAGCCTTTTATGGACTGCTGATCGGCACCGGTGTCCTGGCAGGGATCCTGATGGCAGTGCATATGGCGAAGAAGTCCGGGCAGAATGCGGACACCTATTGGGACTTTGCCATCTACGCGGTGCTTTTTTCCATCATTGGTGCCAGGATTTATTATGTGATATTTGCCTGGGATTACTATAAGGATAATCTGCTCAGTATCTTCAACACCAGGCAGGGGGGGATGGCCATCTATGGCGGTGTGATTGCGGCGTTTATCACCTTGTTCGTGTATGCGAAGATTAAGAAGCAGAGCGCCCTGCTGATGGGGGACACGGCTATACCCGGACTGCTTCTGGGCCAGGTCATAGGCCGTTGGGGGAACTTCATGAACCGGGAAGTGTTCGGGGAATACTATGACGGCCTGTTCTCCATGCAGCTTCCCATAGCTGCTGTACGGGCCAGGGATATCTCGGAGAATATCACGGCCCATATCCCGGAAGGGGCCAACTATATCAATGTACACCCCACTTTCCTGTATGAGAGCGTGTGGAACCTGGGGGTGCTTGTACTGGTGCTCCTGTACTGGAAACACCGGAAGTTCAACGGGGAGGCCTGTCTGCTGTATTTTGCGGGCTATGGACTGGGCCGGTTTATCATTGAAGGGATCCGGACGGATACCCTCTTCATTCCGGGGACTACGGTGCCCGTATCCCAGGTCTTGAGCCTGGTGATGGTGGTGTTTGCCGTGGTGGTGGATGTGGTGGTACGGCTGCGGATGCAAAAAAAGAAGGACGGGCAGGCATGAGACAAGTGCGATGCAGTGCACAGCCGAAATGGGAGGGAAGAAGGTTTAACATCAAGAAACTGGTAAATTCTGTTGTAAGTTTTTTTCGTCCAAATGTGACTTTTGCTAAATCATAGATATGCATATGCCTAGGTATCCTGTCTACCATATCTTGTGGTAGCGACTGATAAAACGTCCTGTTGTGTGACAGCAGGGCGTTTTTTTGATGCAATTTCGACAAAACATTCTCCTTGTCAAATTCTTAAGAATATATTACAATCTACTAAGAAGTGGGATGGATATGGCAGATATACCCATAAAGTGGGATAAGAACCCACAGATGAGATATAAGAGGGGCTATGTCCTGTGGCAGACCCATTTCTGACGGGTGGTGATTGCGATGTTTATGGGCAGATACAATCATACGATCGATCCAAAGGGCAGGTTGAGTATTCCGGCAAAGTACCGCGAGATTCTGGGAGAGGAATTCGTGGTGTCGAAGGGGATGGATGGCTGCTTATTTGTGTATGCGAACGATGCTTGGAAAGCCTTTGAAGAAAAACTGGCGTCACTGCCGCTGATCAACGAGGAAGCAAGACAGTTTGCAAGGTTCTTCCTGTCGGGTGCCATGAATGTGACCGTGGACAAGCAGGGGCGTATCCTGATGCCTACGGATCTCAGGGAATTCGCAGGGCTGGAGAAGGATGTAGTGCTGGCTGGTGTGGGCAGCAAGATCGAGATCTGGAGCCTTGAAAAGTGGAATGAGAACAACAGTAAGGTAGATATCAACAAGATTTCCCAGGGCATGGTGAACCTGGGGCTGACAATCTGATGATACCAGGGTACAAGATCCCAAAATAGTGGTATCATCGGGGCTTAAAACATTTTCTGCCCTTGACATCATCAGAAACGGACGGTCTTAAGGAAGGAACAAAGGAAGGGACACAGGTATGGAATTTTCCCATTACTCCGTTTTGCTGAAGGAGACAATCGAACAACTCCATATCAGGCCGGAGGGTATCTATGTGGATGGTACCCTTGGGGGCGGTGGACATGCATACCAGGTGTGCCGCAGACTGGCGGGGGGCCATTTCTATGGCATTGACCAGGACGACGCAGCCATCCGTGCGGCAGGGGAGAGACTTGCCCCTTTTGGGGAGAAAGTGACTATCCTGCGGGACAATTACTGCAATATGAATGCGGCTCTTGCCGCCTGTGGGGTAAGGCAGGTAGACGGTATAGTGCTGGATCTGGGGGTGTCTTCTTACCAGTTTGATAATGGGGAGAGGGGATTCTCCTACCGGTTCAACGCACGGCTGGACATGCGGATGGACCGCAGGCAGGCCTTGACGGCGGCAGATATTGTGAATGGATATACACAGGAAGAATTATCCAGGGTGATCCGGGACTATGGGGAGGATCCCTTTGCCCAGAATATTGCAAAACATATTGTCCAGGCCAGGCAGGAGCGGCCCATAGAGACCACGTTCCAGCTAAATGAGATCATAAAGGCGGCCATTCCGGCGAAGATGCGGCAGAATGGACATCCATCCAGGCAGACCTTCCAGGCTCTTAGGATCGAATGTAACGGGGAACTGGATGTATTGAAGAATTCCCTGGACGGTATGATAGATCTCCTTGGACCCGGGGGAAGGCTGTGCATCATCACATTTCATTCCCTGGAGGACCGGATCGTGAAGAATGTATTCCGGGAGAACGAGAACCCGTGTACCTGTCCGAAGTCATTTCCGGTGTGCGTATGTGGCAGGAAGCCAAAGGGAAGGGTTGTGACCAGGAAACCGGTTCTTCCCAGAGAGAAGGAACTAGCAGAGAACAGCCGGTCGAAGAGTGCAAAGCTGCGTGTCTTCGAGAAGGCCGGCACATAGACAGTCCCGAAGTATGCCGGCCGGCATTCCTCCCGGAATCGAAGATTCCGTTGGATCGAAGATTCCGGGCAATTGGTTTGTGTCGGCGGCGCCGACATGACGGGAAGTGTGAACGGAATGATTGTTTGCGCCATCTTTGATGGCACTGCTGCCTAAGGCAGCATGATGGGAAGTCTGAGGAAAGCAGGTACGGATATGAATCGACAGCATAGAGGTGGGACATACAGACAGCAACCAAAGGGAACCCCCAGAGGAGAATATGTGTATGGCAATACGGTAAGAAAAGTAGATTTTCAGAGGGAACTGGAGACGCCACCCAGGAAAAAGGCAGCCCCCGCAGTGCGCAAGAACCGGGACAAGGCCCGCCACATGAGCATGGGATATGTGCTGTTTCTGGCTGCAGCCATGTGCGCGGCAGCGTTTATCCTGGTGAATTACATCCAGCTTCAATCGGATCTGATCAACATGACAAAGTATGTGGCCAGCAAGGAAAGTGAATTAAACAGTTTAAGACTGGCCAATGACGAAGAGTACAACCGGATTGTGAACGGTATCGACCTAGAGGAGATTAAACGCGTGGCCATCGGGGAACTGGGAATGATCTATGCGAAAGAAGGACAGATTGTCCCCTATACCAATGATACCAATGACTATATGCGCAAGGCAGCAGGAAAATAATCTCTGGTGTGCTGTGAATGGAAGGAATCCTAACATGGCAGAGGACAGGTATTAGGAACTGCCGGAAGCTGCCAGGCAGCCAGGCAGTTCAAAAGGGGAGCGGAATTGGCCAGACAGGAAAGACAACCAAGAAAGCAGAATAAGCAGAAAAAAAAGAAGAACAGATTTTCCATCAAGATGCAGAAAAAGCTCCTGGTACTGTATACCTTTGTGGTACTGGCTTTTGTGGGACTGACAGTCAGACTGGTATGGATTACCCGGGAGAATGAGACGGAATACCAGAAGCAGGTACTCTCCCAGCAGAGATACGATTCCACTACCATTCCCTACAGGCGGGGGGATATCGTGGATGTGAAGGGGACGAAGCTGGCCACCAGTGAGAAGGTGTACAACCTGGTCATTGATGCCGCCGTGATGCTGTATGATGAGAAGAAGGAGCAGAGGTACCTGGAACCTACCCTGGAGGCGCTGGGGAGGAATTTTGACCTGGATATTGCCCGGATCCGCCAGTATGTGCTGGATCACCCTAAGTCCTCCTGGTATGTGCCGCTCAGGCGGCTGACTTACGACCAGATCAGTGCCTTTGTGGAAGAACAGCAGGCAGAGAAGAGTATGATCCGGGGGGTATGGTTCGAGGAGGAATATAAGCGTATCTATCCCTATGGCTCCCTGGCAGCGGACGCTGTGGGTTTCACCACCACGGACGGCCAGGGCAGTTATGGCCTGGAGGAGTATTATGATGCGGTGCTGCGGGGGGTAGATGGCAGGGAGTACGGCTATCTCAATGATGACCTGACCCTGGAGCGTACCGTGAAGGCGGCAGTGGACGGAGCCAATGTCCACTCTACCATTGATGCCAATGTGCAGATGATGGTGGAAAAGAACCTGGAAAAATTCATGACGGAGTACAAGGACGGCTATAAGGAGGGCAATGGCGCGGAGAACATCGGCTGCATCATGATGTGGGTCAATACCGGGGAGATCCTGGCCATGGCCAGCACCCCCGGATATGATCTGAATGACACCCGCAACCCCCAGGCCCTGCTGGGATCCCCCATGGTGGAACAGATCACCAATGCCAACGGGTACTATGAGATCCGCAAGAACGGCCAGGTGATCAACCAGGCCGTGCTGGATGCCATGGATGAGGAGCAGCTTTACCTGAACCTGAACAATCTCTGGAAGAATTTCTGTATCACCAATACCTATGAGCCAGGTTCCACGGTGAAACCCTTTACCGTGGCAGCAGCCCTGGAAAAGGGGATTATCTCACCGGATTCCACTTATGAATGCACGGGAATGCTGGAGGTGGGTGGTCATAAGATCAAATGCCACAACAGGACAGAAGGATTGCTCACATTGGAACAGGCCGTGGCGAAGTCCTGCAATGT
Organism: uncultured Acetatifactor sp.; assembly: GCA_910586215.1. Classification (GTDB taxonomy): domain Bacteria; phylum Bacillota; class Clostridia; order Lachnospirales; family Lachnospiraceae; genus Acetatifactor. The sequence continues at coordinate 13,185 of CAJUGH010000050.1, read as the reverse complement.
GGCCCTTATGAAGATCGGCCTGCAGATGGGGGCAGAGGAGTTTAGCAGTTACCAGAAGATCTTTAACTTTGGCCTTAGGACCAACATTGACCTGGCGGGGGAGTCCAGGACGGATTCCCTGATCTATACCGCGGACAGTATGGGTCCCACGGACCTGGCCACCAATGCCTTCGGACAGAATTTCAATGTGTCCATGATCCAGGTGATCACGGGATTCTGTTCCTTGATCAACGGTGGATATTATTATGAACCCCACATGGTGGACAAGATTACCAATGCCAGCGGTGCCACCGTGCAGAATATAGAGCCGCGGGTATTGAAGCAGACCATATCAGAGAGTACCTCCGCATACATCAGGCAGTTCTGCAAGTCCGTGGTGGACAACGGGACGGGCAAGACAGCCAGGCCCGCAGGATATGCCATCGGGGGCAAGACCGGCACAGGGGAGACCATAGACCAGAATACCCACAAGCGGTCCGAGGAGGACCACGTGGTGTCCTTTATCGGCTATGCCCCGGCAGACGATCCCCAGATTGCCATCTATGTGGTGGTGGACAGACCCAATGTGGAGAAGCAGGGCAATGCCAGGTATGCCACTGGGATTGTCCGGGACATCCTGACAGAGGCTTTGCCTTACCTGAATATCTTTATGACAGAGGAACTGAGTGAAGAGGAGATCCGGGAACTGGAAGCCCTGCAGTTAGAGAACACCAACCAGTATACCAGGACACCGGAGGGGGATGCCCTGGAGGGGGAAGGGGGGCAGGACCAGACCCGGGATCCCGATGGGACAGGAACGGGCACAGGGGATAACCCGGATGGAACAGTGTCCCCTGCACCTGACACGGCGGGACCTGTGGGACTGACTTTTCCCATAGACCCTGTGAGCGGATACCGGGTGGATCCGGAGACAGGGGATAAATTTGACCCTGTGGAGGGATTCTGGGTAGAAGGGGGAAATGCGCTGGGAACGGATGTGCCGGTAGGACCTGTGGGGGGTACCGGGCCATAGGGAATATTACCGTTTGGAATTCATAACCTTACAGACAGGGGAATACAGTATATCAAGACCTATATAAGGGGCTTGTATGCTGACGGACAACAACAAGATCTTTCACAGGAAGAAGATTCTGACTGTGTTTCTGATCTGTGCCGGGGTGTTTGTGCTCCTGTTTGTAAGGCTTTTGTATCTGTGCGTGTGGCAGGCGGACTACTATGCCGGCCGGGCCACCCAGCTTCACGAAAGGGAGCGGAGCATCAAGGCAGCCAGGGGGCGCATCCTGGACCGGAACGGGGAAGTGCTGGCAGACAATAAGACAGTGTGTACGGTGTCTGTCATACATAATCAGATCGAAGACCCGGAGGAGGTCATCCGGGTACTGGCCAGGGAACTGGACCTGACCGAAGAATATGTGCAGAAGCGTGTGGAAAAATATTCTTCCATGGAGCGGGTAAAAAGCAATGTGGAGAAAACCACCGGGGACAGGATACGGGAGTACGACCTGGCCGGAGTGAAGGTGGATGAAGACTACAAGCGATACTACCCATACGGCCATCTGGCCAGCAAGGTACTTGGCTTTACCGGCGGTGACAATCAGGGGATCATCGGCCTGGAAGTGGTCTATGACGAAGTGCTGAAGGGAGAGGCGGGGATGATCCTCACGGTGACCGATGCCAAGGGCATTGAGGTGGAAGCTGCCGGAGAGCGGCGGATCGAGCCGGTTCCCGGCCATGACCTGGTCACAAGCCTTGACATGAATATCCAGACCTATGCCACCCAGCTGGCCAGCCAGGCCATGGCGGCCAAGGAGGCAGACAGTGTCTCCATCCTGGTGATGCGTCCGGATACCGGGGAGATCCTGGCCATGGTCAATGTGCCGGAATTCGACTTAAATGACCCTTTCCAGCTGCCGGAGGGAACACCTGAGACCCTGGGGGAGGAACAGAAGCAGAACCTGTTAAACGGTATCTGGCGCAATGGCTGTATCAACGATACCTATGAGCCGGGATCCACCTTCAAGATCATCACGGCGGCAGCGGGGCTGGAAGCCGGGGTAGTGACCCCGGACAGTTCCTTCTCCTGCCCGGGCTTCATCATGGTGGATGACCGCAGGATCCACTGCCATAAGCGGGCAGGACATGGGGCCCAGGACTTCGTCCATGCCACCATGAACTCCTGCAACCCGGTGTTCATCACCGTGGGGCTGCGGCTTGGAGTAGACAGCTATTATCACTATTTTGAACAGTTTGGCCTGAAACAGAAGACGGGAATCGACCTGCCCGGAGAGGCAGGAACCATTATGCACAAGAAGGAGAACATGGGAAATGTGGAACTGGCTACAGTGGCTTTCGGCCAGTCCTTCCAGATTACCCCCATACAGCTCATCACCACGGTGTCCTCCATTATCAACGGTGGCAGGCGGATCACCCCCCATTTCGGGGTCAGGGTCTTAGATGGGGAGGGCCATGTGGAAGAGGAACTGGAATATCCGGTGACGGAAGGCATCGTATCCGGGGAGACCAGTCAGACCCTGCGGGGCATCCTGGAGAAAGTGGTGTCGGAGGGCAGCGGGAAAAATGGTGCCGTGGCAGGCTTCCACATCGGGGGCAAGACGGCCACCAGCCAGACCCTGCCCAGGGGGAGCGGACGGTATATCGCCTCCTTTATCGGGTTTGCACCGGCAGAAGATCCCCAGGTAATTGCCCTGGCCATTGTGAACAATCCCCAGGGGGTCTATTACGGGGGGCAGGTGGCGGCACCCATTATCCGGCAGCTTTTTGAAAATATCCTTCCGTATCTGGGTATAAAGGAGTATAATGGCGATGAATAAGATGATTGTGACGGCGGTAGCCCTTTCCTTTGGGATCAGTGCCATGGCAGGACCCGTGCTGATCCCGGCCCTCCGGCGACTGAAGGTGGGCCAGACCATAAGGCAGGAAGGGCCTGCCGCCCATCTGAAGAAGGCGGGAACCCCCACCATGGGAGGCATCCTGATCCTGGTCAGCGTGGTGTGTACCTCCCTGCTGTACCTGGAGCGGTATCCAAAGGTGGCACCAGTGCTGTTTCTCACAGTGGGGTTCGGCCTGGTGGGGTTTCTGGATGATTATATCAAGATTGTCTGCAGGCGTTCCATGGGACTTACCCCCCTGCAGAAACTGACTGGCCAGCTTCTGGTCACAGGCCTGTTTGCCTATTACATATTGACATTCACGGACGTAAGTCTGGCCATGCGCATCCCCTGGATGCCCGGCAGGTACCTGGACTTTGGCATCTGGAACCTTCCCATTCTGTTTTTCATTGTGCTGGGAACGGTGAACGGTGTGAATTTCACGGATGGCCTGGACGGGCTGGCGGGAAGTGTCACAGTGATCGTGGCGGTGTTCTTCACTGTGGTGGCAGTGGGGCGGGGCAGTGGTATTGAGCCTGTGACCTGTGCCGTCACAGGGGCTTTGATGGGATTTCTGCTGTTCAATGTACATCCGGCCTCTGTCTTCATGGGGGATACCGGTTCCCTGGCCCTGGGCGGGTTCGTGGCAGCCTGCGGCTATATGCTGCAGATGCCCTTGTTCATTGCCATGGTGGGAATCATCTATCTGGTGGAGGTAGCCTCCGTGATCCTGCAGGTGTGCTGGTTCAAACTCACAGGGGGCAGGCGGGTCTTTAAGATGGCACCCCTGCACCACCACTTTGAACTGTGCGGATGGTCCGAGACGAAGATTACGGCTGTATTTTCTATTGTGACAGCCTTGATGTGCCTGGTGGCCCTGGGCGCCTAGTCATTCCTTGCAGAATTGCCTTGAGGTAGTCTTCCAGGCTTGTCACAGGCTGTATGTGACATTTGGGATGGTACTGACGCTGGGAGCGTCATGTCTTGAAGTGTAGCGGCCCGGATATTAGAGGGTTTAGGATGCGCCCGCTGAAGCGGGCACGGGGGTATAAAAGTGACAGTGAGAGAAACATGTCTGGTGGTAGGATCCGGTATCAGCGGGGTCGGATCGGCAGGGCTTCTGGAACATATGGGAGCCGATGTGGTGCTCTACGACAGCAATGAGAAGCTGACGCCGGAAGAAATGGGTGCAAAGCTGCCCCAGGGCAGTCTGGTGCGCTGTGTGGCAGGGGCGCTGCCGGAAGAAGTGGCAGCAGAAGTACGGACGGTGGTGTTAAGCCCCGGTGTGCCGGTAGACATTCCCCTGGTGTGCGGACTGCGGGAAAGGGGAGCCGCTATCATCGGGGAGATAGAACTGGGATACCAGATGGAGAAGGGACGGGTGGCTGCCATCACCGGAACCAACGGCAAGACCACCACCACTACCCTGGTGGGGGAGATCATGAAAGCCCACCTGGGTGGGGATAGGGTGTTCGTGGTGGGGAATATCGGGAATCCTTATACTTCCGAATGTCTGAAGACGACTCCCGAAAGTGTCACGGTGGGAGAGATCAGTTCCTTCCAGCTGGAGACCATCCGGGATTTTCACCCGGCAGTGTCCGCCATCTTGAATATCACCCCGGACCACTTGAACCGTCACCATACCATGGAGGCTTATGTGGCAGCCAAGGAGAACATCACCCGGAACCAGACAGGGGAAGACATCTGTGTGTTGAACTACGAGAATCCCTACACCAGGGATCTTGGAAGACGGTGTCCGGCCAGGGTGGTCTATTTCTCCTCGGCACACAGTCTGGAGGAAGGATATTTCCTGGAGCAGGAGATGATCGTGAAGCGCTTGCGTGGGGTGACACATAAGATCCTGGATATTCACCGGGACATGAACCTGGTGGGAATGTGCAACGTGGAGAACGTGATGGCAGCCGTGGCCATTGCGGAAGGCATGGGGGTTCCCATGGATACCATCCTTAAGACCATACGGACTTTCCAGGCGGTGGAGCACAGGATCGAATATGTGGCAACCAAGGGGGGCGTTGACTACTACAACGACTCTAAGGGGACCAATCCGGATGCCGCCATTCAGGGAATCCGGGCCATGAGGAAGCCTACTATCCTGATCGGCGGGGGCTATGACAAGGAAAGTGTGTACGATGAGTGGATCGAGAGTTTTGAGGATAAGGTGAAGTGGCTGGTGCTCATCGGGCAGACCAGGGAGAAGATTGCAGAATGTGCCAGGCAACACGGATTTGACAGGATCCGTTTTGCGGATACCTATGAAGAATGCCTGAAGCTGTGTACGCAGCTGGCAGAGGAGGGGGATGCGGTGCTGCTCTCCCCGGCCTGTGCAAGCTGGGGCATGTTCCCCAATTATGAGGTCAGGGGACAGCTTTTTAAGGAGTATGTGAGGGAATTGAGGTGATACATATAGCCACACAGAATGCCGTCCGTAGGCGGAAGAGAAAAGAACAATCAGAATATTTTTTTGACTACAGCCTGCTGTTTATCGTACTTTTCCTGCTGGGATTCGGCCTGGTGATGATCTATTCTGCCAGTTCTTATGAGGCTTTTGAGGAATTTAAGGATACGGCATATTACCTGAAGAAGCAGTTGATTGCCATCATCATCGGCCTGGCACTGATGATCTTCGTGGCAAACGTACCCTATCATTTCTGGGAGCGTTTTGCCATGCTGGGGTATGTGGTATCGGCGGCCATGGTTCCCCTGGTAATGACCCCCCTGGGGGTGGAGTCCCACGGGGCCAGACGGTGGATCCGCATTCCGGGAGTGGGCCTGAACCTGCAGCCAGCAGAGGTGGCGAAGCTGTGTATGATCCTGTTCCTGGCTGTCATGGTCTGCAAGATGGGAAAGGGTGTCCGCACCATGAAAGGGTTCCTTATCATGATGGCAGTTCCCCTGCCCGTTGTGCTGGAAGTATACCTCATCACCAAGAACTTGAGTTCCGCCATCATCATCATGGGGATCTCTGTGCTGATGGTGTTCGTGGCCAGTCCGGACTACAAGAAATTCGTGATCATGGGTGTCGCAGGTCTGACAGCGGTGGCGGTGCTGGTGTTCGTCATTGTGTCGGCCTCCATGAGCGGGGAGGGAGCCGGCCACTGGCGCAGTGCCCGTATCGTTGCCTGGCTGGATCCGGAGAGCGCTGCCCAGGGCAAGGGATTCCAGACCCTGCAGGCCCTGTATGCCATTGGCAGCGGTGGTGTCTGGGGAAAGGGACTGGGCCAGAGCATGCAGAAGCTCAGCTTCCTGCCGGAAGCACAGAATGACATGATCTTCTCCATTATCTGTGAAGAACTGGGACTGTTCGGTGCCATTGCCATTATCATCATGTTTGTGATGCTGCTCTGGCGCATGATGGTCATTGCCAACAATGCCACGGATCTCTTCGGTGCCATGCTGGTGGTGGGAGTCATGGGACATATTGCCATCCAGGCCATCCTGAACATTGCCGTGGTGACCAACTCTATACCCAACACGGGCATTTCCCTTCCCTTTATCAGCTATGGAGGATCCTCTGTGATGTTCCTGCTCATTGAGATCGGTCTGGTCCTTAGTGTGGCGAAGCGGATACAACTAAAGGAATTGTAAACCTGTCCAGAACAGGTTTTCCTGGAACATCCCGGCTTCTGTCCAAGGCATGCCGGGGATTGTGGTATATGAGAAAGAGGGACAAGGTACCTAAGGAGGCCCTGACACATAGGATAGAATAGGTCTTTAGTTTGATAGCCGGATGGTGATCTATGGATTCTATTTGTGTTCAGGGCGGGATCGCCCTACAGGGGAAGGTTTCCATACAAGGTTCCAAGAATGCAGCGCTGCCCATTCTGGCAGCTACGTTGCTTGTGGGAGAGCGTTCTTTCATCAGAAATTGTCCAAGGATTACAGATGTGTATGCCATGGTCAGTCTCCTGAAGGCCATGGGCTGCCAGGTAAACTGGCAGGAACAGGGGATATGGGTGGATTCATCCAGGATACAGAAAAGTGTGATGCAGTCAGAGGCAGTGAGGGGGATGCGGTCCTCTCTGTGCCTGCTTGGTGCCATGGTGGGAAGGTGCGGCAGTGTGGTGATGGAACATCCGGGGGGCTGTGTCATAGGCAGGCGTCCCATTGATCTGCATCTGTGTGCCCTGGGACAGATGGGGGTGGAATTTGAGGAGGAAGGCGGACTGCTTTCTGCTTCCGCGGACAGACTCTGCGGTGCCTGTATCTGTCTGCCGAAGCCCAGCGTGGGTGCCACGGAGAATGTGATCCTGGCGGCAGTGATGGCAGAAGGTGATACGGTCATAGAAGGGGCCGCCAGGGAACCGGAGATTGTGGCGTTGTGCGATTACCTGTGCGCCTGCGGAGCCTGGATCAGAGGGGCGGGCACTTCCTGCATCCGCATCCGGGGCGGAAGGACACTCTACGGCACGGATTTCACCGTACCGGCAGACCGGATCGTGGCAGGTACCTACCTGTTCGCCTGTGTGGCTGCGGGAGGAAATATTTTCCTGGAACATGCCCCCGGGCCGGACATGGGGGCTGTTCTGGAGGTAGCCGGGCGCATGGGGGCTAAGCTGTGCACTTCCAGGGATGGCATCTATGTACAGGCACCATCTGGGCCGGTATCCCCGGGACATGTGATGACGGCCCCTTATCCGGGTTTCCCTACGGACCTGCAGTCAGCGGCCCTTGTGGCAGCTTCCCTGGGGGAGGGGACTACCCTTATGGAAGAAACTATCTTCGAGAACCGCTTCCGTGTGGTGGGAGAACTGTGTAAAATGGGCGCCTCCATAGAACTGCTGGATCCAGGCAGGGTGCTGGTACGTGGGGTGGAAACCCTGCAGGGGGCCTGTGTGGAAGCCAGGGAACTCAGGGGCGGGGCTGCCCTTGTGGCAGCAGGGTTAGCGGCACGGGGGGAGACCGTGGTGCGGGGCTGTCCTTATATTTACCGTGGATATGAGAATATCTGCAGGGATTTCAGAGAGTTAGGAGCGCGTATCATCAGTGCATAGAGAGAATTTCCAGGAGAAAATGGCACAGGGAAAGGGAAGGGACAGGAAGGGAATCCTCATAGCAGTGGTCCTGCTGCTCCTCTTAGGAGGAGCGGGAGGCTATGGCTATGTGAAGGCTGCATATACGGTACACACAGTGTATGTGGAGGGGAATGTCCATTATACGGAGGAGGAGATTAAGGCCATTGTCATGGACGGCTGGCTGGGGGATAATTCCCTGTACCTGGCCATGAAGTATAAGAATAAGGGAGTAGAGGGGATTCCTTTTGTGGATGTGATGGATGTGACCATCCTGTCCCCGGACACGATCAAGATCACGGTCTATGAGAAGGCACTCACAGGCTATGTGAAATATCTGGGTGCCTATGTGTATTTTGACAAGGATGGGTATGTGGTGGAAAGTTCCAGTGTCAGGACCCTGGGTGTCCCGGAGATTACAGGCCTGTCCTTCGGTCACATTGTGCTGGGGGAAGCGCTGCCTGTGGAGGATAAGGAGGTGTTTGCCAGTATTCTGAATCTTACCAAGCTCCTGGAAAAATACAATTTGTCCTCGGAAAAGATTTACTTCCAGAAGTCAAGGGAGATCACGGTGTATTTTGGGGAGGTGAAGGTGGCCCTGGGCAATGACACCGCCACCCTGGAGGACAAGCTCATGGCATTGCCAGAGTTATTGCCGTCCCTGGAAGGGAAAAAGGGGACGCTGCAGATGACATCCTATGAGGCCAACCGGAACCAGTATGTGTTTCAGCCGGAGTAGGGAAGGAGTAATCTGCCGTGAACGGAGTGAACCGTAACAATTTGTAAGTTTTGTCCGAAAAAAAGATATAAAAAGTAGTTGATTAATTCGGGAAATAATTATATGATAAACTATATGGTTTGGTTAGAACGGTAGAAGGAGGATGGACCCTTGCTGGAGATTAAGACAAACGATGCTGAATCTGCTGCTAAGATCATAGTGGTCGGTGTGGGTGGCGCAGGTAATAATGCTGTAAATAGAATGGTCGAAGAGAAAATAGATGGTGTGGATTTTATCGGTGTTAATACGGACAAGCAGGCCCTGCAGCTCTGCAAGGCCCCGAAGCTGTTGCAGATCGGGGAAAAGCTGACCAAGGGACTGGGTGCAGGAGCCAAGCCTGAAGTGGGGGAGAAGGCTGCGGAGGAGAGTGCAGAGGAGATCAGTGCAGCACTGAAGGGATCGGATATGGTGTTCGTCACCTGCGGCATGGGTGGCGGTACCGGTACCGGGGCTGCGCCAGTGGTAGCCAAGCTGGCCAAGGATATGGGGATCCTTACGGTAGGCGTTGTGACGAAGCCCTTCAGGTTCGAGGCCAAGACCCGTATGGTGAATGCGCTCAACGGCATAGAGCGTATCCAGCAGAATGTGGATACACTGATCGTGATTCCCAATGATAAGCTTCTGGAGATTGTGGACAGGCGTACCACCATGCCGGAAGCCCTTAAGAAGGCAGATGAAGTGCTGCAGCAGGCGGTACAGGGAATCACAGACCTGATCAATGTGCCGGCCATCATTAATCTGGACTTTGCAGATGTACAGACTGTCATGAAGGACAAAGGGATTGCCCATATCGGCATCGGCGAGGGCAAGGGGGACGACAAGGCCCTGGATGCAGTGAAGATGGCCGTGGAAAGTCCCCTGCTGGAGACTACCATCAGTGGTGCCAGCCATGTAATCATCAATGTGTCCGGGGATATTACCTTGACGGATGCCAGTGATGCCGTGGGATATGTACAGAGTCTGGCCGGGGAAGAAGTGAATATCATCTTCGGTGCCATGTACGATGAGTCCAGGTCGGACAGTTGTACCATCACCGTGATTGCCACCGGGCTGACCAATATGCAGAATGCTTCCGGACCGTCCCGGATGGGGAATACATATAAGACACCAATCTCTTACATGCAGGGAAGGGGACCTGTCCAGGGCCAGGGCATGCAGCCCGGAACAGGGCAGTTACAGCCTGGCATGGACAATTCCGGCCAGCAGAAGCCGCCCGTGCAGGGGATCCAGAGACCTGTGGATATCAGAAGCAATGTGAAGGAACAGTCCTTAAAAATACCGGATTTCCTGCAGAGAAAATAGGCCAGGATGTATGGAAAATCCACAGGAACAAAGTCACAGGATTCAACACAGTCGGACTGTATGACAAGATAATTGTATAATAAGATAAAGGAAAAGTTGCGGCTCCGGACGGGATATGTCCGGGGCCGTTTTGTCGAAAAAATCCAGTTCTTTCTTCCCTTCCTTTGACAAATTCCATGCCCCTCTCCCTTTATAATCATTATGAAAAGGATGATGCGAATGCACTATGAAGTATATGTGGACAGTTTATTTCTGGTCAATTTTGTGATGAACCTCTATCTGCTGATGCTGGTGGACGGCAGCACCCTGGGCACTGCCACGCCGGGGCGCCTGCTGGCCGGTGCAGCCATGGGGGGGATCTGCTGCCTGCTGCCTTTTTCCTGGACGGCCCCGGCTGCGGTGAGACTGGCACTGGGTGCAGCAGTGGGAACGGTGGGAATGCTGGTCATTGCCTTTCCCGTGAAGACCTTCAGAATGTTTCTGAAGCTCCTGGAAAAGCTCCTGCTCTATTCTTTCTGCCTGGGCGGGGGAGTGCTGTTCCTGATTAGGAGCTTTCCACAGGCCAGGAGCTTCCTGGGAAAGGGTGCCGGCATCATGGGTGCGGGTGGCATATTGTATCTGTTCCTGGTGCGGACCCGCAGGAAAGATATCCAGTCGGACCCCCTGTGCAGGGCAGTCCTGGCCAGGGGGACATCCACCGTGGCAGTGGAGGCCATGGTGGATACGGGCAACAGCCTCATAGAACCCATCAGTGGGAAACCAGTCTGCGTGGTGGACAGGGAGGTACTGGAGAAACTGGGGTATGAGGGGGGCACAGAAGGCGGGGAGAAACTGGGATACCGGGCCATCCCCTACCACAGCATTGGGAAGAAGCGTGGGATCCTGGAAGGATACCTTCTGCCTCACCTGCAGATCCAGAGGGACGGGATCAGGAAGGATTTCCAGGATGTGTACATAGCAGCCGGACCGGAAGGCGTCAGCGCGGACTATAGTGCAGGGACAGGATCCATAAAAATGATTGTAAACCCTATGCTCTTAACAGAGGACAAGGGGGCCGCCAGGCGGCAGAATGCGAGGAGATATGATAATAAAAGTGGCAATACCGGGAAGACTACAGTTCAAGATGATCCGCAGGGATAACCTGCTTCTGCACAAGAAGGGGGAGATCCATTACATAGGCGGGGCAGAGGTGCTGCCACCGCCCCTGGAGATGGAGAAGGAGAGCCAGGTAATCAGTGACCTGGGAACGGAGATTGACGCAGAGGCCAAGGCGACCCTTATTGAGCATAACCTGCGTCTGGTGGTATACATAGCCAAGAAGTTCGACAACACAGGGGTGGGGGTGGAAGATCTGATCTCCATCGGTACCATAGGGCTGATCAAGTCCATCAACACCTTCAACCCGGAAAAAAATATAAAGCTGGCCACCTACGCTTCCAGGTGCATAGAAAACGAGATTCTCATGTACCTTAGGCGGAACAATAAGACCAAGCTGGAGGTGTCCATAGATGAGCCGCTGAACGTAGACTGGGACGGCAATGAACTGCTGTTGTCCGATATCCTGGGAACCGATGAGGATGTCATCTACCGTGACATAGAGACAGAGGTGGAGAGGAAAGTGCTCCTTGGTGCCATCAGTAAGCTCTCGGACAGGGAGAAGACCATCATCAACCTGCGCTTTGGCCTGGGCAGCCGGGATGGGCAGGAGATGACCCAGAAAGAGGTGGCCTCCCTGTTAGGGATCTCCCAGTCCTATATTTCCAGGCTGGAGAAGAAGATCATGCGACAGTTGAAGAAAGAAATGAGCAGCCATATATAGGTAACAGTTCAGCCAGTCCATGTAAATGGTGGAAAATCGTGCTTGCACGAATTTTGCGCCATATATATGGACTGAGGGAGCGCCATTTTATGAGGAAAGCTAGCTGCGAAGCAGCGGAAAGCGCCGTAGGCGCGTCTTTACGAATGGCGCTGGCTGAACAGCCCAAATTTTTTAGGCCACCTACTGGCGCTATGCCGGAAAATAGGGTATAATGTTGACACAGAAGGACACTGTGTCAACTTCTGGTTCCATGTGCGCTGAAGCGCACGAAAACATAGTATAATGGTTTGTAAATGGAAGTTTTTGCCGGGGATACATAATAGCATGATAAATCGGGAAGATATATTATCGATGGAATACTTGAAAAAGACAGAATATACAGGGTGCCATCGGGGAATGCGCTACCGCCTGGAGGGCGTGGCGAAGGAAGAGGGCGGGAAAGTACTGAGGGCAACGGTCTGGCCGGAGCCATTCAACTTTTTCACCACACCCCGGGAGGAGAAGGAGAGCGAAGAATTCTCCTTTGCCGAGGAGGGTGTGGTGGATGCCGTGGCATGGATGAATGAGAGGTTTTGTGCCCGGCAGGACAAATGGGACCATGCCGCAGAGCGCTGGGATATTCTGCCGGAAACATGGCGGTGATATACATGATACAATATATATTTCGTGACTTGATAGCAGCATTGCAGTACCTGCCTTTCGGACTGCTGATCGGGATCCCTCTGGGAATCCTGTTGCTGTGTTTTACGAAGAAGGATGCCAACAGGCGGCAGAGAATCCTGCCCATGGTGGTCTTCGGGTTCTACCTGGCGGTGATCCTGACGATTACGTTTTTATCCAGGGAGAGCGGCACCAGGAAAGGGCTCGACCTGGAACTGTTCTCCACCTGGGGGATCAATGCCAGGAATAATGCCTATGTGATAGAGAATGTACTGCTGTTCATTCCCTATGGTTTTGTGTGCTGCTGGGCCTTCAAGTGGGCCAGGGGTTTCCTATGCTGTACTTTGCTGGGGGCTGTGACCAGCCTGACAGTGGAATGTCTTCAGCTTCTCACCCAGAGGGGATATTTCCAGATCGATGACATTCTGACCAACATTCTGGGGAGTGTGATCGGCTGGCTCGTGTTCAGACTGTTTTTCACAAGGCGCGGATAGCCGCGCCCTGCAGGGTATGCGGATTCCTTCATAGGAGTACCGTCCGGGATCCTGTCCGCCGAGTCCTTATGCTGACAGATAATTGCGCATGGTGCGGAGGGCATTTTTCTCCAGGCGGGATACCTGTGCCTGGGAGATGCCAATGGAATCTGCCACTTCCATCTGGGTCTTGCCCTCGAAGAAGCGCAGGGAGATGATCTCATGTTCCCTGGGG
>CAJUGH010000049.1 GCA_910586215.1 uncultured Acetatifactor sp. | reverse complement strand
ACACCATCTACCGGATAATCCCGAATTATCCGGTATTTATCTGTCTTTTATATTATATCGTTTTTTCCTCTTAATTTCAACAGGTTTTGCCATAATTATCCAGCATTTTCAAATCGGACAGCTTCTTTTCAAATGTAATGCCGGAAGAACAAAGGGAATCCCAGGATCAACGGGCTTCGTTTTACAACGCTGCTTTCCACCCGGATCATCAATGTTTTCAAGAATAAACAGTAAGCAATCATGTCATCTTTCTGCTCTTTCAGCTTATTAATACACATCTCCCATTTAAGATTGGTGCTGCTCAGCGCCGTTTGGCAAAACGATTCGTCAGAATGATTAAGACAGGCAGCTACTCCATACAGGCAGCCGCCCAATAAACGCAATGTTATTCTTTGATTTACGATCTCTTTTTTTCGCCTATAATAGAGCGAATTTGTTCTGCTTTAGGAAAAATCAGCCCCCTTGTATCAACTCTGATATCGTCAAGGAGCTGATATGGCAATTCTATGACATCGATATGGCACTGGATACCTCGTCGCTGTGCCAGCTTTACCGCCGCCATCCCCCAACTGTCAAAGGTTCTGGGGTTCAACCTTGCATAGCGGCGCAACATTTTTATTCTTTTTTCAATGTAATTGTTAAACAGCTTTTCATCTCCATGGGCAATGGCCCACATACATTGCGTAATCTCATCTGTACCAATAGAATCATCTTCCGGACTATCCGGAAGAATTTCACAGGCCAGGGAATAATCCTGCGAAACCAATGCACCCTCAACAGTATCCATTCCTGTCATTTTCAGTGCCAATTCGTATTCATTTGCAAGAATCGCCACTTTAGAGAAATTGAAATTATTTTTCTTGAAATCATATAGAGAGCCACTGTCTAAAACATGATGTGTAAATCCTTTTTCTATCATTTCATAGCATAATACACCAATCAAAGCCGCAATATAATAGCTTTCCTTCGCCGCTTTTGCATCAACATCCAACTGCATACGGATGTCCCCGTCTTGGGCATACTCAAAAAACAGGTCGCAAAGACTGTTGATTACCCAGTCATACGCCTGTTCTGCCATACGCTGGTCTAACCTTTGATACAGTATTTCTCTATAATCCATACCAGTGCGGATTTCATGCTTTGCGCTTTCGAGACAAGATTGCCTTCTCTTAATCTCGTCATCAATATACTTTGTGCTATAGTTCAGCAGCTTTTTCATAAAAGTTCCCTTTCAAAATTTGATCGTTCCCAATTTGCTGTACTGATTGCAACACACAATGACTGCCCACCGACCTGCTTTTGAGGAAACCGCCAGGATATCCTCCAACAATGTTTTCCTTAAAAGGACTATACACATATGCATCAAGCCCGTTTTACCACTTCCCCAGTCACCATACACTCCAATACAAGATAGAAGATTCACAAAGCTTGGATCTTGTTGTTTAGCGCACCGTCCAGCCACTACACACCAGCACAAACGGCCGTCTCCCTGCTACCCTGTCATGTCAGTCAGATGGATGCTGCCCTGGCTGGCGTGGGATGAACTGGCTTGAACCAGATCCGCTTTTGCGTTTTTCAGTGTGCGAGAGGCGCTATTTTTTTGCCATAGAAGTTCTTAGATGACGTCTTTGGACATCTAAGAACTTCTTCTCACACTTCCAGACATGCCTCCTACGGCGGCACAAACAATCAATGAACTGATGCAGGCCGGAAGAACGCTGCCCTTGCGTTCTTCCCGGAATGACTTAGATTTTCTTGAGCTGTGTACTTTACAGCCTTAGAAAATTTTCATTCCGTTCACACTTCTGCCAGCAGCACCAGCACTGCATCCTCCCCGTCTTCCCGCACAGGCGGCGTGAATACAGCATCTCCGCCCCCGGCCACAGGCCCGGCGTAGGTCCACATTCCCGTAACCGGATCCATCCAGTAGGATGCCAGCTTCTTCCCGGCATAGGCCGCCAGGGACAGCCCCATGGTCCGGCCGTTCACGGTGTAGGCCAACAGGAAATCTTCCCCGGCAAACACACTGATGTAGTCATATTTCTCCCCCAGTCCTGCTTTTACGGATTCGAAGTCCATGGGTACCGGAGCTGTGTCTTTAAGGTCATTCCCGGTACCAGCCCCATTTGTTCCAGGTTCACCGGCCCCGGCCCCCCTATGTCCGGCTGCATCTTTGTCCTTCCCATCCAGCAGATATTCCCGGGCAGGGCGTCCCTTCTCAAACCCTACTCTCTCACACAGGTTCTTCAGATGGATCATCTGGCTGTTGCCCGGATGGTGGATGGCATCTGTCCACAGATACTTTGCCCCGAAGGCGCCCTCCTTAGACAGATCCCGGTAGAACTGCATGATGGAATTGTGGCCGTACACATGGCCCGCCGCCCCGGCGAACACGCTCCAGTAGGCATAGCGACGCACATCAGCTGCCTTCCAGTAGGGCTGTGTCTTGTCATGGAGTCCCTGGAGGATCCACTCGTAGGAGGGTTCACCGTCCAGGATGGGCTTCACCGGTGTCCTGTTCCGGTCTCTCTCCACATATCTCCAGTTGTCTTCCCCAAACCAGCCCTCTTTGGCCGTATTGTCATCCCACTCCTGCATGCTGACCTGGTCGTAGCGTCTGTGGCCCGACTGGAACAGGTTGAAGTCCAGCCATTCCTCCTCGTGGAACCACAGGGCAGAACTTGTCCTGCCAAAGGGATGGTAGGTCACAAGCCGCTTCGGATTATCCTGCTTCATCAAGGTGCCCATGCGCCGGAATACCGGGGCTGCCACATCCCCCCGCACATCCCCGCCCACGATCCAGATGATATGGGGATAATCGTGATACCGGTTCAGCACGAACTGCATGTAGGCATCCACATTCCCCATATGCAGGGCACCGCCCTTCACCACACTGCTGCCCCACACCGGGAGCAGCCCCAGGAACAGCCCTAAGTCTTCTGCCATTTTCACCACGGCATCCACATGTTTCCAGAAGCCGCCCTCCACATCAGGCCTGGCAGGATCCCCTTCTATCAAGGCACTGTCCCCGGCCAGGTTCTTCTGATCCGCAGTGTGGATGAAATCTGCCAGGATCACATTGTACCCCAGTTCCTTCCGGTTGCGCAGATAGATGTAGCTTTCCTCCAGGGTAAGCTGGTGGAACAGCAGCCAGGCTGTGTCCCCCAGCCAGAAAAAGGGCTTTTCCCCGCAGCAAAAATACCTGCCGTTGTCCATGACCTTGAGGGGCCCGTCCTCCCAGGGTGCTTTCTGTTGTAATGTGCTACTTTTCATTTCTTCTGTTCTCCTTTTCCTAATGAACGTCTGCTTTCCTATAAAATGAATATCAAAATTCGTTCCATGTGGAAGGAAAGTCTTTATTCATATCGTACAGCCTTTTCATGGAAGTTTAGAACTGCACCGCCATCATTTCCCCATTGTAAGAGGCATGTTTGGTCCTGCTGCCCTCCGGTGTATACAGGGTAATCTGCCAGTCCTGCGGGTATTCATAGGTGCCTTTCACCACGGAGAATGTCAGTTCCCTGGAAGCTTCCTTCCATTCCAGTGTCATCACCGCGCCTTCTTCCTCCTGATAACCATACCCGTCACCGCTGTCAAAATAGCAGGTGAAGTTGCCATCTGCGCCGCTGTAGATCTCCACGCCGATTTTCCGGGACTTCTGCACATGGTAGAGATCCGTTTCCCCGGACACATCCACAGGCAGGATGCTCCCCGCCTTCACGTACAAGGGCATGGTGTCCAGGGGCGCCGGAGCGCATCGTTTTTCTCCTCCTGGCAGACAGGTCTTGGTATTGTAGTCATACCAGTCATTCCCGGCCGGCAGGTACACAGGCCTGGTCTGGTCCAGCCCAAGGGGTGTACTCTGGGGGCCATATTCCATGGGAGATGTGACCGGGCATACCAGGAAATCCCCGAACAGGTACTCGTCATCCCTTATGGCAGCCTCCTGGTCTTTTGGATAATCGAAGACCAGTCCGCGCATGGTCATGGCATCCTCCTTCCACACCTGGTAGGCCAGGCTGTAGAAATAGGGTACCAGATGGTAGCGAAGCCGGATATATTTCACGATAGTATCGTAATACACATCTCCCTCCTCCCCAAACTGCCAGGGTTCCCTGGGGGTATCCGTCCCGTGGGAGCGCATAATGGGAAGGAAGGTGCCATACTGGAGCCATCTCACATATAGTTCCCGGTATCCCTTATCCTGTACCCCGTCCTCAAAATCCCCGTGCCAGAACCAGGGCTGGGTGCCTTCCTTCGCACCGCTCCAGCGCTTCCAGGCTTCCAGGTTCCCCGTGAAAAATGCGCCTATGTCCAGGTTCCAGTATGGCATACCGCTGGCAGCCATCTGCTGTCCTTCCACGATCTGCTTCCGGAACACCTCCCAGGTGGCAGCGATGTCCCCGGACCACAGCACTGCGCCATACCTCTGGCTGGAGAGATAGCCGGAACGGGTCAAGTTCATGATCCGCCTGTCTGGCGCCGCTTTCCGCTGGTTGTCATGGATCCCTTTGGCGTGATAGAGCGCATAGACATTGGCCTTCCTGGCATCCATATACCTGGTCTGCTCCCCCTTGGTGATCTGGTATCTCTCCTGGGCAGACTTTTTCTCCGGGCCGCCCCAGTCCGGGGTGAAAGGTTCCGTAGAGTCGCACCACCAGGCATCCACGCCGCCGGAGAACAGTTCCCTCTCACATTGTTTCCAGTACAGCGCCCTGGCCTCCTCGTCAAAGGCATCATAGGTGGACAGGTTGGCATAGAGCTTGCCGGCTTCCATCATCTCCTGGTTGTCCGCACCGCCCTTGTTCATATTGGGCCACACGGAGATCATAAGGCCGATTCCCTTCTCATGAAGGGCATCTGTCAGCCCTTCCATATCAGGGTACCGTTCCTTGTCCAGGTGCTTGTCCCCCCATTTCCCTTCGCTCCAGGAATGCCAGTCCTGGACCAGGCAGGACACGGGAATGTCCCTGTGGCCGAATTCTTCCGCCGTCTGAAGGATCTCTGCCTGGGTCTTGTAACGCTCCTTGGACTGGATATAGCCGTAGGCCCATTTGGGCAGCATGGCCGCCTTGCCGGTGATCTGCCGGATGCCTTTCACCAGTTCCGGCATGGTATCTGCCACAATCACGTAATAGGCAATCTGTTCCACCATATCCAGGGTAAGGGTGATCCGGCTATCCTTCTCCTCATACACCATCAGACAGTCCGCATCCAGCAATACGGCATAGCCCGCGGTGGACAGGAACACCGGCATGGGAATCTGCATATTGTTCTGGTACAGGTGCTGGGTGCAGTTCCGGTAGTTGGAGATACCGTCCTCATGCTGCCCCAGACCTAGGATGCGCTCCTTCTCCCCAATGGAGAATACCAGCTTTCCCTCATAGGCCTCGCCCACACAGGTATCCCTGGCATTTTCCACAATGGTGCGCTCCCCGTCCACGGTCTTCTTCACCGTCACCTGGGCTTTGCCCTCTATGGAGTAACGCATGACCTTCCTGGGTGTCATGGTGCAGGATTCCTGCGCCAGAATGGAGCGGCCTCCCGGTTCCAGCCCCGGAAATTCCAGCCTGCCGCCCTGGGCGATACCTGTCTCTGTCCTGCAGGCTTCCTGCAGGATGCACACATCCGGCACAAAGCTCTTCTCTATAATGTCCCCAGGTTCCCTGTACACGCCGTCCGGCGTCCATACCACTCTCGTAATCTTCATAACCGCTTCCTCTCCTTTTCCAAATACCATTCCCGGATCATCTGTGAGACATCCGGCTATCAGATATCTGGTTTCCAAATGTCCGGTTTCCAGATATCTGTCCCTTTCCTGCATCCATTCCTTTTCTGCATCTGTCAGGGAACCGTTGTCTGTAGCGCTGCAACCAGCACCCCGTTCCTGGCAATCCTGCATTTCCTGGGAAGGCCCTGCCCGGTGAGGTAGTCCCTGCACCCTTCCGGCAGGGTGACAATCGTCTCCCTGGCTGTAAAATTAAACAGGTACAGATAGGTCGCGCCATCCCCGTATCTTGTGACCAGTTCCACGCCCTCTTCCCGCTCCACAAGGGTTCTGGCCACACCGGCTTCCTTCAGGATGCCTCTTAAGAACGTCCGGTAGGCTTCCGGTTCCAAGTCTGTTCCCACATAGTAGGCCCGGCCTTTTCCATAGGTAAAGGCAGAGAGTACCTTGGCGCCTTCCTTGTAATCCTCCAGATAGCTGCCCATGGTCTCGGAGACCCCGCCCAGCAGTTCGCTCCACAGGCCATCCACAGTCTCCTGCACATTGTCCTCGGTCTCATCCATATGGCACAGGGCCTCATAGCTCTCCACATTCATCCGCAGGCGGGTGTGGTTCTCCGGGAACACTGGCTCCACTTCCTCCACCACACTGCCAAACACATCCGTCAGCCCTGCAGGAAGGGAGACGGTATAGCCCACATTGTCCTCATTTTTCACGGAAGTGAGGAAGGTGGCCACCACTGTCCCCCCCTGTTCCACAAAACGCCTGATCTTCTCCTGTGTAGCCCGGGTCATCACAATGGCTGCCGGAATCACCACTACCTTGTAGGCGCTCCAGTCCCCTTTCAGGGCCGTCACATCCGCGGTGACGCCGACCTGTTCCAGATAGTTATACAGCTTCCCGCAGTATTCCACATAGTGGAAGGCAGGGTCATTCACCGGCTTGATCCGCAGGGCCCAGTGGGAATCATAGTCAAAACACACCGCCACCTGCCTGGGGAAGGATGCCTGTTCCAAAGGTTCCAGTTTCTTCAGGAGGGCTGCCGTCTCCTGCATCTCCCGGTACCGCCGCCTGGGCACCCCGTCCATATCCACGATGGCATAATTGAGCTGTTCTGCTCCAAAGGGATAGGTGCGGAACTGAAAATGCAGCATCATCTCCCCGCCGTGGGCAAAGGACTGTACCACTGCCTGTTTCAAGGCGCCAGGATTGGGCTGTACCCTGCCGTTGCCGCCCAGCTTATGTCCTCCTCCGGACATGAACTCCAGCACCCAGAAGGGCGCCCCGTCCTTCACCCCCCTGGCGAAAGCGTAGGGGAAGGAGTCCACCCTGGCATCCCGAAGCCCTGGGTAAAAGTCAAAGGCATAACGGTCCAGACTGGCAGTACTGTCATAATAGTCAATGCTGTTGGTAGCAAGGCCGGTAGCATTGGTGGTGATGGGCACCTGCAGGAACTGTCTCAAGGCCTGTACCTGCAGATCCTGGTATTCCTTCTGGCTGTCCGAGCAGAACCGTTCAAAGGCCAGGCGCACAGTGGGATTCTCATAGTAAGCCCGGATCTGGTCCTGGGCGCCCACCTCAATAGTGTTCACCGGCACCGGTATCTCCTCAAAATCATCGTATTCCTGGGACCAGAAGATACTGCCGCTCCTTCTGTTGAACTCCTCTATGGTGCCGAATCTCTCCCGCAGGTAGGTATGGAATCTGTCCACGCACACAGGACAGCAGCAACGGCCTGTGCCCTCCTGGGCCGGTTCATTGTCAATCTGCACCCCTGCCACATAGGGATTGCCTGCAAAAGCCCTGGCCAGTTCCTCTGCAATCTTCACAGAATACTGCCTGTATGTCTCATTATTGTAGCAGTAATGCCGCCTGCCTCCGAAGGGCCGGCGGATCCGGCGGTTATCCATATACAGGATATCCGGGTGCTTCTTCACCAGCCAGGCCGGCGGGCAGGCCGTGGGAGTACACAGGATCGTCCGGATCCCTGCCTGCCCCAGTTCCTCCACCACTTCCTGCAGCCACCCGAATGTATACTGTCCCTCCACAGGCTCCATGCGGCACCAGGCAAATTCCCCCATCCGCACGGTATTGATCCCGGATCCCTTCAGCAGTTCCAGGTCATGCCGCAGGTCTCCTTCCGTCTTGTGTTCCGGGTAATACGATACACCATATCTCATCTTGATTCTCCTAACTTAATCGTAACAGTTCAGCCAGCGGCATTCATACAGCCGCGCCTATAGCGCTTTCCGGCATCTGTTTCACGGAAATGGCTCGTAACCGCTCACAACAACTATGCACTGCACAGCAGTCTCATGTTTGTCACGCAAAAAGCGCGTGAAAACACCTCATGGCTGTCACGGGGCTGCACTATAACAAGGAAGCTTCCAACACAGCACATCAGCCTTTTCCCGTAAAAGTAATCTCCGCGTCCCCGGCTGCTTTCACCGCCTCCGTCATGGTGAGGACCACAATGGTGTCCGGCGCGGGGCCTTCCATTTCCTGCCCGCTTCCCATCTCTCCTGCCCTGCTGGATCCTTCTGGCAGCACCAGACGGATGCCGTCCTCCTCTTGCACCACTTCCAAAGGACTGCCGTCAAACAGGGCGGCATGTTCTATCACGTTTTCCGAAAGGGGCAGTTTCAGCCCGGCGAAAGCCTTCCTGTCCAGAATGTGCAGGTACACCTTATCTTCCCGCCAGGTGGCGCCGTATACATCATCCACCGGCTCATAAGGGCCTGCCGCCGTGGCATAAATGCTCTCCCCGTATGTCCGCAGCCAGTCTCCCACCTGGCGCATCCGCTGCCGGATCTCGCCGGAGATCTTCCCATTCCTGTCCGGGCCGATGTTCACCAGCCAGTTGCCGCCACGGCATACCACGTTCACCATCATACGGATCAGCCAGTCAAAATCAGACACCGGGTCATCTGCCATCCATCCCCAGGAACAGCCGGAACACACGCACATATTCTTCTCCCAGGGCACCGGGATGATGCCTCCCCTGATCTCATGGGAGCCTTCGTCACAGTAGAAATCCCCTTCCCAGCCGGACCTGGGATTGATGAGCAGCTTCGGGTTGTAACCCCTGGCTATCTTGTTCAGCTTCACCGGCTCCCAGAACCAGGCGCTGGAAGTGTCGCTGCCCTTGTGGGCCAGCCATCCCCCGTCATACCACAGGATATCCGGATGGTATCTGCTGCACAGTTCCTCCACCTGGGCGTAGCACTGCTTTTTCATCAGGGCCGCGTTCTCCGGCAGCCCTTCCGGGTCAAAATATCCGGGAAAACGCCAGTCCATGGGGGAATAGTAGACCCCCACCTTCAGCCCTGCCTCTCTGCAGGCCTGGGCATATTCCCCTACAAAATCCCTGTGGGCACCCCTGTGGTAGGAAGTAAAATGCTCGTAGCTCCCCTCACTGTTCCACAGGGCAAATCCATCGTGGTGCCTGGTGACCATGACCGCATATTTTGCCCCGAAATCCTTGGCAATCTCCATCCATTCCTTCATGTGGAAGTCCTGGGGGATAAACTCGTCTGCCAGGGCCTCATATTCTTCCTTGGGAATCTGCTCATTGAACCTGGCCCATTCTCCACGGCCCAGGATGGAATACAGTCCCCAGTGGATGAACATGCCAATCTTGGCATCCCGCCACCACTGTTTGTCCTGGGCTGGCAGGGTCAGTTCCTCACATTTCAAGCCTCCCAGGCTCTTGAAGTTAATGCTGCTTTTCAGCATGGATTTCAGTTCTGCACCCGTCATCTCCCTGGGTAATTTCTTCTCCATCACCTGTCTCCTTTTATTCCTATCTTCCTGTCATGTGGGCAAAGCCGACACAAACAGTTTTTATTTTTCCAAGATTTCCCTCACCCGGTCCAGGATCTCCTCTTCCCCCACCAGCATGGCCACCCTGAGCTGGTCTGCGCCTTCCAGTCCCTTGATCATATACAGGGGTTGTTCTATCCGGTAAAAAGGCTGTTGCAGCATCCCTAAGTAGGTGAGCGTACCCAGGGTGCCCAGTTCCTCTATCTTGCCCTTGTCCACCTTCCCATCCAGGATCAGGTCATAGGCCGACCATCCCGATTCCGTACATAATTCTATGGATTCTCTTACAGATATCACTTTCATGCTTATACCCCTTGTGCGATTAAAGGGAATGTTTACACACCCTCCCTCGCACATTCCGGCCAACATGGATGCGTTTCCCTCAAGCGGCATCCGTTCATGGATTTTCCTGTTACCTTGTCTCCCCCATTAGTTCCCGGACGGCACCGAGCAGTGCCTCCACATCCTCCTCTTTCGACAGGTAGGAGATGCTGGCCCGCACCGTTCCCTGGCCCTGTGTCCCCAGGCATTCATGGAGCAGGGGGGCACAGTGCAGTCCTGTCCGCACCTGGATTTTGTAGGAACCCGCCAGGATATACCCCACATCTGCCGGGGATAGCCCTTCCAGGTTGAAGCTCACTGCCGTCCCTTCCGGCTGCCTGTCCCCGTATACGGTGACACCCTTTATGGCCCGGAGGCCTTCATAGAGCCGTTTCACCAGGGCCTGTTCCCAGGCCATGACCTGTTCCAGGCCCACCTCCAGAATATACCCGGTTCCTGCACACAGGGCCGCGATCCCCGGCTGGTTCATGGTTCCCACCTCATAGAATGGCTCCCGGGGCACCAGGGTGCGGCTGTCGGTTCCCGTTCCCCCGTACACCAGTGGCCGCAGGGGAACACCTGGTTCCACATAGAGCCCCCCTGTGCCTTCGATACCGTACAGACCCTTGTGGCCCGTAAAAGCCAGCATATGGATCCCGGCAGCTTCCACATCTATGGGCAGGGCGCCTGCGGACTGGGAGGCATCCACCAGGAAATAGGCTCCTTTCTGCCTGGCCCAGGAGCCAATCCTGGCAATATCCTGCACGGCCCCTGTCACATTGGAACTGTGGTTCACAATGACCAGGGCAGTATCTTCCGTGATGGCCTGCTCCATGGCTTTCATGTCCACATAACCGCTTCTGTCACAGGGCACCAGCACCGGCATCACGCTCCCGTCTGCAATCTTCTCCCTAAGGCCATCATAAATGGTGCGCAGCACCGCATTGTGTTCTGCTGCGGTAAACACAACACGCCGCCTGCCGCCCGTTTCCCCGGCTCCCGGCTGTCTGCTGCCCGCTGCTACAGCCTCCGTACCCTGCAATGCCCCGCCGCCTTTTAGGGGATACGGAAGACCCAGGATAGCCATATTCAAGGCCTGGGTAGAACCACTTGTGAAGAAGATCCGTTTTGGTTCCCGGATGCGAAAGAGCCGTGCCAGGTTCTCCCGGCACAGCTTTCCCACATCATCCCCATATGTACTTCCTGCCACACCCCGGTACTGGGACTGGGGCGGCTCCTGTATGGAGCGCGCCACGGCTTCCTGTACCACTTGCGGCTTCGGATATGTCGTTGCCGCATGATTGAGATAGATCATACTGTCACTCCAAATTTCCAGGTATGCTGTTTACAACCTACCCGCCTTAGCCTTCTACAACCTCGAATCCCATATATCTTGCAATCTTCTTCACCAGCTTCATCTGGTCGCCGAACACCAGCACCTGGTGATGTCCGAAGTCTGCCAGGTTATGCATATAGTCCCTGCCATTCTCCAGCTTGATGAAATAGTGGGGGCTGCAATAATACTGCCTGAACTCGGAGCGGACCACCTCGCCCACCTTCACCACCATCTTGTTGCCCATAGGGTTGAAACGACCAAAGGTAATATACTGTTCCTCGTTCTGCTCGAAGGCAACCTGCATCTTGCCGCCGAAGCCCTGACCGGTAAATGCCCACATGCTGTAGTCCAGATCCGGCTTGTCGAAGCCATTCATCTTCAGCGCGGGAACCGCATGGTGGATGGACAGGATCTCAGGGGACTGCAGGAAAGGATTGCCCATGAACGCTGCCTTGTGGCTTCCATACATCAGCACCATCATGGCCATCATGGCGTTCAGATCTTCCTCGCAGGCGCTGGGAATCCCCTCTGACTTCAGCAGGGAATGGCACACGCAGGGTGTGAATTTCCTCTCCTGGGGAATCCTGGAGGCACACAGTTCAATACAGGCTGTGGAGAACGCATTGCAGCCATAGAATTCCATCATGGCCTTGGCCGCCAGGTAATACTTGGCATCGTTCACCAGCCACTCCGGGTTCACCTTGGTATCCTTGGAATTTGCCAGCAGCTTCTCAGCAATCTCCTTGGCCTCGGCCTCATCCACCCTGTCCATATAAGGGAAGATATCCTTGAATGGCAGTTTGAGCACTTCAAAGCCATACTGCTTTCTCAGATATTCCGTATCCCTGATATTGGACTGGATGCCATAGGTGGGCACCTGGCCGGAAGTGAGGATCAGTGCCTTGGTGTTGGCGATACATTTCCTCACCCACAGGCTGTGCAGGATATCATTTAGGTCTTCCATGTCGATGGCATTGTAGGCTTCCACGCCAATGCTTCTGTTGTAGGCACACAGGTCGGCACCTTCGTTGCCGTTGGAGAACACAATGGTGGTCTTGCGGTATTTCTCCAGCTTGGGAATCCTGTAGCAGAAGATCACGAAAGCATCCACCTGGTCCAGGCCTTCTTCAATCTTGTCCCAGGTCTCCTGGGGTACGGTCAGATTCTCTATGTAGGGAACGGCAATGGGTTCCAGTACATTGACCTCAGGGATGATGTCCTTCACCTTCTCCTGGATCTCTTTCATATAATTGGCTGCCCACTCCTTCTCAGCCTCCGGCTGCAGGCTCTCGAACTTGCCTGCCCGGCAGGGTCCCTCCCAGAAAGCAGAGTGCTGCAAGAATCCCACCAGGGGACGGATATTGTACTTTTTCTTCATTGCTGATTCAACCATTTTCATATCCTCCGTTTGATGCGGGAACCACCAGAACCTTGTATCATGCCAGGCTCCTCTCTCACGAGTTGAACAGTTCCCAGATTTGTGATTGGATTACTGAGTTCATTATATCCAAGGATATCCCCTGGGTAAATTGTATAAATTCCAAAAAGAAGTACTATTTCAAATTCTTCTCACACTTCCCGACATGCCGCCTACGGCGGCACAAACAAAGGATGAAGAACGCTGTCCTTGCGTTCTTCGGTGTGAAGCTTTAGAATTTCTTAGTCTGCGTACCATGCCGAATGAAATTCGGCAGCAGGCTTAGAAATTCTCTTCACACTTCATACATCCAGTCCAGCTTATCATAGGTTTCCCCGGAGAATCCCGCATTCCTGGCCCGGATCTCCACCCCCGCAGGCACCACACCCACGATGGTGTAGCCGCCGGTTCCCATATAGATCTCATGGACACCCTTCTCGTACTGGAACACATGGACATTCATGTCCGGGCACCCCTCCGCCTGCATGGCATTGGCAAACACCACATTCAGGCCTCCCCTGTCGTCTGCATGGGTGTTGGTCTCCAGGTCGGGCACCTGCAGCCACTCCACCCCCCTGGCATTCATGTAAGCCAGCAGGATCTGGGAGTCCTGGGGCAGTTCCAGCCGTACCGTGACGCCTTCCCCAATGGCCTCCCCCAGGCCGAAGCAGATTCCCGTAAGGCCTTTCAGTTCTGATGCCACATTGGTGATAGGGGAAGTCATATCCGTGAAGACCCACTGTCCTTTCTCCACCCTATAGGTACGGCAGTTCTCCGAGAGCAGGGTAAACGGTGCATGGGGCAGGGGTTCTGCTCCCTCCTGATCTGCGTCCCCGTCACAGGGATACCTGCCAGCCTCCATCTCCTTCAAATGTTCCTTAAAATGGGCTAACTCCGCTTCATACTGGGGAAGGCACTGGCACCAGTGGCCGAACATGTCTCCATCCGGGAAGGGAATCTTTCTCTGGCGGGTCTGCATGCTGTTGGCATAGAGATACGTGTCCTTGGTCAGTTCTGCCAGCTTCCGGTACAGGGACAGGCTTTCCTCCCAGGGAGCCAGCGCTTCCTGCAGCAGGGACAGATCCCCCCGCAGTGTATCGTCCATGGTAAACCTGTAGCGCAGGATCTTGTGGGCGGCCTCCAGTTTCCTCACATAACTCTTCGTCATATACCAGATGGCCTCTATGTCTGTCACATAGTAGTCAAGCTCCCTGCTGCCCGCCGCGGTATCCTCCACTCTGGCCCTGGCCCTCCTTATGGCCTCCAGGGCCTGGTCTGCCAGATGCTCCACTTCCTCCATCATATCATAGGGCATCTCTCCGTAATGGGGTTCCCCGGCCAGTTCCTTTTTCACATAATCCTCCGGCTGCTCCCCGGGGGTAGATGCGGAGTGCCACAGTTCGTAGTTGGGCCGGTAGCGCTTCACATTGGTAAACTGGCTCATGGTCATACCCAGGCTCATGGTCTGCCGGTTGCCTTCGGTGATGCCCACCCGGCGCAGGATGCGGGGCGCACACTGACCTGCCGCTTCCAGGGCTTCCAGGATATCTGCCGCCGCCTCCAGGCTGCATCCCAGATGTCCTGCCAGCCTGTGCTGCCAGTAGTACCCTTCCGTCTGTGGATCCCGGTCCGGATTCCAGGCATAGCGGAACCAGGCCGCATACCACAGCCAGTCCCGATCCATTTGCAGCAGACGGGGCTGCGCCTTATCCGCAGAGTAAGGCCAGTCCCAGAAAAACAAAGGATATAGATGCAGGCCGTTAGCACCCAGGCGGTTCTGTCCTGCCTGCATGCATTTCTGGATAAATCCAGGTGCCCCGTATCGGAAAGGTTCCAGGTTGGCCACCACATGCACATTCATGATGTGGGTCTGGCCGTGGGAGGACAGCCGCACATGGGTATCCTGCCATTTCCCCGCAGGCAGGTATGTGGTAAGGCTCTCCCCGTTATATTTCCACATGGTGTACAGGTTGCCATACATATGGACTGCCTGCTCCATGATGGCATTGGGGTCGCAGTCATGTCCCCTAAGGATCAGAGGCGGCTCCTCCGAGAGTCCCGCCTGCCGGATCCCCTCCTTCACCGCCGGGATGATGGTCTTCAAGAACCAGTCCGTCTTGTTCTGGGTTCCCCTGAGGGCCTCACCCAGGCAGACCATAAGGCCGATATGGGGGAAGGACTTGATGAACTCCACAATGGACTTGTAGGTATAGTCGGCATTCAGTTCGGTGATATTGCTCTGGAGCAGTTCCACATGGTATTTTTCTGCCAGGGGCAGGGGAATGTGGATGCTGTAGAATTTCAGCACCAGCCAGATGCCCCTGCGGTCACACTCCCTGGTAAGCCATCCGAACATCTCCCGGTTCTTCTCATACTCTTCCTCTGTCACCTCCAGGGCCTCCGGGTAATCAGCCAGCTTCACCAGGGAGGAGAAGGGCTGCCCTGTCCAGATATAGAAGACATTGCACCTGTTGAGAAGCATCTGGTCCAGGAACCTCTCCCACAGGGCCTTGTCATAGAACCAGGGAAAACGGGCCGGGGTAATGGGATACTCATAGGTGAGCCTGGGCGGCTCCACCTTGGTGAGCTGCAGCCCTACCGCAGGGCCCCTGAGACGGAATACCGGGGCGTCCCCGTAGGCCAGGTCCGTGGGCACGGCATTTGACGAGGATTCCCTCCCGATCCGCTCTGCCAGTTCCAGGGCGCCGTACAATGCCCCTGTATCCGTACCGCCTGCCACCACTGCCAGGCGCAGCCCCGGCAGATAGGCCAGGTAAAAGCCCTCCCCACAGGGTGCTTTTGTGTGGTACAGCAACAGCCCCTCTTCCTCCAACTGCCGGATGTATCCGCTTTCCCCCCGGACACCCACATAGATGCTGCATGCCGGCGACTCTTCCCCGGGTATCTCCAGGACTCTCCTGCCTGCTGCATTCCCCGGCACGGCAGAGCCTGCATCTCCCTCTCCCGTCCCGGAATCTGCCAGACCGGACATATCCTGCCAGACTACCTGGAAGCCCCTGTCTGCCAGGCTCTTCTCCACATAGGTAAGCCCCAGGGCAATCCGCATGCCCGCTGTCTCTTCCTTGATCAATCTTACTTTACTGCCCATCTCATCCTCCTGGAATCTGTTTTTCATGCTGTTCCCGTTGCCTGTTCTGTCCTTATTTTATGATACCCTATGATACCGCGGATTGCTCCGCGCTGTGCGCTTCCGCAATCCTAAAACACCGGGGATTCGCTCATTTTTCTGCGAAAAATGGCTTCTTTTCGGTGTTTTGGCGGGTCTCAAGGTCAAAAATCCTCTAGCAAGCAAGTTTGCATCGGATTTATGGACCTTTCGACCCTGGTATCATCATTTTATCACATGCGCGGGGAAGGAAAAAGACACACAAATTCTGAAAAGTTTACATTTATTGAACATCCATGGCTGAAAAGTTCTGGCGGGCAGCAGCCAACTGGCTCATTGTACGCTCCTACCGGCCAGATACCCGGTGCAGCACAGCTTCAAACACATTGGCCGCTGCCCACAGGTTATAGCTGAACCAGGAGCTGTACGGGTCTCCATTGTCATACCGCTCTGTGACCAGTCCGTCAGAGGGGCACCATCTCTCGGAGAGCACGCCATACTGTCCATAGCCCGTCTGTTCTGGATACAGCTCCAGGGTCTGCATCATCCAGGCAATGGAATCCCAGGCCCGGTCCGTGTAGTAGGCATCCCCCGTCACCTCTCCCAGATACAGCAGGTCTTCGTCTGCCAGCACACCCATGGGGTGAATGTGGGGATTGGAGATGGAAGTCACGGACCCGCCACAGGCATTCCAGCCCTGGTTCACCGGGGGATTCTCCGGCCTTGTCTGGTAGCCGTAGCGCCAGAGGAATTCATACCCGGCGCCCATCTTCATATCCTCCAGGAACTGCGCCTCCCCCGTATGTTCATACAGCAGACGGCTGCCATGGAGAAAACTCAAGTTCCCCTCCTGGTCCACTGCCTTCCAGGTATCCATGGGCGCCCCGTAGCAGTCCAGGTTTTCCACAAAATTCCGGTAATAGGCGTGTGCCTTCCTGGCCTTTTCCACGTATGTCTCCTCCCCGGTAAGCTCTGCCAGGTACAACAGCCCCGGCACGAACCAGCAGCCGGCAAAGCCTTCCCAGTCCAGCACCCTTCGCTCTGTGGCGCAGTAGGTATAGCCAAAGGCGCCGTCCTCCCTCTGGAGGGAAACCACCGTATCCAGCACCTGCCTGCACCTTGCAAGCCACTTTTCCGGATAGGGCAGCCCACGCCCTTTTAAGAACAGAATGGTCTTCAGAATATAGTACACCGCGCTGCCCTGGGTGTAGGCACAGTGACAGTCCCTGCACAGGCCATAGTAGGTCCACCAGCCGTTCAGTCGGCTGCCGGGATCCTCATCTGTCGTCTTTTTGCAGGCCGGATTGCCTGCTGCAAGGTCATAGAAGAATCCTGAATCCTCACAATATCCATCCACAATCCGGTCCAGGAGTTCCTCTCCGGGCAGGGCGGCTGCCAGTTTCTCCCCCACAGGGAAACCGTCCCGGTCCAGAAGGTATCGGCTCATCACCAGGGGATAGCCCAGGATGGCGCCCCCTGTCCAGCCGATCTCCACCACATTCCGCCAGGGTTCCAGCCTGGTATCCGAAAGGGGCCGGCACTGTCTGTTGGTGTACTCCCGCTCTTCCCTGTTGAAATTCAGCCCGCAGAAGGTATCCAGCATGGCCTCTGCCGCCTGCCGGAAGGTCCTGGCATACTGCGCCCTGGTATGAATCCTTCCATATTCCTGGCGCACAATTTGGTGGATCCCCTGCCTGCCCTTTCCCGGCACCCCGTAAATGCGCCCGCATACCGCCGCCTGCCTTCCCTGGCTCCTGGTGGAAGCCGTGGGCACGGAACGGTTCAAGAATGTCACCGGATCGTTGGTATAGCCCAGTGTCACCCCGAAACGGTTGGGCAGTTCCGCAAACAGACCGTTTTGGATCACGCCCTCCCGTCCTTTGGCCTGCTCTTCCGAATAGGGATCCACGGATACTGCCACCACGCCCCCATGGCCGCACAGGGCAGAAACGGGCATGGCTGCCCTGTCTGCCCGGAATTCCCAGTAGGGGGAACAGAAAGCTGCCTCCGGGTGTAACTTCGTGAGCAGGGGAAATTCACCGATGCGCACCTCCCCGGCGTGGTTGTCCCCGAAGATGTTGCAGGGGATCACATGAAAGAGAGGAATTGAATTTCCATGAAAGAGAGGATTTTCATGGAAGCAAGAATCTCCATGAGAATCAGAACCTTCCTGGGACAACGCATCTCCTTGCGGGTCAGAATCTTCCTTGGAAAATGCATCTCCTTGTGGGTCAGAACTTCCCCGGGAAAAGGACTCCCCGGAGAAAGGAACATATTCAAGCAGGGCCAGGCTAAGCCGCATCTGGGTGTCGTAGGACGCCTGGTACTCCATCCGGTAACTGACTATGGGACCTTCCTTCCAGAGAGTCAGACTGTATACGGCTTCCGGCGTCTCATACCGGCATCCATTTTCCGTGTAGCATGCCTCCGGCACCGGGATCCACACGTCCCTTCTGCGGTAATGCACCTCTATGTCCAGAGAAAATCCGTTGATATTCTGTTTCATTTTCTGCATGCCTCCTGCTGGTTTTTCCTATCACATACATGATGTTGGGGGAAAAGGTATTTTAACCCCCATGATACAAGAGTCAGTGGACAAAGTCAACTGCCCTGGGCAGGCTACTGATAACCACGTTACTTTTCATGTTACTGTTCACAGGTGCCGCCGCGAGGTGTTTTCACGCGCTTCCAGCGTGACAAACCCAGGCAATCTTGACTGCAGCGCGCCAAAGCGCCAATATGCTCAAGCCAACCGTGGTTAGACCAGAGCACGCCTACTTGGCTCATTACTCGCGAGAATAAAAAACCGCCAGCATCAGCCAGCGGTTTCATCATTACTACGTTTTGCTTTATCCTTCATTGTCGTTCTGCGGCAAAGTAGAAGACAGAATCCGAAGATAATCCCGTCTGCCATAGAGAACACGGTCAATGTATACATCCAGCCCATTCACACGGTAGAAAACCATATAATTTGCACTGGTGAGAAATCGGTAGTCACTTTCTATATCTGTCACAGAGGACAGCAAAGTGCCGATTTCTGAAAAATTTTCCAGTTCGTCAACAGTGTCCATGATTTTGTTTACGGTGTTTTCAGC
>CAJUGH010000048.1 GCA_910586215.1 uncultured Acetatifactor sp. | reverse complement strand
GCAGAGGACTGAAAATCCTCGTGTCACTGGTTCGATTCCGGTTCTGGGCATTTTCTTTTTTATCTCCCGTGGAAGCGGGCATACCTCTTTGTGGAAGAGGATACAACTGAAAGGAAAGCATCAAATGGGATAAATTTACTAAATAAATTTAACCTTTTGGTGCTATTTTTTTGCCTTATTTCGTGCTATAATAATTTTGCATATTTGTCTGGGATGTGAATTGGCATAGACCAGGCGGGAATTCCAGTGGGGAATAGGACAGCAATGGACAGGAGACAGGTTAAAAAGGGTCGGTCAAATTATTCAGATGGGGAATCGCCAGAAAACACATATAAGGAAGAAGAACCAAAAAGAATAGAATGTATGGAAAGGAAAACAGAGCCTGAAATAGAGAGTAAGGAAACAGGGCAGGAACCATCGGCCTCCACAGAACAAGCTGCAAAGAGGAAATGGATCTGGTGGGTGGCAGGGGCAGCAGGTCTGCTCCTTGTGTCAGTCTTAGGTATCTATGGGGGGATTGCCATATATTACAGGACACATTTCCTGCCAAATACTACCATTAACAGTATTGTATGTAGCAATATGGAGGCTATTCCAGTAGCAGCATTGTTGGATGCCCAGATAGAAGAATATGCATTGGAGGTTAGGGGGAGGGATCCCTTTACCGGGAAGACTGGTACTGTCCTGGGTACAATTGTACCTTCAGATATCGGGTTGTCCTATAAGGACTCTCTGGGTGTTGTGGATCATCTTCTGGCGCAGCAGGAAACCATGCTGTGGATCAGGGTACTGGCAGACCGGGCATATTTCCATTCCGTGGTGCAGGGCGTGACTTATGATGAAAGATTACTGGAAGAGGTCATCGGGAACTGGGAGGCCTTCCAGAAGAGAAATATGCAGAAGCCCCAGGATGCTTATATCGGGGAATATTCTGAGAAGGCAAGAGGTTATGAGATTATACCGGAGGGCGTAGGAACCCAGCTTGACACAGAACAGGCCATTCAATGCATCGAGGATGCTCTGCTTACCCAGCAGGAGACCATTGACCTGGAGGAAGCCGGCTGCTACAAGGAAGCGGCATTGACAAGGGAGGACCCATCCCTGGTGGAGAAGGTGGAACTGGCCAATCGGTGGCTGGGCACGGAGATCGTATATGACTGGAACGGAAACCGTGTAGAACTGAATGCCAGTATAATGAAGGACTGGATTACTATGGAGGAGGACGGCCCTGTGCTGGACGAAGAGGCAGTGGCCGCCTTTGTGAAGGATCAAGCCAGGCAGTGGGATACATATGGGAAAAAGAGAAAATTTATTACCACGCTGGGGATAGGGCTGTCGCTGCCAAGCGGTTATTATGGATGGCAGACGGACAGGAAGGCGGAAGCTGAAGCCTTGGTGCAGTTGATTTATCAGGGGCAAAGCGGGGCAAGGGAACCAATATATTCCTACAGGGCCAGGCAGAAAGGGGAAGATGATATTGGCGATTCCTATGTGGAAGCAGACCTGTCCCACCAGTATCTGTACCTGTACATAGACGGGGAAATTGTGCTGGAGACAGATTTTGTGTCAGGGAAAATGAGCGCTTCTAATTGTATTACCCCGCCAGGGGTATTTGGGATTGCCTATAAGACAAGGAATGCAGTGCTGCGGGGAAGTGACTATGAGACACCGGTTAAGTACTGGATGCCCTATTACGGGAATTACGGCATGCACGATGCCACATGGCGGAAGTCATTCGGAGGAGATATCTATCTGGAAAACGGCTCCCATGGATGCATTAATCTGCCGATCAATATGGCATCTAAAATATATGACTACATGACAGAAGGATTTCCAGTAATCTGCTACTACTACACACAGGAACAGATGGAGTCCCTTCATCCTGTACCTGTACAGGAAGGCGAGGCTCCACCAGTCCAGGAGCAGCCCATGCAGGAGGGCGAGGCTCCACCAGCCCAGGAGCAGCCCATGCAGGAAGGCGAGGCTCCACCAGTCCAGGAGCAGCCCGTACAGGAGGGTTAGGCATCGGCCACTTAGAAGCACCAGTATAGGAAGAAAAAGAATTGCTCTTGTGCCGGAACCATTTCACAGGGCAAACGTAACATGGATAAGGGGAGAGATGGCGTGTTGCTGAGAACGGAACGTACAGTAACAGACACCGTCAGGCAGGGATGCTGTGGCAGGAGGACGAAGCAGGCCCTGGCTATGCTAGATAAGGGAGGATAAAATGGCATACAGGACACGGAACAGAAGACAGGCAGAGAAGTGGCAGAGAAAATTGAACCGTTACCGCACCCTGCAGAAGCAGATCGTGAGAAGTGCTCCTGACATTCTGGGTTCCACGAATTTTTATAAGACAAAGGGATACATCCAGCATGGAAACATGACAGTGAACAGTCACGTGATGAATGTGGCAAGATATAGCCTGGCCATCAGTGAGAAGCTGCATATCCGCTGCAGCCGCAGGGAATTGATCCGGGGGGCGCTGCTGCACGACTATTTCCTGTATGACTGGCATACGCCAGATGCAGAGAATCCGCATAAACTGCACGGTTTCTACCATCCGGGCACAGCCCTGCGGAATGCCGCCAGGGAATACAGACTCACAGAACGGGAGAAAGACATTATCAAAAAGCATATGTGGCCGCTGACCCTGGTGCCGCCCAGATGCAGGGAAGCCTGGATCGTGACAACAGCAGACAAATGGTGTTCCTTGATGGAAACCCTTCACCTGCACAAGGGACATGGCGCCATCCTGCAGAAGCTGAGAAAGGATTAAGGCATAAGGTGGAATCTTTGTTTGCGATGCTGGAGACTTATGGGGAAAGTGATATTTACCCCTATCACATGCCGGGACACAAGAGACACCCCTGGGGGGAACTTCCACAGGACATGTACTTAAGGGACATCACTGAGATAGACGGCTTTGACAACCTGCACCAGCCAGAAGGAATATTGCGTTCCCTGCAGGAGAAGGCAGCGGTCTTATATGGGTCAGAGGAATGTTACTATCTGGTCAATGGCAGTACAGGAGGAATCTTAAGTGCCGTCAGCGGAGCCGTGCCCTTTGGAGGACATATCCTGATGGCCAGAAACTGCCACCGGTCAGCATATCACGCTGCCTATCTGGGAAAATTGAGGATATCGTATCTGTATCCCTCAGAACTGACGTCATATGGCATCCTGGATGCCATCACACCGGGGCAGGTCCAGGCGGCCCTGGATCAGGAACCAGGGATCCAGGCAGTGCTATTGGTATCGCCTACCTACGAGGGAAGGATTGCGGATATCCGACAGATTGCCGGGATCGTACACAGGAAAGGGATACCCTTGATTGTGGACGAGGCCCATGGTGCACACCTGGGGCTTGCAGAAGGATTCGCACAGAATAGCTGCCAGGCGGGGGCAGACCTGGTCGTTCACAGTGTACATAAGACATTGCCGGCATTGACACAGACGGCCCTGCTCCATGTAAACGGACCGCTGGTGGACAGGGAGAGGGTGAGACGGTTCCTGGATATTTACCAGTCCAGCAGCCCATCTTACCTGCTGATGGCAAGTATTGACAATGCCCTGTCCGGTGTAGTGCAGCAGGGGGAAAAGTCCTTTGCGGATTTCCTGGGGCGGTGGAAGGAAATGGGGGAGAACCTAAAGCAGTGCAGGCATCTTAAGTTCCTGCCTGCAGGAATCTCCCAGGATGTGGGAAAATTGCTGGTCTGCGGGAAGGATATAAGGATCAGTGGCAGGCAGTTCTATGAGACGCTGCTTGCCAGATATCACCTGCAGATGGAGATGGCCACGGAGACATCTGTGCTAGCCATGTTCACGGTAAATGACACTCAGGAGGGATACCGCAGGCTGACAAAGGCCTTGCTGGAGATAGACAGGGAACTGGAAAGTGGCGATCTGGGGCCGGATGCCGGAAGCTTGAAAGAGGGAATGCCGGTAAGACAGCCAGAAGCTGGAAATCTTCCGTGGGAACAGGCACAGTCCCTTTCCCCTGGTCTTCCCCTGGCCGAAGCCTGGGACATGGAGAAATGCCTTGTACCATTGGAAGAAAGTGTGGGCAGGTATGCCGCAGGATTTGTCAACTTATATCCACCGGGGATACCGGTCCTGGTACCAGGGGAGACCATGACCCATATGCTGTATGAAAAAATAGCGAGGTGGATTGGCATGGGACTGACTGTCCAGGGCGTGAAAGGCAGCGGGACTGGGAGATACCTGGAGGTCATCCGGACAGGCAGTCTCCAGGAATAAGGTGCAGGATCCAGGCAGGGGTAGGATACGAATAAGATTCCGGAATATAAAACGGTAAGCATAAAAGCTTAAAATAAAAAGCATACGTATAAAACTGGAAGAAAGGATGAGGATATTAACATGAGAAAGACAAAGATCATTTGCACCATCGGACCGGCCAGCGAGAGTGAAGAGCGTCTGCGGGAACTGATGCTGGCCGGCATGGATGTAGCAAGGTTTAATTTCTCCCATGGAACCCATGCAGAACAGAAGGTAAAATATGAGCGGGTATGCAAGGTACGCAAGGAACTGGGACTGCAGGTAGCCACCCTTCTGGACACCAAAGGGCCGGAGATCCGCCTGCGGGATTTTGAAGGAGGCAGGGTGGAACTGGTGGCCGGACAGCAGTTTGTGCTGACCACAGAGGAGATCCTGGGGACTGCCCAGCGGGCCGCCATATCCTACAAGCAGTTAAAGGATGATATAGAGCCGGGAACCACCATCCTCATTGATGACGGACTGATTGAGATGACCGTGGAAGAGATCCAGGGGGAGGAGATTGTCTGCCGGGTAGTCAATGGCGGTTTTGTGTCGAACCACAAAGGCGTAAATGTGCCGGGGGCAGTGCTTTCCATGCCATATATCAGTGAGACAGACCGGGCAGACATTCTCTTTGGCATAGAGATGGGATTCGAATTCCTGGCAGCATCTTTTGCCCGCTGCAAGGAGGACATCCTGGAAGTGCGTCAGATCCTGGAGGAGCATGGCAATGACATGAAGATCATTGCCAAGATAGAGAACATGCAGGGTATCCAGAACCTGGAGGAGATCCTGCAGGTATCAGATGGTGTCATGGTAGCCCGGGGGGATATGGGCGTGGAGATTCCCCTGGAGGAGGTTCCCATCCTGCAGAAGAAAATGATCCATATGGCAAATGCACAGGGCAAGCATGTCATCACGGCCACCCAGATGCTGGAGTCCATGATCAAGAATCCCAGGCCTACCAGGGCAGAGACCACGGATATTGCCAATGCCATATATGACGGCACCACGGCCATCATGCTTTCCGGGGAGAGCGCGGCAGGAAAATATCCTGTGGAGGCCGTGCAGACTATGGCAAGAATCGCAGAATGTGCCGAAAAAGATATTGACTATCTCTCCAGATTGCGCCGTATTACCCATGAAGAGAAGACCGATATCACCACAGCTATCGCTTATGCTACCTGTACGGCAGCCATGGATCTGCAGGCAGCAGCCATTATCACGGTCACCTTATCCGGGTTCACGGCAGAAGCCATTGCAAGGTTCAAGCCCCAGTGTCCCATCATCGGGTGTTCTGTTCAGGAGAGGGTGTGCAAGCAGCTCAACCTGCTGTGGGGTGTGAATCCATTGCAGATTGAGAGGGAGACAGCCACGGATGAATTGTTTGATGCGGCTGTGGCAGAGGCCAGGAAGGCTGGTTATGTGAAGAGCGGGGATGTGGTGGTGATCACCGCAGGGGTGCCCCTGGGCATGGCAGGCACTACCAACATGATACATGTGGTTGAGGTAAACTAGGAGCATGGGGAAAATCATATGCCTTCTGGGCAAAAGTGCCACCGGCAAGGATACCCTCTACAGGCGCCTGCTGGAGGATGATACCCTCGGCCTTCGGAAGATGGTTCCCTATACCACCAGACCCATACGGGACGGGGAGCAGGATGGCAGGGAGTATTTTTACACGGATGAAGCCGGATACCAATATCTGAAGAGCCAGGGTAAGGTGATAGAGGACAGGGCCTACCACACGATACATGGGCTGTGGCGGTATTTCACGGTGGATGATGGCCAGTTTGGGGAGATGGGAGGGAATTTCATCCTCATCGGTACCCTGGAGGCTTACCGGAAGCTCCAGGACCATTTCGGCAGGGACAGGCTGGTGCCGGTCCTGGTAGAACTGGAGGACGGGACCAGACTGCAGAGGGCCCTGGACCGGGAGCGGGGACAGGATCATCCCAGGTATGAGGAAATGTGCCGCAGGTTCCTGGCAGACAGCCAGGATTTTGCAGAGGAGAGGATACGGGAAGCAGGTATTACAAGGAGATTCTGCAACGATGACCTGGAGCAGTGCCTGGCGGGGATTCGACAATATATCCTGGCCTGCTGCCGTGTGGAGTCAATAATCCCGCAGCAATAGGCGGGATACCAAGTCTGCAATGCTGTAGTGCAGCGGGGAGCGCGAAACGCCTGGCAGTAACCTAATAGTTCCTACAGGCAATATTCCAGGCTTTCAAAGTAAGCGGGTACGGGGGTTTGAGTATGGATATCAAGGTAAACCAGATAAATAGGAGCATGCCGGTGGAGCAGGTGCAGAATAACCAGCCTACGGATGGAACCTTCAAATTTACACTTGCCAGCCATATTGAGGAGGCAGAACTACAGGCCAGGCTCCAGAACCTAATGGAAGACATTACCATGCAGGGACAGAAACTCTCCAAACGTCGGGACTTGAGGGACATGAAGCATTACAGGGGACTGATCAAGGAGTTCCTGAATGAGGTGGTGACCCATTCCCATGCTTTTTCCAGAGAGAATTTTCTGGACCGGCGGGGGCGTCACAGGGTCTACGGCATTATCCGCCTCATAGACGAGAACCTGGATCAGCTTGCCCAGGAACTGATGAAGGACGAGAAGGACAACCTGGCCATCTTGAATAAGATCGGGGAGATCCGGGGGTTGCTGCTAGATATATTTACTTGAACAGTAACAACATAACGGTCGGGCAGGGTACGGAACCGTTATACTTGAACAAAAGGGAAGGGGAAGGGTATCATGGCTACATTTCGGGACATAATCGGACAGGAACAGATCAAGGAGCACCTGCAGAATGCTCTATCTTCCAGGAAGATATCCCATGCTTACATTATCAACGGGGAAAAGTCTTCCGGCAAGGAATTTATCGCCAGGGTGTTCGCCATGGCACTGCAATGCGAGGAGGACGGGGCGGAACCCTGCGGGAGGTGCCGTTCCTGTAAGCAGGCGCTATCCGCCAACCATCCGGATATCATTTATGTGCGGCATGAGAAGCCCAATACCATCAGCGTGGATGATATCCGTGCCCAGGTGAATCATGATGTAGCTATCAAGCCATACAGCCGTCCCTATAAAGTGTATGTGGTGGGGGAAGCAGAGAAGATGACGGTGCAGGCCCAGAATGCCATCCTAAAGACCCTGGAGGAGCCGCCGGAGTATGCGGTGCTCCTGCTGCTGACTGCCAATGTGAATTCCCTGCTGCCCACGATCCTCAGCCGGTGTGTGGTACTGAACATGAAGCCGGTACCGGATGAACTGGTGAAACGCTACCTTATGGAGCAGTTGCAGGTGCCGGACTATAAGGCAGATGTCTGTGTGGCCTTTGCCAGGGGAAATGTGGGGAAGGCCAAGGCCCTCGCCTCCAGCGAGGACTTTGAGAATGTGAAGGCGGAAGCCCTCTCCCTTCTGAAATACATAAAAGAGATGGAACTGCATGAAATCATGGCAGCCATCAAGAAGATAACGGAATACAAGCTAGAGGTCAGCGACTATCTGGACATCTGTGCCATCTGGTACAGGGATGTACTGCTGTTCAAGGCCACCCATGACGTGAATCATCTGGTGTTCCGCGAGGAGATACAGGCCCTGCGTCAGACCGCCCAGCGCAGCAGTTACGAAGGTATAGAGACAGTGATCCGGGCGCTGGACATAGCAAAGCGCCGGCTGGAGGCCAATGTTAATTTTGAACTGACCATGGAACTGATGATCCTGACGATCCAGGAAAATGGGTAAAAGCCTGTTTCAGAGAGTTCCAGGTTTTTTGGCAATATGGTAAGAGGGCTGTGCAGGGTACGGGGCCAGCCTGGGGCCATATGCAGATCTGCAGGGTTTCTTAGGAAAAAAATAAGAATTTCTCAAGGAAATAGACAAATGTAACACCTTGTTTTGGTACATGATAGATACCAGACAAGGTGTTTTTTGTGTGGAGAGAAACTTGTTACTGTTCACTGGTGCCACCGCGAGGTGTTTTCACGCGTTTTATGCGTGACAAACCTGAGACTGTCTCGCGTGCATAGTTGCTGTGAACGGAGTGAACAGTAACAGAAACCTGCATGTTTTATAAAAATGTCACCAAACTGTCATCTGGGATCTGTATAATGTCCCGTGTAAGCCAGATACATTCCCCAGGCTGCCTGTGGGCAATGCAGGAGGGTGTACACGCTCCTCTTTAAGCGGGGGCAAAGGTAAACATGACATAAATACTTAAGGATACATTAAAAAACGTAAATGCATGCGCTGCAAAACGCAAGGGGAGGTATGAGATGGGAAAAATAAGGATTGCAGTCTTTTTCGGGGGAAAATCTTCCGAGTACAGTGTGTCCCTGGAGTCGGCGTATGCCGTCCTTGGCAACCTGGACAGGGACAGGTATGAGCCGGTGCCGGTGGGGATATCCGAGAGGGGCCAGTGGTATTACTATGACGGGGACATGGAACTGATCCGCCGGGATAAATGGCTGGAAGAAGGAAACTGTATCCCGGCGGCCCTGTCCCCGGACCAGGATGTCCACAGGCTGTTGCTGCTGCAGGGAGACAGGGTGAGGTTCCTGGAGATAGACGTGGCTTTCCCGGTGATGCACGGCAGGCTGGGGGAGGATGGTACCATCCAGGGAATGATCCAGATGGCAGGGATTCCCCTGGCGGGGTGCGGGGTGCTGGCCTCTGCGCTGTGCATGGATAAGGACCGGGCACACAAGCTGGCAGCGCTGGCAGGGGTGCGGACACCGAGGTCCCTGTGTATCAGCCGCGGTGAGGAGGTTACGGCATTTGCAAAAAGCATTGGGTTCCCACTTTTTGTAAAACCTGTGAAGGCGGGTTCTTCCTATGGGGTCACCAAGGTATCCCGACAGCAGGATCTGCTTCCCGCTGTGGAACTGGCCTTCCGGTATGATGACCAGGTCATTGTGGAGGAGAACATAGAGGGATTTGAGGTAGGATGCGCTGTCCTGGGGAACCGGGAACTGACGGTAGGGGAAGTGGATGAGATCGAACTGGCGGGAGGATTCTTTGACTATACGGAAAAATATACCCTGCAGACAGCTGCCATCCATGTGCCGGCCAGGGTGGACCAGGTGACTGCAGCCCGGATCAAGGAGACGGCCAGGGTACTGTACCGGGCACTTGGGTGCAGTGGTTTTGCCAGGGTGGATATGTTCCTGACACCGGAGGGGGAAGTGGTATTCAATGAGATCAACACCATACCGGGATTCACGGAGCACAGCCGGTACCCCGGTATGATGAAGGCGGCAGGGATCGGGTTCCCGAGGCTGCTGGACAGGATCATCAGCCTGGCCCTGGAGGAGCCGGAACAGGAACTTAAGGCAGCAGGCGTGGAAAAATGGCAGGACAGCAAAAGTTTCCAGGCCAGGGGGATTGAGCATGGGAAGGTGTGTACTGGAAGCAAAAAGGATATATGAGGGGAGCCTGATCCTGGTAAATCCGGAGTATGGCTATAGAGAGCAGGAGCGGGAGGACCTGGTACCGGCCTGGGAGGGGATGCCAAAGGTGCAGATGGAGCGCAGGGCGGCGGTATTGCTTGCGGAACTGATGGGGAAGATCCGGGGCTGGGAGAGAATTGTCCCAGTGAGCGGCTGGCGTTCCCGCAAGGAACAGCAGATTATCTGGGAGGAATGCCTGGAAGAGAGCGGCGAGGAGTTCACCCGGAAATTCGTGGCTGTGCCTGGACATAGCGAGCACCAGACGGGGCTGGCCATCGATCTGGGGCGCAGGCAGGAGGAAATTGACTTCATCTGTCCGGAGTTTCCATACACGGGTATCTGTGGCGCCTTCCGCAGGTATGCAGCAGACTATGGCTTTGTGGAAAGGTATCCTGCAGGGAAGGAGACGGTCACAGGCATTGGCCATGAGCCATGGCATTTTCGGTATGTGGGGGTTCCACATGCCCATGTGATGACGGGATTGGGACTGACCCTGGAGGAATACCTGGATTTCATGAAGGACTATCCCCATGGAAGGAAGGCATATCCGTGCAGGGTACAGGGGGTGGAGATGGCAGTCTCCTATCTGGCCGGAGAATTGGGAGGGGAGACAGTCCTGGAGATTCCGGGGACAGTGTCGGGAAATAATGTGGATGGGTTCATCGTGACAGTATTCCTGGGCAGATAGGATGGTACTGGACCGATAGTCCATTTCCAAAGGAGCAAAAAGCAAATGTGTATACAGGTGCAAAAGTACAAAGGCGAGTGTTTTGTGTGGGGAAGTCAAGCCAGATGCTTCCCAGAGCGTCCAACTACACAGGCGGCAGCGTCTTGGAAATAGAGGAAGTATTGTAGGAATGGAGTACAGGATGGAGACAGGACGGGCGTGGATCGAAATAGACAGGAAGGCTCTTGGGCACAATGTGGCAGTACTGCGCTCCCTGCTGCCTAAAGGATGTGAACTGATGCCGGCGTTAAAGGCCAATGCCTACGGGCACGGGGCTGTCCTGGTAGGCAGGGAACTGAACAAAATGGGTGTCCGGGCTTTCTGTGTGGCCTGTGTGGAGGAAGGTGTGGAACTGCGGAAGGGCGGCGTGGAAGGAGAGATCCTGATCCTGGGCTATACCCATCCCTTGCAGTTCCCCCTGTTGGAACAGTATGACCTGTGCCAGACAGTGGTGGATTACGCCTATGCACGGGAACTGCAGGAATATGGGGAGAGGGTTGCAGTCCACATCGGCATCGATACGGGAATGCATCGTCTGGGGGAGCGGTGTGAGCAGGTGGATAGACTCTGCCAGATCTGTGATATGCAGAACCTGGTGATCAAGGGGGCTTATACCCATCTGTGTGTGGCAGATTCCATGGCAGAGAATGACAGGATATATACCAGGCAACAGGCAGAGGCATTTTACCACACCATAGGGGTACTTCGGAACCGGGGGTATCAGATCCCCAGGATACATCTGCTGGCCAGCAGCGGGGTACTCTTTCATCCGGAACTGGGTGGGGATTATGCCAGGGTGGGAATAGCCCTCTATGGTGCCTGCGGGGATATGGAAGGATACAGACAGGCAGTACAGCCTCCTTTACGTCCAGTACTGTCCCTAA
The DNA here is from genome assembly GCA_910586215.1 of uncultured Acetatifactor sp. Lineage (GTDB taxonomy): Bacteria > Bacillota > Clostridia > Lachnospirales > Lachnospiraceae > Acetatifactor. The sequence goes on along the minus strand of CAJUGH010000048.1, from coordinate 8,991 downwards.
AAGCCAGGATAGCCTCTGTGCGGGAACTGCAGCCTGGGGAATCAGCCGGATATGGACTGGCTTATGTGGCAGAAAAGCCTGCAAGGCTGGCAGTGCTTGCCATCGGGTACGGGGACGGCCTGCCGAGAGTGCTTTCAGGGGGGACAGGGGAAGTACTGGTAGGTGGAAGGCGGGCACCGATTGCAGGGCGTATCTGTATGGACCAGACCCTGGTGGACGTGACGAATGTGGACGGGGTACAGCCTGGGGATGTAGCCGTGCTCATTGGCAGCCAGGAGGGGGAGACCGTGACGGTGGAAGAGATGGCCACAAGGGCAGGAACCATTCCAAATGAGATCTTAAGCCGCCTGGGAGGGCGCCTGGGAAGGAAATGATTTTTTACCTGCTTACACCAGTTTTTCCAGAAAGATGCTGTTTTCCTGCATGGTTCGGCATTGTCAGCCGGGAAAAAGTGTGATAGAATGAGCAACAGGACATGTCTGCGACATGCTCCGGCAGCAGGAACGGTGAACCGGATAGGACTGGCCGTCTTGGCAGTCTTTGTCTGGTTTTGTCTTGATTATGGGAAGGTGCCAGGCACCAGTGAGGTAGATAGATGACCAGGGTGATAGGTGTAAGATTTCGTACAGCGGGCAAGATTTATTTCTTTGATCCCATGAAGTTTGAGATAAAGAGGGGCGACCATGTGATCGTGGAGACAGCCAGGGGGATTGAGTTTGGCACGGTAATGGCAGGGGCCATGGATGTGGAGGATGAGAAGGTGGTCCAGCCCTTGAAGCCGGTACTGCGGATTGCGAACCAGCGGGACTTAGAGCAGGCCGCTGCCAACAAGGAGAAGGAGAAAGAGGCATTTCGTATCTGCCTGGAGAAGATACGGGAACATGGGCTGGAGATGAAGCTCATTGACGCAGAGTATACATTTGACAACAACAAGGTACTTTTTTATTTTACGGCAGATGGGCGCATCGACTTCAGGGAACTGGTAAAGGATCTGGCGGGAGTGTTCAAGACCAGGATAGAGTTGCGCCAGATCGGGGTCCGGGATGAGACGAAGATCGTGGGGGGCATCGGGATCTGCGGACGGCCCCTGTGCTGTCACAGCTATCTGTCAGATTTTGTCCCTGTATCCATCAAGATGGCGAAGGAGCAGAACTTATCCTTGAACCCTACCAAGATATCCGGGGTATGCGGCAGGCTGATGTGCTGCTTGAAGAATGAGGAGGAGACTTACGAGGAACTGAACAGGAGGCTGCCGGGGATCGGCGACCAGGTAGTCACGGAGGATGGGCTTAAGGGGCAGGTACAGAGTGTTAATGTGCTGCGCCAGCTTGTGAAAGTAGTGGTGGAGGAAGGCGATGAGAAAGAGATTAAGGAGTATCCAGTAGGGAAGCTCCAGTTCAGGCGGCGCCATGGCAAGAAGGAGAAGCTGGATATATCCAAGGAGGAGTTGCAGGAGCTGACACGGCTGGAGGAGGAAGACCAGCAGGAACTGCAGGAGAACGCGAAGCAGGAAGGGAACCAGAAACGTGAAGGCGGCAGGCAGAAGGAGAATGGGCGCCAGGGCAGTAGTCAGCGGCAGGAAAGCGGCCAGCGCCAGGGCGGCAGGAACCGCCAGTCCGGGAACATCCAGAACCAGGAGGAAGGAAGCACAGGCGCAGGGAACACCTGGGAGAGGGGAAAAGGCCGTGACGGGAACAGGAGCCGTCAGCCTGTTAATCCCCAGGGCCAGGAGGAAGGAAGCACAGGTGCAGAAGGTGCCTGGGAGAAGGGAAGGGACAGGGATGGTGGCAGGAACCGCCAGAGCCGCTGGAACCAAAGGGAATCCCAGGACTGGGAAAGCAGAAAAGAGCGCCAGGGGAGCAGGAATTACCAGGACAGCGAAGGCCGGGAGGAAGATAGCAGGGGCCGTGGCCACCAGAATGACAGAAGCCACCAGGAATACAGGGGACATCAAGGGAACCGGAGCCGGCAGGGCAGCCGTGAGCGCCAGAACCAGAAAGAGACAATGGGAACCAGGGCCTATGGGGCCGGAGCCGGGGAGAGGCAGCAGGTGGAGGCTGGTGAAGAGGTGGCTGGGCAGGCATCCCGGCAGGCAGGAAGCCTGGAAGGGGATCAGCGTCAGAGAGGAAGCCGCAATTTCCGGGGAAGGAACCGCCATTTCCGGTCAAGGGGTGATAAGCCCGGCCAGGAGAGAAGCGGTTAGGAAGGAATCGGACGGGATGCCAACTGACAGGAAAGATCCGCATGGGATGCCTGCAGGCAGGAAGGAACCGGGCGGGATGACAACAGGCAGAGAAGGCCTGGATGGGATGCCTACAGGCAGGGAGGAACCAGGAGCAATGGCCACTGGCAGGGCAGACCCGGATGGAATGGGGTGCCATGCCGGTGCAGCATCCAGGGTGGTGGTGCCAGATGGACCGGGGATTCTGAAGGAGAAGGAGCGCCTGGATGATCTGCAGCGCAATGGATACCGGATCATACAGAATCCGGAGAAGTTCTGTTTTGGGATGGACGCGGTGCTGCTGACAGGATTTGCCCATGCCAGGCCGGAGGATCATCTGCTGGATCTTGGGACTGGAACGGGAATCATACCACTGCTCATGGAGGCTAAGTATCACTGCACCCAGTTGGCCGGGCTGGAGATACAGGCCCAGAGCGCCGATATGGCGGCCAGGAGTGTGGCATTGAACGGCCTGTCGGATAAGATCCGCATTGTCATAGGGGATATCAAGGAGGCAGACCATATTTTCCAGTCTGCTTCTTTTGATTGCATTACCTGTAATCCTCCCTATATGATCGGACAGCATGGCATTGCGAACCCGGATGCACCCAAGGCCATTGCCAGGCATGAGATCCTCTGCACCCTGGAGGATGTGGTGACACAGGCGGCCAGGCTGCTGAAACCGGGGGGACATTTCTTCATGGTACATAGGCCCTTCAGGCTGGCAGAGATCATGGTGCGGCTGACGGAACAGAAGCTGGAGCCGAAGCGGATGCAGTTCGTGTATCCTTATGTGGATAAGGAGCCGAATATGGTGCTGCTGGAGGCCGTCCGGGGTGGCAGGCCCAGGATGACAGTGGAGAAGCCTTTGATCGTATTCCGGGAACCCGGGGTGTACATGCCACAGATCCGGGAGATATACGGGTATTAGAGTACACTGAAAAATAGTGGTGTAGCGCCAAAAGGCGTATTTGGGGAGTAAGGTTAGCGTATGTGAATGGCGCCAGGCTGGGCAGGCGTATGGGAGGACATGGGAGGATATGGGAGGACATGGGAGGATATGGGAATGACAGGGACTTTATACTTATGTGCAACCCCCATCGGGAATCTGCAGGATATGACGCCCCGGGTGGTGGAGACCCTGCGGATGGTGGATCTGATTGCGGCAGAGGATACCAGGAACAGCATCCGGCTGTTGAACCATTTTGACATCCACACGCCCATGACCAGTTATCATGAATACAACAAAGTGGAGAAGGCCCGGCAGCTTGTAGGTCAGCTACAGGGAGGACAGAATATTGCCCTGGTCACGGATGCAGGTACTCCCGCCGTCTCGGATCCCGGGGAAGTGCTGGTGCGGTTGTGCCAGGAGGGCGGGGTGCCGGTGACATCCCTGCCAGGTCCCGCTGCCTGTATCACGGCCCTTACCCTGTCCGGGCTGTCCACCAGGCGGTTTTGCTTCGAAGGTTTCCTGCCCGCGGACAAGAAGGAGAAGAGGGGCGTGCTCCGGGAACTGTCCCAGGAGAGCCGTACCATGGTACTCTATGAGGCACCCCATCACCTGGTGCGCACCCTGGAGGAGCTTCATGAGGTGCTGGGGGAGCGGCGGATCACCATCTGCCGGGAACTGACGAAGAAGTTCGAGACCGTGATGCCCACCACCCTGGAAAGGGCACTGGAGTACTACAAAAAGGAGGAACCTAAGGGAGAATATGTGCTGGTGATCCAGGGCAAGAGCCAGGAGGAGAAGCGCCAGGAGGAAATCTCTTCCTGGGAGGAAATGAGTATTGAGGAGCATATGGCGTTCTATGAGGGACAGGGCATGGACAGCAGGACGGCCATGAAGCAGGTGGCCAGGGACCGTGGTGTGGGCAAACGGGAGATCTACGGACACCTGCATGTGGAGGGAAAGCTGGAATAAACGAACCCTTTCAGCATGGGTGGAGTATGAAAATAAGGCTATGAAAATAAGGCTATGGAAGTAATATGTTCCATAGGAAGGGAAGGTGTGGGAGTATGGCAGTAAGTAACTGTGACACATGTGTCAATTATGTATATGAGGAAGACTATGAATGCTATAGCTGCCTGGTGAACCTGGACGAGGATGAAATGTTCCGGTTCCTGTCCGGCACCCAGAGGGAGTGCCCCTATTACCGGATGGACGATGAGTATGGGGTAGTGCGGCACCAGATGTAAGGTAACGGGTAATGTCCGGTGACCTGTCTGGACTGTTGCGGACTCGGAAATGCCCAGTCTGCCACGGAGTTGTCTGGCAGGTGTGTAGGCGCAAGGGGTATACGTATGAAATTTATCAGACAATTGGCAATTATAATGACCATTTCTTTCCTGGCAGAACTTCTGGAGATCCTGCTGCCCCTGCCCGTGACAGCCAGCATCTATGGCCTGGTGCTGATGCTGGTGGCGCTTGTGACGAAGCTGGTTCCCCTGGAAAAAGTGGAGAGGGCGGCGGATTTCCTGGTGGAACTACTGCCCATTCTGTTCGTGCCTTCCACGGTGAGCATCATTGCCAATGTGGAGGCCCTGCAGGAGATGCTCCTGCCCCTGGTGGTAATCTGCCTGGTCACCACAGTACTGATCCTGGCTGTCACAGGCCGCACAGCCCAGGGAATCATCCACCTGGAAGAGAAGAGAGGTGCCAGCGGAAAGTGTGAACCCCCCTCTTTAAGTGAACACGGAGTATAAGTTTGAAAGTTCCTTTCAAATATTGAAATTAGTGCCTGCCAGAGGCAGGCATGGGGTATAGAAATGAATCTGGAACAGATCAATGAGACACTGGCTCAGTCCGCATTTTTTGGCATGTTCCTGACCCTGGGAACTTACCAGGTAGGACTGCTGGTGAAGAGGAAAGTGAAAATATCCCTGGCTAATCCCCTGCTGATATCAGCGGTGCTGATCATTGCAGTGCTGCTGGCCTTCGGGATCGAATATGAGACTTATGACAAGGGTGCCAGGTATGTCAGTTATTTCATGACCCCGGCCACGGTGAGCCTGGCTATTCCCTTATACCGGCAGATGGCCTTGTTGAAGAAATACCCGAAAGCCATCCTGGGCGGTATCGGGGCGGGTGTGCTCACTGCCATGGGCAGTATTTTCCTGCTGGCCCTGTGTTTCGGCTTAAGCCATGAACAGTATGTGACCCTGCTTCCCAAGTCCATCACCACAGCCATTGGCATGGGCATATCAGAGAAGATGGGAGGGATCCCGGCCATTACGGTAGTGTCCATCAGCATCACGGGCATCTTCGGGGCAGTGATGGCAGAGACCCTGTGCAAATTGTTCCAGATTCGGGAACCCATTGCCAGGGGACTGGCCATTGGTACGGCCTCCCATGCACTGGGCACATCAAAGGCCATGGAACTGGGAGAGATTGAGGGGGCCATGAGCAGCCTGTCCATTGTGGTGGCAGGCATTATGACGGTAGTGTCGATTTGTGTTTTTGTACGTTTTCTGTAAACAGAATTTTTAATCTAACAATGCAATATTTTTGCCTCCAAAGGTCAACACTAACCTTGTAAAAAATAGAAGGAGGTTAGGAAGATGACCAACATTTCAGAACTGGATCTGCAGAACCTGCGCCATTTGATCGGCGGCTATGACACCACGCGCTGCAAAATGCAGGAGTATGCCAAGGCAGCCAATGACACCCAGATCAAACAGTTTTTTGAGAAAGGTGCCAGGTCGGCCATGGACAATAAACAGCAGCTTATGAAGTTCCTGCAGTAAGGCAGGCTGTTTCAAGGAATGGATGTACAATCAGAAGGTACAAATCTGAGAGAACTACATTTTCTGATCTTGAAATGAACGTAAGCTGAGACAGGGAAGTGCATGAAACGGAAGTCCGTGAAAATGCCAACATGCTGAAACAAGGAAATGCGCTATACGGCAGTCCGACAAGACGGACAAGGAGGTAAAGATGGAATTACAGGAAAAGACGATGGTGGCTGACACCCTTACCGGCATCAATGGGGAACTGGTGCGCTACGCCGAGATGATCGCCCAGTCCGAGAACAAGGAACTGAAGCAGACCTTGAAACAGTTCCGCAATGCTTGTGAACAGTCCCAGGAGGAGTTGTATCAGCTGGCCAGGGAGAAGTCTTACTATGTGCCCGCCAGCAAGGCCACAGAGGAAGAAGTAGCCCATGTGAAGAGCCTGTTCACCCAGGGGACACTGTAAGCTTAGACGGATGCTAACAGAATCGAGATGAAGAAAAGGTGCTGCCGCACGGTAGGGAATGCGGCAGCGCCTTTTTCACTGCCATTTAACGGGGAAAAAGCAATGTAACTATTGACATTACAACAAAACTGTTATAAAATGGTTGTATCAACGGTTGATACAACAAAACACATAACTGGAGGTAGCACATGAAAAATTTTAGCAAGGTAAGTGTGGGACAGGCAGCAAGGACAGAACTTCATGACAGTCTGGAACTGACGGGTGCAGAGGTAAGTGTCAATATGCTCCCGGCAGGCGCAGGGGTACCTTTTGTGCATTCCCATAGGAAAAACGAGGAGATCTATGTGATCCTTGCCGGAAGGGGCAAGGCTGTTATTGATGGGGAGTGTGTGGAACTGGCAGGGGGCGACTGGATCCGCATATCCCCGGAGGCGAGACGGCAGTTCTCTGCTGCGGAGGATGAGGCATTGCATTATGCCTGCATACAGGTGAAGGCGGGATCCCTGGAGGAATATACCGCGCAGGATGCAGTGGTGGAGCAGTGACGTAACGGTTTAGGCAGGGAGCAGGGCCATTATAAATGGTAGTTGACCCGGACACGATGTCGTGCCTTATGCTGAAATGCAGGAGATGAATGACATGACGGGAAGTGTGAAAGTTTACTTTCATACTTCAATCCTATACCCGCATATGCTGATACAAAGGCATATGCGGGTATATTTATGTTAAATCTAATCTGGGCTGTTATGATTGTATTGGCGGTGTTATTCGGGGCGTGTACCGGGCGGCTGGACCAGGTCACGAATGCGGCCCTGGACAGCGCCGGGGAGGCTATCTCCCTGTGTATTACCATGGCCGGGGTGGTGGCCCTGTGGATGGGGCTGATGGAGATTGCCCAGAGGGCGGGACTGATCGGGAAGCTGACACGGGGGATCGCCCCATTTCTGCGGTTCTTATTTCCACGGATACCCAAGGGGCATCCGGCAGAGGGATACATAGCCACCAATATCATTGCTAACGTACTGGGATTAGGGTGGGCCTGCACCCCGGCCGGGCTGAAGGCCATGGAGGAACTGGCGAGACTGGAGGCCCAGCGGGGGAACCCGGAGTATCTGGAGATGGAAAAGGGGAGCGGGGACGGAACTTTAAAAAACAAGGATATCCGGCATGGAACTGCGGGGCAGGCGGGTGGACACAAAAAAGCAGCGGGAGAAGGCTTTGGGCAGCAGGAGTCTGCCGGCCGGGGCAGGCGGGCCAGCAACGAAATGTGTATTTTCTTGATTCTCAATATTTCCTCCCTGCAGCTGATTCCTGTAAATATGATTGCCTATCGCAGCCAGTATGGAAGCGCAAACCCCGCGGTTATCATAGTCCCGGCTATTGTGGCCACGCTGGTGAGCACCCTGGTGGCAATCGTGTATTGTAAAATAAAGGACAGGGGAGGAAAAGCAATATGAATGCGCTGGCACATCTTTCGGATATTGTGATCCCCATCTTGATCTTTTTTATTGTAGGCTATGGCTTTGTCTCTAAAGTAAAAGTATATGAAACCTTTCTGAAGGGCGCTAAAGAAGGGCTGAAGATTGTGGTGGACATTGTCCCCACCCTTATCGGCCTTCTGGTGGCGGTGGGGATGCTGCGGGCCTCGGGCTTTTTTGAGATGCTGGGGACGCTGCTGGGCCCTGTGGCGGCAACGGTGGGCCTGCCCGCTCAGTTGCTGCCGCTGCTGGTGGTGAAGATGTTCTCTTCCTCTGCAGCCACCGGGCTGGTGCTGGACATCTTCCGCACCTTGGGACCGGATTCTTACGCGGGGATGCTGACCTCTATCCTCATGAGTTGCACGGACACTATGCTAATATTAAGGGGAAACGAAGAATACCTGCAAAGACAGGATTTGGAGTTTGTCCCTATCAAGCGGGCGTGCCCGCTTTGTACACTTTCGCCGGTCGTTCTGGATCGGCGGTCTTGAAAGAGCCATGGCAGCTAAACAGTAAATATGCGCATTGATTAACAAAGAAAGGATGGTTACGATACAGCGCTGTAAATAGAGAGAGGCTTTCTGTGATTGATTACATGGAAGGCTCTCTTTCTTTGCTTAATGGGAGGAGGAACAAAATTATGTTGATCGCAATCGACCATGGAAACAAACAGATGAAGACCGTCAACTGCCCGCCCTTTGTGTCCGGGCTGGCAGAGAGCAGTACAAAGCCCTTTGGCAGTAACATCCTGATGTATCGGGATAGGTTCTATACGCTGTCAAACCAGCGTATTCCGTACAAAAGGGACAAGACTGAGGACGACCGTTTCTTTATCCTCACCCTGTTCGGGATTGCTCAGGAGCTCCAGGCAAAAGGGGTATATGGGGAGTCGCCGCAGCGCATCCGGCTTGCGGTGGGGCTGCCGCCTGCGCATTACGGGGCGCAGCACCAGGCATTTATTCGGTATTTTTCTGACCGGGGCGTGGTAAAATTCAACTATCGGGGAAAGAACCATGCAGTTTACATTGAGGACGTGCGCTGCTATCCCCAGGCTTATGCGGCGGCAGTCACCATGATGGACAGGCTGGTGGAGAGCC
>CAJUGH010000047.1 GCA_910586215.1 uncultured Acetatifactor sp. | reverse complement strand
AGTCAATCAAGGCAGAATGCTCTCAAAAAAGTAAATGAAGAATTGATTCAGATGTACTGGAAGGTAGGAGAATACCTAAGTAATGAATCCATGAAAACATCATTCGGAGATGCTTATATAGATACGGTAGCAGAAGAAATCCAAAATGTATTTCCTGGGATTAAGGGTTTTAACAGGCGTGGCCTATATCGTATGAAGAAATCTTATGAAACGTATGCAGATGATGAATTTGTGACAACATTGTTGTCACAAATAAGCTGGTCCAATCATCTGGCTATCATTTCAAAGGGAAAAACACTTGAAGAACGTCATTTTTATATGACTCTCTGTATAAAAGAAAATTATTCAGCACGGGAATTGGCCCGTCAGATAGACAGTGGATATTATGAACGATATATGTTGTCTAAGGAAAAACTGCTGCCTGAGCCGATAAAGGGATTGAAAGGAAATCCGTTTTTAGATTCTTATGTGATAGAATTTCTGGATTAGCTGAGTACGCTATGAGCAGAACACTATCTCCGATGATGGTTGCAGAGTATTAACTCCAATTGCCAGATAAGAATGTACTACAGAAGAAATTGCAGGAATTGATCAATATGTCTTTATTGGAGGATGACGAGTAAATATTGGTGTTTAGAAGGTGGCGTGAAGATATTTTTAACGGTATAGAATGTCAAATGGCATTTTAATGGAAGCTTACGGTGCTGGAAACAAGATTATGAAGGCATACGAAAGTCTGATAGAAAAGCCTTTGAATGAAACGCCCCAAAATGCTTTTAAGATTAGATTGCCTAACATTAATGCAAAAAAACGAAACAGGAAAGGCTACCGCACCGAAAGCAGAATGAATCACAAATTCTGCTGGGGCTAAAAAGCCTAAGCAATGAAGATAAAGTGTTAGGAAGAAAGAGAGGTGCTTCCGATGCAGATATCCAGTAGGTTTACGATTGCCATACACATTCTGGCGTGTGTGGAGACGCTGGGGGAGGATTACAAGATTACCAGCGATTTCCTGGCATCCAGTATCCAGGTGAACCCGGTCGTTGTCAGGAAGATTCTGTCCCAGCTTAAGAGGGCAGGACTGATCCAGGTGACTAGGGGGACTGGCGGCACAAGGGTTACCAGGCCGGTCAGTGAGATTACATTTTATGATGTGTATGAAGCGGTTGACCTGTTAGAAGAAGGGGCATTGTTTCATTTCCATGAGAATCCGAACCCCTGCTGTCCGGTGGGGAAAAACATCCATAAGGCGCTGGATGATAAACTGATATGTATCCAGAAGGCAATGGAAAATGAGATGAAGCAGTATACGATCGCGGATGTGGCAGGACAGATCAGGCAGTGTATGTGAGAATATGGCAGGATGGGACATAAGACACTGACTGCCCGATAATACCTTCACCAGTGTAACAACTGGAGGAGGTTTTTTTATGTGCGGACAGACCCGGAAACGGATACGTTGTTATTGTTTATTCCGTTCACAGCAACGATACGTTCCCTTTTATGCTTACAAAAGAAGATGTAACTATTGACATTACAATAAAAATGGTGTATTTTAAATGTAGCAAAGAAAGTTACAACAAATACATTTATGAAGAAAGGCGGTGTGTATAATGTTTGGCTGGAGAACATACAAAGTAGAGGACACGCCAAATGGCATTGGCAGACTGCGCGAGGCTCTGGGCAAAACGGATGCCATAGTGGTTGGTGCTGGCGCCGGCCTCTCTACTTCCGCGGGCTTTGTTTACACAGGAGAACGTTTTGAGAGATACTTCCATGACTTTGCGGAAAAGTATCATTTCAAGGATATGTATTCCGGTGGGTTCCACCCATATGATACGCTGGAAGAACATTGGGCTTACTGGAGCCGGTACATTTATATCAACCGGTATATGGATGCCCCCAAGCCGGTCTACCATAAACTGTACAATCTGGTGGAAGACAAAGATTATTTCGTGCTGACAACGAATGTGGATCATTGTTTCCAAAAGGCTGGATTTGATAAACACCGTCTATTCTACACACAGGGGGACTATGGACTGTTCCAGTGCAGCAGGCCGTGTCACCAGAATACCTACGACAATGAGGCTGTTATTCGGGAAATGGTCGAAGCCCAGGGCTATAGGATTGATACGGATGGTACGTTGATTCTGCCGGAAGACGCATCACCTAAAATGGCGGTTCCGTCAGACCTTGTTCCGCATTGCCCGAAGTGCGGGGAACCCATGAGCATGAACCTCCGGGCAGACCATACCTTTGTAGAGGATGAAGGATGGCATAAGGCTTCGGAGCAGTATGCAGAATTTTTGCGCAGACATCGGAATAGGAAAGTGCTGTTTTTAGAGGCAGCAGTCGGATTCAATACGCCAACAATAGTAAAGTACAGTTTTTGGCGCATGGTGCACGAATGGAAAGATGCTGTTTATGTCTGCCTGAACTATGGAGAGGCATATGCACCTGATAAAATAAAAAAGAAATCTATTTGTATCAATGGAGACATCGGAGAAATTTTGTTTGCGCTTTCAGTAAAAGGGGTGGAAAACAGTGCGGGATATGACACAGGAAGAGCGGCTGGAGTATCTGCTCCATGAATTCAAGGAGGATTCCGGGTGTTACCGGGATCTGGAAGTGGGGGAGGGATATGGGGACAGGAGAAGGGCACTCCGTTCCTTGATGAATATCCGTATGCCGGGGAGGATGCAGGAAGAAGTACTGCAGGTGCAGGATGCATTCCTATCCGAGGAAGCCAGGGAAAAGGGAATCGTTACACCATGGGATATCCCTACAGTAAAAGAACAGTATGGATACGGCGGTTCCTGTGCAGGGAAGCTGTCCCTCTGGCAGGGGGATATCACAAGGCTTTCCGTGGATGCAATTGTAAATGCGGCCAATTCCCGGATGCTGGGATGTTTTGTGCCATGCCACAGGTGTATTGACAATGCCATCCACAGTGCGGCCGGCATCCGGCTTCGGGAAGAATGCAACCGGTATATGGGCCGTAGGAAGATGCAGTATGGGCCACAGTATGAGGAACCCACCGGACAGGCGGTGCTGACGAAAGGATATGGGCTTCCTGCAAGGCATATGATCCACACAGTGGGACCCATTGTCACAAACCTTCTGACGGATGGATTGAAAAGGGACCTGGAAAACTGCTACTGGAATGTGCTGCAGTGCTGTGTGGAAAATGGCATCAGGACAGTGGCTTTCTGCTGCATCAGTACAGGAGAGTTCCGGTTCCCCAGAAAAGAGGCAGCACAGATTGCGGTAAGGACTGTGCTGCATTTTCTGGAAATCCATGGACAAGGGTTCGACAGGATCATTTTTAATGTGTTCCAGGATGCTGATGAGGAGGTATATGGCAGAATATTTTCTGCCCTTTGAGGAAAAAAGTATCTGGTTTCGCGGATGGGAAGCTACTCCCTGCTGACAACAGGGATCCAGATCTCCCAGGTATATTCTGCAGAACTGGCATTGCCAGCCGGGAACACTTCCAGGTTCGGCACGGATGTATCGCGCCTGTATCCGCTGGCCGGGAACCATTCGGTCAAGATCCGGGTATAGGCAGCAGGCACATGATCGATTCCAGCCGGGGATACCACGGGGAATACGGCCCAGGTTGCGGCAGGAATGGTCTCAATAGCCATACCTTCGGGGGCTTCTCCTCGGTATTGTGCCCCGATGATCGTCCTGGTCTTCCCGTCCTGTGACTGGAACTGGTATGCCCCTACCTGCCAGAAGGGGGCTGTATAGTAGCTGGCTGTGCCGCCGCCATTCCACAGGCGCGGATTGTAGTGGTCCATAAATTCGCGCCATAGGGGGGTAAGGGTCTCCCCCGGTGCGCATTCAGCGGTATCATACCCTGACAGGCCCATGATCTGGAAGCTTTCTCTTTTCTCGATTCTGAATTCCATTGCAGTCCCTCCTTTGATGGTTAAGTGAAAAGTGATCGGTGGATAGGTTTTCAAGGGGATGGACTCTTTTCGGACACTGGATGGAGTGGCGCCATGTAGCTCCTTGAAGGCCCGTGTGAAGGTAGTCGGCGACTCATAGCAGTATTTCAAGGCAATATCTACAATTTTCTCATCGCTGTGCTGTAGGTCGAATACAGCCTGCGACAGTCTTCTGCGGCGTATATATTCTGAAACAGACATTTCTGCCAGAAAGGAGAAAATCCTGGAGAATTCATAGACGGAACAACCCACCATGCGGGCAAGGGTTTCGTGCCGGATCTGTTCTGTTAGATTTTCTTCTATATAAGCGACTACTTGGTTCATCCCTTGAAGATAGTCCATACAATCCCTCCTTCCAGTAACGATTATAGGCCATGTAAGGGCAGCTTTCTCCACATTTTCTGTTGGTTTTGGATAGGATTTGCGAAAAGGGCTGTCCGAACTGTAGCGGATATGTTACATTGTACAGGAATTATGTGGAAAAGGAAATGGTTACTTTGGACGGCAATGCCATGATAAGCAGCAGTAACCAGGGAAAGAACTTTATCTTGTAGGGACTGGAATAGAATGGTATAATACGTCTACAAAAGGAGGAAATACATATGGTTGATTCCAGATGTGGATTGCATTGTACGGGATGTGGGTATAAGGAAGCCAGCGGCTGCGGCGGTTGTATCGAGACGGGAGGACATCCCTTCCACGGGGCCTGTCCGGTTGCCGCATGCTGCCAGGAGAAAGGATTCCTGCACTGTGGGGAATGTCCGGATCTTCCCTGCAAGCTTTTGACACAGTATTCCTGTGACCCGGAGCACGGGGATACGCCCCAGGGCGCCAGGATTGAACAGTGCAGGCTGTGGCAGGCCCAGGCAGGGGAACAGAAAAGTGCCGGATGAGGAAGGCATTTGACGGGAGAGAGCCTCTATGAGAGAGAAGAAACAGGAAATACAGATCGACAAAAGGGTATTTTACAGGAACCTGGCAAGGCTGGCCTTCCCCATTGCCCTGCAGAGCCTGATGCTGGCAGCGGTGGCCGCAGGGGATGCCTTGATGCTGGGCAGGGTGGCCCAGGAAGAGATGACGGCTGTATCCCTGGCAACCCAGATCCAGTTTGTCCAGAACATGTTCCTTTCAGCCATCACGGCAGCCGGGGCCATCCTGGGGGCACAGTACTGGGGAAAAGGGGACAGGCATACCCTGGAGGATATCTTTAATCTAATCCTCCAGCTTGGCTACGTGGTGTCCCTGCTGTTTTTCCTGGCCTGTGAACTGACACCGGGTCTGCTGATGCATATTTTTACCAATGAGGCACCACTGATTGCCATTGGCAGTGCCTATCTGCGCATAGCAGGGTGGTCCTACCTGCTCACGGGGATCTCCCAGTGTTACCTGACCATGATGAAGGTGACAGAGCATGTGAAGCCTGGCGCCCTCATCAGTTCCTGTGCGGTGCTGCTGAACATTGGCTTGAATGCAGTATTCATATTCGGGTTATTTGGGGTGCCCAGGATGCAGGCCAGAGGCGCTGCCCTGGCCACTACCGTTTCCAGGGTCGTGGAACTGGCTTTGTGCATAGCAGTATCTGCCCGTCCGGCTTATGTCCACCCGGCCCTTGGCAGGTTCTGGAAGCTGCCGAAGCTGCTATCTTCTGATTTCGCCAGACAGTGCCTGCCCCTTCTGGGGGGTTCCCTGTGCTGGGGGATCGGCTTTACCTCCTACACCGCCATCATGGGACATATGGGGACGGATGCAGCAGCAGCCAATTCCGTGGCGGCAGTGGCACGGGACTTGATCTGCTGCATGTGCAACGGTATCGGCAGCGCCGCAGGTATCCTGGTGGGGAATGAACTTGGGGCAGGCCGCCTGGAACTGGGCAGGGCCTATGGCATCAAGTTGAAAAATATATCTTATGGCATCGGTTTCCTGTCCACGGCGCTGGTGCTGGCAGTGACCCCGTTTGTGGTAGACATGATCCTGCTTACGGACCAGGCCAGGGAATATCTGACGGGAATGATGGTGATCATGTCCGTCTACATGATCGGGCGCTGTGTGAATACCGTCACCATAAATGGGGTGCTGGACGGCGGGGGCGATACCATATTTGACCTGTACAGCCTGGTGGTATGTATGTGGCTGATCGCCATTCCCCTGGCCCTGGCCGGTGCCTTTGTGCTGCATTGGTCCCCCCTTATGGTCTATGCCTGCACCTGCCTGGATGAAGTGGGGAAGATTCCCTGGGTTATGATCCGGTTCCGGAAGTATAAGTGGGTGCAGGATCTGACAAGGTAGATCCCAACAGCCAGGCCATGCAGTTGCGGATTAGCCGGACATATGCCTTACAGGAGAATTTCTCAGCTGTATGGCCCGGTGCCAGGTAGACCACCCGGCCTGCCTGGAAGGATTTGCACCATCCGGCAGGATAGGTTTCCCCATGGTAGGTGTAGGTGAGGAAGATTTCCTTCTGGTCATCCTCCAGGGTGAACTGGTATGGCTCTTCCATTAGGGAAAATGCCTCGCAGCCTTCTGTAAGCAAATGTTTTTGAGGCAGGAAGGGAATGACCTCCTGGGCCGGATGGGTGAGAAACTTACCGCCTATCAGCTTTGCCAGGGAATCCTGCAGCTGCAGGCTGATGCCATTGTGCAGCACAAGGAGGCTTCCGCCCCCTGCCACATACTGGCAGAGGGACTCTGCCTCCCGGTCCGGAATGGGCTTTTCCCAGTCGTCCCAGTAGGACAGGACGGCATCATATTGTGCGGTGTCACATAGCGCTGTAATCTGGTCTGTGATGACCAGTTCCAGTTCGGGAAACATCCCTTCCAGGGCTTCTTCCACACCTGTCAGCGGATGGTACATGGCATTATCATACATGCCGATTACGAGCACTTTCTTCATTTGGTTCTCCTTTCTGTCAGGGGCTGCAGAGAGGCCAGGCGCCAATAAAAAACGATCAACATTCATTCTCTTCACACTTCCAGACATGCTGCCTTTGGCAGCACAAACCAATCCAACGGAATCTTCGATTCCGGGAAAAACGCTGCCCTTGCGTTTTTCCGTGTGAGAGAGGCGCTCTTTTGCGCCGTAGAATTTCTTAGACGACGTTTTTTGGCGTCTTAGAAATTCTTCTCACACTTTTACCAGGGAAGCCGCACCCCTCTGTAATCCAGATACAGGGGGCGCTCCTCCACCGGCAGGGGCTTGTCCAGCACTACCTTCAGGATGCTTTTTGCGGATTCCGTGGCGGTGATCCTGGCGGTGGTGTCCAGGTGTCCCCTCATATAGGTGGCTACATGTCCCGGATGGATGACCACTACCCTGCCACCGTCCTTCTTGATGTTGTTGTGGACAAGGGCTGACTGCATATTGTTGGCAGACTTGGACATACAATAGCCGAACCATTCCTGGCGGAAGCAGTCCTGGACACTCCCTGCCTCCGAGGAAATGTTGACAATCATCTTCAATGTACTTTTCATCACCAGCCCGCAGAGGGCATTGGTCACGCGCAGCGTCCCGACGGCATTCACGTTGAGTACCTGGAGCATTTCGGTGTAGTCTAAGTCATCTCCCAGTATTTTCTGCATATCCCCCAGGATCCCGGCATTGTTGACCAGCAGATCCAGGTGTGGCACCAGCGCTACCACCTGGTTTTCCAGTGCAGCAACACTTTTGTCATCCCCGATGTCAAGGGGAAGAATGGCCATGTGATCCGGGAAAAGGGCCATCATCTCCTCCACCTGTGTCTCCTCTGGATTCTTCCTGCAGGCCACCACATAGAAGTCCCGCAGCAGCAGTTCCCTTGCCAGTTCCAGACCCAGGCCATAGATTGTTGCATTACAAATATTGTTATCAAATGCTTCTGGCGAAAGGAGTGCCATTCGTTATTTTTCACGGGGTGGCGCCGCCAGGTGTTTTCACGCGTTTCCTGGGTGACAAACCCGAGTCATTCACGGGTAATGGTGTTCAAAAGTAAAAATATGTGGTATACTCTTCTTATGGGACTGTGCAGGGAAAAGCCATCCTATTTTAGCGGACGAGGAGGTATATACATGGGAAAGATTGCAGTATTTTTTGCAGAAGGATATGAGGAGATCGAGGCGCTGACAGTGGTGGATATCTGCCGCAGGTGCTCCCTTACCGTGGATATGGTATCCGTGACAAGAGAGCAGGTGGTACACGGTTCCCACGGGATCGGTGTCCAGATGGACCAGGTGTATGAGGAGATAGACTTTGACAGGTATGACATGCTGGTGCTGCCCGGGGGGATGCCTGGGACGAAGAACCTGGAGGCACACCAGGGACTGATGGAGTGGGTGGACAGGTTTTACAAGGAGGGCAAATATATTGCGGCCATCTGTGCGGCACCCAGTATCTTTGGGCACCGCGGGATCCTGGAAGGGCGCAGGGCCTGTAGCTATCCTGGTTTCGAAAGCCATCTTAAGGGAGCGCAGGTAACTGCCGGACCAGTGGAGATGGACGGCAATGTGATCACTTCCCGGGGCATGGGGACGGCAATTGACTTCGGGCTGGCCATTGCCGGGATCTTCGTGGGAGAAGAGAAGGCGGCCGGGATGGCAGAGGCGATCGTATACCGTTCCTGACTGGGATGGCAGACAGCCGGATAATCTGCATGTGGGAATCGGAAGACCGGCGGGGATTGCAGGACTGGGACGTACAAGTGCAGGGCAGTCGGTTTCTGTGCCCTGGCAGCAGTCGGCCAGACATATGTGAGTATAAGAGTGACAGGCATGTCCGCAGGAGAAGCGGGCGCGGGGGTATCAGAATGAAGAGGGCGTTTATCACAGGAATCACAGGACAGGATGGTTCTTACCTGGCAGAATTTCTGCTGGAAAAGGGATATGATGTGCATGGGCTGGTGCGCCGGTCCTCTGTGAGCAATACAGGCAGGATCGACCATCTGCTGGCAGAGAACCGGATCACCTTGCACGAGGGAGATCTGACGGACTCCTCCAGCATCATCCGCATTGTGGGGCAGGTGAGGCCGGACGAGATCTACAACCTGGCGGCCCAGAGCCATGTGCATATCAGCTTTGATGCACCGGAGTATTCTGGGGACGTGGATGCCCTGGGGGTGTTGCGGATCCTGGAGGCCGTGCGGATCGCAGGGCTGGTGGACAGCTGCCGGATCTATCAGGCCTCCACCTCGGAACTGTACGGCCGGGTGGAGGAGGTGCCCCAGCGGGAGACGACCCCTTTCCATCCCTACAGTCCCTATGCGGTGGCGAAGCAGTACGGATTCTGGATCGTGAAGGAATATAGGGACGCTTATGGCATGTTCGCAGTGAACGGGATCCTGTTCAACCATGAGTCCGAGCGCCGGGGGGAGAATTTTGTCACCCGGAAGATCACCCTGGCTGCAGGACGGATCGCCTGTGGCCTGCAGGAGAAGCTGTACCTGGGCAATCTGGATGCCTTCCGGGACTGGGGCTATGCCAAGGATTATGTGGAATGCATGTGGCTGATGCTCCAGGCTGATGAGCCGGAGGATTTCGTGATTGCCACCGGGGTCCAGCATACCGTCCGGGAATTCACCACCCTGGCCTTCCACTATGTGGGAATGGAACTGGAATGGCAGGGAAGCGGCATGGAGGAAAAGGGCGTGGACAAGGCCACAGGCCGGGTGCTGGTAGAGGTAAGCAGGGAATTCTATCGTCCCACGGATGTGATCAACCTGTGGGGGGATCCCACCAAGGCGAAGACAGTACTTGGCTGGAACCCTCAGAAGACCAGCTATGAGGAACTGTGCCGGATCATGGCAGAGCACGATCTGGCCCTGGCGAAGAAGGAGGCAGTCCGGGCGAAGATAGACAGCCAGAACTGACAGTGTCCTGTACCGGGGCAGGCAAGGCAGAGAGTCTGTACCGGAGCCAGGCAGGCAATACAGTGACCAATGCCGGAGCCGGAATGAAAGCACAGCGGCCAGTGGTGTGACCGGCACCGGGGGAAGAAAGAGGGAACAGATTCACGATGATGGAAAAAGACGCGAAGATCTATGTGGCCGGGCACCGGGGAATGGTGGGCAGTGCCATCTGCCGGGCACTGGAGCGGGAAGGGTATACCCGCCTGCTTACCAGGACCCATGAGGAACTGGATCTGTGTAGGCAGGAGCAGGTGGAAGCTTTTTTTGCACAGGAGAAGCCGGACTATGTGTTCCTGGCAGCAGCGAAAGTGGGAGGCATCCTGGCTAATCGGGATGCCCCGGCAGATTTCCTGTATGACAATATGATCCTGGAGATGAACGTGATACACGCGGCCTGGCAGAACCGCTGCAGGAAGCTGCTGTTCCTGGGCAGCAGCTGCATCTATCCCCGGATGGCGCCCCAGCCCATACGGGAGGACAGTCTCCTCACCTCTGCCCTGGAAGAGACCAACGAGGCCTATGCCCTGGCCAAGATCTCCGGATTGAAATACTGTGCATACTTGAATGCCCAGTACGGCACGGACTATATCAGTGCCATGCCTACCAACCTCTACGGGCCGGGGGACAATTACCATCCCACCCACAGTCATGTGCTGCCTGCCTTGATCCGCCGTTTCCACGAGGCCAAGGAGGCAGGGGCCGGGGAGGTGGTATGCTGGGGCACAGGCTCCCCTCTTCGGGAATTCATGTATGTGGATGACCTGGCAGATGCCTGTCTCCATCTCATGCAGACCTACAGCGGCAGTGAGACCGTGAACCTGGGTACGGGGGAGGAACTGTCCATCCGGGAACTGACAGAACTGGTGGCAGGAGTGGTGGGATATACAGGGAAGATTCTCTGGGATTCCTCCAAGCCGGACGGCACTCCCAGGAAGCTTCTGGATGTGGGGAAGCTGGAGGATCTGGGATACCACTATACAACGAAGCTGAAGGAGGGCATCCGGCTGACCTACCAGGATTTCCTGGCCCATCCGGTCCGGGTGGAACGGTGAGCGGGGGAGTAGAGATGCAGATCATTTTATTGTCAGGGGGAAGCGGTATGCGGCTGTGGCCCCTTTCCAATGAGATCCGGTCCAAACAGTTCCTAAAGCTGTTGGAAGGACCGGACGGTGAACCGGAGTCCATGATTATGCGGGTGTACCGGCAGGCTTCCCGGGTGGCGCCTGGGGTCCGGATTGTTGTGGCCACGGGGAAGAAGCAGATCAGTGCCATCCGGAACCAACTGGGGGACAGGGTGGACATCTGTGTGGAACCAGACAGACGGGACACTTTTCCGGCCATCTGCCTGGCTGCCAGCTTCCTGGCAGATGAGCGGAAGATGCCGGGGGAAGAGCCGGTGATCATATGTCCGGTGGATCCTTATGTGGAGGATTCCTATTTTGAAGCTTTTGCAGAGATGGCAGCCCTGGCGGCAGAGAACAGGGCTGCCCTGACCCTCCTGGGGCTGGAACCCACTTATCCCAGTGAGAAATACGGATACATCATTCCAGAGGACGGGGAGCGGGTCAGCAGGGTGGCCGCCTTTAAGGAGAAACCGGATCTTTCCACGGCCCGGCAGTACCTGGCCCAGGGGGCACTCTGGAACGGAGGTGTCTTTGCCTGCAGGCTGGATTACCTGCTGGAGAAGGCACATGAGAGGCTGGATTTTACGGATTACCGGGATCTGTATGGGCGTTATGCTGACCAGGAGAAGATCAGCTTCGACTATGCGGTGGCAGAGCGGGAGGACAGGATCCAGGTACTCCGCTACAGCGGCACCTGGAAGGACCTGGGTACCTGGAATACATTGACGGAAGCCATGGAAGGACATATCCTGGGCAAGGCCACACTGAATGAGACCTGTGAGAACACCCATGTGGTCAACGAACTGAACGTACCCATTCTCTGTATGGGGTGTAAAGATATGGTGGTAGCTGCCAGCGGGGATGGAATCCTGGTATCGGACAAAGGGCAGAGCAGCTATATCAAGCCATATGTGGACAGGATCCGGCAGCAGGTCATGTATGCGGAGAAGTCCTGGGGAAGTTTCACGGTACTGGATGTACAGGAGGGTAGCATGACCATCAAGGTGGAACTGATGCCAGGTCATAACCTGTACTATCACAGTCATGAGCACCGGGATGAGGTGTGGACCGTGGCCCAGGGCCAGGGTCGTGTGATCCTGGACGGCGTACAGCAAAAAGTAGGGCCGGGGGATGTGGTATCCATGCCTGCAGGCTGCAGGCACACGGTATTTGCAGACAGTTGGCTGAAGATCATAGAAGTGCAGCTTGGGGAGGGAATTTCCGTGGAAGACAAGGTGAAATATGACATGGATCCCCGGTGGATATAAGGCATATTGAAAAGTCAATTACTCTGCAGCAAGCTGACGGGGCATCAATCTCGTATTGCAGCAAGCTGCGGGGTATTGACTCTGGTATCACATATAATATAGAAGAAACGGATCATAAAAAACAGGAAGGAATATGGGAAGATGAAGGACTATCAGAAATGTGCAAAAGAAATGCTGGATTTCATAGAGAAAAGCCCCAGCAGTTACCATGTGGCGGCCAATGTGGTACTCCTGCTGGAGAAGCGGGGATACCACAGGCTGGAGGAGAGGGATTCCTGGGAACTGACACCGGGGGAGGGATACTATGTCATGCGGGGCGGCTCCTCTGTGATCGCTTTCAGACTGCCCCAGGAGGACGGGGTGAAAGCCTTCGGGCCTAAGGGCTTCCACATTACCGCTGCCCACAGTGACTCTCCCGCTTTTAAACTGAAGGATGCCCCGGAGATGACCGTGGAAGCACATTATGTGAAGCTGAACACGGAGAAATACGGCGGCATGATCCTCTCCACCTGGATGGACCGGGCCTTGTCCGTGGCAGGCCGGGTGGTAGTCCGGGACAAGGAGGGGCTTACCGGGAAGCTGGTGAACATAGACAAGGATCTGTGTGTGATTCCCAGCCTGGCAGTTCACATGGAGCCGAAGACCAACAAGGGAATAGAATTCAATCCACAGACAGATATGCTGCCCCTGTATGCGGACTGTGGCCAGGGTGGGAAGAAAAACATGTGGAAAAAGCGTGTTGCCAAGGCCGCCGGAGTAAAACAGGAAGACATCCTGGGCTGTGACCTGTTCCTGTACACCCGGGAAAAGGGGCGTATCCTGGGGGAGGACGGAGAGTTCGTACTGTCCCCCAGGCTGGATGACGCCCAGTGTGTATATGCCTGTACCAGGGCTTTTGCGGAGAGCAGCCCTGTAGATTATGTCAATGTATGTGCCATTTTTGACAATGAGGAGGTGGGCAGCGGCACCAGGCAGGGAGCCAACTCCACCTTTCTGGAGGATGTACTGTGGAGGATGGGGGAGTCCCTGGGATTCTCCCATGGCCGGATCCTGCAGATGGTGGCAGACAGTTTCCTGATCTCTGCGGACAATGCCCATGCGGTGCATCCCAACCATCCGGAGAAGGCAGATCCCACCAACAGGCCCTATCTGAACGGTGGTATCGTCATCAAGTACCATGGCAGCCAGAAATATACCACGGATGCCCTGTCTGCGGCCAGACTGAAGGTCCTGTGTGAGAAGGCAGGGGTTCCCTGTCAGACCTATGCCAACCGTTCGGATATCGCAGGCGGTTCCACCCTGGGCAATATTTCCACGGCCCATGTGTCGGTGTCCAGCGTGGATATCGGCCTGCCACAGCTGGCCATGCATTCGGCAGTGGAGACGGCCGGGGCCAGGGATACCTGGTATGCAGTGGAGATGTTGAAAGTATTCTATCGGGAATGAGGAAACCTTTCGCTGATTTGTGCGCTGAAGCGCACGCAAGGGATAGGAGTGCAAATGGCAGGCGAATTTTTATGGACGCGGCTGTCTGACTCTGGCTGGGATGTGCTGTTGGAGGATATGTATTATGAGACGCCACTTACCGGGAAGCACCTTTCCTATGAGGAGGCATATGCACATCTGGCAGATATCGTGAAACAGACTACCATCCGGGAAGAGCGTATCCAGGTCCTTGGGAGTGGGATTGGTTTTGCGGCGCTGTGTACCGTGCTGTTTTCTGCCTTAATGACAGGGCTACAGGCCGGTGTGCTGTGGGCCGTATTCCATGTTGGTACCATGGAGATAACAGGAAGGTTCGCCTGGGTGACGGGGATGATCCTGGTGTCTGCCCTGGCGAGCGCGGCCCTGTCAAAGGCAGCCATCAAATCCTTTGCCAGGGAACCCAGTGAGAGGCAGATGCGCCTGGGAAGTACGGTTCACTGTTATGTGCTGGGCATGATCCTCATAGGAGGTAGTGCGTACCTGCTCCTGGCCATCTGGGTTACTTTCGAGACAGATACGCCTCTTTATGTGGATGTTTCCCTTACGGCCTGCTTTGGTAAGCAAAAGCAAAGATAAGCTTATTCATAAAAAGTGTATTGACATACATTCTTTTAATGATAAAATAGAGTTGCACGGTTTTGGGCAATTCTATTTTGGGGGATTATTCAGATAACTCCCCTCATTTTTGTGATTCATTGAGATACCAAAATACAGGAGGGGAAGGCAATGGGAGAGATGAATCCGGTACAGGGGCTGAAGAACACGCAGACAGGGAACAGCAGGCAGAAGATGGGGATATCCCCGTTGGGTTCGATCCGGGTGAGGATCATAGGGATTGCCATGCTGGCCATTGTCAGCGTGAGTATAACACAGATCATTATCTTTGGCTCCCTGTCAAGGCAGCAGTTCAAGGACATGGTCATGTGCTATATGGAAGACATGGCAGATTCGTATCAGAAGACGATGAACATACGGGTGGCAGACCTTGCGGAAGTGGGAGAACAGCCGGATGTGGAATTCTGGGAAGAGATGGTGGGTGGACTGGATATTATGGGCATGGATGGTTCCTATGCATATATTGTGGACCGAAATGGAACTATGTGCTATCACCCCACAGCCAGCAGGATCGGAAGCCGGGTGGAGAATGAAGCGGTGAACGGGGCCCTCGTGGAATTGAACCGGGGCATCATCCCCAAGGAGGCAGTGGCCATCAAGTATGTCTACCAGGGGGCGAACAAATATGCGGCTTACAGCGTAACAGAGAATGGGGACTACATCTTCGTCATAACTGCTGATGAGGATGCGGCACTGAAGTCCTCTGATGGTAACATGAAGTCTTCTGATGAGATTGTCTTGATCTCCATTTACTGGGGATGCATCACAATGGTAATCTGCATGGTTATTGTATTCTGCATCTGTGACATTATTGTCAGACCATTGAAGAAGATAGCAGAACTTGCCATGACATTTGCAGAACTGGATTTTAGGGAAGACCAGGCCCAGAAGAAGTTCAGTGCCAAGAAGGACGAGACCGGTGCCATCAGCCGGGCGGTAGATACCCTGCGGGGCCATTTGAGCGGAGTCATCAGCCGGATTGAAGGGCACAGCGCTACAGTCATGGAGACTTCCCATAAGCTGAATGAAGATGTGGATCTGATCTTCGGTACAGTCAGGCAGGTGGAACAGGCTGTGCAGGAGATGGCAAAAGGCTCTTCGGCTCAGGCAGGGGAGACCCAGCAGGCCATGGAAAGTATTGTCCTGATGGGCGGCATGATCGAAGAGAACAGCAGGGAAATGGATGAATTACATAAAATGGCTGAGGGGATGTATACCTCCAGCGAAGTGGCAGCCGAGACCCTGGACACCATGGATACCGTGAATCGGAAGGCACAACAGGCTATAGACCTGATCTATGAACAGACCAATACCACCAATGAGTCCGCAGTCAAGATCAAAGAAGCCACATCGGTGATCACATCCATTGCCAACCAGACGAACCTGCTGTCCCTAAATGCGTCCATTGAGGCTGCCAGGGCTGGTGAGCAGGGACGTGGGTTTGCCGTTGTGGCAGGCGAGATCCAGAACCTGGCAGAGGAATCCAATGAATCCGCAAAAATGATTGAGGGAATCATTGCACATCTAATCGAGGATTCTGAGAAGGCAGTGCAGACAATGGACGAGGTTAAGATGGTCATGGCACATCAGAATGAAAATGTAGGACTGACCAGGGATAAATTCTCGGAGATGCATGGCGGTGTCAAGAAGACTATAGAAGGGATCCGGAACATTGCCGAGAAGATGGAGCAGATTGATGCCACCAGGTCTAACGTGGTGGATGTGGTACAGAACCTGACAGCCCTTGCAGAGGAGAATGCAGCAGGAACAGAGGAAGTGTCTGCTTCCGTGACGGAAGTAGGGGAGCATATGTCCAACATTGCCAGGAAGTCAGGAGAACTGCGGCAGATAGCAGATGGACTGCAGTCGGAGATGAAGGTTTTCACCATATAGTATCAGCGGATACCACGACTTCTTTCCGATGCTTTGGCAGGCCCCAAAGTCAAAAATACTCTTGCAAGTGAGCCTGTATCGGGGTATTTAATTGACCTTTTGACCCTGGTATCATATCATAGGAGTAAAGAAACTCATGTGAGATGTGGATGAATCAGAAACTGGAAGATCTGTTGCAGCTTGCCCTGCAGACACCGGAGGAGGTCAGGGTCAGGACGGAAGACTTGAATGTGGGATTTGACACGGGGGCCAGGACATGGGAACTGATCGTGAAGTATCACGGCAGCTTAAACGGTCTGGAGGCACTGGAAGTGTCGGTGGAATACCTGCTGGCAGGGTATGCTCTTCTGACCGTGCCAGAGAACCTGGTGGAGACAGTCGCCGGGTTAGAAGAAATTGAATATGTGGAAAAGCCCAAGAGATATTTCTATGGGGTAGAGTATCCCGCTGATGCCTCCTGCATTGCCCAGGTGACAGAGCGGGATCTGTCTTTGACAGGGGAAGGAGTGCTGGTGGCAATTCTGGACAGCGGGATCGACTACAGACTTCCAGAATTCCGGTACCCGGATGGCACCACGCGGATCCGTTTCCTCTGGGACCAGACCCTGGAACCGGAGGGGGAGCAGGTACCCCCTGTGGGATTCCGGGTGGGAGTGGAATTCGATGCAGGACAGATCAACAGGGCACTGGCAGAGACGGATCCCGCACAGCAGTATATGATTCTGCCCAGTGTGGACACCAGCGGCCATGGCACGGCAGTGTCCGGGATTGCGGCGGGCAGGACATCCTCTTACAGAGGAGTGGCTTCCCGGGCAGAACTGCTGGTGGTAAAGCTGGGTCTTCCAGACGCTTACGCCTTTCCCCGTACCACGGAGATCATGCGGGCAGTGACTTATGTGGTGAAAAAAGCTGTGGAATTGCAGATGCCCCTGGCAGTGAACCTAAGTTTCGGCAACACCTACGGCGCACACGATGGAAGTTCCCTGCTGGAACGGTTCCTGGACAATGCGGCAGAAGTGGGAAGGACAGTCATCTGCGTGGGCAGCGGAAACGAGGGAAGCAGCGGCGGCCACCTGGCGGGCAACCTGGCAGAAGGCAGGGACGCCCCGGACAGTCTGTCAGTGGGAAGGAGTGGGTTGGCAGGCAGTGACGGAGGCAGTCTCCGCCCTGGAACTGGCAGTGGGGGAGCCACTTTTCCGGGTGGAACAAATACAGGCGGCCTGCGCCCTGGTGCCGGGGCCTCCCGGGCAGCAGGTATTCCCAGGCCGGCCGAGATCCAGTTGGCAGTGGCAGAATATGAGCAGAATCTTAATGTACAGCTGTGGAAGAATTACTGTGACATCTACCGCATCCGGCTGCGTTCCCCAGGTGGCCAGGACTCCGAACTGCCCCTTAATGTGGAGGGAGGAAAATATACCCTGCAGTTGGAACAGACGGAAATCCTGGTGTTCATGGGAGAACCGGCCCCTTACTCTGTGGCACAGGAGGTCTACCTGGAAATGCTGCCTGTGGGACGGCCCTATATCAACAGCGGTGTGTGGGTGATCCGGCTGGAACCGGTGGAAACGGTCACGGGAAGATACTATTTCTATCTGCCTTCTGCCGTGACAAGGAACAGCGGTACAGGCTTCTACCGCTCTACCCCGGAGGTGACAATGACCATCCCCGCCACGGCGGCGAAGGTCATCACAGTGGGAGCCTACGACACTGTGTATGACAGCTATGCCGAATTCTCAGGAAGGGGCTATGTGGATCCGGCCAGGACCATCGGCATCGTGATGGCAGGAATCGCCAAGCCGGACCTGGTGGCCCCAGGGGTGGGCATCCTGGCCCCGGATATCTACGGCGGTCATTCCCCTATGACAGGAACTTCTTTTGCGACACCCATTGTGACGGGGAGTTGTGCCCTGCTGATGGAGTGGGGGATCGTAAGAGGAAACGACCCCTATTTGTATGGGGAGAAGGTGAAGGCTTATCTGAGGGCCGGAGCCAGACCGTTAAGAGGGGAGATGGAGTATCCCAATTCCAGGGTCGGATGGGGCGGGCTGTGCGTCAGCTCGAGCCTGCCAAACTAAAAATTCCAGGTCAGCCTGGATGATTTCGGTGATATGCTACATTCTGATACAGAGCAGGAAAGGCAGTTACAGAATACCTGTGCTGCGGTTCTGCCCTTATGTAATTTCCATAAAAACGAGCAAATAAAATTGGAAAATGTGAAAATTATATGTTGATTTCATGCAAATCAAATCAGATTATCTGGGGATAAAGAACAAAGTCATGTATAGCTAGGATGCTGCAATTCTAAGAATGAAGAAATGTATAATCAATGACAGGGAAATGGAGGAAACCAGAATGATGGACTATCACGAAACAGATCCGGAATTTATGAGGATTGTGGAACATTTTACATTGGAGGAAGTGGTAAAGGAACCTGGTCAGGAACTTCCGGAGGATACACGCTATCTGGCGATTCTTGCTACGTTGTTAGGCTGCCAGGGGCTTGATGTTTATAAAGATATGCTGCCGAAAGCACTGGAGGAGGGACTTACACCCGTCATGGTAAAGGAGATGGTCTACCAGGCGGTGGATTATCTTGGGCTTGGCAGGGTTGTGCCGTTTCTGTCCGTTACCAATGATATTTTAACCGTCCGGGGTGTTAAGCTGCCGCTGCCTGCACAAGGGGCGACAACTATGGAAAACAGGCTGGAAAAGGGAGCAGGGGTGCAGGCGGAGATTTTCGGGGAGCATATGAAGGAAGCGTGGAAAGCAGGGCACATTAACCGGTGGCTGGCAGAAAACTGCTTTGGGGACTATTATACAAGGAATGGTCTGGACTTAAAACAGCGGGAATTGATCACATTCTGCTTTCTGGCGGCACAGGGAGGGTGTGAGCCGCAGCTTACCGCCCATGCGAAGGGGAACATGAACCTTGGAAATGACAAAGATTTCCTGATCCGGGTGGTGTCGCAGTGCCTGCCTTATATCGGTTATCCCCGCAGT
Organism: uncultured Acetatifactor sp.; assembly: GCA_910586215.1. Lineage (GTDB taxonomy): Bacteria > Bacillota > Clostridia > Lachnospirales > Lachnospiraceae > Acetatifactor. Next base: position 5,172 of record CAJUGH010000047.1, on the reverse strand, counting down.
TTGAACGCAGTCAACTGTGTCAACAAGGCTGCGGAATCATAGGGATAGATATTCGGAAAGTGGAGACAGTATGAAAACGAAGGCAAAAATAAAGTGGTCGCTGGATATCCTGATGACCATGGCGCTGCTCTTCCTGATGGGTTATCAGTTCTGGGGCGATAGCGTTCATGAATGGATCGGGGCAGGGATGTTTGCACTGTTTATCGCCCATCAGGTCTGTAACTTGAACTGGTATAAGAATCTGTTCCGGGGAAGGTACACTTCCATGCGCATTCTGCAGTGCATGATTAATGTCCTAACGCTGGCGGCAATGCTGGCGCTTATGTACAGCGGGATTACCATGTCCAGGCATGTGTTTGCGTTTCTGCCCATACAAGGCGGGATGGCATTTGCAAGGCGGCTGCACATCTTAGGTTCCTACTGGGGATATCTGCTGATGAGCCTGCACCTTGGCCTGCACTGGGGGATGGTTTTGAACATGGTTGTAAAAAAGCATGCATCACAGCGTAAATATCAGATGGCGGGTTTTATCGTAGGTTTAGAATCAAAGATATTGTTCTTTCTGGATTACCTTGCGCTGATGGGGCTGTGCATCTACATGGTGCATTCCATTGCAAAGCTGGTTAGAGGGGCAGGAACCGATAGAAAAGGAAAGCGGAAAATGAAAGATTAATAAACTGGATTACCGAAGGCTGCGGCATAGGGAAAGACTGGGGCTGTTGCATGATACGGGCTATTTTCCGAAACGGGCAGGAAAGAGGCAAAGTGGTAAATGTCACGGCAGACGAAAGCGCCATGGCAGGCGACAGGGTGGATATGTCCCTGGTGAATGCCATCGCCTTTGACCCGTATACCCATGGATATTATAAGGTGACTGAAAGGGTAGGGAAAGCCTTTAAAGATGGACTGGTCTTGAAAAAGTAAGCAGATATCTATTCGAGATATAACATCAAGGTATATAATGATAGAAAAATCGAGACTTCTTATGAGGCCTCGATTTTTATGTACAAAGAAAAGGGAAACAAAATAGGATTCGGAGGGAAGACGGCAAGAAAACGGAGAAAAGAGAAATGAATTTCATGGATTTGACACAGGTCCGCTTGCGTGGCATTATTCCATGAAAAGTGACAGAAAAACATCACTCTTGTTAAAATGGGATGATAAAAAATGTCAAAACAATGTATAATAACCCATAACAATGCTTCTGCTGAGTCAAAATGGCGAATGCGTGCGCCTTTCTGTTGAAATAAGTATATCATTACATGGACATGACATAGAAGGCGCATGGGCTGAACATAACTTTTCTGAGGACAACGCGGGACAGTGAAAGGGGATAAATATGATACGGATTGCAGTTTGTGATGACGAAGCCTATTTTAGGGAGCAGATGGGAAGGCTGGTCTGCACTTACATGGAAGAAACCGGACTGGAGTACGAGCTATCATTTTATGAATCCGGGAAGAAGTTGCTGGAGGAATCCGGGACTGCAAGCCATACAATCCTATTCCTGGATGTGGAGATGTCTGAAATGGACGGACTTCATACAGCCAGGGTGATTCGGAAGTTCTCGAAGGATATCTTCATTGTCTATGTGACGGCATACATCAGCTATGTAATGGATGGATATTCTGTGAATGCGGAGCAATATATCCTAAAGGACGCCTGCCTGCAGGCCAACGTAAGGAAATGTCTGGATACCATACTGGAGAAGATGCGTTTTAGGGAAGCAAGGGACAGGGCTGTGGTCAGGACAGGAGATGCAGATATCCCTGTGGGAAGGTTGCTGTATGTGGAGAGCAGGCTCCACAGGGCAGTCTTCCATGTTATGGAGAAAGTTCCTATGGAAAACGGGCAGGGTACATATACCTTGAAGGAATATAACGCATGCAGGAAACTGGATCATGTGGAGGAACAGCTGCGGCAGCATGGATTTGTGCGTGTCCACCAGAGCTTCCTGGTGAACATGGCATATGCAATTGGTGTTAGGCGCTACACCATATGTCTGGTTGGAGGGCATGAGATCAGTATATCGAAACGGTACTTCCGTGATGTGAATACAGCCTACATAGAGGCCAGGCTGAAGGTATAGGGAGGGTAGAAGGATGGCAGGGCTTTGTTTTTCGGTATTTCTGATCTTGTGGGAGATCCTGTGCTATAAATTGTTCATAGAGCTTTTTGCCAAGGGAAATAGAAAGGGCAGGGTGCAGACTGTCGGTCTGGTGGTGCTCCTGGTCTTCCTGTACCTGGCCATAGGTCTGGCTACAGGGAGATGGCCTTATGTGAAAATCATGCTGATCATATCTTCTGGAACCGCTGCCATGCATATGCTCTATAGGGATAGTGTGAGAAAGCTGCTTGTGCTGACATTCCTGTACCAGGGCCTGGCAATCCTGGCAGACTATATGAGTCTGCTGCTTCTGGGGAAATTGTTTGCCGGCGACATGGATGCCCTCACTTCCCACCCGGCGGGATATATGCTGGTGTCCGTGGTATGCAAACTGACGCTGTTGTGCATGGTTCTGCTGGTGAAACAGGTCGTAAGGCATGGCACAAACGGTGGCCTTACAAATGCGGAATGGGGGATGCTGCTGGTGATGCCTGTGATTACGATCACATCTGTCCTGGCCATTGTCCGACAGTACCAGGTACTGATTGAGTGGCACCAGGATAATGTGCTCCTGTACGTGGCCATTGGAATGGCTGCCATGAATATCCTTGTATTCTTCGTGGTGGAAGATATCCTGTGCAGGGAGCAAAGGATGAGGGAAAACCAGATGAATACGGAGAAGCTGAAGGCAGAGGCAGAGCAGTACTGTGCTGCCTTTACAGGAGTGGAAAAGCTGAGGAAACAGGCCCATGAGTATAGAAACCATTTTGCCTGTGTGGGAGGACTGGCGCAGGAGGGAAGGTACGGGGAACTGCTGGCGTACCTGGAAGAACTGGGATCCGGGCAGGAATATAGGGAAGACGTAGTGGATGCCAACCATGTGGTGGCCAGCCTGCTGCTGAATACAAAATACTGGGAAGCGTTAGACAGGGGGATTGCCATGACACTGATGGTAAACGACTTGTCAGGTCTCTGGCTGGCAGATAAGGACCTGGTGGTGTTACTGTCCAACCTGCTGGACAATGCCATGGAGGCCTGTGAGAAATGCAGCCAGGAGAGGTTCATTCAACTTAAGATGGTGATCGAGGACGGGCAATTCCTCCTGTCATGCAGGAATCCTGCAGACCAGGAACCGGAGAGGAAGGCAGACGGCGGGTTTGTCACAGGAAAACAGGAGAATCCGCAGGAACACGGATATGGTGTCGGCAATGTGCTGGATATTGTGGAGAAGTATGGAGGATCCTACGGAACCAGTTACAGAGATAAGGAATTCAGATTCTCCATCCTGGTGCCGGAGGGGTTGGAAGAACATAGCCGAAGGATATAGATGAAATGCAATGAGGACGGGATGAAAATCCTGTCCTTTTTTTTCCAAAAATGTAGAATATGTTCCGATTCTGCAGGCTACCTTGTAACAGTCCGTATTTTTATATACAATGATAGTGGGGTGAAAAGGTATTCTGCCCCTGCGATACCGGGAATGGAACGCCGGCAGCGTGGATATGGGGATTGATTGCTGGCAAGAGAGGGTGAGGACAGTTGTGGAACAGGTGGTAAAGGGACTGGTGGACAGGATGGCAGTGCTGGGTCTGATCAGACAAGACCAGGAGCAGGCATACGTATATGTCATACAGCTTGCACTGGAGAAGACCATCTCTGTGGGAATCCTGCTGGTATTGGGCATCTGCTACAGGGTATTGGTGCCGACCATGCTTTTTCTGCTGGCACTGTTTGCAGTCAAGCGGCGGAGCGGTGGATTTCACATCAGATCCTATGCAGGGTGCCTGGCAGGCACTCTGGTGGTCTATATCCTGTTCGTGAAGTGCCTGGCAGGTATTCTGGCAGACCATATGCAAATGACATGTATCCTTTTCTTACTCTCGGCCTTGACAGCGGGAATCATAGGCGCAGTGAATCATCCCAACATGAATTGGGACAGCCGGGAATATGCGGGAAGTAAAAGGATAGCCAGGCTGACCATCCTGGCTGAGACAGTGGTGGTGGCTTTTATGGTGGTTCTGGGGGCAGACAGGACGGCAACCGTTTTTATTATGTTCGCCATGATATTGAGCGCTTTTTTACTGGTACTTGCCAAAATTTCTGGACAGGAGGCAGAGGGTACCTAAAGGAAAGACTTTGGTATTGTCCCGGATTATAACTGGAAGGTTTGCAGGAGGGTGTGTGAAGACGCTTCTTGCAGCACACAAGGAGGTGCATGTATGAGAACAGAACTGGAGAAGAAAGTATTGCAGGTGATCCAAAAAGCAGCAGGACATGAAGTAGAAAGGATAGACCACAGGGACTGGGGCGGCTGGGACTGGCCTCCCATCTGTAGTGCCTTGATCCACCAGCCCAGGAGGCCAGGCAGGAAAAAAGAGTAGCGGACAGGCGAGATAGATAAAAACGGTTGCAAATAGATGGAATGAAATTGCGTAAAGCAATGTACATATTAGGTATGTTTGGATTCCGTAAGCGGAAATGACCAAGTGCAATAAATAAAAGGATCCTATTATGTGGGAACCTGGCAAGGACAAAAAGAGGAAACGCAAGCAGAAGGGAGAACAACCATGAGGAACACAAGACACCAGAGGAACTTCAGACGCCTGGCGGCGCTCCTGCTATCACTGGCCCTGTTACTGACGGACGCCACCCTCGTGAACGCCGCGGAGGCAGTGGTGAACGCCCCGGCCGGGAGCATATCACAGGGGGATGCCCCGGAGGGGGACGGGGGAGCAGTGGAACCCGCGGACCCCTCCGGCACTCCGGTGCCTTCCACCCCGGAGGGGACCGGCAGCGGAAGCCAGGAAGGCACCCCGGATCCCGGGGCCACAGATCCCGCAGACCCTTCTGCTTCGGAGGGGACCGGCAGCGGGAACCCGGATGAGGGCACTGTTCCTTCCGGCCCGTCCGGTACCCCGGACCCTTCTGTCCCCGACAGCGATGCCGGCGGCCCGGACCAGCCCTCTGTCTCCGATGGCGATACTGCCCGGCCCGGTGATGATACGGCGCTGCCCTCCGTGTCTGACGGGGATGCTGCCCAGTCCTCCGTGTCTGACGGGGATGCC
>CAJUGH010000046.1 GCA_910586215.1 uncultured Acetatifactor sp. | reverse complement strand
TTCAATGAATTGGAACTAATTACTTTCCATAGGAAATTGCTTTCCATAATAATAGGTCGTTTCCGCCAGGTCTTTATGCCCCATGTATTCCCGTAGGAACGGGAGCATCGCCATGAGGTTTTCCCCATTGTCAAGCCACCTGTTCAGGCAGGCAGACGCGAATCGGTGCCAAATAAAAACCAAACGTTTAGATTTTCTGCGACACAGATCCGTCTTCGGACACAGATTATGAGCGCATTGAAACGATGAAAGGGTGGTCGTTTCAATATAATCAGGGAACAGATGATTACAGCCTGTTCTTTGGGCTGTTAGATGACGAAGGGGAAGCTGTTTCCACAAATGTAGATGCCGATATACGAATTGTAAATGACAATGGCGAGGAAGTTTTTGCTGCGACAAAATCTATAACCGATGATGACTTCGGCTATTTTGAAAGCAATGCTGCCGGAACACGGTATTTAGCTGATATTCCCATCTCCCGCTACAGAAATCATAGAAGGAAAATCTTCCAGCGGAACTGTCTATTTTACGGTACGCAAAGGAACTATTGCCCTCTTTGATGAGGTGAACTGTATGGCGTTGTATTGTCTGCCGGTCAGTGACATTAAACTGACCGTAGATAATCTGCCCGTAGACATAAAGGTGAAAGGATATGATGGCAATACAGAATCCATGATACAGATCACGGAAGTATCCTACACATTTGAGAAGGAGTACACGCCGCAGCTTAAAATAACGCTGACAGGCCAGAAGACTTATGGCAGTGATTCCGGCTATGACATAATCGCTTACAAACTGTATGACAGCAAAGAATATCTGATTGACACGGGAACGGTCTTTCTGAATTCTCTTGATAACGGCGATAAATATAAAGATAATTCAATCATTATATATGATGTTACTCCCGATGAGCATATATAACACTTAGGTCAGACCATGAATTGCTTGATTGTAGCTATTCATTCATGGTCTGTTTTAATACCCTTTTTATTGTATCGCGCTCACTTCATGCCGACTCAAAGGTGGCTATAGGAGACTATCATGTCATATGATGAATTTTAGATGAACGGGCGTAAGAAAGCCCGGAAATGGAGAATATGAAACAATATTATTGTAGTGGTTAATATATGGAGGTATCTGAGAGTGGATAGGGTGGAAAGAAAAGCGAAATTGTGCCAGTTATGAATCGGAACGCGCTGACATTAGAACGTCATTTGGAACTGCACAATTCAAATGATGAAGATCATATTTATTTGGAGTGCATAAAGGATAATTTTGAAAGTCTATATCATTGAGTCCGTTTTTTGGGACGTATATTTTGATACCCTTATCTTATTAAAGAAAACCATTTGGGGAAAGGAGCAAAAGGGTATGAGGATTATGAGCAGGAATTCATCTATTATGGTGTACCACAGGCCAGAATGCAGGTATGCGGGAAAAATCCGAAAGAAGAATCAGATCAAGATGGATTGGGAGGATGCGGAATGGAAGGGATACCGTCCGTGTAAGTGTTGCGATGGCATTGAATTTCTTTATAAGCTGGAAAAGGGAAAAATAGAGAGGTATATGGAGCAGTCCAATATGAATGTGGATTTGAAGGACAGGAAAATCTATGTCCGGACGGATGTTGGGTGCTGGAAGATCATATACAAGATTCGGGAACAGAGATTTATTCTTCTCCACAGGAACTATGTGAACGGGAGGATTTGCCTGGAAGATGCTGATAAGGTGCCATTCCACCGTCAAGGCGATATGCCGGAGGCTGGGAGTATCATGAAGTATTTGAAATATATAAAGGAGCATGATGAATTTAAACAAAATGCACCGAAAGATTACCGTAAATTGCCACAGAATACAGAGCGCCAGAAGTTGTATTACAGGGCAGCGAAAAAGCGAGAGGAGAAACGCAGCGCCAAAAGGTTGGACAGCTTATTTCTGTTGATAGAAAAGCAAGAGGGGATAAAACAGTTGTCCTACTGTTAACAGGAGATTAAGATTTATCTCATGGCATAGGAGATTTCAAACAAAAGATTGGCTATTGTGGAGGTAATGATGCAGGAACAGGATAAACGCGCCGTGGAATCTATGTGTAGGTGCGGACTTGACATTGACGGGGTTATTGCCCTTTTTCCCAGGTTTTCTAGGGAGGATATTGTGCTGATATACGAAGCTGCAAAAGGAGTGGCTTGCGGAGAAAAGAGTGTATGAAAGTTTTTCTGTAAATAGCTATTAGTATCAGGTCTTCTATGGTAAAATCTAAACTATAGGAGGCCTGTTATTATGGCAAAAGAAAAGAAACCTGTACACAAAGTAGTCATGACCGATGGCAAGCGCAACATTATCCACCAACTCCTGCAGGAATACGACATCCAGACAGTAGAGGATATCCAGGATGCACTGAAAGACCTTCCTGGAGGAACCATAAAGGAAATGATGGAGGCTGAGATGGTATGCAAAGGGCATGACCACCCGGCAGATATCAGATACACTTGAGGATATCTATGGATTTGAAGCCTCAGAGGGCTTTATTTCGGATGTTATGGATAAGATCCTGCCCCAGATTGAAGACTGGCAGAACCGTCCGCTTTCGGAGGTATACCCTGTACTGTACATCGATGCGATCCATTCTTCCGTCCGGGATGGGGGTGTCATACGTAAGCTTGCGGCTTATGTCATTCTCGGCCTCAATGCCGACGGGTACAAGGAAGTCCTGGCCATAGAAGCGGGTGAGAATGAAAGCTCCAAATACTGGCTTTCTGTCCTAAACGGCATAAAGAACCGTGGCGTAAAGGATATCCTGATCCTCTGCGCAGACGGCCTTTCCGGGATGAAGGAGGCCATAGCTGCTGCATTCCCGAAGACGGAGTACCAGCGCTGCATCGTCCACCAGGTCAGGAACACCATGAAGTATGTGTCAGACAGGGACCGTAAGCCGATAACAATACTTGTAAGATTTGTATGGAAGATAATGGTATAGGGGCTTCCGATGAACAGATTGATAGACTAAACAATCACCGCATTATATGATTTGTGATACGAATACTACCGAACAGCGACACGGTTTGGGATTGCTTATTGTGAAGCAGATTATAAAAGGGCATAATGGAGAAATTTTAATCGGCCATAGCGAATATGGTGGATTCAAAACCGTACTAATCATACCCAAATGGATTTATCTTTTGTCTGGAATGGGCGCAGCTGAACGCAACTTTTCTCTTCAAAACCTAGTGCAGCCAGTACGACCAGCGGGACAGGGCGGCTGGATACTGGGGATTTGTGGAGGGAATAGCGGATTAGGGTTGGTGCAGGAGAGTTGGGGGAATAGAACTGTTGAAACGGATTTGGATTTTTTTTAGTAGGATGGTTGTATGCTACCTGTTGTCGGGCAGCCATATGACTGCCCTGCATATCTATGATTCATGGATCATTTGGAGAAGAAGGAAAATGGCAGGCTGGTTTTCTTTGATCCATTCCATGTCATGCTGTTCACTGACCTGTATGGCGGCGGCTTTCCACTGGTCAAAATACGCTTGTCCGGTTTCTGCATCGAGCCGAAGCTGAGCCTCTGGTGCAAGCTCATCCAGCACAGTTCTCATCAGATGACCATGCAATCCGGTCTGTCTGCCCATCAAAAACCTGGAAAATATATACTGCAATGTATTGTTTCCATAATAGGTCAGTTCCCTGTACTCCATGGGGTGCGCATTGATGTAGTCTGAGGGTCTGGAAGACGTCCCGGGGGAGGATTCGATCACCTCAAAAAGGTGTTCTATGGCAGAGTCCGTATCAACACCGCCATAAGATATTGCCTGGCTGTAGCAGTCCTGAATCTGGGCAAGGATATATTTCTGTGTATCAAGTGCTTCGTTCTCGATATCATCGGGAAATTTATTACGAATATCTGATGCATAATAGGAACCGTCACGGGGAACCCAGTACTCCTTCATCTCATATCTGCCATTTATGATTTCAAAGGTGATGACGGTTGGAATGTGACTGCCTTCGGCTTCGTGGATGGCGTTTTCTGAAAAGCTGTAAGCCTGATGCAGTGCAATGCCGTAAACAGTCATCTGCATGGGAGTGGGAGGGTCGCTGTCGATGCACAGCTCCTGCTTCTTTAGCAAGGCAAAGTTGGCACAGTGGAACAGCCCATCCGGTCCGGAGGATTTATTGCTGTTCAGAACGGCGGTGTTGATTGCGTTCTCCAACAGGAATCCTGAAGGATCGGCAATAAAATCTTCAACGCCTCCGTCCCGGATGTCGATCCATGTGTTGCTGTCATCGACCAAAGCAAGATAAATATACAACGGGATGTAACCGGGGCTGCCACCACCGATCCGAAGTTCAAATAATTCGTTGATTTCATACACCTGGATATATAAGCCGGAACCTGCCTCATAGCAGGAATATTCCTCAAAGTCCTCCCAGGAAAGATCGTCCCCTTTTTTTGACAGGGAAATCACATCGTCAAGGGTCAGTTTCCGTGTTGTCTTGATTTCATCCGGAACGTCATCACTGCCCTCAGAGGAGATATCCCTGCCAGCGCAGATCCGGCTCAGATAGTCCTGGAAACTGCTGTCATTTACCACATACCGTTTTCCATTCCATGCAATGTCCACCATAGTTGTATCAGCCAAGGAGTATCCGCTGATCCGGATGTATGTGCCATCCTGTAAAAGGGCATTGACCTGGTATCCCGGTGTCAATCCGGCATATTTATGGCTTTCCCTGGTATTTTTTACCCCGGCCAGCCGGGAACCCAGTTCACCAAGCTGTGCAGGATCCATTTCGACAGCAGCCGGAGCATCAACAGCCGTTTCTACAGTAACAGGATCATGAACAGTCCTTAAATCGAAGTAGCTGGCAGAAACGATGGTGTGGCTTGCTTCATCGAACCGGAAGCCAACCGGATTGGTTAGGAAACAGACTGCAACGGCCACACATGCAATGACCGCCAGGATGATGATCCAGAAAGCGGGCTTCTTGTAGTGCATCACAGACTTCACACGCTCCTTTATGCCAACCTCACCAAAGGCCAGGGGACAGACAGTTATCATAGGGCGGCTGATACTACAGGCCACAAGTGTCTGGGTATAATCAGCCCGTTGCTTGTTGCCAAGTGCTTTGATGACTTTCTCATCACAGGCAAGTTCAATGTCACGGCACAACAGTGCATATGACAGCCACATCAGAGGATTGAACCAATGAATTGTCAGCAGGAGGAAACCAAGGGGTTTCCACCAGTGATCCCTGCGGTGAATGTGGGCCTGTTCATGGGAGACCACATGGTCCAGATCCTGTTTCTTCAATTTATAAGGAAGATAAATTTTCGGCTTGATGACGCCCAGAACAAAGGGAGACTCTACGTTTTCGCACTGAAAGATGTTCTCCCGGAGGATGACAGCTTCGCTGACATTGCGCCCGCAGGCGCCAATAACTTCCTAAAGTGTACAGAAGAAGCGCAGCCGCACCGATTATCCAGAGCATGCTCAAAATGGGGATCCAGATCTGAAGAGGATTGGCGCTGGCGTCTGGAGCCGGGGTAAGGGAACTGCCTATCATCGGATTGATAGCACGATTGAGAACGGGGATATCGGTGTGAACAGGCGTTTGATCCGTTATGCTATTTAAGCTTATTGTCTCTGCGCTGGGAATCAGGCTCAGTGCGCTTTCGATAGAGAATGGAAAAACCAACCGCACCGCTACGATCCCCCAGAGCAGCACATTGACCCATCTGGGCGCTTTCTTCAATGCAAAGCGGAGTAGCAACACAGCCAGGACAAGCCAGCTTGCTGCTATGCTCCTATTGACGATTTTCAAAAAGAGTTCGTTCATTGGGAACCTCCTTTCCGGATGCGGTCAATCATACGCTGCATTTCGTCAAGTTCGGCCGCGGACAAATCCTGGCGTTTCGTAAAGGCAGAGATAAAGGCAGGGAGGGAACCCTGGAATTTTTTTTCAACCAGTTCGTCAATCTCGCAGGCCTGTGCGTTGCTCTTGGAGACAAGGGATGTAATTGTGCCATTTTCGTTTTTCAGTACCCCACGTTCCCCAAGGCGCTTGATGACGGTATAGGTAGTAGTCCGTTTCCAGCCCAGCAGCTCCCGGCATAGCTTTACAAGCATGGCGGAAGTGACTGGCTCATGCTCCCACATGATCAGACAAAAACGATATTCGCTTTCATGGATTTTCGGGATCTCCATCCTTAGGCCCTCCTTGTCTACACTGTTAGACTATATGCATAGTCTACTACGTTAGACAAGGATTGTCAATTGGTCTTGCTGAGAAATGGCAAATCCAGTTGAGGCAGTCGGGGTCAGGGCCTGGCGGCAGCCCGTTCCTTTCAGCCCCTGGATGGCTCCCCGGGGTTGGGCTGCTTCAAGTTGGAAAAACAGACTTGAAATGATGGGATGAAATCATTAAAATGAAACGAAGAGAGATTGCATGGAGAAGCTTGGGACATATTCGGTGGTAAAAGCTGTGCTCTGATATGGCTGGCGGAGTTGGCAAGTGAATTAGGGAAATTTTTATGGTTTGTCTATGTTTTTTTATAGTTTTTTAGAGTCTGATAAGAAAACGGACACACTTTGGACACATTTTCTCTGTAAGATATGTTTCAGATAGTTGATGAACTCACTATCTCCCCCCTCATAAGAAAATAGTGGAAAAGCCCTGGTGCAAACCGGGGCTTTTCTGCTATATGGTCATAACAAGCCTGGTCCATCGGGTGAGTGCAAGCCCCCTTTTTTGAGTTCCTGTCTTGGTGTACCGTTCTGTGTGTATGGCGGTTATTTCGTTTTTAGATGGCTGAAATTCTACAAGGGGATGTGTATAACTGGCTTTCTTTTGGTCTTTTGTTTCGGAATAGTGTGATGCTGGCGGTCTATTCAGTCCGGGCCGTTCAAGCCCCGGGCCGTTCAGCCCACGCCATTCGTAAAGCCGCGCCTCCGGCGCTTTCCGCTGCTTCGCAGCTACCTTTACTCATATGATAGCGTTCCCTCAGTCCATATAAGCGGTGGAAAATTCGTGCGAGCACAATTTTCTCACCGCTTATATGGACTGGCTGAACTGGTGGTGAAAAATAGGGGTGGTAGAATTGCCTGTTTTAGAGTAAAATAGAGAGAGTGCAAGTTTTCTGACGGGAGAGACGCGGATGAGGCTGGAAAAGCTGTTGGAAGATCTGGAGTATGTGTGCATCCAGGGCAGTGTGGACGTGGAAGTGGAGGATGTGGTGTACGACACCCGGAAAGGCATAAGGCCAGGGAGCCTGTTTGTGTGTATCCGGGGCAGGAAATGGGACGGCCATGGATTTTCCGCCCAGGCAGCCGGAAGGGGTGCCGCTGCCCTGGTGGTGTCAGAACCGGTGGAAGGGGTGGAAGACCTGGATGTGACAGTGATCCAGGTGCCAGATACCCGGTATGCCCTGGCTGTCCTGTCAGCGGCCTGGTTCGGCCATCCGGCAGAGAAGATGCAGGTGATCGGCATCACAGGAACCAAGGGCAAGACCACCACCACCTATCTGGTGAAATCCATCCTGGAACATGCAGGATTCCAGGTGGGACTTATGGGCACTACCGGTATCCAGGTGGGAGACTGTCTGATACAGGCAGACAATACCACGCCGGAGTCCTATGTGATCCAGGAGAATTTTGCCAGGATGTACCGGGCAGGGATACAGATCGTGGTCATGGAGGTGTCCTCCCAGGCGTTGAAGCAGCATAGGACAGAAGGTTTTGTATTTGACTACGGTATCTTCACCAATCTGGGCGCAGACCATATAGCGCCAGGGGAGCACGCCAGCCTGCAGGAATATATGGCCTGTAAGGGAATGCTCTTCAGGCAGTGCAGGATGGGAATCGTAAATGGGGATGATGCCCATGTGGCAGAAGTGACCCAGGGGCATACCTGCAGGCTGGAGACTTACGGAATGGGCCGGGAGTGTATGCTGCGGGCCGGCGACCTTAGGCTGGTGTCAGATCCCGGCAGGCTGGGGGTGGCTTTCCAGGTGTCGGGGCTTCTGGACATGGAGGCCCAGATCGCCATGCCGGGCAGGTTCAGCGTGTACAATGCCCTGTGTGCCATTGCCCTGTGCCGTCATTTCGGAGTGCCACAGGATGCGGTGCAGCAGGCCCTGCTCAAGGTGCAGGTGAAGGGCAGGATTGAGAAGGTGGAACTTCCCTGCCGCTTCACACTGCTCATTGACTACGCCCACAATGCCATGGCCCTGGAGAACCTGTTGGGTTCCCTGCGGGAATACAGGCCCAGAAGGCTTGTCTGTCTCTTCGGGTGCGGGGGTGACAGGGCCAAGGGGCGGCGGTATGAAATGGGGGAGGTCAGTGGCAGAATGGCAGATATGACCATTCTCACTTCAGACAATCCCCGGACAGAGGAGCCGGATCAGATTATCCGGGATATTGAGACAGGGATCCTGCCCACTGGTGGGAAATATCTGAAGATCCGGGATCGCAGGGAGGCCATTTTCTATGCTTTGTCCCAGGGGCAGGAGGGGGATATCATTGTCCTGGCCGGGAAAGGCCATGAGGACTACCAGGAGATCCAGGGGGTAAAATACCATATGGATGAGAGACAGATTGTACGGGAATGGTTGGCATGTCGGGAAGTGTGAAGGCAGGAAACAGATAGGAGAAGGAGCCAGGAGGAACAGGTGAGGGAACTGTATGCGGACATTATAATAGATATTTCCCATGAGAAGCTGGACCGGCCTTTCCAGTACCGGGTGCCTGAGACCCTGGCAGGGAAGCTGGAGACAGGGATGTGTGTGGCAGTTCCCTTCGGGGCTGGCAACAGGCTGCGCAAGGGATATATCGTTGGCCTGGGGGATGTATGCAAATTCGATCCGGCCAGGATGAAGGAGATTGCAGGTACCGTCCGGGGGGAATCTGTGGTGGAAGAGCGGCAGATCGCCCTGGCAGCCTGGATCCGGAAGAATTATGGATCCACCATGATACAGGCCTTGAAGACAGTACTTCCAGCCAGGCAGACGGTGAAGAAGCTGGAGCGCAGGACCATAAGGCGGCTTATGGGCAGGGAAGAGATCCTGTCCCTCTTAGGGGAGAGCAGACGGAAGAAACAGGCCGCCAAGGGCCGGCTGCTGGAAGAGATGGCAGACCAGGAGACCATTCCCTATGAGTGGGTCACAGGGAAGCTGGGGGTCTCGGCCCAGACGGTAAACAGCCTGGAACGTGCCGGGGTGCTGCGGGTGGAGAGCAGTCTCTCCTTCCGCAATCCAGTGAAGGTGGAGGCCTCAAGGGAGAAAGAGAAGACATTGAGTCAGGCCCAGGGGCAGGTGGTGGAGGAAGTACTGGCCGATTATGACCAGGGACAGGTGGGCACCTACCTGCTCCACGGCATCACCGGAAGCGGTAAGACGGAAGTGTATATCCGCCTGGTACAGGGAATTGTGGAAAGGGGCAGGCAGGCGGTGGTGCTGATCCCGGAGATCGCCTTGACCTACCAGACCCTGCTGCGATTCTACCGGTGTTTTGGGGACCGGGTCAGTGTACTGAACTCCACTCTTTCTGCGGGGGAGAAATATGACCAGTGTGAACGGGCCAGGAAGGGGGAGATCGATGTGATCATAGGTCCCCGGTCTGCATTGTTCACCCCTTTTCCAGATATCGGCCTGATCGTGATAGACGAGGAACATGAGGGCAGTTATAAGAGCGAGTCTTCCCCCAAATACCATGCCAGGGAGGTGGCCAGGGAGGTGGCCAGGCTCCATGGTGCCAGTGTGGTACTGGGTTCGGCCACCCCTTCCCTGGAAGCCTATTACAGGGCCAGGAAGGGGGAATACAGACTCTATACCCTGGGAGAACGCTTGACAGGAGGAAGTCTGCCAAAGGTATATATTGAGGATCTGAGGAAGGAGCTGCAGGAGGGGAACCGCTCCATTTTCAGCAGAAGGTTTCAGGGGCTTCTGGCAGAGCGGCTGGAACGGGGGGAACAGGCCATCCTGTTCCTGAACAGGCGGGGGTATGCAGGCTTTGTGTCCTGCAGGGCCTGTGGACATGTAATGAAATGTCCCCACTGTGATGTGTCCCTTTCCGAACACAGGGGCGGGAGGCTTTTATGCCATTACTGCGGTTACAGCCAGCCCAAGCCGCCCCATTGCCCGGAGTGCGGTTCCCCATATATCAGCGGTTTTAAGGCGGGCACCCAGCAGATTGAGGAGAAATTGAAAGAGATGTATCCAGGCGTGCGCACCCTGCGCATGGACGGGGATACCACCCGCACAAAGGGAAGCTATGAGCAGATCCTGGCGACCTTCGGGAACCGGGAGGCAGATGTGCTGATCGGTACCCAGATGATCGTGAAGGGACATGATTTCCCGGGGGTGACCCTGGTGGGAGTGCTGGCAGCTGACCTGTCCCTGGGGGTAGGGGACTACCGGGCCAGCGAGAGGACCTTCCAGCTTCTGACCCAGGCCGTGGGCCGGGCAGGGCGGGGGGAACTGGCAGGGGAGGCAGTGATACAGACCTACCAGCCGGAACACTATGCAGTGACCTATGCCGCGGCCCAGGATTACCCCGGGTTCTACGGTGAAGAGATCCTGTTTCGGGAACTGATGGGGTATCCGCCTGCATCCCATATGATGGCCGTGCAGGTATTTGCCAGGGATGAGACGCGGGGGGCGGGCCTGGCGTCCCACCTGGCAAAGCTGGCAGGGGATGCTGCCACAGACACTTTAAGTATACAGATCCTGGGACCTGCCCCTGGATCCATCGGCAGGGTGAATGATATTTTTCGATTTGTATTCTATGTAAAAAGCAAGGAATATGATACACTAATTGGGATCAAGGATTTTCTGGAAGAGAAGATACCATCCTGGCAGTTGTCAGGGGAGTCGGTGCAGTTTGACTTTGACCCGATGAACACCTTGTGAGGAAGATTGACAAGGTATGCATAGTTGTTGTGAGCGGAAAAAGGAGCGGCTATCTTTGCGCAGATGCAGTGTTTGCCGGTCAGTTGTGGTTCGGGAAGCTGATTTCGTTTCAGAAAAAGGACGTAAGGAAAGGAAGGATATGTAGAAAATGGCAATTAGGAACATAAGGGAACTGGGGGACGAGGTGCTCACGAAAAAGTGCAAGATGGTCACGGAGATGACACCCCGCAACAAGGAATTGATTGAGGACATGC
The DNA here is from genome assembly GCA_910586215.1 of uncultured Acetatifactor sp. GTDB lineage: Bacteria > Bacillota > Clostridia > Lachnospirales > Lachnospiraceae > Acetatifactor. Next base: position 13,264 of record CAJUGH010000046.1, on the reverse strand, counting down.
TGGAGACAATGTATGAGGCAGGGGGTGTAGGCCTGGCAGCACCCCAGGTGGGCGTCCTAAAACGGATCGTGGTCATTGACGTGACCGGGGAGGATCCCCATATCCTAATCAATCCCAGGATCGTGGAGAGCAGCGGGGAGCAGACAGGACAGGAAGGGTGCCTGAGCCTGCCCGGCAAGTCCGGCCAGGTGACACGTCCCAACTACGTGAAAGCGGTGGCCCTGGATGTGAACATGCGGGAATTTGAACTGGAGGGCACGGAACTGCTGGCCAGGGCCATCTGCCATGAGTTGGATCATCTGGAAGGACATATGTATGTGGAGAAGGTGGAAGGGCCGCTCCAGGATGTGACGGAGGAAGAAGTGTGAGAAGAAGTTCTAAGCGTCCAAAATACGTACGCTAAGAACTTCTACGGCGCAAGAGAGCGCCTCTCTCACACCGAAGAACGCAAGAGCAGCGTTCTTCATCCATTGTTTGTGTCGGCTGTGCCGACATGTCTGGAAGTGTGAGAAGAATTTCTAAGACGCCAAAGGACATCGTCTAAGAAATTCTTCTCACACTGAAAAACGCAAGGACAGCGTTTTCTCACGTATTGTTTGTGCCAGCTTTGCTGGCATGTCGGGAAGAGTGAACGAAAGGAAGACGGAGTATAAACATGAAACTGGTATTTATGGGAACGCCGGATTTCGCGGCGGGGGCCTTGCGGGCGTTGCTTGCCGCAGGACATGAGATTAAGATGGTGGTGACACAGCCGGACAAGCCAAAGGGCAGAAGCAATGCCCTGGTGCCTTCCCCTGTGAAACGATGTGCATTGGAACATGACCTGCCTCTGCTGCAGCCGGTGCGTGTCAGGAAGCCGGAGGCGGTAGAGGCCCTGCGGGCCGTCCGGGCAGATGCCTATGTGGTGGCGGCTTTCGGACAGATCCTGTCCCAGGAGATTCTGGATATACCTCCCTTAGGATGTATCAATATCCACGCCTCCCTTCTGCCCAAGTACAGGGGGGCTGCCCCGATCCAGCAGGCGATTCTTCAGGGAGAGGAGAAGACAGGCATCACTATCATGCAGATGGATGCAGGGATAGATACAGGAGATATGCTATATAAGAAGGAGATCCCTATCCAGGGCCAGGATACCTATGAGACCCTCCATGACAGGCTGATGGTCCTGGGGGGAGAGGCCATTGTGGAGGCGCTGTCCCTGCTGGAACTGGGGAAACTGGTTCCTGAGAAACAGAGGGAAGAGGAGAGCTGCTACGCAGCCATGATCGATAAATCCCTGGGGAAGATTGATTTTGGCCAGGATGCAGTGGTGATTGACAGGTTGATCAGGGGGTTGAATCCCTGGCCCAGTGCCTACACCACTTATCAGGGCAGGCAGCTGAAGCTCTGGATGGCCCAGCCGGTGCCCGTGCCGGAAGGGACGGCAGGGGGCGTCCCCGGCCAGATCCTTTTGACAGACAGGGAATCCGTGACAGTGGCTGCCGGGAAAGGGGCGCTGCGGATTCAGGAGATGCAGCTGGAGGGAAAGAAACGCATGGGCACCCATGATTTCCTTCTGGGAGTGAAGATGCTGCCGGGGGAAGTGCTGGGTGTGTGACGATTCCATGGACAGAAAGGAGACATGACTTATGCCGATGTTTTATTACTATTGGGATCCTACCTATATCTTGGTGTTGGTGGGCCTGCTCTTAAGCCTGGGGGCCAGTGCCATGGTGAACAGTTCCATGAGAAAATACAGCAATGTGCCGAATAGGAGTGGTATCACTGGCGGGGAGGCGGCCAGGAGAATCTTGAACAACGAGGGACTCTACAACGTACAGATAGAATGCCTGCGGGACGAGAAGGGGGACCATTATGATCCCAGAACAAATACCGTCCGTCTCTCTTATTCCAACTATAACAATGCCTCCGTTACGGCTGTGGGGGTGGCGGCCCATGAATGTGGTCATGCCATCCAGCATGCAAAGGGCTATGCGCCCTTAAATATTCGCTCGGCCCTGGTGCCCGTGGTGAATATAGGCAGTACCTTGAGCATGCCCCTTATCTTTCTGGGGGTTATCCTAAGCTGGAACCAGGTACTGATCCAGATCGGGATCTGGGTGTTTGCCTTGACAGTGCTGTTCCAGCTTGTGACACTGCCAGTGGAGTTCAATGCTTCCCGCAGGGCAGTGGAAAAAGTGGAACAATACGGCCTGCTCACTGCCCAGGAGAAGGGTGGCTGCAGAAAAGTGCTCACTGCGGCAGCCATGACTTATGTGGCGGCAGCGGCGGCGGCAGCCCTGCAGCTGCTGAGGCTGGTGCTCTTATTTGGCAACAACAGAAGGAGAGATTAGGCAGTGGCAGAGAATACAAGAGAGATTGTACTGGATACCCTGCTGGCCATAGAGCGTGGGGAGGCCTATTCCCACAGACTGGTGAAGGCGGTGCTGGACAAGTACCAGTACCTGTCGGAGCAGGACCGGGGGTTCATGAAGCGGCTTATGGAAGGCACCATGGAACGGGAACTGGAACTGGATTATTATCTGGATCATATTTCCAGGGTGCCGGTGAAGAAGATGAAGCCCTTGGTACGTTGCCTGCTGCGCATGGGAACCTACCAGCTGATCTATATGGACGGGGTGCCGGACAGCGCCGCCTGCAATGAAGCCTGTAAACTGGCAGCTAAGCGCGGCTTTGGCAGCCTGCGTGGCTTTGTAAACGGCGTACTGCGCACTGTATCCCGGAATAAGGGTATGCTGCCCCTTCCGGATAGAGGGAAGGAGCCTGTCCGGTATCTTGCCGTGAAATATTCCATGCCGGAGTGGATCGTCAGCCTGTGGCTGGAGGAATATGGACCAAAGATTGCGGAAACACTTCTGGAAGGGCTTCTGGAAGTGCATCCTGTCTCCCTGCGGTTTCAGACCACTCTGGGGCCGGAACAGGTGGAGGCATGCATCCGCAGGATGGAGGAGAGGGGGGCAAAGGTGGTGCCCAGCCGTTACCTTTCCTATGTCTATACCCTGGAAGGCGGGGGAAATGTGGAGGAACTGCCAGGCTTCCGGGAAGGCCTTTTTGCCGTACAGGATGTGAGTTCCGCCCTGGCAGTGGAGGCGGCAGGTATCCGGCCCGGTGATTATGTGATAGATGTGTGTGCCGCTCCCGGCGGGAAAAGTCTCCTGGCTGCAGAGCGGGCAGACAGGGTGCTGTCCCGGGACGTGTCGGAGGAGAAAGTGGCCTTGATCCGGGAGAATTGCCGCCGCATGGGGGCAGGGAACATAGAGGTGGAAGTCCATGACGCCACTTGTCTGGACCCGGACATGGAGGGAGTTGCGGATGTGGTGTTGGTGGATGTACCCTGCTCCGGCCTGGGGGTCATCGGGAAGAAGCGGGACATCAAATACCGGATCACCCGGGAGAAGATGGACAGTCTCCAGACCCTGCAGAAGGAGATTGTGAGGACCTGCAGCCGGTATGTGAAGCCGGGGGGCACCCTGCTCTACAGCACCTGTACCATCCACAGGCCGGAGAACGAGGAGATGGTACGCTTTATCACCGGGGAACTGCCTTTTGTACCGGCAGGACTTTCAGGAATACTGCCGGGGGAGGTGCTGCGGGAGAAGGAACAGCTTCTGGATCAGATGGATGCAGTGCATGGGAACGGGTGCCTGGACGCTGCACGGCAGGATGCCTGTATCCAGCTTCTGCCGGGATATATGGAGGGGGACGGCTTTTTCCTGGCACGTTTCCGTAAGGAATCCATTGGCTGACGATTCCGAAGAATGCTGAGGATATTTTATATGGAGAAAAAGGACATCAAGTCAATGCCCCTGGCATTGCTGCAGGAGGAACTGGCCACCCGGGGGGAGAAGGCTTTCCGGGCAAAACAGATGTATGAATGGATGCATGGAAAACTGGCCAGAAGCTTTGGGGAGATGACGAATCTGCCCAAAGCTTTCCGGGAGGACTGCGGTCTGAGATACAGCTACACGGCCCTGGAGACGGTGGAGGTCCAGAAATCTGCCATAGACGGCACGAAGAAGTTCCTCTTTGGGCTGGCAGATGGCAATCTGGTGGAAAGCGTATGGATGAAATACAGACATGGGAACAGTGTCTGTATCTCCTCCCAGGTAGGCTGCCGGATGGGGTGTGCCTTCTGCGCCTCCACCCTGGACGGCCTGGTGCGGAACCTGACCCCTGGGGAGATGCTGGACCAGGTCTATGCCATCAGCCTGCTCACAGGGGAGCGGGTGTCCAATGTGGTGGTCATGGGTACCGGGGAACCTTTGGACAATTATGGGAATCTGCTTACTTTCCTGCGGATGCTTACCGATGAAAACGGCCTGCATATCAGCCAGCGCAGTGTGACAGTATCCACCTGCGGCCTGGTGCCACAGATGCGGCAGCTGGCCCGGGAAAACCTGCAGATCACCCTGGCCCTGTCCCTGCACGGGGCCACAGATGAAAAGCGCAAGGAACTGATGCCCATCGCCAACCGGTATTCCATCCGGGAACTAATGGAAGCCTGCAGGTACTATTTTGAGCACACGGGCAGGCGCATTACCTTTGAGTACAGCCTGGTGGGAGGTGTCAATGATTCCGACCAGGACGCACAGCTTCTGTCTGCCCTGGCGAAACCCTTACACTGTCATGTGAACCTAATCCCGGTGAATCCCATCAAGGAGCGGGATTTCGTGCAGTCAGAGGCTTCCAGGGTCAGGGCCTTTCAATTAAAGCTTGAAAAAAATGGAATAAATGGTACTATAAGAAGGGAAATGGGCAGGGATATTGATGGGGCCTGCGGGCAGCTTCGCCGCAAAACTATGGAGAACCTGCAATGCCAGCCTTCCGGGATGGCTGAAGGTGCCCATTGGAAGCCAGTTCAAGACAGGACTATAGAGAATCTACAGGATTTTGGAGGAAGTACACGTGTTGAAGACGTTTTCCATCACTGACATCGGTGTCATGAGAAAAGTGAACCAGGACTATATCTATACTTCAGAGCAGCCGGTGGGGCATCTGCCGAACCTGTTCCTGGTGGCAGACGGCATGGGCGGTCACAACGCAGGGGACTATGCATCCAAGGTCACTGTGGAGACTATTGTGGAACATATAGCGGCATCCGCGGAGTCAGACCCCGTGAAGGTCCTTGGGGAGGCTATCCGACAGGCCAACCGCCTGGTGCGCTCCCTGGCGGGACAGTCCCCGGAGATGGATGGCATGGGAACCACCGTGGTGGCAGCTTCCTGCGATGGAAACAGACTCAGTGTGGCCAATGTTGGAGACAGCAGGCTATATGTGGTGAATGACAGGGAGATCCGTCAGATTACCAGGGATCATTCCTGGGTAGACGAGATGGTACTGCGGGGCGGGATCCGCAGGGAGGATGCCAGGAACCATCCCAAGAAGAATATCATCACCAGGGCAGTGGGTGCAGAAGAGGAGATCCAGGCAGATTTCTTCAATGTACAGCTTAACGGGGGCGATATCGTCCTCATGTGTACAGACGGACTGACCAATATGCTGGAGGATGAGAGGATCCGGATGATCATGGCCCAGGCCTCCGATCTCGTGGAGAAGACGGAGAACCTGGTCCGTGCTGCCAATGATAACGGTGGAAGGGATAACATCAGTGTCATCCTGATTGAGCCGATGGCATAAGGAACATGTCCGCTGCCTGGGGCAATGGTAGTTACTGTTCACTCCGTTCACAGCAACATATGCACACAAAACGCCAAATGCAGGCGTTTTGGCGCAGGTTGTCTCAGGTTTGTCATGCAAAGAACGCATGAAAACACCTCGCGGTGGCACCTGTGAACAGTAACCAACGGTACCCATGTCCGGACATCTGGCTGTCCGGATCCTGGAAAATAGATGGGAGAGCATTTATGATAAAGATTGGTATGATGATAGGCGACCGGTATGAGATACTGGAAAAGATCGGAACCGGCGGCATGTCAGATGTATATAAAGCAAAATGCCATAAGCTGAACCGCTTTGTGGCGGTAAAAGTCTTGAAACAGGAGTTCAGCGAAAATGAGAATTTTGTGTCCAAGTTCCGCATTGAGGCCCAGGCTGCTGCAGGCCTGATGCACCCCAATATTGTGAATGTGTACGATGTGGGGGAGGAGAACGGGATCTATTACATTGTCATGGAACTGGTGGAAGGCATTACCTTGAAGAAATATATTGAGAAAAAGGCAAGGCTTTCCTACAAGGAGGCAGTGAGCATTGCCATCCAGGTGAGCATGGGCATCGAGGCTGCCCACAACAACCATATCATACACCGGGATATCAAGCCGCAGAACATCATCATATCAAAAGATGGAAAGGTGAAGGTGACAGACTTCGGCATTGCCAAGGCTGCCACCAGCAATACCATCACATCCAATGTGATGGGATCCGTCCACTACACTTCCCCGGAGCAGGCCAGGGGAGGCTATAGTGATGAAAAAAGTGATATCTATTCCCTGGGGATTACCATGTTCGAGATGCTCACCGGGAGGGTACCCTTCAATGGGGAGACCACGGTGGCCATAGCCATCAAACATATCCAGGAGGAGATGCCATCGCCCAAGGAATTCGTGCCGGAGATCCCGGCCAGTGTGGAAAGCATTGTGCTGAAATGCTGCCAGAAATCCCCGGACCGCAGGTACCAGAATGTGCCGGAACTGCTGGCAGACCTGAAGCAGTCCTTGATGAATCCGGACGAGGATTTCGTGGTGCGCAATGATCCGGACACAGAGGGCAATACCCGCATGGTGTCAGACCGCGAGATGACCCAGATCAAGCGCAGGACCTACTACCAGGAGGCGCAGGAGGAAGAGGAAGAGTCCATGCGCCTGCGTACCGATGCAGAGCCTGCATATGAAGAGGAAGAGATCGGGGATTATGGGGATGAGGAGTATGCAGAAGACTATGACGAAGGGTATAATCCCAGGATGGAGCGCGTGACCACCCTGCTGGCCGTAGTGGCAGGGGTGGTGATCTGTGTGATAGTCATTATTCTGGCGGTGCGGATCTTTGCCAATGTAGAGTCCGGTGTGGACGATGAACTGCCCAACCCCATTATCACGGATGGCAGTGTATCCGGTACCGGTGAGGCGCAGTACAAGAAGATGCCGAAAGTCCAGGGGAAGAATGTGGAAGAGGCCAGGAATGCCCTGGCCGAACTGGGAATCAAATCCGAAGTCAACTATGTGGAATCCGACACGGTGGAAGTGGGGGTGGTGATCAGTGCCAGCGCCATAGAAGGCCAGGATGTGGCAGTGGGCGCCACTGTAACCATTACAGCCAGTGCGGGGCCTAAGGGTGTGGAGGTCCCCCAGGTGGTGGGGAAGCCCTTTGAAGAGGCTAAGCGCATGATGGAGGAGCAGGGACTGGAAGTGACCAGGGAAGAGGCCCATTCTGACACCGTGGAGAAAGACCTGGTGGCCGCCCAGGTTCCGGAACAGGGCAGTAAGGTGCCAAAGGGAACCAATGTAACCCTTACGGTAAGCCTGGGAAAAGAACAGAGCAAGGTGTATGTGCCAAATCTGGTTAACAAGACAGAGATGGACGGCACGGTGGAGGCCACGGAGGCCGGGTTGCAGGTGTCTGTGATAGCCCATGAATTCAATGCAGAGTACGGGGAAGGCTATATATTTTACCAGAGTTATTCCCAGGGTTCCTATGTGGATCCCGGCACTGTCATAGAGATCAAGGTCAGCAAGGGAGCAGAGGCCAAGACCTACAAGTGCAACGTGAATATCACGGCCCCCACCCCGGAGGAAGCGCCTGACTATGTGTCTGGTACTCCTGTTCAACTCAAGCTTGTGACGGATGATGGCAATGTGCTGCTGGATACCACTGCCTCCAGTTTTCCCCAGCCGGCTAACTATTATGGCCTGTCTGCGGCAGGTGGGACATTGACCATGTCCTATACAGTGACCATACAGGGTCCTCCCACCACGGATGAGAACGGGAACCAGGTGGCGGGAGCCACCACCACGGAACCCAGGTCCTTCAACAGGCGGGTTGAATTTACGGAGGAATAAGTTTTAGGAAGCGATAATCCAAGAGGAGATTCATGCGGGGGAAGATTGTAAAAGGGATTGCAGGATTCTATTATGTCCATGGAGGCGGGGAGGCAGATGGAAATGGGCCGGCCAGTCTCTATGCGTGTAAGGCTAAGGGAATATTCCGAAAGGACCACCGGAAACCCCTGGTAGGGGATGATGTGGAGTTCCAGGTGCTGGAGGGGGAGGAAGGAGTGGGAAATATCACAGAACTGCTTCCCCGGCACAGTGAACTGGTGCGCCCTGCCGTGGCCAATGTGGACCAGGCCCTGGTGATCTTCTCCATTGTGAAGCCGGAACCCAGCTTCAACCTTCTGGACCGATTCCTGGTCCGCATGGGCCAGCAGCATATCCCAGTGGTCATCTGTTTTAATAAACAGGATCTGGACGAGAAGGGGGATGGGGAGCGGTACTGTGCCATCTACAGGGCCTGCGGGTACCGGACAGTCCTGGTCAGCGCCAGGGAAGGCGTAGGGATCCAGATGCTACAGGAACTGCTGCAGGGCAGGACCACCACAGTGGCAGGACCCAGCGGGGTGGGCAAATCCTCCCTGGTAAACTGTCTCCAGTCCGGTACGGTCATGGAAACGGGCCAGATCAGTGAGAAGATCGAGCGGGGCAGGCATACCACCAGGCATTCGGAACTGATCGCTGTGGGGAAGGACACCTACATACTGGATACCCCGGGGTTTGGTTCCCTGGAACTGCCGGATCTGGAGAAGGAAGATCTGGCGGAATTCTACCCGGAATTTGCAGCCTATGAACAATACTGCCGGTTTGGCGGCTGTGCCCACATGGCAGAGCCTGTGTGCGGCGTCCGGGATGCGGTGGCAGAGGGGAAAGTGAGCAAGGTGCGGTATGACAATTACTGCCTGCTGTACAGGGAACTGAAAGACAGGAAGAGATACAAATGAGGACTGCAGAGGGAACCTGTTGCGGAGGATGGAGAGATTCCCCTATCCCCTGAGACTGGTTGGGAGAAAGGAGAATACGATGGCATTGGCAGCGAGTGAACACTGGAGGGATGAGAAAATAAACGGGGTGATTTATGACATGTCACCAGCCCCGGATTTTAGGCATGGAATTATTAACAATAATATCAACAGGATCATCGGCTATGGCTTGAAAGGCAGTATTTGTCTTGTATTCATGGAAAATCTGGATTATAAGTACCATCCCGATGTAAATGATGATTATGTTTGTCCGGATGTCATGATCATCTGTGACCGGAAACACCTAAAGGGTGGATCTTATAGTGGCGTTCCCAGATATATCGCGGAGACATTGAGCCATTCCACTGCAAAAAGGGACAGGACAGTGAAAATGGAGATTTACGAGAAGGCTGGCGTAGAGGAATACTGGATTGTGTCGCCTCAGGGTTCTGTGGAAATCTACTACCTGGAAGGGGGAAAGTATGTATTGGAGCAGCATTATATGCTGGAAGAGGACAAAGAAGAGGACGCATACAATGCGGAAACAGAGATTGTGTTAAGAGGATTTCCACATATTAAAATGACTCTGGGAGAGATATTCGAGGGTGTCAAGTGAAGTTCTGGAAACCGTGTCGGCCATGGAAAGGACGGTCAGGTGAATGACAGGGGTGGATGCCGTTGTTTTTGCCTTGAACAACATAAAAGAGTTTGGTACAAATAGGAATATCCATAAATGAATATTTGGACATCTGAGTAAGTCCATGATCAGTTATAGAAATATGATTGATGGTGGGCTTATTTTAGTGCTTAAAGACATTTGTGGAGGAAATGGAAATGAGCTTGTCGAAAACGGTTGTATGGGTTCCACAGAGCATTGGGAAGGTATCTTTAAACCACATGTCCGGCACGAGCGAAAGCTGCATTTCGTTGATGGCAATAAGATTCCTACGATAAAAAGAATAATAGGAGGATATAGGAAGATGACAGTTAACAAAAAAGAATTTGCAGACAGGATGGCAGAAAATGGAGGCATCACGAAGAAAGCAGCATTCCAGGCAGTGGGGCTGTTCATACAGACGCTTATGGAATACCTTTCTGAGGATGAGAAGGTAATGTTCACTAATTTCGGACGGTTTGAGATGAAGTATGTCAAGGAACGGGTTGGCTGCAACCCTTAGGACGGGAGCGGATGTGTCATACCAGGGGCACAGGAAAGTGAAATTTACTGCAAGCGGATCCCTGGCTGAAAGGATCATGGAGGGACGGGAGGAGAAAGAAACAGATGAAAACGAGTGAAGATGGGAGGAAATTGCATATGAAGGGAAACCATGGATGTAAGGAATGTGGATTTGCAACAGTCTATGAGTATGGACAGAGAATATATTACTGTGACCATGAAGGCAGAGCGGAAGGGGATTTGGCTGTACCAGACGAAGACATATGGAACATCTCAGAGGGATTGATAGCAAAAAACAAGGAAGCATATGAGGTGCTGGCAAAATGATCCGTTTGACAAGGAAACAAGTCTTGCTGCTACATGCCCGGTTAATAGAATCCACAGGTGGATGTGATGGCATAAGGGATGAGGGATTGCTGGATTCCGCGTTGGAAACTCCTTTCCAATCCTTTGGCGGTGAGGAATTGTTTCCAAGCATCCATTCCAAAGCGGCCAGGCTGTGCTACTGGCTGGTAAAGAACCATGCAATGATAGATGGCAACAAACGGGTAGGTGCCCATGTAATGCTGGTATTTCTGGCAGTGAATGGATATGAACTGGAATATACGCAAAAGGAACTGTATGAGTTGATATTTGATGTCGCGGATGGAAAGAAAAACTACGAAGACATTTTGTCATGGATCCTGGAGCATCAAGTATAAACCCTGGATGGATTTTAAGGATACTGTGCGCTGCCCCATGCTACAACTGCTGCCAGTATGAATATTTAGGTATATAGTATTTTGCCATATACCGTAGTTTCGTGGAACGGTGGTTCCCTGCGGGGAACTGGTACATTGCAGGTTCGCAGAATTGAGATATCTTTAATTTGGGGAAAAACTATAACTGAATATTGGATTATATCAGAGAGCCATTTCTGGCTCTTTTTTGCGTTCGCGTCTAAGAAGTTGTCTTCTATTATCATATCGAAATTGAAAGGAACTGTATAAGTATCATTACCGATGAGGAAGGCACGGAAATGAAACTGCCAAAACTGCCAAATAGAAGAGTTACTGAAACAACCCAAGTGTGATTTTGTATTATATGTTGGCAATAAAAAGTTGGTAAAAAGAAAAGGGTTTGAGCAGTACATATCAAAAAGTTTGGAAATCTAAGGCAGGAATCAGGCAGAAAATTCAATTTGATTATTCCAAAATGCCAGGAGATATGCTATAATCCTAATCTGTATCAAACTCTTTTTGTTGGAATACAACAGAAAGTGAATTCTATGGGTAAAGACTTGAAGGGTAAGGAACTTGGAGTCGGTATCTGTCAAAGAAAGGATGGTTTATTTACAGCACGATTTGTAAGCAAGAGAACTGGTAAATCAGTTCAAAAATATTTCCCGAAACTACAGGAATGCCGTAAATGGTATGCAGATGCAAATTTTTAATGCATGTATTAAGGCACACGATGGCGACAAGGTGTATTGAAGGTGGGATGCGTCCTAAGACTTTACAGGTGATTCTAGGCCATGCCAATGTAGGTATCACAATGAACCTGTATGTTGATGTGACCGAGGAAGAGAAGTTCAAAGAGGTAGAGAAAATAGAAAGCGCCCTAAAATTGTGTAGTGATTTGTGTAGTAAAAAATATAGAGAAAGGCAGAAACCCTTTCCATACAGGGATTTCTGGGCAGGTATAACAGGATATGAAATTAGGAATCGTGGGTCTTCCGAACGTGGGTAAAAGCACACTTTTTAACTCCCTGACCAAGGCGGGGGCAGAATCCGCCAACTACCCCTTCTGCACCATTGACCCCAACATCGGGATCGTGGCAGTGCCGGATGAGAGGCTGAAGCTTCTGGGGGACATGTACCAGTCGAAGAAAGTGACTCCGGCGGTGATCGAATTCGTGGACATTGCCGGGCTGGTGAAGGGGGCTTCCAAAGGGGAAGGTCTGGGGAACCAGTTTCTGAGCAACATCCGGGAGGTGGATGCCATCGTCCATGTGGTGAGATGCTTTGAGGATACAAACGTGATCCATGTGGACGGCAGTATTGATCCCCTGCGGGATATCGAGACCATCAACCTGGAACTGATCTTCTCTGACCTGGAAGTGCTGGAGAGACGGATTGCCAAGGTGGGCAAGGTGGCCAGGATGGACAAGACATATGCCAAGGAATTCGCCCTTCTGGGGAGGCTGAAAGAGCACCTGGAGAGCGGGAAGCCGGCTAAGACCATACAGACGGAGGATGAGGATGAACTGGCCCTCTTAAAGGAGTTCAACCTGTTGACCTACAAGCCGGTGATCTATGCCGCCAATGTAGGGGAGGACGACCTGGCAGATGACGGGGCATCCAACGGGAAGGTGGCCAAGGTGCGGGAATTCGCGGCTGCGGAGGACAGCGAGGTCTTCGTGATCTGTGCCCAGATCGAGCAGGAGATCTCTGAACTGGACGAGGATGAGAAAGCCATGTTCCTGGAGGACCTGGGCCTGGAGAAGTCCGGTCTGGAGAAGCTGATTGGAGCCAGCTACCATATTCTGGGGTTGATGAGTTTCCTGACAGCCGGTGAGGATGAGACCAGGGCATGGACCATCAGGATCGGTACCAAGGCACCCCAGGCAGCAGGCAAGATCCACTCCGATTTTGAGAGGGGTTTCATCAAGGCTGAGGTAGTGAATTACAAGGATCTCTTAGAGCAGGGTTCCCTGGCCGCTGCCAGGGAGAAAGGCCTGGTGGGCATTGAGGGAAAGGACTATGTGGTGCAGGACGGTGATGTGATTCTGTTCCGATTTAACGTCTGATACAATTTCCTGTCAGGAAAATGTTGTAAACTTTGGGAGTTACCGCTTGCGGGCGGTAGCTCCTTTTGGTGTTTAACCCCTACCTTACCCCTACCCGATATTTTTGCTCAATAATTTACTGCCTTATCCAGTTTTAGAATTTCGCTCTGTTTCAGGTCGTTCAATACGTGCGTATAAGTATCGGCTGTTTCTTTTATGGTGGCATGACCTAAGAATTTCTGCATGACCCGTACATCTACGTTGTTTTCTGCCCCTCTGGTGGCAAATGTATGGCGGAGACAATGAGGGTGGATGTTGCTGACGCCGATTTTCGCACAGATAGAGTAACAGGTGC
>CAJUGH010000045.1 GCA_910586215.1 uncultured Acetatifactor sp. | reverse complement strand
TATATACCGGAAAAGCAAGTCTGTCAATCAGAAAAGAAAGAGGATACAGGGTGCAGGTTCCATAAAAAGTAGTCAATATTTTGCTATTGCCAAGGGAACCCTTATTGGCAAAAAACTGCTATTGCGGGGGCAGGCAGACTTATTATATAGTAAAGACAGGACTGGAACCGGCAATTAGGGGCGGGAACAGGACTGGAAGGCAAAAGGCGCATACGGGCTATGGGTACTTATCTGTTGGCATGTCAAAGGTAGAGTTGTTACACAAGGGACAAAAAGGATGAAAGCCAGGAAATACAAATATTTATTGCGTCTCATGGCCGTGATTATTCTGGTATTGGCAGTGATGACCACTTTGTTCACCACATTGTTCTGGACACGGTCTTTTGAGGAAATCAGAAAAGGAAACGAGACTTACTATGAAAAGCTTCTGGATTCCCTGGTCAGTCATTTTGACAGGGAAGTCATAAGACTGCGGGATTATGCGGCGCAGATCAGTGTGGACAGCAGAAATGCGGACAGTCCTTTTTGGGAGGGGGCTGCCAGCTACCGGGAGAATGCCTATTGGTACTTCGAGGCTGTCCGGGAACTGAAGGATCAGTACTCCAGGCATAGAGTCAGCGAATGTGGCATTTATTATTATGATCTGGACAGTATCATTACAAAAGGCGCCAAGCAGACACGGGAGGAATTTGTAGTGCATACGCTCCAGGCAGGGGAGGGGCAGAGGCAGGAGATCGATGCATTGTTTTCAGAGGAGCAGTATCAGCCCATGAGGCTGCTGTATGGAACCACAAACACAGAAGAAAATGTGGACGGGGAATTCCTTCTGGGGTATTGTACCACAATGGGGAAAAATAAGGATAAGGTGATGATCCTTTTCGTGATAAGTGCCTATGACTTCCTGGAAACGCTGGATGTAGGTTCCCCTGTAGAAGGAGTGGAATATTATGTACTGGACCAAAGGGCAGATAGGATCCTGCTGGCCATGGGGGAGGAACCGGACCCTGCCCGCCTGGCCGGGGAGGATGCAGGACGGCGTAGCGGTGGGATGCGGCAGCGTGTGGTCTACCGCAGTGAGGAGAGTTACCTGGCCCTGTCTTTTGTCTTGTGCCTCACGGAGGACTCCTTGTCTGAAAATATCGCTGTTTTTTATCGGGATATGCAGCAGCGGATGATATGGATTGTCCTTTTCATGCTGTGTATCTGTTTCCTGGCCCTGTATGTGGAGTACAGGCCCATGCGCAGGATACTGGCAGAACTGGATCAGGAGGAAGGGGACGAATTCACAGTGATCCGGAATGCGTTGGACAATAGGCAGGCCATTCTAAAGGAGCAGGAACTTCTGATTATGGATCTGTTGGTGAATCATCTGATTGCGGGGATTCCGGTTACAGAGGAACAACTGAAGAAGCTGGGAATGCAGTCACCTGCTTCCCATTACTGTGTGTACATCCTGGAGGGACATATCCTGCTGACAGGGGAATTGGAACAGTTTACCAGGGAGATGGAATGCCGCTTTTCTATCCGGTTATTTGCGGTGGATTTGCAGGGAGCCAACAGCAATGTATTTATCACATTCCTGGCAGATCAAGATACGGAAGGGATGGAATCGTGGATGCGGGAATGGTTCCAGAGGCGGCTTGGCACCCAGTGGGCCTTATACGCTGGGAAGGTGGTGGATGGGCTGGACGAGATCCGTGCCAGTTTCCTGGACTGTCATGAGAAACGGAAGGAACAGGAGGAGGCCCGGAAAGCCATCCAGGCAGACCTGGATGCCCTTAGGCTGAAAGAGGAACAGCAGAGGAAGAAGAAAGAGGACATCCTGGCTTATCTGGCCATTCATTACCGGGATCCGGACTTGAGCCAGACCCAGGTGGCAGATGCTTTTCAGATATCCAATTACACTTTGAGCAGGATGTTCAAGCTTAGGGTAGGAGTGGGATTTTCGGAATATGTCAATTCCAAGCGGCTGGAATATGCCAAGGAACTGTTGCTGACTACGGAATACTCCATCCATGACATCGCAAGGATGGTCGGATTTTCCAGTGACAATTATTTTTCCAGGATATTCAAGGCAAATGTGGGAGTGTCTCCCACCGTGTTCCGGGAGAAGTGAGGGAGTGGGAAGACGCGCCTGGAAGAAACAGGGCACTCCTCTTTAACCTGTGGTGCAGAAAGCATCACAGGTTTTTCCTTGTCTGCAAAAAGCAATGCTTCCACAGGCAATATTTTCGTGGGCAATGGGACAGGCCAGTGAAGCTGATTTCCGCGGGCAATGGTCCGTAGCGCTGGTGGCGCTTGTCCAGGACGGATCCAAGCGGAAGCGTAGACCCGAGCGGCTGCCCATAGAGATGCAAAGTATCGCTGACTGGCAGCATTGCTGTGAACGGGAGAAACGCACTATTTTGCAGACCGTCAGAATAATGCAAATAGCAAAAATGTCTTCTTGAAAACGGGCTTAAAGTACAATAGACTTCCCCTAAAAGCACCATAGGCCATCTGGAGTCAACAACCCTGCAGAAAAGCAAAGCGCATTAAAGCACGCGGGTATGTGTTCTCTGCTTCGCTTCGGCCGGTGCTGGTCATGTGCCATCAGCACTACGCACCCCTCGCTGAGGATGAAGATGGCGAAAGGTGACATAAGGAAAAAGAATAGAAAGAGGAGGCAGCAGAATGAGGAAAGCCAGTAGGGGGAAGGGAAAAATAGAGAAGAAAAAGACAAGCAGCCTGAAGCTGCGCACCAGGATCTGGCGGCACAGGGAATATTACCTGCTCCTTCTGCCCGCGGTCGTCTATGTGGCCCTCTTCTGCTATGCACCCATGTACGGACTGCAGATTGCTTTCAAGGATTACAAGGTATCCCTGGGGGTTGCGGGAAGCCCCTGGATCGGGTTTCGGAATTTTATGGATTTCTTTCAAGGATATCATTTCTGGAAGCTGATCCGCAACACCCTGGTACTGTCCCTGTATTCCCTGGTGGCTGGGTTTCCCCTCCCCATTCTGGTGGCTTTGGTCCTAAATGAATTGAGGCCGGGTTTCAAGAAATTGACCCAGACCATTCTCTATGCGCCCCACTTTATCTCTACGGTGGTAATCATCGGCATGGTCAGTATCTTCTTCTCCCCTTCCGTTGGGGTGGTAAATACGGTGCTGAATGCCCTGGGAAGGGACAGCGTCTATTTTCTGGGAGATCCGCGCTACTTCCGGCATCTCTATGTCTGGTCCGGGGTGTGGCAGGGGATGGGGTGGGGAGCCATCATCTATCTGGCGGCCCTGGCAGGGGTGGATCCGGGATTGCACGAGGCGGCATCCATTGACGGTGCCTCCCGGATCCAGCGGATCCTGCATATCAACCTGCCCGGCATCCTGCCCACGATCCTTATCATGCTGATCCTGCAGATCGGGCAGATTGCATCGGTGGGATATGAGAAGGTTTACTTGATGCAGAATGACCTTAACCTGGAAGTATCGGAGGTCATCTCCACTTATGTGTACAAAAGGGGACTGATCAACAATAATTACAGCTTTTCCACGGCGGTGGGCCTGTTTAACAATGTGGTCAACGTGATAATGGTTCTGATCGCCAATGCGGTTTCCAGGAAGCACAGTGAGACCAGCCTGTTTTAGAATTCCGTGTGGGTAACTGGGAGGAGGAAGTTCAAATGCGAAGAAAAAGAGTTACATTTTTTGATGTGATTGTCCATATTATCGGTGCCATGTTGCTGCTCATGGTGCTGTATCCGCTGGTACTGGTTCTGTCCTGTTCCATCAGCGACCCGCAGCTTGTGGCCACAGGACAGGTGCTGTTGTTTCCCAAGGGAATTACCTTTGTGGGATATACACAGATTTTGAAGAACAAGGACATCCTGGTGGGCTATGGGAATACCTTTTTCTACACTATTGTGGGCACTGCGGTTAACCTGGCGGTGACGGTTCCGACAGGTTATGCATTGACGAAAAAGACCCTGCCCGGCAGGAAATTCTTTATGGGATTTTTTCTGTTTATTATGTATTTTTCTGGTGGACTGATTCCCACATTTCTGCTGGTCAAGGGGCTGGGGCTATACAATACCAGACTCGTACTGCTGATTCTGGGAGCTTTTAGCACCTATAATTGTATGATATGCCGCACCTTTTTTGACGCCATGCCAAAAGAACTGGAGGAGGCGGCCATCATAGACGGCTGCTCCGTAACTGGAACCTTCACAAAGGTGGTGCTACCTTTGTCGAAGGCCCTGCTGGGGGTCATGATCCTGTATTTTGCAGTGGGGCACTGGAATGCCTATTTTGAAGCACTGGTCTATATCAAGGATGATTCCATGCAGCCGCTTCAGGTATTCCTGCGGAGAATCCTGATCCTGGCCAGACAGCAGGCAAGCAATGAGGAAGCGGCAGAGTACGCCGCCTCCCTGGCGAACCTGGAAGCGCAGATGCGATACGCTGTTATCGTTGTTTCCTCTTTACCATTGCTCCTCATCTACCCGTTTCTGCAGAAATATTTTGACAAGGGTGTGATGATCGGCTCCGTAAAGGGTTGACATATGGCAACCGAATTTCATTCTGCATGGTACGCAGACTGAGAAATTCTAAAACTTCACACATGAAAGAACGCAAGAACAGCGTTCAAGGAGGTATGGAAATGAAGGGAAAGAAAATTTTGGCACTGACATTGGTTACGTCCATTGTGTTTGCGGTATGCGCATGTGGAAACGGATCCTCACAGGAGAGCAGGGCAGGGGAGGATGGCACTTCACAGGGACAGGCATCCGGCTTAGGGCAGGAAACATCCTCTGGCAGCCCTGAGCAGACAGGAGCAGGGGATGTACCTGGTGATGAGACAGTGAAGTATCCCATTGTAGACACCCCGATCACCGTGAAAGGCGTAGTGGTAGGGAAAGACACCGGTGTGAGGAGCGACAGACTGGTGTGGAACAAGGTTTCCGAGATCACGGGAATCCATATTGAGTGGGAAAGCCTGGATCCGGATGCCCTGGCTACCTATCTGGCAGGAGGGGACTGGCCGGATTTCATCCACTATAACCTGGAACCTGCCATGATCAATGATTATGGCATCACTGGGGGACGATTCGTGAACTATCTGGAGTATCTGGACTATATGCCCAACCTGGTGAAGACCTTTGAGGACTATCCCCTGGTGAAGGGAGCCGTCACCCAGATCAATGGGGAGATCTACAGCCTGCCGGGTGTAGAGGTATCTGCTACTACCGCTTCTGCCAGACCTTATGTGCGGACGGATGTGCTGGAGGATGCCGGTTTGAAGCTGGAGGAGATCAAGACGGTGGATGATTTCTACCAGGCACTGGTGACATTGAAGGAACAAAACGGGGAGGCAGGTTTTATTCCTTATTTTGTGGACGATGAGTCTTATTGGGCTCCCATGTTGTTTGGTGCTTTTGGCACACTGACAAACATGAACTTTGATGATGACGGGAATGGAAATGTGATATTCAACCGCACTTCGGAACAGATGAAACGATATCTTTCCTACATGAATAAACTGTATTCGGAAGGTCTGATTCACCAGGAATACTTGACCCTGGATCAGGCGGTAAGGCTTGACCGCGCCCAGTCTGGCAAGGTGGCATTTATTGGCGGGTTTGAAGGCAATTCCCTGCAGGCAACAGATTTTGCAGACGGGGAGTTCCACCTGGACTGTATGGCACCTCTGACCTCAGAATGGGATGATACCCAGGAGATTCTGGGAAAATCCATTTATTTTGCAAACGGCGGGTTTTTCCTGAATGCCCAGAGCGATTACATTGTGGAATTGTGCAAAATGTTTGATATTATGTATGCCACAGAGGAAGTGGTGGAGGGCAGCGGCCTGCTGGGACAATCCTTCTGCTATGGCCTGCTGGGACAGGACTGGGACTACGGGACAGAGGGATCCGGTGTGTATGTATTCCACTGCCCGGAGAAGTATGACGGATCGTTCACCACTTACCAGTATGCAGAACTGATCTGGGACAATGCCGGACGTGAGGATGCCCTGGCCGGTCTGGTGACAGAGACCGTGGGCAATAGCCGGGCCAGGCAGCTTGGCTTTGTGAACAATGTGATCCCTTACCAGTCGGATTCCTATTTTGCAGTAGGCCTACTGAAATTCACGGATGAAGAACAGCGGGTGCTGGATAACAGGCTGGCCGACATCACCAGCTATTATAAGGAGATGGAGGGCAAATTCATCACGGGTGTGGTGGATGTAGAGAGCGGCTGGGAGAATTATGTGTCTACCCTGGACAAAATGGGGGTACAGGATGTGATCGATGTCTACCAGGCGTCTTATGACCGGTGGAACGGCAGGTAGCTTTTGTGTCGGTACGATCTGCATGGGGCATGTAACTTGTAAGAAAACTTAAGATTTTGCAAGACAACATGCCCTTTATGGTGTATACTGTCTTCTAGAAACAGGCTGTTGCAGGGAAAAGTAGGATAACAAGGGTGCCTGTCAGGGACAGGCCAGGAGGTGCGGATTTGAAAATTTACGATATGAAAGTGAACCACATGACAAAGCCCCTGGGTTTTCGGATGGAACGGACGGTGTTTTCCTGGAAGGTGGCAGAGGCGGCAGGAAAATGCCAGGAGGCGGCCCGGATCTGTGTGGCAGCGGATCCCGGCATGCAGAATCTGCTGTTCGATTCCGGCTTTGACAGGGAGGCAGATTCCCTGGGCTACCGGGCACCGGTTCCCCTGGCACCCTGTACCCGTTACTACTGGACTGTGACGGTGCGCAGCGATGCAGGGGAGGAGGCCACCGGGGAGACAGAGTGGTTCGAGACCGGAAAGCGGGATGAGACATGGCAGGGAAAGTGGATCACCTGTGACAGTGCACAGAAGCGGCACCCTTACTTCGAGAAGCAGATCAGGGTGGAGAAGCCGGTTTCCAGGGCCAGGCTATACATCTGCGGCCTGGGGCTGTATGAGGCATATTATGTGCCAGAGACGGCTGAGGACGCCCTGGAAGGTCTACAACCCCCGGCCCGGATCGGCCAGGAATACTTGACTCCCTACTGCAATGATTATAACGAATGGGTGCAGTACCAGACCTTTGATGTGACAGAGAAACTGCGGCAGTCCGGTACCCTGTCCGTGCTCTTAGGCAACGGCTGGTACAAGGGGAGGTTCGGCTTTATTGACAGGGGAGAGGGCGGTTTCTATGGAGATGAGTGGAAGCTGATTGCCGAACTGCACATGGACTACGAGGACGGCAGCCGGGAAGTGATCGGCACGGATGCAAGCTGGATGGTGCGGCGCAGCAACATCACCTTCTCTAATATTTATGACGGGGAGTGGCAGGATGACACCCTGGAAGCGCTGCCCCTGGAGGCGGCCCGGATCTGTGAGGCACCTGTGGGGGAACTGACGGAGCGCATGAGCCTGCCTGTAATCATCCACGAGACCTTCGCGCCTGTGGAACTGCTCCATACCCCGGCGGGAGAACTGGTCTTCGACATGGGACAGGAGTTCACCGGCATCTTCTCCCTGCGGGTGAAGGCTCCTGCGGGAACCCGGATCCACATCCAGACCGGGGAGATCCTCCAGGGCGGCAATTTCTACAATGCCAACCTGCGGTCTGCAAAATCAGAATATTTCTATACCTCTGATGGCAGGGAGAAGGAACTGGTCCCCCGTTTCACCTTCTACGGCTATCGCTATGTGAAAGTGGAAGGACTGCCGGACCTGCAAAAGGGGGACTTCAAGGGATATGCCCTCTACAGTGAAATAGAAGAAAAGGGCCGCCTGCACACAGGTCATGCCCTGGTGAACCGTTTCGTGGAAAATGTGCGCTGGGGCCTCCAGAGCAATTTTGTGGATGTGCCCACAGACTGCCCCCAGAGGGACGAGCGCATGGGATGGACAGGGGATGCCCAGGTGTTCTCCCCCACAGCCACTTATCTGAAGGATACCTATGCCTTCTATGCCAAGTACCTCTATGACATGGCAAAGGAGCAGGGCGCCCTGGAAGGAAAGGTGCCGGATGTGGTACCAGGCTTTGGCATGACTTCCACAGCCTGTGTCTGGGGGGATGCGGCCTGTATCATTCCCTGGAACCTGTACCTGTTCTACGGGGACAAGAGCATCCTGGAAGACCAGTTTGACAGCATGAGAAGCTGGGTGGATTACCTGCGCCGGGCAGACGGGGATAACCACGGCTGGCGCTATGTGTTCCATTACGGGGACTGGCTGGCCCTGGACAAACTGCGCAGCGGCGCAGAGGAAGTGATGGGCGCCACGGACGAGGAATTCATCGCCAACCTCTATTACGCGGTTAGTGCCGGGCTGGTGGCTAAGGCGGCCAGGGTGTTGGGCAGGATGGAGGAGGCCGAAAGCTATGAAAGGCTTTCCCGGGAACAGTTTGCGGAGGTGAAGAAAGAGTATTACAGTGTCACGGGGAGGTGCTGTATCAAGACCCAGACAGCCCTGGTCCTCACCTTGAAATACCATCTGACAGACAATGTGGAACTGGCAAAAAAACAGTTGGAGAAGCTCTTTCAGGACAGCGGCAACAAGCTGACCACGGGATTTGTGGGCACGCCCCTGTTGTGCAATGTGCTGTCTGACAACGGGTATGACAAGCTGGCCTATCAGCTTCTGCTGAACGAGGAGTATCCCGGATGGCTCAACGAGGTGAAGCTGGGGGCCACCACCGTGTGGGAGCGCTGGAACAGCCTGCTTGCCGATGGAAGTATCTCCGGCATCGGCATGAACAGCATGAACCATTACGCCTATGGTTCCGTGGCCGAGTGGATGTTTCGTCACAGTGCGGGCATCAACTTTAGGGAGGAGGTACCGGGATTCAGGCAGGTGGAGTTTATTCCCACTTTAAACTGGGAACTGCATAGTTGTGAAGGCCAGTACGATTCCCCATCCGGGCTGTACCGGAGTGCCTGGGAGATCCTGGATCCCACCCATGTGAAGCTCTCTGTGAGTGTTCCCTTTGGGTGCAGCGCTACCTTGCGGCTGCCCCTGGCAGATCTGGAAAAAGTGGCCCCGTCCCAGGAAGGCAATCCCCTGTTTGCCCATGTGCGGGAGGGACTCTGTCATCTGGAGCCTGGGGAATATGAAGTGACGTATGAGACGGCAGAAACCATGGAAGGAGTTCTATAGTATCCATAGTTGCACCGTAACGAGCAGATACCCCGCCCTTGTGGCGGGGTATCGTTACTGTTCATGGCTTCGCCGTTCACAAGCTCATATTTTGTCCTCAGTTCTGCCAATAGAAAGAAAATTTTAGAATTCTCACGCACTGTCCCGCAGCACCAGGGAGGTAGAGATCTCCAGCTTCATGGGGGAGCTGTCCCTGTCCTCAATAAGCTGTGCCAGCCGTCTGACCGCCGCCTCTCCCATGTGCTGTTTGGGCACGTTGACAGTGGTCAGGGCCGGTTCCATGTAGGTAGACACGGGCATGTTGTCGAAGCCGATGACGGCCACATCCTGGGGAATTTGTAAGCCCCGCTCTCTCATGGCTTTCACGGCACCGCAGGCGATCAGGTCGTTGTCGGCAAAATAGCAGCGGCATAAGTCTTCCCCGGCATCCAACAGGGCCAGCATGTCCGCGTAGGCACCTTCCAGGGAGGGGGAGAGCAGGTGGACCCTGGAGTTGGAGGTGGACAGGCCGTGCAGGCGGACGGCCTTGTAGAAACCGTCTGCCCGCTCCCCGAAATTGTTGATGGCATAGGAGGAGCGCAGATAGCCCGGCTGGCTCTTGCAGCAGGAGATCAGGTGGCTGGTGGCCAGGTAGGCCCCCTGCACATTGTTGATCAGCACATAATCTGCCTCCACGGTCTCGAAATAGGTATCCAGCACTACCAGGGGCAGTTTCAAGTTCTGGAAGGGCACCAGGTCGTTCTCATGCATTTCCGTGCCCAGCAGCAGGATGCCCCGGCAGTCAAAATGTACCAGGTCCCGAAGCTGTTTCTCCATATTCTTTCCTTCATCCAGATAGAACACATGCATATAGTAATGATGTTTCTTGCAGCCGGAATCGATACCCTGGGTCAGCTGGGAGAAGAAGGGGGTGTCAGCCACCACGGCCCCATGTTTGCGGTATATGATGAAATACAAAGTGCCCTGGGAGGGCAGGGAGGGTGCCGTA
Source organism: uncultured Acetatifactor sp. (assembly GCA_910586215.1). Lineage (GTDB taxonomy): Bacteria > Bacillota > Clostridia > Lachnospirales > Lachnospiraceae > Acetatifactor. The sequence goes on along the minus strand of CAJUGH010000045.1, from coordinate 17,147 downwards.
TTCTCGTTGATGCGGCTGAAGTCATATCCGCTCTCCCTGGCAGCGGCAATGACCCGCTTGCGGGTGGCCGTGCTGACCCCGGGCTTGTTGTTCAAGGCCATGGAGACGGCGGCTTCAGAGAGATTTAGGAACTGGGCTAACTGTTTGGCAGTGACTGACATGGGACACCTCTTTTCTGTGGATAAAGGATGGGGATCCGTGGCAATGCCGGATAACGTGGTGATGCCAGATAAACAGCAACGGACCCACTATCATCCAGCATAAAGTATTAAGTGGATTAAGTCAATTAATTCCTGTAAAATTACTTAATATTGAGTTGAAATTAAGTAAAAATAACTTAATAATGAAGACAATAGGAAGAAACATCAAAGCAAAGATCAAAGAAACATTAGTATTTTAAGGAACATAGCAAGGAGGTATGCGGTATGGCAAAGATTGTACTGGGGTATGCACCTACCAGAAGGAGTATTTTCTCCGCACCGGATGCGGTGAAGTACGCGGACTTGACCAGGGAGAAATTAAGGGAACTGGGAGTGGAATTTGTGGATATTGATGACATATCCGAAGACGGCTTGCTCCATGATGAGGAGGACAGGATCCGGATCGGTGCAAAATTCCGTAAGTCAGGGGTGGACGGCCTGTTCTTCCCCCATGGCAATTTCGGCACCGAGTATGAGGTGGCCAGGCTGGCAAAAGAGTTACAGGTGCCGGTGCTGCTGTGGGGGCCCAGGGATGAGAGGCCGGATGAGAAAGGGGTACGCCTGCGGGACAGCCAGTGCGGCCTGTTCGCCACAGGCAAGGTACTTAGGCGGTTCCAGGTTCCTTTTACGTACCTGGCCAACTGCAGGCTGGAGGATAAGGAATTTGCACAGGGCATCCGGAATTTCCTGGCGGTGTGCAATGTGGTGAAGGTATTCCGCCGCACCAGGATCCTGCAGATCGGTCCCAGGCCCTTTGATTTCTGGTCCACCATGTGTAACGAAGGGGAGCTTCTGGAGCGGTTCAACATCCAGTTATCCCCCATCCCCATGCCGGAACTGACATCTGAGATGAAGAAGGTCCGGGAGGAGGGCACGAAGGTAGCCGAGACCGTGGCATACTGCAAGGAACATTTCCACATTGCCATCAAGGAGGAAGAACTGGAGACAGTGGCGGCGCTGAAGGTGGCCATCCGTTCCCTGGCGGACCGGTATGGCTGTAACGGGGCGGCCATCCAGTGCTGGAACGCCCTTCAAGGAGAGATCGGCATCATGCCCTGTGCAGCCAACAGCCTGCTGAATGAAGAAGGATTCCCGGTGGTCTGTGAGACAGATATCCACGGCGCCATCACGGCCCTGCTGGTGGAGGCAGCCGGCATGGATACAGCCAGAAGCTTCTTCGCAGACTGGACCGTACGCCACCCGGACAATGAGAATGGGGAACTGCTGCAGCACTGTGGTCCCTGGCCCCTGTCCTGTGCGTCCTGCAAGCCCACCATCGGGTATCCCCTGGCCTTCGACCATCCCGGCGCCGTGGAGGCCGAGGCGAAGCATGGCGATATGACCCTGTGCCGCTTTGACGGGGACAACGGAGCATACTCCCTGCTGCTGGGCAATGCCAGGGGGGTGGATGGCCCCTACACCAAGGGAACCTATGTGTGGGTGGAGGTGAAGAACTGGAAACGCCTGGAGACCAAGCTGGTGGAAGGCCCCTACATCCATCACTGTGTGGGCATCCACAAGGATGTGGTGCCTGTGCTCTATGAGGCCTGCAAATACATTGGTGTCACACCCGATCTCTATGATGACAATGAGGAAGAGGTGAAGGGCCGTATCTGCGGTTATAAGTGTGAGAAGAATTTCTAAGACGCCAAAAAACGTTGTCTAAGAAATTCTACGGCGCAAAAGAGCGCCTCTCTCACACTGAAAAACGCAAGGGCAGCGTTTTTCCCGGAATCGAAGATTCCGTTGGATTGGTTTGTGCTACCAAAGGCAGCATGTCTGGAAGTGTGAAGGGAATGAAGATTTTCTAAGGCCAGAAAGAACCTGACCTAAGAAAATCTAAGTCATTCCCAAGGAATGGCTTTGCCATTCCTTTAAGAATCGCTAAAGCGATTCTTCCAAGTGCGCTTTTTTGCGCTTTGCGTGGTTTTTGCGCTTTGCATATTGTTTGTGTCGGAGGTGCCGACATGACGGGAAAGTTGAATAAAAATGCGTATTCAACGATTGATTTGGGTGTGCGCCGCAGCGCGCAGATGGGAATAAGTTTGAAAGTAAACTTTCAAATATTGATTGGTATGCCCGCTGAAGCGGGCATGGGGGTATAAAAATGGATGAACTGACTAGGAAAGCCTACAGCCTGCGCCGGGATGTGATCGAAGAGGTCTATCTCTCCAAGGCAGGCCATGTGGGCGGCGACTTAAGTGTCATGGACATATTGACGGTATTGTATTTCCAGGTGATGAATGTGTCCCCGGAGAACTGGACTTCCCCGGACAGGGACCGCTTTTTCTTGAGCAAGGGCCACTGTGTGGATGCCCAGTATATGGTGCTGGGGGAGAAGGGTTTTTTCGATAAGCAGGAGGCCATAGAGACTTTCAGCGCCTTCGGCTCTAAGTTTATCGGCCATCCCAACACGGATGTGCCGGGTATTGAGATGAATTCCGGATCCCTGGGACATGGCCTGGCTCTGGGGGTGGGGTGTGCCCTGGCGGCGAAGATGGATAAAAAGGACTACCGCACCTATGTGGTGCTGGGGGACGGTGAGATGGCCGAAGGTTCCAACTATGAAGCCATGATGGCAGCGGCCCACTACAAGCTGGACAATCTCTGTGCCACCGTGGACCTGAACCGTCTGCAGATCAGCGGCCCTACCAGGGAAGTCATGTGCAGCGATGACCTGGGGGAGAAGTTCCGTTCCTTTGGCTGGCATGTGATCCAGGTGGAAGATGGCAACGACTGTGGGCAGCTGGCAGAAGCCTATGCCCAGGCTTCCCGGGTCAAGGGGCAGCCCAGCGTGGTCATCGCCCATACGGTGAAGGGCAAGGGTGTCTCCTTTATGGAGGACAACAAAGGATGGCACCACGGGGTGATGACGCCTGTACAGTATGAGCAGGCGGTGAAAGAGTTAGAGGAGGTGCTGGCATGAATACCATAACCAATCGTCAGGCAATCTGCGATACACTGCTGGCCGCAGCCCGGACAGACAGGGATATTGTGGTGGTGTGCTCGGACTCCAGGGGTTCCGCTTCCCTGTCTGCCTTTGCAGACCAGTTCCCGGAACAGTTCGTGGAGATGGGGATCGCAGAGCAGAACCTGGTCACTGTATCTGCCGGTCTTGCCTCCTGTGGGAAAAAAGTGTTTGCAGCTTCCCCGGCCTGTTTCCTCTCCACCAGGAGCTATGAGCAGGCCAAGGTGGATATCGCCTATTCCCGGACCAATGTGACCCTCATCGGCATCAGCGGCGGCGTCAGTTACGGCGCCCTGGGGATGACCCATCATTCCTGCCAGGATATTGCGGCCTTTGCCAGCCTGCCGGACATGCGGGTATACCTGCCCAGTGACCGGTTCCAGACGGCCTGCCTGATCCGGGAACTGCTGCAGGACGACCTGCCGGCCTATGTGCGGGTCAGCCGGTCTGCCACGGAGGATGTCTATGGGGAGGACATGTCCTTTGCCCTGAATAAGGCCAATGTGCTTATGGAGGGAGAGGATGTGCTGCTGGTGGCCTGCGGGGAGATGGTGCCGGAAGCCCTGGAGGCGGCGAAGGCCCTTAAGGAGACGGGGATCCGTGCAGGGCTGCTGGACATGTATTGTGTAAAGCCCCTGGACACAGAGACCCTTCTGGCAGCGGCCGGAAAAGTGAAAGCTGTGGTGACGGTGGAAGAGCACTCCCCCTACGGCGGACTGGGCAGTATCGTGGCCCAGGCCATAGCAGCGGAATGCCCCAGGAAGGTAGTGAACCTGTCCCTGCCGGACGGCCATATGATCGGCGGCACCAACCGGGAGATTTTCGCCCATTATGGGTTGGATGCCAAGGGAATCGCAGCAGCGGTCCAGGGTGTTTTGGGATAGAGGCAGGAGAAAGAAGGGTGTCCTATGAAATATATCATTGGCATTGACCAGAGTACCCAGGGAACCAAGGCCATCCTCTTTGATGAAGAGGGGGCGATTGTAAAGCGGGCAGACGTGCCCCACAGACAGATCGTAAATGAACAGGGATGGGTCTCCCATGACCCGGAGGAAATCTATGGAAATGTGCTGCAATCTGCCAGACAGGTGGTGGAGGCAGCGGGAATTCCGAAGGAACAGATCCAGGCCGTGGGCATCAGCAACCAGCGGGAGACTACCCTGTGCTGGGACCAGGGGGGGAAGCCCCTGGCTCATGCGGTGGTGTGGCAGTGCAGCAGGGCCTGGCACATTGCAGAGCGGTTACAGGAACATGGGGGGGAGATCTATGGGAAGACGGGACTTCCCCTTTCCGCCTATTTTCCCGCCGCCAAGATGGCCTGGCTCATGGAACATGCCGTTCCCCAGGCACCCAAGGGGACCAGACTGCATTTCGGTACCATAGACTGTTGGCTGGTGTACAGGCTTACAGAAGGGGAGGCTTTCAAGACGGACTACTCTAACGCCTCCCGGACCCAGCTTTTTGATCTCCACAAGCTGGCCTGGGACCGGGAACTGTGCGACCTGTTCGGGGTGCCTATGGAGTCTTTGCCGGAAGTCTGTGACAGCGACAGTTGCTTCGGCTATACGGATTTCGGGGGATACCTGGAGGAGAAGATTCCCATCACGGCAGTGCTGGGGGATTCCCACGGCGCCCTGTTCGGCCAGGGATGTCACGAAAGCGGTATGGTGAAGGCCACCTATGGCACCGGTTCCTCAGTGATGATGCACATAGGCAGGGAATTCGTCCCAAGCAGACATGGCCTGGCCACCTCCCTGGCCTGGGGAATCGGAGGCCAGGTGGAATACGTGCTGGAAGGAAATATCAATTACACCGGTGCCGTGGTTACCTGGCTGAAAGAGGACATGGGACTGATCACATCCCCCAGGGAGACGGAAGACCTGGCCCTTAGGGCGAATCCGGCAGACCAGACGATCCTTGTACCTGCCTTTACGGGGTTGTCCGCCCCTTATTGGAAGGACGAAGCCAGGGCACTGCTTACGGGCATGAGCCGCACCACGGGACGGAGGGAGATCGTCAGGGCAGCCTTAGACAGCATTGCCTTCCAGATCACAGATGTGCTGAAAGCCATGGAACAGGACAGCGGCTGCCAGCTTGGGAGCCTGCGTGTGGACGGCGGCCCTACGGGTAATGCCTATCTGATGCAGGTACAGAGCGATCTGGCAGAGGTGACGGTCCATGTGTCCGGCCAGGAGGAACTGTCTGCCATCGGGGCAGCTTACCTGGCAGGCATCCGTGCCGGCCTCTACCAGAAGGAAAAGCTTTTTGCCGGCATGCAATACAGACAGTATGAACCGGCTATGCCCCAAGAGACCAGGGAGGAAAAATATGCTGCCTGGAGGCGGGCAGTGAAGATGACATGATGCCAGGGTCAGAAGGTCATGTATGACATGCTTGCATGTCGATACATGACTTTGGGACCCGCAAAAACATGAAAAAGTAGCCCGATAGGGCGGATTTTGAATGTTTTTAGGATTGCGGGAGCATGAAATGCGAAGCAATCCGTAGGCATCAGGGGGCAAAAAACTTTTGCCTCCAACATCATGACATTAGCATGAACAAAAAGGAAATCCATCACTATCTTATATACAGCCTTGTCTTAACGACTTCGTAACTGTGTCGTCCGGTCAGGGAGACTTCTATCAGTACGTCCACCTCCCCGGCAGGTGGTTCCCCTAAGGGAAGGTTCTGGGCGGATAAGGCCAGTTCTACCACGGAAGGCGTCTGCATGGTATTGTGCAGTGGCAGGCTCATGGCCCGTCCAGGGCTGACTGCCAGGAAGTCAGGGGCGTATATTCTGACATGGATCCATTGCTGACAGCTGAAGGCTGTGGCTTCTACTGTGAGCCGCAGAGACAGTTGTCTGTCGTTCTGGAGGAAAACGCCCTGGGGGTGTTCCAGGTACAGCCGGAACATGTGATGATCCTTGCGGATTGTCAAGGGGCTGAAATTTTCATGAAAAACCGGATTCCTGTCCTGGGTATCCCCTACCCCGCCTATGCCTGGCATATAGTTGGTCCTCCGGGCGGTGCAGGCCAGAGGCTCCTGGGAGAACACCCGGTATCCTCCCTCCGGCAGTATTTCACACATATCCCTGTACAGGAACCGGGGAATGGTCTGCAGAATCCGGTCTGAAAGTTCTGTCACCGTGCCGGGGATCCCGTTCAGAAGATGAGCTTTTGTCTTCTCGATACAGAGGGTATTGATCTTGTCCTGGATGGGATGCAGCCACTCCTGGGGCAGTCTGCTGCTTCCATGGATGATTCCCAGGATGGCGCCCAGGGTACCTGCCGTACAGTCTGTATCCTCACCACAGCCCACGGCGATACACAGACTCTTTCCGAAATCATTTTTTCCGTATAGCCAGCCAATCATCATAAGACCGATATTGTTCGGGGCATCATTGCCTGCAGGGGAGGTGGGGAAGCCCTCCGTATTGCCATCGGTGCTGCCCTGTATGCCGAAGGTGCCGGGTACTTCCTGCATCATGCGCTTTCGGGCTTCCTGCCAGGTCAGCCTCTGCTGATAGCATTCCTGTGCCAGCTTCACGGCCCGGGCCACGAGACAGTTTTCCGGAATGTAAGAAAGGCCGGTTTTCACCAGGGTGTCCCTGTCAGATTCCACGAAAGCAGCGCTTTCCAGGGCAGCACAGAATAGTTCCCCGTAGAGTCCGTCTTCACTGTGGTCTATGACCCCGTCCCGGTAGGCGTATTTCACAGCCAGGGCGGGATTGCCCGGACACAGACAGGCCCAGATCTCACTGCGGATGAAGCAGCCGCAGCTGTTGTGATAGGTATTCTCTACATGACCACTCAAAGGTGGGACCAGGCCGCTGACCATATTGGCTTTTCCCCTGCCGTATTCGTTCCAATGGGGGGTGATGAAGGTGAGCCAGTATTCCCCCAGGATTTCCGGTGTCAGCTGCTGGCCGTATTTCTCTGCAGCGGCCAGCCATACAAGCTGTAGATCCAGGTCGTCATTGGGGGGTGGATTGCCGTCCATGTCCTGTTGCAGATAGAATTGCACATCGAAGACACCTCTTTTCCCTTCCAGCGGGGCGCCCAGGACTCCGCCAATATTTTTCCCGTTCCAGCACCCCTTGATCTTGTCGTAGAGCATGTTCGCATTCAGTTCCATAAAATTCTCCTTTCCTCTATCGGATTTTTATATTATAGTAAGGATAACGGAAAGCGGGCCTGCAGACAATATTGTCAGTTGACTGCTTTGTATTGCTTTTTTGGATCTGAGGGCTTTGTACAGGAGTCATAGGGAAGGGATCACATGGAAAAGCAGGAGAATGCACAGGTGGAAATGCTGCATTACCATATAGAAGAATGGGCCGGGGAGGATCTGGTCTGGGCCTGCAGGGATTTTCTCCCAAAGGGCAGGAAAAGTCCTGCCAGTCTCTGGGTCAGGGAGGGACAAAAAAAGCCATCGGAAATCTTTCTGGATTCCTATGAGCCGGAACGTCTGCATACCCATGTGGATTTCCTGGAATTGTTCTATGTATACAGTGGCCGGGGGGTGGCTTTTCTGGAGGGCACAAATTATATCCTGCAGAAGGGTGATATCTTCTGTGTCCGTCCAGGACAGGTACATGCCAATTTTCCCCTGGAGGATCTGATGATCTACAACTGTATCATATCCTGCGCATTTCTGCAGGACAAAAGTACCCTGCCCACAGACCGGTTTGCGCCCGCCCTGCACCTGATGGGCAGGGCGCTGCTGGAGGTGGAGAGTATCTACGAGGATCTGTTGTTGGAACTGGAGAGGCGGGAGAACTATTATCCGCTCATGGTGCAGGGCAGTGTCGAAAGACTCTGCATCAGTCTGCTCCGGTTTCAAGACAGGCATCAGACTCAGGTCAGGCACCGGCGGGCCATCACGCCCCTGCTGGAATATCTGTCGAAGCATTATGCCACTGTCACACTGGATGAACTGGCCCGGACCAGCTCTTACAACGCCAGCTATTTAAGCAGGCTGTTCAAGGAGACTTTTGCTATTTCCTTCACAGACTATGTGAATATTCTCCGGGTGAACCAGGCGGTGAAGCTGCTAAGGGAGACAGAACTGACTGTGGAGGAGGTAGGACTGGAGGTAGGATTTCACAGCAGGAAGCATTTTTATGATATGTTCAGAAGGCATACCGGAATGACTCCCGGTGCATACAGAGAAGATGTGTGAAGACACTATGTAGTTATAAAAACCATGATAAGCAGCAAAAAGAGTCATAAAATGGAATGCGAAACTACAAAACGGGTTGCCATTTCCCCTCATACGTGGTATCCTATATAGCAAAGCAGGGGCTGTCTTCCATCTGGCAGTCCTCACAACCATACGAGAGCGAAAGGGATTACAGGTATGAGTGAGACATTCCATATTATCAGCGATGGCTCCTGTGACCTGCCGGTGGAGCTTGTCCAGGAGAAGAACATTACAGTGGTGCCATTTTATGTGTCATTTGATGACCAGAAGTATCTGAAGGAAAATGTGGAGATCGGTGTCAGGGAGTTCTATCAGCAGATGGTGGACAGGAAGGGTGTGTATCCCAAGTCCTCCATGCCCTCTGCCCAGGACTACGTGGATATGTTCCTTCCCTATGCGAAGCAGGGGATTCCGGTGATCTGCATCTGCATCACTGCCAAATTCAGCGGTTCCGTGCAGTCAGCAACTAACGCAAGGAACCTTGTCCGGGAGGAGTATCCGGAGGCAGAGATCACAGTGATCGATTCCACCGTGGACACGGTGCTCCAGGGGCTGTATGTGCTGGAGGCAGCTTCCCTACGGGACAGTGGAAAAAGTTATCAGGAGACGGTGTCCCGCTTAGAGGAGATCAAGGGAAGCGGCAGGATCTTCTTCACGGTAGGCAATATGGAGTACCTGCAGCATGGTGGGCGTATCGGCAAGGTGGCGGCCCTGGCAGGCAGTATTCTGGGAATCCGTCCCATTATCACCTTGAAACAGGGAGAAATCTTTCCTTCGGGAATTGGCCGGGGCAGGAAGCGTTCCACGGAAAAAGCCCTGGAACTTCTGCTGGAATACCTGCGGGACAGCGGCAAAGGCATAGACAGCTTCCGCATCTGTGTGGGCTATGGATATGATGTGGAGGAAGGGGCGGCCTTTCGGGATCATGCCTTGGAAGTCCTGCGCAGCAAGGGATACAGCATCCGGGAAATGGGGCTCTACCAGATCGGTGCCACCATCGGGGTGCATACAGGACCGTATCCTCTGGGATTCGGAATCATAGAAAAGGGGCTCCTGCCGGAGTGACAGGCGTTTCGAACAGGAACAGATAGGGCGTGGCAGCTGCCATGCCCTATATTTGACGGTGGGAAATGGGGTGCCATGGGTGGTACCGCGTACAGGGAAGATATGTCGTTTATCCGGCTTATCCATGTGAGGAAGAAGTCCCCTGCCCACGGCAGGCATCTGACAATTCTTTTATATTCCAGAAGGCATAAGTGGCAGGATAAGGGGTATCTGCTGCTTCCTCCGGCCTGGCCTCCCCGGTATAGACCACGCAGGTGTCCACACCGCCGTTGATCCCGCAGGCGATATCCGTATACCATCTGTCCCCCACCACCAGGGTCTCCTCCCGGGAGAAGCCGGAGCGGGACAGGCATAGTTCCACCACCTCCTTGTTTGGTTTCCCCAGGTAAGTGGGCTGCCTGTCCGTGGTCTGGGTGAGCATGCTGCAGATAGCCCCGCAGTCCGGGATAAAGCCGAAATCAATGGGGCACCGCAGGTCGGGGTTGGTGGCGTAGAAGGGGGCGTCTGTGGTCAGGAGAACCCTGGAGGCCTGGATTAGCTTTCCGTAGGTCAGTTCGCTGTCATAGGCCACGAGCACACAGCCGATGGCATTGCCTTCCTGGACGGTCTGTGTCACATCCAGGCCGTTCCTGCGCAGTTCTGCCACAAAGGAGGAGGTGCCCAGCACGAAGATCTTCTGTTCCCTGTAATGTGCCAGGAGAAAACGGAGGGCCATGTAACCGGAGGTGATAAACTGATCCTCCGAGGTCTCCAGGTGGAAGGCAGAGCGGAATTTCTCCACATAGTCTGCTCCGCTTTTTGTGGAGTTATTGGTGATATAGTAGGCCTTGCCTCCGATCTGTGCAATGTGGGAGAGGAGGTCGGCGCTGCCTTCATAGAGGGTGTCCCCCACGGCCAGGGTACCGTCTATGTCGAACAGGAAGAGCTTTTTGTGCTTTAGGCTGCTGAAAGGTATATGAGGCTTTGGATTGTTCATGGTTCCTCCGTTCCTGGGATAAATCGTTTTAGCCTGCTGGCACTGCTTTTAAAACTCCCATGCAGCCAGCCGCGCCACCATACATTAAAGTCCGGGAGTTTTGAAGATGCACACAACCCCGCAAGGACAGCGGGTTTGGCGCATGGCTGATCTTTTGACATAAAACAGCACGGATGCCGGGCAGTATGTCTGAAAGTGTAATTGCAGTAAAATTTTAGCATGAAATGTGTTGACAGGCAAGTGATGACTCAAACAGTAGCTTGCTTCTATATGAAATTCGGTGTATAATAGACACCGTAGTCAACAACCCCGCTGCAAAGCAAAGCGTGCTAAAGTGAGCGGGAATCAAAGAAGCGGCTGATCAAAGAAGTCTGCCCGCATATTAGGAGGGAAATATCAATATGCTTTGTACGAAATGTGGCAATGAAATTCAGTCACCGGAAAAATTTTGTCCTAAATGCAGCGCCCCTCTAGAGGCGGCACCTGTGCCGAATCCTGGGTCTGCACCCAATCCGGCGAATCCTGCGCCCGGCGGCTATGTGATGCCTGCGCCGGCTAAGGGCAAGGCAGTGTACGGTGCTAATACAATAGTCGGGATTGTTGGCGCGGTATTGGCCTTTGTCAGTATGTTTTTGTCCTGGCTTACAACAGATGAGGCGAAATTAAGTTTTATTCAGATAGGGATCCGGGCGAATAATGCTGACGTGGGGAAAACGGGAATCGCCTTGCTTGTGATTGCATTTTTGGGCATCGCCCTGGTGGTGCTGTTCCAATTGGTCAAGCTTCCGAAGCTTTCTGCCCTGGGCGTTTTGTGTCTTCTCTTCATCTTGGTTATTTTCCTAAGGTCAAAAGACGCTATCGGTAGTACGGTAGAAATCGGATCTGCTGTTTCCTGGGCAATTGGCTTCTGGGTATATGTGACTGGGATCATAGCATGCACGGTGGGCGTATTCCTAAATAAGAAAAGAATATAAAGAAATGAAATATGGATCAGGCGGACGGGGAGCAGGCAGGCTTTCGTCCGCTTGATTTTGTCCTTTTTATCGCAGTTTGAAACGAAAAACCAGACATGAATAAGCATCCCTGCAGATTGGTTGAGCGGAGGTGGTACATATGGCTACATTCTGTTTCATGCGTCATGGCCAGATGGATGTGTCAATGGCAGGAAAACAGTTTTATAAAGGTTTTGCCTATAATATGATGACATTATCTGAAAAGGGAGTCGGAACGCTGATGCAGTATGTCCTGGGAGTAGTGCATCCAGAAAACGGTAAAATAGAGGAATTGTGTTATGGATAGAAAAAGATATCTGCAGGGCTAAAAATACAGGATGAAAGGAAATGGGTTTTATGCTATACTGGCTGTAATATTGGGAAAGAGGGATTCTGGATGGAATGAAGAGGGAACGGAATCTGCATTTTAGAAAATAGGGAACCGCATAGCCCCAGGTAAGATAAGGGCCATGCAGGAGTGGAGGATTGCCATGAAACTTGTATCCTGGAATGTAAACGGGCTGCGGGCCTGTCTCCAGAAAGGATTTTTAGAGTCTTTTGACCGGCTGGATGCAGACATTTTCTGTCTCCAGGAGACGAAGCTGCAGGCGGGACAGCACGACCTGGAACTGCCGGGATATCACCAGTACTGGAACTATGCCCAGAAGAAGGGGTATTCCGGGACGGCCCTTTTTTCCCGGATAGAGCCCATGGATGTGACCTATGGGATCGGCGTAGAGGAGCATGACCAGGAGGGCCGGGTGATCACGGCTCAGTTCCAGGATTTCTATGTGGTGACAGTGTACACGCCCAATGCCCAGAGGGAACTGACAAGACTGGCGTACCGCATGCGATGGGAGGCTGATTTTTTAAAGTACTTGAAGGGACTGGAGGAGAAGAAGCCGGTGATCTTCTGCGGCGACCTGAATGTGGCCCACCAGGAGATCGACTTGAAGAATCCAAAGTCCAACCGTGGCAATGCGGGGTTCACGGATGAAGAGAGGGCCTGTTTTACCAGGGTGCTGGAGAGCGGGTTCGTGGATACCTTCCGGTACTTTTACCCGGAACAGACAGGTGCCTATTCCTGGTGGTCCTACATGTACCATGCCAGGGAGAAGAATGCAGGCTGGCGCATCGACTATTTTGTGGTGTCGGGAAGCCTCCGGGAGCGGCTTGTAGACGCGAGGATCCATCCGGATGTGATGGGTTCAGACCACTGTCCTGTGGAGCTGGAGATGGCTTGACCAGAGAGAGGAGAAACAGATGCAAAGTATCAGAATTTATGAAATGCCCACCTGCAAAATGGTTTCATCGGGAGTAGGGATGTTCGGGGAGGGAAATTTCTGTATCTTTGAGGAGTGGTTTTCTTCCCTGGAACGGGGCCTGTTTCCAAAGGATTTCCTCTATTGGGCGGGGGAGGGCTTTGTCTGGCTGTACCTGTTTGAAGAGGGCATGGAGGTTCCGCCTGGACTGGAAGTGATAGAGTTCCAGGGTGGCCTTTATGCCGTTGCAACGGATATAGACCAGAAGACGGACAGGGAACTTATGAATGCGGAAATAGACCGGTTCCTGGAGGAAAATGGGTTTGAGCGTGACAGTTCCCGCCCGGAATTAGGCAATATCATTACATCGCCTCTTGCACAGAAAATCATGGGGTATGAGCAGATGGACTATTATATCCCGATCCAGGCAAAAACTAGAACATGAATGGCAGGGGAGTCAGATGAAAAATAGGATTCGGGAGACAGCGGCCCTTCGGATTACCATTGAGAGAGAGAAGCTGACAAGGGATGAGAAGAATACCGCAAAGATATTCGAGATACTGGAGGAATGTGCGATTCCCTGTGAGTGTCTCGTGATTGATGCAGACGAACTGTCCATTGCCATTCGGGAGTCAGAAAGAGGTAAGGTGGGCCTGCTGATGGCCACCCTGGGGCAGCAGATGGAGGAAGTGAATGTCTCAATCAATGGGGAAGTCACGTTGCTGTACGTGGAAAATGAACAGATGACGTGCAGGGGAATCGGCATGATTGACAGCAGCCTGGCCCTGCAGGACATTGAGATCGTCATGCAGCGGTACTTTAAGAGCAGGGACCGGTTTGTGATCGGTGTCCCGGCCCAGGAGGCAGACAGGGCCGTACAGATCATTACCGGGATTATAGATGCCGGATACCGGATCTGAAACACGGCACAAGGCGCAGGTAGATTCCTGGGTAAAAGGACGGTAAATGGTAAACAGACAACTGGAAATCATCTATATCTTAATGAGCAGGGACACTGTGACAGCCGGGGAACTGGCAGACCGGTTTGAGGTATCCACCCGCACCATCTACCGGGATGTGGAGAGCTTGTCCATGGCGGGAATCCCCGTGTATGCCAGCAAGGGAAAAGGTGGTGGCATTCACCTTATGGAACGGTTCGTGCTGGACAAGAGGCTGTTGTCCGGGGAGGAACAGCGCAGGATCCTGGCAGCCCTTTGCAGCCTGCGGGAGACAGGGGCCGTGGAGGAAGGGGAGATCCTACAGAAGCTGGAATACTTCTTCAAGACAGATCCCATGAACTGGGTTTCCATAGACTTTTCCGACTGGAGCGGACGCCGGGGGGAATTGTTCGGCCAGATCAAGGAGGCAATCCTGGGACACAGGGTACTGGCATTTGACTATTACGGGCAGTACGGAGACATGGCCAGGCGGGAGGTGGAACCGGTACAGCTTCTCTTCAAGGAATATACCTGGTATGTGAGAGCGTATTGCAGGCTGCGGGGGGCAATGCGCCTGTTCAAGGTTCTGCGGATGAAACGGGTGGAGATACAGGAAGAGACCTTCGAAACCGGGGAGAGACACTTGAACCAGGAGGAAAGGGAGAGGGAATCTGCCAGGGCGCCGGGGAGGGATGTGGAGCCGGAGGAAGCCGTAAAACCGGGGAAAACTATGGAACCTAAGGAAGCTGTGGAATCGGGGAAGGCTGAAGCCCCGGGGAAGGCAGAAGGCCTGGAGAAGGCTGAAATCCCAGGGAAGACGGAAAGTCTGGGGAAGGCAGAAGGTGAAGGCCCAGGGAAAACGGAAGGCCCGGGGAAAATGGGAGATCCTGGGGATCCAGGTACCCTGGCCTGGGGGGAGATCCTGCTGCATATAGATAAAAGGGAGGCTTACCGCATATACGACAGGTTTGAGGAGGAAGAGATCAAGGTGCTCCCGGAGGGGGACTTTGAGATCCGAATGCATTGCCTGGTAGATGACTGGGTCTATGGGCTGATTCTGTCCTTTGGCCCTTCTGCCAGGGTACTGGGGCCGGACTGGGTCCGGAAGGAACTGATTCGGAGGATCGGGCAGATGGCTGGCATGTACGAGCCTTATGGCAGGAATACTTTCCCGGAAAAGCAGGGCACTTTTTTGAGAATATGACGCACACATGTCATATTCTGGATGGTATAGTAGTTCCATGCTTCCCGTTATGCCAATGTTGCCGACACAGACAATCGGCGAACTGGCATCACAACAATCCAATAACAGACATAAGGAGGAACTACACAATGGAACATGCAACACAAAAGGAACTGAAAATCTGCCAGAGCTGTGGAATGCCCATGCAGGAGGACCAGTACGGCACCAACCAGGACGGCAGCAGGAATGAGGCTTACTGCTGCTACTGCTTCCAGAACGGGGCCTTTGTCCAGAACTGCGACATGGAGGGAATGGTTGCATTCTGTGCACCCTTTGAAGTGGAAGGAGGCCGGGCGAAGAATGTAGAGGAAGCCAAAGACATGCTGAGGCGGTATTTTGCCACCTTGGACAGATGGAAGGCGTAAGCATGGGGAGGATGAGGAAGGCGAAATGGCGGTGAAAATCTTGGAAGTGAAGCAGGAAAGCTGTCCTGCCGCGAGGTTTATCGGAAAGAAGTATGAGACTGGTGGAAACTGGGGAGAGTGGTGGGAAAATGACTGGTTTGCGATACTGGAGGCCATGCAGGGGCTGCCCGTCAATGACAATGGCTATATAGGTGCTGTCCACATTGTAGACGGCATGCCGGAACATTGGATCGGCATGTTTTTCCCGGCAGGTACCAGGGTTCCGGAAGGCTTTGCCTATGTGGATATGGCTCCCCTGCAATATGCCGTGTGCTATCTGTATGGGAGTGATAAAAGCGGCGAATTCTACACTATGGAAACCCACAATATGTGCCTGGAAGAACTGAAATCCCGAGGCTTTGCGCGGAAAGAGGATGACTGGTGTTTTGAGAGGTACAATTGCCCGAGATTTACCACGCCGGATGAAAATGGAAACGTCATACTGGATTATGGCATCTCTGTCATGGGGGAAGTATCATGTTAGAAATCCCAGAGAGCTTAACCATTGCGGCACAACTCAATGAGACCGTACAGGGACTTTTGATCTGCCAGGCAGAGGCGGCCCATACTGCCCACGCTTTTGCCTGGTATACCGGGGAACCGGAAAAGTACAGTGAAATCATGGAGGGCAGGAGGCTGGGAGCGGCCACAGGCTGGGGAAGCTATGTGGAGATTTCCCTGGGGGATTACAGCTTTGCCGTAGGGGACGGTACCAATATCCGGTACTATGCCCCAGGGGAGAAGCTGCCTGCCCGGTACCAGACACGGCTTGTCCTGGAGGATGGCAGCAGCCTGGTCTGCACTGTGCAGATGTATGGTTCCATGTTCCTGGTGCAGCCACAGGTCTATGACAATTTTTATTACCAGGTGGCGAAGGAGAAGCCCATGCCCGGCACGGAAGGGTTTGACTATGCATATTTCAAACACCTGCGGGAAGAAGCATCTGCAGCCCTGTCCATGAAAGCCTTCCTGGCCACGGAGCAACGTATTCCCGGCCTGGGGAACGGCGTACTCCAGGACATCCTGCTGGAGGCAGGGCTTCATCCAAAGAAGAAGCTGGGCAGTGTCCCGGAGAACCGTATCCGGCAGCTTTACCAGGTGCTGACGGATACCTTGAGGAAGATGATTGCAGCCGGGGGACGGAACACGGAGAAGGATCTCTTTGGCAATCCAGGGGGATATGTCTCAAGGCTCAGCAAATATACCGTGGGCAAGGCATGTCCTTACTGTGGAACCACCATCCAGAAGGCAAATTACCTGGGGGGAAGTATCTATTTCTGTCCAGCCTGCCAGGAGATGTGAAGGGGTTGGTTTCAAGGTTTAGGAAATGTGACAGGTTGGTTTTAAAATGTATGGAAGAAGAAAGGAAGCCTTTGCGCGTTTAAGGTGATATATGCTCTAAGCGACTTGTTAATCACTTGATTTTTCGGTGATTAGTGAGGACAGCTTAGAGCATATTTTCATTCAAGGAGGTCTGTGCTATGGCAAAAACCAAGATTGCGCTGCTGTACGAGAGGTTGAGTCGCGACGATGAATTGCAAGGGGAGAGTTTTTCAATCCAAAACCAAAAAATCATGCTGGAGGACTTCGCTCGTCGGAATGGGTATCCCCGTTTCAAGCACTTCACTGATGACGGCGTTTCCGGCACTCGCTTTGACCGGCCCGGTTTTATGACGATGATGGAGGAAGTCGAGGACGGTAATGTGGAGGCAATCATCATCAAGGATATGTCCAGAATGGGCCGGGACTATCTGAAAGTCGGTCAGGTGATGGAAATTCTTCGCCAGCGGGGAGTGCGGCTGATTGCCATTAACGACAATGTAGACACCGCCAAAGGGGACAATGATATGACCCCGTTCTTGAATATCATGTACGAGTTTTATGCCCGTGACAC
>CAJUGH010000044.1 GCA_910586215.1 uncultured Acetatifactor sp. | reverse complement strand
CGGACAAACGGTTTTCAAGACCGCCTCGTTATGACCACTTCGATATCTCTCCAAGTGCTCCGTTTCCCAACGGCAAGGATCATTTTACCAAAAAGGATTTACTCTGTCAACAACTTTTTTATTTTTTTACAAAAAGATGTTTTCACTGATTTTTTCGGAATATTTGGAGTGGCCTAACCTGCCCCGCCACCACCCAGAAACGCTTCTGCCACCTGGATGTCCTCCGGTGTGGTGATCTTGATATTTCGGTAGGAGGCAGGCGTCAGCCTGACCTTACAATCCCCAAACAGTTCCACCACACTGGCATCGTCTGTCACCAGAATCCCCTGGCTGGCCAGCGCAGGCAAAGCAGTCTGCAGTTTGTCATAAGCATCCACAATCAAGTTCCGTTCAAAGACCTGGGGGGTCTGCACAGTCCAGACCAGGCTCCTGTCGGGTGTCTGGTCTGCGAATCCCTCCCGGTCCGCAATCTTCACGGTATCCTTGGCAGGTACGGCTGCCACGCAAGCCCTGTATCGGCACACATCTGCAAAAGTGCCCCGGAGGATCTCCTCCGTGAGAAAAGGTCTTGCCCCATCCTGGATGAAGACATATTCTTCCCTGCTGTCACCGGCTGCCCTGTGATCCCCTCTCTTCCCTTTGATCACCTGCAGGGCATTCCAGACAGACTGATAGCGTTCCCTGCCCCCCTCCACAACAGCCGTGACCTTCCGGAAGCCATATTTGCCCACAATCTCTTGCCGGACATATTCCATATCTGCCTTCCCCGTGACCAGGATACACTCATCCATAACAGGGGACTTCTCCATTGTCTGCAGACTATGGCAGATCAGGGGCCTGTCCCCCAGTGTCATGAACTGTTTGGCTGTGGTACTGTGCATCCGGCTGCCACTGCCTGCAGCCAACACTATGGCGTAACAGTATCTCCCTGTTTTGTCCATCCCGGCTTCGTCTGTTCCCATTTCCCCCATATCTTATTGTTCCTTTCCCATGGCTGGATATTCCTATATAAGTCCCCTCCGGCGGCTGTGTGGTCAGGCCTGTAAGTAAAAACGGATTCCTTCCGACATATGCCAGCTTCTGTCAGAGCTGCAGGTTGGGTACTGCGTTCAAGTCATACCCATGGCGGATACCCTTCCTATATTCGTAGTATCCTGCCACGCCGATCATGGCGGCATTATCCGTACAATACACCGGGGAAGGATGGTAAAACCGAATCCCGGCCTTTGCACATTCCTGCCCGAAAGCAGCACGGAGGGAGGAGTTGGAGGCCACTCCCCCTGCTATGGCAAATTTGTCATAGCCGTATTCCTGCACGGCGTGGAGGGAATGCTCCACCAGCACATCTGTGACGGCTTTCTGGAAGGAAGCCGCCACATCTGCCTGGCAGACTGTCTCTCCCTTCATCTTACAGCCATTCAAGTAGTTCAATACCGCCGACTTCAAGCCGCTGAAGCTGAAGTCATAGGCGTTATCCACAATCTTTGCCCGGGGAAAGGCAATGGCATCCGGATTGCCTTCTTTGGACAGCCTGTCAATCTTCGGCCCTCCGGGGTATCCCAGGCCTATGGCCCTGGCCACCTTGTCAAAGGCCTCCCCTGCCGCATCATCCCGGGTCCTGCCGATGATCTCATATTCCCCATAGTCCCGCACCACTACCAGATGGGAGTGTCCGCCGGATGCCACCAGGCACACAAAGGGCGGCTCCAGTTCGGGATATTCAATATAGTTGGCACTGATATGACCACTGATATGGTGTATCCCTACCAGGGGAACCCCTGTGGCAAAACTGATAGCCTTGGCCGCGGATACCCCCACTAACAGTGCCCCTACCAGGCCCGGTCCATATGTCACTGCTATGGCAGACAATTCCCGCAGGCTCATGCCTGCCTGGGACAGGGCCTCTTCAATCACCTGGTTGATTTTCTCTATATGTCTCCTGGATGCTATCTCAGGCACCACACCGCCATATCTGGTGTGATCGGCGATCTGCGTATAGATAACATTTGACAGCACCTCCCGGCCGTTTCTCACCACGGAAGCTGCTGTCTCGTCACAGGATGTCTCTACCGCCAGGATAGTGACATCCCCTTTTCTATTCTGTTCCACTCTTCTGCCCTCTGTGTATCTATTTGTTGTCCGTCACGGTCTTCCAGCCGTAGATCTTCCAGCGTCTTTCCTTATCCCGGCGCAGGACAAATTCCTGCTTCACGAACTTACTCACATTTCCTTCCATGATATTGTAGCCGCATTGGATCCTGGCACATTCGTACCCGTCCTTATCAAAATAGACCACGTTTGTGCTGGCGGCCACGGAGGCACTGGTCATACGCCGCTTGCTGTCGCGAAAGCTCTGGATATCCGATTTCAACCGTGCCAGGTAGGTTTCCTGCTCATTGTTCGCCAGCAGTGCATCATCATAAAGCCGTCTGGCCTGAAGACCCAGTTTTTCGATCTCCTCTGCACTACAGTCCTGCCCATAGAAGCACATCTCGATCTCCGTGTAATATTTGACGACTTCCTTCACTGTGCCAGGATAGTCCTTCTCCAGGTCGCGGCTCAAGGCATTCTGTGCGGCTGTCATGACCGCACCCTCCTTGTTGGACCTGGCCTTGTTGGACAGGAACGCATAATAGCCCACCAGGCCCACAATCAGAATTGCCAGTATAAGGGTCACTTTTGCACTTTTTTTCTTCATACTACCCACTCCGATCATTCTTCGTCAAAATTTAATTCTATGGTCCTGCCATCCTTTGCCGCAATGGTCTGGGGAAAGATCTTCCGCACATCCTTTATATATTCTTCCGGATGCAGCAGGGACGGGCTGTAATGGGTCAGCCATAGTTCCGGTACCCCGGCCCTCTCCGCAATCCTGGCCGCCTCATACATGGTCATATGCCGGTTCTCCCTGGCCTTGGCCAGCTTATCCGGCTCCCCGTACATGCCTTCCAGGATCAGCAGGTCTGACCCTGCTGCATTGGCCGTGATGGCTTCCACAGGACGGGTGTCCGTACAGTACGTGACCTTCAGTCCCTTCCTGGCAGCCCCAAGCACGTCTTCTGGTGTATATCTCCTGCCATTGTCCTCAATGGTCTCCCCCTTTTGGAGCCGGTTCCAGAATTTCATGGGAATCTCCTGGGCCACAGCCCTCTCCCTGTCGAACCGGCCTTTCCTCTCCACCGTCATGCTATATCCATAGCATACCACACTATGGCTCACCTTGAAAGCCTTAATCTGAAATCCGTCAAAAGAAAATATCTGCTCAGCCTCCTCGATTTCCCGGTACTGGATCTCAAAGGGCAGTTCCGGTGCAATCACCCGCATGGCACCTGCTGCCCGGGCCAGTCCTTTGGGACCAATCAAGGTCAGCGGTTCCGTGCGCCCTGCATTTCCCATGGTCAGCAGCATCCCCGGCAAACCGCTGATGTGGTCGGCATGATAATGGGTAAAACATATGATGTCAATGGGCTTGGGACTCCACCCCTTCTCCCGCAGGGCAATCTGGGTTCCCTCCCCGCAGTCGATCAATATGCTCTTCCCATTATACCGAAGCATCAGGGCCGTGAGCCACCGATATGGCAGGGGCATCATCCCCCCTGTCCCCAACAGACTGACATCCAACATATGCTTTACCCATCCCGCCTTCGGAACTGTCCCAGGCTGGCTTGCCTCCCGGAGCAGTTCCTTGCTTTCCTTCCTGCCTACTGCTGCCTTCCTACATTACCATAAAAATCTTTACGACCTGCCTGACGGCGTAAAATGGCGTTTCGTCTTCTCTTGCACGGAATCCCAGAATTGCTGTACACCCTCCTACAACATTTCTACTTCCGTCTGTTCCTCTACGGGCACTGCAAACTGTGCCACCATCTCGTCATAACAGTCCTCGCAGAGGTCAAAATGATGGATCATCCCGTCCTTCCTGCTGAAATACCCGAAAACCGTATCCCCGCAGAAACATCCTTCCTTCAGACGGCCATTCTCCATCCGGAGTTTCCTGCCACATTTGTTACATACCACCTGCATCAGTTTCTTGTCTTGTCCTTCTTGATACGCTCTCATTGTCATCCTCCACCTTGGGAACCGCATCGCCTTCCTGTCCGGTTAACGGAAACGGTTCATTTGTTTTTACAGTAGGCACAATGTCATCATACCACATGGAAACCGATTTTCAGATGGTAATTGTTGGCGCACTCTTTTGCCTGTGAAGGGGCGGTCACTGTATCCAATGCCCGGCCTACCTCTTAACGTCTCCACATGATCAGGGCATCTTCCACCGGCTTCTCGTAAAAACGAGGACGGATTCCTTCCGATACAAATCCCAGCCTCTGATACAGGTGGATGGCTTCCAGGTTGCCTACCCGCACTTCTAAGGTAAATGCCTCCACCTGTTCCTTCTCCCCCCAGGCCAGCAGCCTGCGCAGCAGGGCTTCCCCGATTCCCTGGCGTCGGTAGCGGGAGTCTACCACTACATTGTCAATGTTGGCCTCATGACACAGGTCCGTGTAACCACAGCCGCCTACCACTTTCCCCTCTGCCACCGCCACCAGGTAGTGGCAGTAGGAATGGGACAGCAGCTTCCGAAAGCTGTCCGCAGACCAGGGCATACTGAAAGATTCCGATTCCATGCGAGCAAGCTCCTCAATGTCCTCCTCCCGCAGTTCTCTGATCCCTATCTCCATCTTATAATGACTCCGATTCCTTTTGATTCTATTTAAAGCCACATAATATGTCTTTCATCTATCATTCTTGTACTCCCGGCAAGACACAACAGTGTACTAAGTCCCTGCATTCTGCTCGGCCTGGCTCTTCCGGAAATATTCCGGCTGGTGCATGGCGGCATCCACGGCCTTCCCCTCTGCAAAATAGAGGGATCCCAGGGCAGCTATGCTGGCCGCCCGCTGCCTGTTGCAACCTGCCGGTGCCACCAGGAAAGGTACCTGCACCTGCTCTTCCAGGATGCTGTGGTACACAGGTTCCCCGTCCCCCAGGAAGATCACACTCCTGCCGATCTCATTGAGCCTGCCGCATATACAGGCAATGTCCATGGGCTGTCCGGGAACCAGTGTCTCCATTCTCATGCCCTCCCCCGCTGACTGGAAGGCATAAGCTGCCGTATAGACCTGGTTCCTCCGGGCATCCATCAAGGGACATACCACATGGCTGGTGCCCCACAGGTTCCAGGCCAGGCCAGCCAGGGTTGGCACTTCCACCAGTGGCTTCGAGAGGGCAAGGCCCAGTCCTTTTGCAGTGGCCGAACCAATGCGCAGCCCGGTAAAAGATCCGGGGCCGGAAGCCACAGCTATGGCATCCAGGGATTCCAGATCCAGGTCAATCATCTCCCGAAGCCCATCCAGCATGGGCAGCAGGGTCTGCGAATGTGTCTTCTTGTAATCCGTGGTAAATTCCCCCACCAGGATGTCATTTTCCACCACAGCCACCCCTGCCACCAGGCCAGAGGTGTCAAGCCCAAGTATCTTCATACGTCTCCCGCCCCTCTCCTGCAGGCTGCACCCTGGCCGGGCTGCTGCTTAATAGTAATCTTCCGGTAGTCATAGCCTTTTTCCAGATCCTTCTCTAGTGTAACCTGCAGATAAGGTTCCGGCAGAATCTCCCGGATCAAGTCCCCCCATTCCACCAGGCACACACCATCCCCATAGAAACAGTCCTCGTATCCGATCTCCTCCATCTCCTGGATATCCCCGATACGGTACACATCAAAATGGTAAAAGGGCATCCTGCCACCCTCATAGACCTGCTGGATGGTAAAAGTAGGGCTGTTTACAGGCTCCCGGATCCCAAGTCCCCGGGCAAATCCCTGGGTGAAAACCGTCTTGCCGGTGCCCAGGTCTCCTGTCAGGCAGTACACCTGTCCCGGCCTGCAGCCCTCTCCCAGCATCCTGCCACAGGCATGGGTATCCTCCGGACCTGCAGACTCCAGGGCCACACACTCCCCTGCATATAACCGCTCCCACAGTCCCCCTGTCCTGCTGGCCGGATCTGCCACGCCGTTGCCCATGATCCCATATGCCATTTTGTCTGCATCTCTGCCTGTCTCTTTCCCTACATCCATATCCATATCCCTCCGTGCTCTTTAAAAGGGAATTATGCACCCTCTTGCGCACATATGTATCCTCATGGCCCATTGGAATCCTTCCCTTGACGTCACCCTATGCAGACCAGGATGGGAAAAGGGAATCCGGCTTATCCCCGGATCTTCACTTTGGAAGACGGCATATGGGTGGAAATCATCTCAATCACAGCCGCTTTCTGCTCCCCAAGCTGCCTTTTGGGGAAAATGGTGGCATTGACCCTGGAAGTATACAGGATGATGCTCCGCCCTGTGGACACAGCTTTATACAGTTCTTCCCAGGAATACTGCACCTGCTCCTCCCCCTGGGATATGGTGATCTCCTGCTCCCCCAGCACATAGTGAAGGGGATTTCTGAAGCTGGGATTGGAGAGAATCTGGCGTCTGCTCCTGATAAACAGAGTCCATGGCAGGTACAGCAGCATCACTGCCCCCAGGATGATAAAAGGCCACTGCCTGGTGGCAACTGCAAACAGGATCAAGATTGCCCCGAAGGCACTTCCCAGGATTCCTGCGGGACTGTTGTAGGAGTGCATCAGCATATAATCATACAGATCCCCCGCCTCTATCTTCACGTCAAGTTCCACCATGGCAGTCCTCTCCTTTGCTACATAAAAGCACCCGCCTTGCTGCATCCAGAATCATGGCCAAACCCTGACGGTTCCCACTGATGACGCACTAAGACAGGTGTTTTACTTGTTTCGTATCCTCATCTGCATAAAATTGTACCTTAAGCAGATACAAATTGCAAGCGCAAAGTTACTTTGAACAGCCCTGCCGTTCAAAGTAACGTAACAGTTCAGGCAGGACGCTGAACGGTTGCAAAGTAACAACGCAGATTATTCGTGGCGCAATGCCTCAATGGGGCTTAAGGCCGCTGCTTTCCTGGCAGGATAGATGCCGAAGAAGATCCCCACCCCGGAAGAAAACAGGCTGGCTCCCAGAACGGTTCCACCGCTGATCCGGGCTGTGAAGCCAAGCAGGGAACATACGCCCGATGCCCCCAGCACCCCCAGCAGGATCCCGATACCACCCCCCAGAAGTGTGATAATAGCTGACTCAGACAAAAACTGCATCAGAATGGATCCCGTCCTGGCCCCCAGGGCCTTACGGATGCCTATCTCCCTGGTACGTTCTGTCACAGACACCAACATGATATTCATGACCCCGATGCCTCCCACCAGCAGGGAGATTGCCGCCACAAACACTACAAAGATGGTAATATAGCTCAAGATCTGGTCCATCTGGCTCATATAGTCATTGAAATTCTCAACGGATATGGCATTCCTGCCCCGCACATTGTGCCGGTTTTCCATCAGCCGCACAGAATCTGCCGCCACCTGGGTCGCATATTCCGCCCCGTCACTGACTATGAGCAGGGTGTCCTGGGAAGTATGGAATCCAAACCCGCTGCCCACCGCAGATAAAGGTGCTTCCAGGGTAATGCTGTCCAAAGACATCATTCCGGAAAGCAGGGATGCATTGTCCTGCCGGACACCCACGATGGTAAATTCCCGGGTAGTCCCATACAGGGTAAGGTCCAGGGTCATCCCTACCACATTGGTGTTGCCGAACAGAAGCCTGGCGCTGCCCTCTGTAATAACGCAGACCTTGTCCCCGGCATAATACTCCTTCTCATTAAAATACCTTCCTTTTATAAGGGGGTCATTGCTGGCATATTGCAGCCCCGGTGTGCCAAAGCTTCCTGTGGCGCTAAACTGACCCTTCCTGCCAAGGACTGTACCGCCCAGACTCCAGTTGGGTGTCACCGCCTTCACATGGGATACCTTCTCCAGGATGGCGGCCATGTCTTCCTCGGTAAATGTCACCCGGATCCCCTCCTCATTATCCCCCCAGGAATAAATGTAAATCTGGCCACCCGCCATGGCATTCAGTTCACTGTTGATCCCGCCCTTTATCCCATTGCCAATGGAGATAATCATGATCACGGAGGAGATCCCGATAATGATTCCCAGCATGGTCAAAAAGGAGCGTCCCTTGTTGCTGCTGATATTTTTCAAGGCAATTTTGATATATTCCCATACCTGTGCCATATTTCCTCACATTCTGCGACAGCAGGTGCCTGCACCCGGACTGTCACTTTCCTCATTCCATTCCCGGCATGCCTGCCTATCCTCCAAGTGGCATTCCGGATATCCACACCGAATGGGTGTACCTGCCTGCTGCCAGCCAGGTCCAGCCACCGGCATCTGCCCAGCCCCAATCCTCTCTGGCCCAGCCCCAGCCGGAGTCAACTGGTATCCCCTTCATCCGCTTACGGGACCACTGTCACGGACATTCCCTCTGTCAGCCCCGTATAGGATCCCAGGATAATCTGGTCTTCTTCCGTGATTCCCTCCAGCACCTCCGTGTAAGTGTCTGAGGAAATACCGCAGATGACAGGCCGCCTGGTCACAATCCCGTCCTCAGCCACATACAGGAAATCCCCATCCCTGTCTGCATTGACCGCTTCCACCGGAACCAGCAGAGCCCCTTCCGCCCGGCTGGTATAGATGGTCAGCTTCGCCTCCAGCCCCAGGATAATGGTATCATCTGTCTCCAGAAGGTGGATCTCCACACCCACAAGGGGAGTATTGGCTTCCCCTTTCACAGCCATGCGGTCTATCTTGCTGACCTCACCCGGATAGACTTTCCCCGCGATCTCCACATCCGCCTTCTGTCCAAGTGCCAGTTTCAAGGCGTCATACTGGGAGGCCTGGAAAGAGATCTTCAGGTTACCGCTACTCTCCAGGGTCAGAAGACGAGTACCTTCCATCACCGGGCCGCCTGCCACAGCCTCACATTCTGTGACAACGCCATCAAACCCGGCCACAATTCCCTGCTTAGCCAGATCATATTCTGCCTCTGCCTCTGTGTATGTCATAACCGCCAGTTCTTTGTCCGCGTCATACTGTGTCCTGTCATAGGTATCCATGACGGCACTCTCACTGGCTGTCTTCTGACTCTCCATCTGGGCCTTGTAGGTTTCATAGCCGGCGATCCGCTCCTGTACGTCTGCGATCTCCTGCTCCATCCTGGCCACATAATCGCTGGAACTGGCTACGGACTGCAGATAGCTGATCCGGGAGAGTTCGCTGTTCACCTGCCCGTATTCCTCCGTTCCCGGTGTCAGTTCCTGCAGCTTCCTGGTGAGTTCGTAGCTGGCCGCCGCCAGGTCATTCTGGGTCTGGCGCTGGCTGGTCTTAAGTCCCCCCTGGAGTTGCTTCAGGTATGCCTTATTGTCAGCAATCTGTTGGTCCAGGACCCCCAGATTCACATTGGCTTCGTTTAATTTCGCCTGGTTCTGGGAATTGTCCACCAGAGCGCCATGATACCCCGCCTCGCTTTTTTCCAGTTGCAACAGGGACTGCCGCAGACGCTTCTCCATCTTCTCCATGTCATAACAGGCCAGCCTGTCTCCCGCCTTCACCGCATCGCCTGCTGTCACATACACCTCTGCCAGGGTGCCATCCACAGGGGCATAGATTACCTTCACCTCTTCCCCCAGAACCGTACCGCTGGTACGGATGCTCTCCTGGATGTCCCCTCTTTCGGCACAGACTGCTGTCACCACTGTCCCGCCGTCCCCGGCAGCAGCCAGGCCTGCCAGCCGTAAAACCACAAATGACACAATGACAACTGCAATCAAGATGTACATCTTTCCCCTCTTTCTTCGCCCACGCTTCATCCCGGTACCCTGCCCATCCTCCTGCGGCAGGGTGTTTCCTGCTCCTCTTCTTCTCTTCATGTCATGGCCCTCCTTTTCTATTCCCCGGAATCACTCTCAATATGTCCGTCCTTGATCTGGATGATCCGTTCTGCCTGGGCAGCTATCTCATGGTCATGGGTAATCAGGATCACTGTCCTGCCCTCCCCATGCAGTTTTCGCAGGATTTCCATGACCTCCCCGGTGGAATGGGAGTCCAGATTGCCCGTAGGCTCGTCTGCCAGGATCACCGGCGGTGCCTGGGCGATGGCCCTGGCGATAGCTACCCGCTGCTGCTGCCCTCCCGACATCTGGGACGGCCTATGATCCATGCGGTTGGCCAGCCCTACCTTTTCCAGGGCTGTCTCAGCCAGTTCCAGGCGTTTCGTCCTGCCCACCCCCCTGTAGATCAGCGGAAGTTCCACATTCTCCAGGGCTGTCATGTTAGGGATCAAGTTGAATCCCTGGAAGATGAATCCGATCTCCCTGTTGCGTATGTCTGACAGTTCATTGTCACTCATACCTGATACATCCTGGCCATGGAGCAGATACCGGCCACTGGTAGGCACATCCAGGCATCCCAGCATATTCATCAAGGTGGACTTGCCACTTCCTGACTGGCCGACGATTGCCACCAGTTCCCCTTCCTGGATCTTCAGGTTCACATGGTCCAGTGCCCTGACCTCATTTTCACCAGGATGATACACTTTACTGATATCCATGACTTCTACCAATGCGCTCATTGTGTCCCTCCCACAACATGTACCAGAATCCTGTGTCCTCCTATGGCCATAGGCTTTGGCTTATGCGTACATATGCCCGCAAGACTACCTGGCGAAACCATCCCGTAAAAAGTCCCGCCGGTTCCGGCATACCTGGAACAGGTTCCAGTAAATTATATGTACTACTGTACTAGATGTATGATACATTACGTTTTTCTCTGTGTCAATCCTTTCATGTATCTTTTTTGCAATCCCTTATGGCGCGTGAAAACACCTCGCGGCACCACTTTGTGAAAAGCAACAACCCCTTTCCTTATGTACCCCCGAGCATAGAAAAAGAGCCGGGTAGTCCCGACTCCCGACTCTTCCATAACTGCCATTCCTTTACCTATTATTATATGTTGTGCATTTTTTATGTGTTGTGCATTCTGTTTTATCCTTCCGGCCATGCCGCCAGAATAGCAGTGCCATTAATGTCCTGTCCCTTCCCTATGTCCTGACTTCAGAATCGGGCTTAACGGTTTGTAGATCAGCAGGGTCACGATGGATACACTGGCGCCTTTGATCAGGTTCATGGGTGCCACACAGGCCACCACGAAGCTGACAATGCTGCCCTCTGTCATCAGCGGATTGACTGCGCTGCCCATAGCCAGTATATCCTCCAGGGGAAGGTGGTACAATTCCGAAAAGGCCGGCAGCAGGTAGATGGCATTAAATGCCGTGCCAAACACGGTCATGATCATTGTACCCACCACGCAGGACACAATGGCACTTTTCTTGTTCTTCCGGAACGCATACAGCGCAGAGGCAGGCAGGATAAAGCTACAGCCGATCACAAAATTCGCCAGGTCTCCCACAAAAGCCGTACTTGTTCCCTTGATACACAATTTCAGCAGGATCTTCACAAATTCCATCAGTACCCCTGCAGTTGGCCCAAAGGCATACGCTCCCACCAGAATAGGCAGTTCACTGAAATCCAGTTCATAGAAGCCGGGAGCAAAGGGCAGGGGAAATTCAAACAGCATCAGTATCATGGATATGGCGGAAAACATGCCTATCACGGCCACCTTCCTGGTATTTAACAGCGGTTCCTTCCTGTCATTCTTCCTTAGGGCGGCCTTCTCCAGCAATACGGCCAGCACAAACATGGCTGCAATGATCCCCAGGAAGCTTAGGACATAAGGCACATTTTCTGTTACATTTTTGAATAATTCCTTCATTCTTTTCCTCTCTTTCTGCCGCCCATGCGGCCATGAAACTGTTCAGGGCTGCCGTTACTGTCCTTAAACCGAATGGGACTTTGTTCCGGAAATCCCTGGGACCCCTACAGATCCCTTGAAAGCAGGAAAATTCTTCTTCCATGCAAAATAAACCCCTGGGGAAAATCTCCTCCAGGGGTCTCATATCTCACATGGATTCCCATATCTGTCTGTCAATCCGGCACAACGCATCTGCCAGGGAGCCTCAGACACCCTGTACACCATACAACTGCCTCTACCACAACACAGATATGGATCCTTTCTTCTCTCATCCAGACTATACTGTTGGTTCCGGACTTTCACCGAATCAGCCGGGGCAGAGCGAGCCTGCACTGTACAGCGTCAGCCAGCCTTCTGCCACGGGTCGCGGACTTTACCGCCAGTAGGGAATCGCACCCAACCCCGAAGAATTTTCTCTTTTCAACAGGTGTTATTATAATACTGCTACCCGCAAAAGTCAACGGATAATTCTGCTCCTCCCACCGGCATCTTCACATATTCTGGAACAATTTCAATACCATGGAACCATCCTGGGTCTGCCTGCGCATCATCCCCAGGCGGTAATCCTGCATCAGCCTGTTCTTCTTCTGCTCAGAGACAGCCTTCGGCATGTCCAGATCCTCAATCCGGCTCCTGGAACCCGTCAGTTCCTGGGATGCCCTCTTATTATAATTGTAGGCATGCTCCATGGCATTGGTAGCAGCCCCTGCACGGCTTCTAGCCCTGCTGATCCTGTCAATGGCCCCATCAATGTCATCCAGGCTGAACTTTCCTGTCACATTGTAACCGCCTATGCCCAGATTCTGTAATGTCACGTTCTCCATCCCCAGCTTCATGCCCGTGCCGTCTGGATTAGAGGCCACATGCATATCAGCCATGCTGCCATCCAGCAGCTTCAGCTGGTTGTACTGTGTCCCCACTGCGCTGCGTTGCACATCCTCCATCAGCTGGTCTATCTCATTCTGGATCATCTTCCTCTCGGAATCACCGTACAGCCCGTTCATGGACTTGACGCTCAGTTCCCGGATCCGCTGCAGGGAATCCTGCATGGTTCCCAGTGCGCCATCCATCACATTGACAGCGCCTATGCTATCCCTGATATTAGACGCCCCCACATCCAGGCCATTGTTTTCCTTTAGTAGTTTGTGTGCAATGGAAAGACCTGCCGCATCATCTGCTGCAGTCTGGATCCGCTTTCCGGCTGCCATCTTCCCATACAGATAATCGGTGCTGCTGCCAATCGCTGATACTCCCATACTGCTACCTCCTTATCTATCCCGATGCCCTGCCTGTCAGAAGCTATACAATTACTTTTCCAGGAATTCTCCTTTCCCTGTTCCGACGCCGGACTGCCCACTTCAGCATCCATTCCCATCCCCGGCGACTCCCCTTCCCTTGCTGCCTCTCTGCCCTCAGTATAATACACCAGCTTGCAAAAAACAAGTAGATTCCCCGAAGTTTCCAAGGATTCGGATGAGACATAGTTACTGTTCATAGGTGCCACCGCGAGGTGTTTTCACGTCTTCTGCGTGACAAACCCGAAGCTGCCACGCGCCAAAACGCCTGTATTTGGCGTTTTGTGTGCATGGTTGCTGTGAACGGAGTGAACAGCAACCAGATATATTGGCGTGGGCTTGAACAGTAACCGGACAGGTTAGTCCCGGACCGTTGACAATTTCCCTCAGATACGTTACTTTAAATATTAATGATAAACGTAACGAAACAGGGGGAACCCAATGGGAAAAACCATAAAGAAAGTGATATGTACCTTATTGTTTCTCACCTTATGCACGTCCACCGTCCTTCTGGCGTACCTGCATTTTTTTGCCCCAGATGAGGAGAACCTGTCCGGAGAGTGGATCACCCAGATGGACATGAAGGCCCAGGCCGCCGTCACGGCCCTGGACTGGCTGCAGGACATAGAAGCCATTTCCCTCTCCCTGGAGGAAATGGAAGCCTATCTGCCGGACCTGTCCATTCAGGTCCATCTGACCCTGGAACAGACTGCCCCCTTCGCAGGGACCTTCCACAGCAGTATCCTGCCGGAAAGCTACGTGGCCTGCCGCCAGGCCGCCTATGAGGCTCTGGCCATGGCCTTCCTGGATCTGCTGGCAAAGCGTCTGCACATGGCTGGTTTCCCGGACGCCACGGACCGCGGAACCCTGGAGGCCCTTGTACAGGAGACATTTGGCATGTCCACCTTCTCCTACCTTACAACCTACGGCCCCGCACTGCTGCCCACCCTGGAAGAATTCCAGGCCAGGTATGACGGCAGCGGCACCTATCAGTCCGCAGATGGCATCCTGACCTGGCGGTTTGACAGTCCGGGGAATGCGCTGTCCGAAATAAGCGAATGCTATATACGAAAAGGAAATTATCTGGTTCTGACCCAGAAGTCCGGGCCTGCCTCTCAGGGACATATCCCTGGCACTTATCCTGTGGTATATACATTGCAATCCCAGGAAACACAGACCATGGATCCACAGGATGCCGAATATTGACCAGGAAAGGAAGACTGCCATGAAATCCTCCCCAAGATCCATCCTACAGAAACTAACTGCCTATGTGCTTTCAGTGATCCTTCTATGGACCCTCCTGCCAGCCAGGACCAGTGCCAATTTCCAGATTCCCGGCACCTGCCAGGTACAGGCAGATGACGGGCTGGTGCGCACCGTGAAAACCTTAGACTACGACTATACCAACAACACCTACCTGTCCCTGCGGGATATGGCCATGGTCCTTAGGGACACAGGGAAAGCCTTTTCCCTGGAGATCACCAAAAATGCCGTGACCCTGTATCCCGGGGGCAGCTACACCCCCGTAGGCGGGGAGAATACCCCCTGGGAAGAAGGTGGGAACCCGGATCTGGCCTTGCGGCGGAACGCTTTTCAAGTGGGTGGACAGACAGTTTACTATTATACCATGATCCTGAAGCAGCCCTCCGGTTCTTACGACTGTTTCCTGATGGCAGCGGACCTGGCCTTGATCCTGGACATGGACATCACCGCTCCCGGGGCCGGATCCCTGCAGGTCCATACAGAAGATCCTTTCCTGGTCCTGCCCGCCATACTGGAGGAGAGTGGCTATTTCTACGGGGTCAACAGTGTGCTGGTGGGCGATGCCACCACAGGGGAAGTCTACTATGCCTACCACTCCGACACAGCCTATCCCATTGCCAGCACCTCCAAGCTGATGACCTGTCTGCTGACCATGGAAGCCCTCTCTGCAGGGCAGATTGCCCTTGGGGATGTGGTCACTATCTCAGAGGCCGCACAATTGCTGGCTGCCTCTGACGATGGAGTGATTCCCCTGGAAGCGGGGCAGCTGGTCACGGTCCAGGACCTGCTCCTGGGTGCCCTCCTGCCCTCCAGCAATGAATGCGCCTTCACCCTGGCAGAGCATATCGCCGGTTCGGAAGCCGCCTTTGTCCAGCGCATGAACCAGAAAGCCCTGGACCTGGGTCTGTCCCAGGCTGCCTTTTTTAACAGCCACGGCCTGCCCGCCTACACAGAAAGCCCCATTCCCTCCAAGCGGCAGAACCGCATGAGTACACAGGACATGTTCCGTCTGGTGTCTTACCTGCTGAAAGTGTATCCCCAGGTCACGGACATGACTTCCTTAAAAGCCGCCACCCTCCCCTCCCTGGAACTGGAAGTGCGCAACACCAACCCACTGCTGCACAACCAGCCCGGTGTCACCGGCCTGAAGACGGGCACCACCAACAAGGCCGGGGCCTGCCTGGTCACATCCCTGGCCGTGGATGACGGCATCACGGGCCATGACCTGGTAGTCATTGTGCTGGGTACCGAGGACTCTATCGAGCGGGGACGGGTGTCTGCCCTGCTGGCCAGATACGCCCTGGACGCCTTCCGGCATACCACGGGTTCAAGAGACCCTGACACCGGAAACGATTCCCCCGGTTCCCCGGATTCCGGAACAGAAAAGCCGGGAGCCGGGGTTTCCCCCCAGACTCCCGGCAGCCTGCCCACCCACGCTGAGGCGGCAGTGGACCAGATCCTGCGGACAGCCCGGAAAAAGTACTGAGCTATCTGCCAGTTCATACCACTGCATTTCCAGTGTATAACTGATAATATTTTCCCTTCTCTTCCAGAAGCTGGTCGTGGGTCCCCCGCTCTATGACACGCCCCTGTTCCAGCACCAGGATGCAGTCACTGTTTTTCACCGTGGAAAGCCTGTGGGCAATCACGAAATTGGTGCGGCCTTTCATCAAGGCATCCATGCCCTGCTGGACCAGTTTCTCCGTCCTGGTGTCAATGGAACTGGTGGCTTCGTCCAGGATCAGCACCGGCGGGTCTGCAATGGCTGCCCTGGCTATGGCAAGGAGTTGTCTCTGGCCCTGGCTTAAGTTGGCCCCGTCCCCGTGAAGCATGGTGTTGTACCCCTTAGGCAGCCTGCGGATGAAGCCGTCCGCATTGGCCAGTCTGGCCGCCTTCACCACTTCCTCATCCGTGGCATCCAGCTTTCCGTACCGGATATTCTCCATCACGGTGCCGGTGAACAGGTGGGTGTCCTGGAGCACGATTCCCAGGGAACGCCGCAGGTCCGGCAGTTTGATCTTGTTCACATTGATGCCGTCATAGCGGATCTTACCGTCCTGTATGCTGTAGAAACGGTTGATCAGGTTCGTAATGGTGGTCTTGCCAGCCCCGGTAGCTCCCACGAAGGCAATCTTCTGCCCCGGTTTTGCATACAGTTCTATGTCATGAAGGATCATCTTGTCATCGTTGTAGCCAAAATCCACATGGTCAAACACCACATCCCCCTTCAGTTCCACATATGTGGTAGTATCGTCTGCCTTGTGATAATGTTTCCAGGCCCAGAGACCGGTTCTCTCCTGGCTCTCCTCCAGGGTTCCGTCCGGTCTGCGCACAGCGTTCACCAGTTCCACATAGCCCTCGTCTACCTCCGGCTTCTCATCCATGAGCTTAAATACCCTGTCTGCACCGGCCAGGGCCATGATAATGCTATTGAACTGCATGCTGATCTGGTTGATGGGCATGCTGAAAGATTTGTTGAAGTTCAGGAAGCTGGCCAGCCCTCCCAGGGTCAGCCCGGACACACCGGTAATGGCCAGCACACCGCCGCACACGGCGCAGAGCACATAGCTCAAGTTCCCAAGCTGGGCATTCACGGGTCCCATGATGTTGGCAAACATGTTGGCCCGATAAGCGCTCTCACAGAGCTGGTCGTTCAACTGGTTGAAGACATCCAGACTCTCCTGCTCATGGCAGAATACCTTCACCACCTTCTGCCCCGTCATGGTCTCCTCGATACAGCCGTTCAGTTTTCCCAGTGCCTGCTGCTGGGCCAGGAAAAACTGGCCGCTCTTGGAGCCGATCTTCCTGGCTGCCACCATCATCACCGCCACCATGGCAAGGGTGAGCAGGGTCAGGGGAATGTCCAGCACCACCATATAGAACAGTACCCCTACCACAGTGATGGCACTGTTGATGATCTGGGGAATGCTCTGGCTGATCATCTGCCGCAGGGTATCCACATCATTGGTGTAAATAGACATGATATCCCCGTGGGCATGGGTGTCAAAATATTTGATGGGCAGCGTCTCCATCCTGGCAAACAGGTCATTGCGCAGCATCTGCTGGGTGCCCTGGGTCACATAGATCATCACCCGGGACTGTATGAAGGAAGCCAGCACCCCCAGGCCGTAGAAACAGGCCACCCTACTGATTGCCCCGAGGAGCGGCGCGAAATCCGGCTCCTGCCTGCCAACCATAGGCAGGATATAGGAATCAATCAAGGTACGCATGAACATAGTTCCCTGCAGGCTGGAATACACCGTGGTGAAAATGCACAGCACTACCACTACCCAGTGCAGCCAGTAATCCTTCAAGGTATACGCCATCAAGCGCTTAAATATCTTCCCCGGATTCTCAATCTTCGGCCTGGGACCTCTTCCCCTGGCTCCCGGACCAAATCCTTTGTTTTCCTTTGCCTTCCC
Source organism: uncultured Acetatifactor sp. (assembly GCA_910586215.1). GTDB lineage: Bacteria > Bacillota > Clostridia > Lachnospirales > Lachnospiraceae > Acetatifactor. Next base: position 13,822 of record CAJUGH010000044.1, on the reverse strand, counting down.
TTCTGCCATGGTCACATCCCCCCTCTCTCATCAAAGTCTCCGCTTCCACTTATCTGGGATTCATAGACATCCCGGTATATTTCATTGGTGGCCAGCAGTTCCTCATGGGTACCAAAGCCGTTGATCTCCCCCTCTTCCAATACAATGATCCTGTCCGCATGCTGCACGCTGGAAATGCGTTGTGCGATAATCAGCTTGGTGGTGCCTGGAATCTCTGTGGCAAAAGCCCTGCGGATCTTCGCATCCGTAGCCGTATCCACCGCACTGGTGGAGTCGTCCAGGATCAAGATCTTCGGCTTCTTCAGCAGGGCCCTGGCAATACAGAGCCTCTGTTTCTGCCCGCCGGATACGTTGGTTCCTCCCTGTTCTATGTAGGTCTGGTACCCCTGGGGCATTTTCTCGATAAATTCGCTGGCGCAGGCCAGTTCACAGGCATGCCGGCACTCTTCCTCGGTGGCCTCCTTATCCCCCCAGCGCAGGTTCTCCAGAATGGTACCGGAGAACAGCACATTGTTCTGGAGCACCACCGCCACCTGGTTGCGCAGGGCTTCCATATCATACTGTCTTACATCCACACCACCGACCCTAAGGGTCCCTTCCGTCACATCGTAGAGCCTGCTGATTAGGTTCACCAGGCTGGACTTGGCACTTCCAGTGCCGCCTATGATGCCGATGGTCTCCCCGGAACGGATCTCCAGATGGATGTCTTTGAGTACCGAGGCATCTGCCTCCTTCTTATAGCTGAAGGACACATGGTCAAACTGGATGCTGCCATCCTGCACCGTATAGACTGGATCCCTGGGACCAGCCAGGTCCGGCTTCTCCTCCAGCACCTCGCAGATACGTCTGGCACTGGCAGCAGACATGGTCATCATCACGAAGATCATGGACAGCATCATTAGGTTCATGAGAATACTCATACAATAGGTCAACAGGCTCATCAACTGGCCCGTGAGCAGACTCTCTGATACCACCAGGTGGGCACCGATCCAGCTGATCAGCAGGATGCAGGAATACACTGTCAGGTTCATCACCGGCCCGTTCCAGGCCACAATACCCTCTGCCTTGCTGAAGATCCTGTAGATATTCCCGCTGGCCTTCTTGAACTTTTCGTTCTCATAGTCCTCCCGCACATAGGCCTTCACCACACGGATGGCTGACACATTTTCCTGGACACTCTCGTTGAGTTGGTCATATTTGGGGAATGCTTCGTTAAAATGCTTCATGGCCTTTGTCACAATCAAAGCCAGAACACATCCCAGCACCACCACGGCTACCAGGTACACGCTGGCAAGCCTGGGGCTGATCACAAAGGACATGATCATGGCAAAGAGCAGGCTGAAAGGCGCCCGCATGCACATCCTAAGGATCATCTGGTAGGCATTCTGGATGTTGGTCACATCCGTGGTAAGCCTGGTCACAAGTCCCGATGTGCTGAATTTGTCAATATTGGAGAAGCTGAACGTCTGGATATTCTCATACATGGCCCTACGCAGGTTCCTGGCAAAGCCCGTGGACGCCCTGGCCCCGTAAAAGCCTCCCAGGATGCCGAAGGTCAGGCTGGCAAGGGCTGTAAGGATCATCAGCCCGCCTATGAGGAAAATGTGGTTCATGTCTGCCCCGCCGTCCTTCCCGGCTCCGATCCCATTGTCAATGATGGATGCCATCAGCAGAGGAATGATGGTCTCCATGATCACCTCCAGGATCATGAATGCGGGCGTCAGAAAAGAATCCTTCTTGAATTCTTTCACTTGTGCACCTAAGGTTTTTAACATGCTCTGCACTTCCTTTCTCTATGTTCTGTCTATCTCTATGTTCTGTCTTTCCCGCTGGCAATGCAGAAAACAGCCTGGTTAACATGGCTATCTGGAAAAAGCCGCAAGAGTTGCTCCGTCTGCCTCGTCCCCGGTTTCAAGCTCTGTCTTCAGATGGTCCAGATTGCCCTTCAGGAAATGTAACAGTCTGGTCAGTTCTGCCACCTCCCCCTCTGTCATACCTTCCAGCATACGGCTCTCCAGGGTGCGCATATAGCTCTCCATCCGGGCATGGCCTACAGCTGCCTCTTCTGTCAGCTGGATCCGCTTGAGCCTGGCATCTTTCTCCTGGATCCTGCGGATGACCAGTCCGTTTTTCTCCATCACCTGGAGGGTGTTGGAAGCCGTGGCACCGGATATGCCGAATTCCCTTTCCAGGTCTTTCTGATAGACAGGACTATCCTGGTGATGGTAGATATATCCCAGGATACCTCCCTGGAGCTGGGACTGGGGCCTTTTGTCTGTCCCCGGGTCTCCTCTGGAGATCACTGTTTTGATCTGGTTATGGATCGCCCGTACCAGAAAGGGGATCTCACCGTTTCCCTGGGGTGGTCTTGACGCGTTCTCTTCCATATGGCATTTCCCCCACATAAAGTTAGTGTGCTAACCAAATGGTTAGCACACTAACTTTATGACTTTCCGAACAATTTGTCAATGTCCTTTTTACATTTTTGAAAAAAAATTATATCTCCATATATTCTGGCATCATTTGTCCTGGTGGATCTTCATGGTCAAGCTGATCCGTTTTTTGGACATGTCCACATCCAGAACCTGTACTTCCACAATATCCCCCACGCTGACAGCCTCCAGGGGATGCTTGATATAGCGGTCCGTAATCTGGGAGATATGTACCAGACCATCCTGATGAACGCCGATGTCCACAAAAGCTCCAAAATCAATCACATTCCGGACGGTTCCCTTCAGTACCATACCAGGCTTTAGGTCCTTCATCTCCAGCACATCGCTGCGCAAGATGGGCCTTGGCATGTCATCTCTGGGATCCCTGGCAGGCTTCTCCAGTTCCTTCAGGATATCCGTCAAGGTGATCTCCCCGATTCCCAGTTCCTCTGCCAGCAGCTTTTTATCTTTGATGCGCTTCTCCAGGCTGGACACTGCGCCGGAAACCGCTTCCTGCGACATCTGCCCGCCACTCCCTCGGGCAGTCTTCTGTCCGCTGTTGTCCATACGCCTGTTCCCGCTGCGTTTTCCATCCATCCCGTCATCGCCGGATGCCTCCAGCACCAGGCCTCCCATAGCTGCCGCCAGGGCTTTTCCCATGGCAGTGCTGGTATTGCGCACCTGTACCGTATTCTGCCTGGGAACCTTGTTTGTTCCCTTTCCGTCCGGGACCACGCCTGCGCTCCGGCCACTGCCCTGTGGTGCCACCGCCTTCCCGCCTAAGGTCTTACGGGCCGCTGCCTTCTTCTGGGCCATGCGCACATCTTCCATGGTCAGGCCCAGCTTCTCCAGAAGCTTCATGGCTGCCTCGTAGGATTCCGGATGAACGCTGGTTGCATCTAAGGGATTGTCCCCGTCCAGGATCCGCATGAATCCTGCACACTGTTCAAAAGCTTTCGGGCCCAGCTTGGCAACTTTCAGAAGCTGCTTCCTATTGGTAAACCTGCCGTTCGTCTCCCGGTAGTCCACAATATTCCTGGCAATGGTCTTGTTGATTCCGGAGATATATTCCAGCAGGGAGGCTGAGGCCGTATTCAGGTCCACCCCCACCTTGTTCACGCTGTCCTCCACCACGCCGCTTAAGGCTTCGCTCAATTTCTTCTGGTTCATGTCATGCTGGTACTGGCCTACACCGATGGATCTGGGATCGATCTTCACCAGTTCTGCCAGGGGATCCTGGAGCCTTCTGGCAATGGAAGCAGCACTCCTCTGCCCCACATCGAACTCCGGGAATTCCTCCGTGGCCAGCTTGCTGGCAGAGTACACGCTGGCCCCCGCCTCATTCACGATCACATACTGTACCGGCCTGTCCAGCTCTTTTAACAGTTCCACAATGACCTGTTCCGATTCCCTGGAAGCAGTTCCATTGCCTACAGAGATCAAGTCCACCTTATACTTTGCAATCAGCCGCTTCAGTTCTGCCTTGGCTTCTGCCACCTTGTTCTGGGGAGCAGTGGGATAGATCACCTTGGTGTCCAGCACCTTGCCTGTGGGATCCACCACTGCCAGCTTACAGCCCGTGCGGAATGCCGGGTCCCAGCCCAGCACCACCTTGCCTGCAATAGGCGGCTGCAACAGGAGCTGTTCCAGGTTCTTGCCGAATACGGAGATGGCACCATCCTCAGCCATCTCCGTCAGGCTGCTGCGGATCTCCCGTTCGATGGCCGGGGCAATCAGACGTTCATAACTGTCCGCAATCACCTCCTCTAAGACCGGCTTGGTATACTGGTTATCCGAAGTGATGGTCTGCTTCCCCAGGTACTGGAGAATCCGCTCCACCGGGGCATTGACTTTTACGGTCAGCACCTTCTCCGCTTCCCCGCGATTCAAGGCAAGCACCCTGTGGCCTGCCATTTTCTTCACAGGTTCCTCAAAATGATAGTACATCTCATAGACACTCTGCGCCTTCTCATCCTTGGCCGTACTGGCTACCGCACCTTCCTCCATGGTAGCCTCCCGGATATAGCAGCGGTAGTCTGCATTGTCAGAGATGGCCTCTGCCAGGATATCCTTCGCACCGGCCAGAGCCTCTTGTGGTGTCTTCACCTGCTGCTCTTCGGGCACATCCTCTCCTGTCACATATTTCTGTGCCTCCTCTGACAGGGGCGCCCTGGCATCCTGGGCCATAATATAGGCTGCCAGTCCTTCCAGTCCCTTTTCCCTGGCCACACTGGCCCTGGTCTTCCGCTTGGGACGGTAAGGGCGGTACAGGTCCTCCACTACCACCAGGGTCTGGGCTGCCAGGATCTTCTCCCGAAGTTCTTCTGTCAGCTTCCCCTGCTCCTCAATGCCAGAGAGCACCTGTTCCTTCTTCTCCTCCAGGGAACGCAGATATGTAAGCCTCTCATGAAGGTTCCGAAGCTGTTCATCATTGAGGGATCCGGTCACTTCCTTCCGGTACCGGGAGATAAAGGGAATGGTATTCCCCTCATCGATCAGCTTCACGGCAGCTTCCACCTGCCATTTCTCCACCTTCAGTTCTTCCTTGATTGTAAGCAAAATGTCCATAAAATCTGTTCAAACCTTTCCATCATATTACAAAAAATAGTTGCCGGGCTTTCCCCGCGGCGATGTCCCTTGCTCTGTTGACCTGTACAGTCATTCCCTCATGTGGGCAAAGTTGGCACAAACCAATCCCACGGAATCTTTCGATTCCAGGAAAAACGCTGCACTTGCGTAAATCTTCATTCCCTTCACACTTTGATCTCCAGGTATCCCTGCAGCTTGCTCATGTCATACTCTTCCAGCACTCCTAAGTTGGAATCATAATATTTCCCATCATAATGTACCAGATAGTGACAGAACCGTCCCATCTTCTCCATCATGATACAGCACTTGGGCAGCACTGCATCCCGCCCTTCCGTGTAGACAATGATATCATTGTGATCCAGTCCGTAATAATTCAAGGCAGAGATCACCCGCCCCATGGTGGCCTGCCACTCCCTGCAGTCCATGACACTCATAACTTCCGCGATGGTAACTCCTGCCAGCATGGCTACACAGGACTGTCCGCAGAGTCCGTCCTCCGGCTGGATGATCACGTCCACATGGTCAATCTTACGGATGGGATGTTCGAAGCTGTAGGGACTGTTCTGGTCCATGCGGATCAAGGAACCTGTCACATGTAGCAGGATCTTGTGCGGCACGCCAAGTTCCACTTTCACGGCATCCTCATCTTCAATATGGATCTCATAGTTTCCCTTTTCCAGGGGTAACAGTTCACAGTCGATAACCGTATTGTCCAGGACCAGGTCTGCCTGGATCACATCCCGCTGCTTGCAGACCTCCCACACATTAAAGGGAACCTGGATCATATAACCCTTTTCTTTTTTCTCAATTTTGGCCTCAAAAAAATACCGCATCGCCATACCTCCTTTTTTTACAGGTGCCTGTCCATCCCGGAAGGGACTTCTCCTTACGGCGCCACAATTATAATAATTATATCATATTTTATTCCATTTGGAAACAGTTTCTTCATAAGTTAAAAAATAGACAAACCGGAAACCACTTGTCCTTTCCCTATGCTTTTTTTCTAACCTGTGACGGCGATATCCCAAAACGTTTCTTGAAAAGCTTACTGAAATGATAGGCATCGTCATATCCCACCCTGGCCGCCACTTCCTGGATGCTCCCCTGGTATTCCCCCTCCAGCAGTTCCTTGGCTTTCTCCAGGCGGATGTTAATCAAGTGGCGGATGGGTGTATCCCCTGTCTCGCTCTTGAAAATCTTGGAGATATAGAATGGACTTAAATACATATTCTCCGCAATCTGGTCCAGGGATATCTTCTCACTGTAATGATCCTCGAAATAATTGACAATCTGCTCCACCACATAAGTCTTGCTGGGAGACTCAAAGGAACATCCCTTCATCTTCTCCATAGGTTCACATTGTTCCCGGATCACCAGCAGGACAATCTGCATCAGGTAAGCCTTGAGCATAAAATATCTGCCCTGTCTGCACACAGCGTTCTCTGCCATCATGGAGGAACAGATCTTGAACAACCTCTGGCGCAGTTCCCCTTCCGTGTGGAGGATATGCTTCCCTTCCGGCACTGGCAGGCTGTTCTCCGGCAGCCCTGGCAGGTGGATATTGGACGCTCCCACGAAGAATTCCGTGGCAGGCAGTTCGCTTTCCGGGCTATAGAGGGACTGGTGCTTCACACCTGCATTGATCACGATTAAGTCCCCTTCCTGCACTGGCCGGATTCCCTCCTCAAAACGGTACTTCCCGGAACCAGACAAGATAAAAGCCAGTTCCAGGTGATCATGGCTGCGGTAGGCATCCTCATCCTGCTGGCTCTTCCGTGTGCCCTTCCAGGTAAACAGAAAAGTGGGATCCAGTTCTTCAATTACAATATTTCCAATACCATTGCCATTCATGTCTTCCATTTTCATGCACCCCCGCGCACCTTGGCACATATACCTGTCAATGCACTTTAGATGTTTTGTTGAAACATATTCTTCTGTTTTAACAGTATTCCTTGCTCCTGTGCGCTTCCGGCGCACTTGGGATCAGAAGTTGAAACATGTCCTTCTGTTTCAACATTGTACCCTGTTTCTCCTAAAAAGTCACCTGTTTTATTCTGACACAGAAAATTTTCTGTAACGGTCCTGCTCTTTTTTCATAATGTATTGTTTTTAATTCATGCAATCGCGACTGATTCACAAAGCTTTTGCTTGTATATATTATGCACATCTGCAAAATCTTACATCAAAGTGGCAAGATACTCCATTCCTTTTTGTATCTGAAAAAGTACAATGAAGAAACATAACCAGAAACGCCCTGGGTTCCAGGGCACTTTCCATCCGGAAAGAGATCTATGTATGTTGCCCGTTTCATCGGGCAGGGAGGTATCACAATGAAACCTTTAAAATGGTTCGGCACGTTCCTGAAAAGGTACCGGGGGCTGATGCTCTTTGGCCTCTTCCTCACCACAGTCATTGCGGCGCTGTCTATCGTCAACCCGTACATATCCGGCATCATCGTGGATGACGTGATACAGGGCGGCAATTACGACCTGCTGCCAAAGCTCATTGCCTGTCTGCTGGCAGTCACATGTGTCACAGGCATCCTTCGCTTTGTGTACCAGGAGGTGTTCGAGATGGCCTCACAGGGTACCCTTTATGACATGCGTGCAAAAGTATATCGGAAGCTGCTGGCTGAGGACTTTACCTTCTACAACAAGAAACGCACTGGCGATCTGATGAGCCGCCAGACAGGAGATATGGAGGCAATCCGGCATTTTGTCAGCTATGTGATCTATGCCGTGTACCAGAACATCCTGCTCTTTGTGTTCGCCCTGCTGATGATCTTCACCGTGAATACCAGACTGGCCCTGCTGATGCTGCTGGTGCTGCCCTTCACGGCCCTGGCGACTTTTAAGCAGTCCAAGGAAGTACGGCCCGCCTTCCAGCGCAACCGCAACTGCTTCTCCTCCCTGAACGCTTTCGTCCAGGAGAACATCAGTGGCAACCGGGTGGTAAAGGCTTTCGCCAAGGAAGATTACGAGAAGGAAAAATTCCAGAAGGAAAACGACAAGTTCCGGGACGCCCAGATCAAGGGATCCCGGGTATGGATGAAATATGTACCTATTTTTGAGATACTCTCCTACGCCCTGACTGTGATCCTCATGGCCTACGGCGGTTATATGGTGATCCAGGGCCAGATCACCCTGGGTGACCTGGTGAAGGTTAACGGTTACCTGTGGATGCTGAATACGCCTCTTCGGATGGCGGGCTGGTGGGTCAATGACATCCAGAATTTCGCCACCTCCGTGGAGAAGATCTATGCCACATACATTGAAGAACCCCAGGTGAAGCCTAAGACCATGAAGGAAACGCCTGCCATTCCTCCCAGGAAGGATACAGACTCCTCCCAGCCAGCCCCCAGTACCTGGTCCGCTCCGGCCAGGACTACGGCAGCGGTACGCGCAGGGGATGTGACACAGGAACCTGTTCCCGGCAAGGCAGCTACAGGCTACGGCAGGGAGAAGCCGCTGCATTTTCCTGTCCACAGGATCAAGAATGCACCGGTCATCCCAGACCCTGAGGAAATCTTCACCCGACAGGAATACAGCAGGCTCCACGGGGATGTGGAATTCTGCAATGTATCCTACCGGACTGACGAGGAGGATATTGTCCGGGACATCAGCTTCAAGGTAAAGGCCGGACAGACCGTGGGCATCATCGGCTCCACCGGCGCAGGCAAATCCACCCTGATGAACCTGTTGTGCCGTTTCTACGACACCTCCTCCGGCCAGGTACTGGTGGACGGTACAGACGTGCGGGACATGGATCTGTATAACCTCAGGGATAACATCGGCATGGCCATGCAGGACGTGTTCCTGTTCTCCGACACCATTGAAGGCAATATTGCCTACGGCAGGCCGAACTGTAGCTTTGACGCGGTGAAGCAGGCTGCCATCATGGCAGACGCCAACCATTTTATCAAGTCCATGCCGGAACAGTATGATACCATCGTGGGAGAGCGGGGTGTGGGACTCTCCGGGGGGCAGAAGCAGCGGATCTCCCTGGCCAGGGCACTGCTGAAGGATCCCTCCATCTTGATCCTGGACGATACTACCTCCGCTGTAGACATGGAGACGGAAAGCTATATCCAGAAACAATTAAAGGCCATTAAACAAGATTGTACTGTATTCATTATCGCCTACCGCATCTCCTCCATCAAGGATGCTGACCTGATCCTGGTGATGGACGAAGGGCGCATCATTGAACAGGGAACCCATGACACCCTGCTTGCACGCAACGGATACTATGCAAATGCCTTCCGCAACCAGTACGGCGAGATTCCCTATGACCTGCTGGAGGAACAGAAGCGCAAAAAGATGGGAGTGTATTGAAAATGGCTAGAAACAGATATGATATGGATGAAGTCCTGGAGACAGGCTTTGATGTCAGACAGCTGAAACGTCTGGCAGGTTACATTGCCCCCTATAAGAAAAAAATGGCAGGCATCATTGTGCTCATGCTCTCTGCCTCTGCCCTTACCATGATGATCCCCATCTTCTTCCAGCGGATCATGGATGTCTATATCCCGGCAAAGGATATGGGGAAAATCCTGCTCATGAGCCTGCTCACCTTAGGGGTGGCCTGCTATTCTGCCATATCCATGGCACTGAAGATCCGAACCATGAGTGTGGTGGGACAGAATATTGTCCATGACCTGCGGACAGATATCTTCAACCATCTGCAGGAACTACCCTTCTCCTACTACGATGACCGCCCCCATGGCAAGATCCAGGTGCGGGTAGTGAACTATGTGAACAGCTTAAGCGACCTGCTCAGCAACGGGATCGTCAACACCATCACCGACCTGTGCAACCTGGTCTTCATCCTCCTGTTCATGCTGTTCTGTGATCCCAGGCTCACACTGGTATGCCTCTGCGGCCTGCCGGCACTTGCCGCCGTGATTATATTTATTAAGAAGAAACAGCGCAGGGCCTGGCAGATCCAGTCCAACAAACAGAGCAACCTGAACGCCTATATTGCCGAGAGCATCAATGGCATCCGGGTGACCCAGTCCTTCGTCCGGGAGGATGAGAACAACCAGATCTTCAACAACCTGAGCGGCAACTACCGCAGGGCCTGGATGAATGCCATCAAGTTCAACTTTACCATGGGGCCCTCGGTGGACATCATTTCCGCCGTCACCACGTCCTTCATCTATGTGCTGGGCATCCGCTGGATCCTGGCGCCGGATGCCACACTGACGGTAGGTGTGCTCATCGCCTTCACCGCCTACATAGGACGCTTCTGGGCACCGATCAACACCCTGGCAGGATTCTACAATTCCCTGCTCACCGCCATCTCCTACCTGGAGCGGATCTTCGAGACCATTGATGAACCGGTACAGGTGAAAGATGCGGAAGGTGCCTCCCAGATGCCACCTATCCATGGCAAGGTGGAATTCAAGGATGTATGCTTCAGCTACGAGGAGGGACACCGGATCCTGGACCACATCAGCTTCACCGCCGACCAGGGCACTACCTACGCCTTCGTAGGACCTACCGGCGCCGGGAAATCCACCATTGTGAACCTCCTAAGCCGTTTCTACAATGTGGACTCCGGCCAGGTGCTCATTGACAACGTGGATATCCAGGATGTGACCATCCGCTCCCTGCGCACCCAGATGGGGGTCATGATGCAGGACAGCTTCATCTTCTCCGGCACCATTATGGACAACATCCGCTATGGGAACCGGGAAGCCACGGATGAGCAGGTCATTGCCGCCGCCAAAACCGTGTGTGCCCATGAATTTATCTGCCAGATGGAGAACGGTTATTATACAGAGGTAAACGAACGTGGCAGCCGCCTGTCCGCAGGGCAGAGACAGCTAATCTCCTTTGCCAGGGCACTGCTGGCAGACCCCAGGATCCTGATCCTGGACGAGGCCACCTCCAGCATTGACACGGAGACCGAGATCCTGCTCCAGAAGGGCTTGAACGAACTGCTGAAAGGACGTACCTCCTTCATCATTGCCCACCGGCTCTCCACCATCAAGAATGCCGACTGCATCATGTACGTGGACAAAGGCGGCATCCTGGAGCGGGGTACCCATGACCAGCTTCTGGCCCGGAAGGGTGCCTATTACGAACTGTATATGTCCCAGTATGATTTCCTGGCTTAAAGACAAGGTATCTATAACCCGGATCTGTCAAGGTCTGTCCAGACCACAGATCCGGGTTCCTGCTATACAGGATTCCTGGTTATCGTCCATCCGGTATCACTTCGAAGTATTTTCCTGCGTTCTTTGCACGAAAATCTGAGATAGCAGACGCCAAAATGATCTTACCTTGCTCATTTTGTGTACATCCTGCTATTTTGAGCGGCAAAGCCGTAAGCCGCAACGATACGCCCTCGTTGTTGGGTAATTGACGAAGAAACAGCATCCATTGTCAGGAGGATATTCTGGATGACATTGGCGGGTTACGGTCCGTATCAAATTGCAACTCAATTCACAGCCGGGCATATCCCCATTCCTGCTTATCATGGGCGGCATTGTCGTGAAGTATTTTCCCGACTGCTACCGCTATTGTCCACGGTATGTATGTCTACCTCCTTCATTTGTGCATGCTCAAGTTCCAAAGCTGTCTCCATACACAGCCTCCCTGTCCTGTTCCTTCTATTTTTATGAGAGACCTGCCTGTCTGAATGTATGGAGATGTGCTGAAAACCCAGAAAGACAAACAAAAACACCGGGCCAATACCCAACCCGGCGTTTCTGTTTGTCTTTCATTTCCTGTCCTGCAGATTATCTCAGTACCTGGTTCCAGTCGGTGATACCGATCACGCTCTTAGCCCAATCCATGTAGGTGGCTTCGCTTGCTGTTCCCAGAGCGTCATACACAGACTTGGCCTGACCATTCATAGTATAATCAAGGCCGGGGCCATGGTTGTCCCCCAGGAAAATAACCTGAGAAATGTTATTTCTTCTTGCCGCCTGGAAAGCTGCTGCAATAGCTGCTCCCTGAGCATTCTCACCCTGCGTATTCACCAGACCCATTTCACTAATGATAATATTCCTTCTGCCGCCATCGCGCTTTGCAAGCTGAGGCTGTGCCATATAGCTTGTTACCACGCCCAGGTTCTCGAAAGAAACCATGGAATTATTTTTTATAACGGTCTTATAATAAGAATCTGATGGATTCCAGAAAGCTGCATTGGTCAGGGGAACGGGATGAGGATGAAGGGCCATACCCCAGTCAATATTTCCAGCTGAGGAAATCTGGCTGTTAAACATGTCGATAAAATCCTTAGCATCCACATAGTTGTAGCGATCCACAGACCGATTCCGATCCCAGTTCTGGTCAATACAGATCAGAACCTCTGCACCGGCGTTCTGGCTCTTCACTGCGTTATAGATCACACGGAAAGCCTGAGCATACTGCTGTACATAATAGTCCCACGAAACATCATTGTTCCATATTATGTAATTCCACTTCCGGACATTTACTTCGTTACCGACAATAAACACATCCGCAGTGCCGTTTGCAGCCAGCCAACTCATTTCATCTGCCAGAGCATTCACACCGGCCTGATCATTGGCATTGAGCATAAAACAATTGAACCGCTCGTCCACTTGATGAGGATCCGAGTTGTAGACTCCAGCGCCGCCGCGAGCCAGGGGATGCGTAATGGTCTGGTTTGTACCATCGTTCAGAAGAGCCACTGTCTTTGACATAAACTGAATCGGATGACCATTGTTGCTCCCGCCCTTCATGAAGTAGTTCTGGAAAGCATACTCATGGGTCGGTCCCTGCATTCCCTTCATCTCCACAGGCCTGGAAACATTCTTGGAAGCCAGCAGTTCGGGATTGCAGATAAACTGAGGAGATCCCACAATTACAGGAGTTCCTCCCTGCTTTGTAGCAAATGCAAACTTTTCATAAAGTCTTGCATCATTGTAGGCAAACGTGACCACCGGGTCCTTTGTCAGAGGAATGCTGACAATGGGCGCCCTTCCCGCAGGGATGGCGTACTCAAAAACAGCAAGCTCATACACATACAGAACCCCGTCATCGCTGGCCGGAAGATCGGCAAAACGATCAGCCAGCTGAATTGTTGTCTTGTCCACCAGAACTGCCGAAGGTACCTTGGAAGGTATCGTTGCAGGTGCCGTCGTTCCTACTGCCTTGCCATCCGCATTGGGCTTCCTGCCCTCTGCCTTGCCATAGCTGACATAATGCTGATACAGCGCAGCCGCATCGGTTCCCAGTGCCGCTACTACATCCGGATAAGTCCTGGCATAAAATTCTGCATCAAAGCCTGACTCTCCTGTGCTGCTTCCGGTATTGCCTGCACTGGCTGTGCCGTTGGCAGAGGGTTTTCTGCCTTCAGCCTTGCCATAGCTGACATAATGCTGATACAGCGCAGCCGCATCGGTTCCCAGTACCGCTACTACATCCGGGTAGGTCCTGGCATAAAATTCTGCATCAAAGTCAACATTTGCCGTGCTGTCCGCGGTTGCCTTCCTGCCTTCAGCCTTACCATAATTAAGGTAATGCCTGTACAGAGCCCGGACACCCTTTCCCATTGCGGCCACCACATCAGGATTCTGTTGTGCGTAGTATTCCGCATCGAAAAGGGTTCCATCGCTCATTTTCTGCGGAGCCGCAGATACGGTCAAGCCACTACCGACTAGCAGCGCCACCAAGAGCATAAAACACAATAATCGCCTCTTCATTCCTTTTCCTCCTCATATTTTTTATAACTTCTCGGAATCTTCAGCCCTTATTTCATGGGGCTTTCAGAACCTGTTTTTCAAAAATCACCCACTTTTTTCTCAAAAACACTTGACAAACCAGTCAAAA
>CAJUGH010000043.1:1864-31995 GCA_910586215.1 uncultured Acetatifactor sp. | reverse complement strand
GGAGAGCATCTGCCTTACAAGCAGAGGGTCATAGGTTCGAGCCCTATAGGTTCCATTCCGGCCTATGTCGGTAGAAATGGCGAGATAGCTCAGCTGGCTAGAGCATGCGGTTCATACCCGCAGTGTCGAGGGTTCAAGTCCCCCTCTCGCTACTTACCAAAAGAGAGGAAGCCTTTTCAATAGGCTTCTTTTTTTGGTGTGAATTGGCGTTGGCAGGATGTGGGGGAATAGGAATAGGGCCGCCTGCCCGGACAGAAGGCCAGCAGTACAAGACATGGAAACAGATGGTATAGGAGAAGAAGGAGAACAGGAGTCTTGGATCACATGGAAATGGAGAGAGAACTGGAATACAGCCAGACAGATAGCAGGAGTGGAACAACACCAGCAGTAGATCTGCAGGAGGCAGACTGGCAGGGACAGGAGAGCACGGGGCAGCCCGGAGAGCATCACACAGATATGGCTGGGGAAGCGGAAGAGACAGGTGTAGAAAGGAAAGCAGAAGAGGCAGGGACAATGAATCAGGAAAAGGAAATGGAGAAGATGCAGCAGGGAACAGGAACGGAAGAGGTAAGGGAGGCCCTGGGAGTGGAAAACCCGCGGGAAACGGAAGACACCGCAGAAGGCCAGGAGGAGATGGCAGAGGGGCAGGAAGAGGAAGAGGCTGCTGATGGGATTGCAGCCATAGAGCACCTTTTGGATGAGCGGATTGTCCGGGCCATCCGGGAGATGGGATTCGAGAAGCTTTCTCCCATCCAGGAGCAGGCCATTCCCTATCTGCTGGAAGGGGAGGATATTATCGGACAGGCCCAGACAGGTACGGGCAAGACAGCGGCATTTGGTATCCCTATGCTACAGAAGGTGGATCCAGGGCAGAAAAAGCTGCAGGGTGTTATCCTGTGTCCTACCAGGGAACTGGCCATACAGGCCGCGGAAGAACTTCGCAAGATTGCAAAATATATGCACGGCGTGAAGATCCTGCCAGTATATGGTGGCCAGGAGATCGGGAAACAGATCAGCGGGCTGCGGGGAGTACAGATCATTGTAGGCACACCAGGCCGTGTGATGGACCATATGCGCCGCCATACCTTGAAGCTGGAAGATGTGAATATGGTGGTGCTGGATGAGGCAGACGAGATGCTGAACATGGGCTTTAGGGAGGACATGGAACTGATCCTGGGACAGATCCCCAACGAGCACCAGACGGCGCTCTTCTCAGCCACCATGCCTAAGCCTATCCTGGAGATCACCGGGCAGTTCCAGAAGGATGCCAAGCTGGTAAAGGTGGCAGCCCAGGAACTGACCATTCCCCTGGTATCCCAGAAATACTACCGGGTGAGAAGACAGGACAAGGATGCGGCCTGCATCCGTCTGTTGGAGTATTACCAGCCCAGGCTGTGCCTGATCTTCTGCAATACGAAGATGAAGGTGGACGAACTGGCAGAGGCGTTGAAAAAAGCGGGATTCTATGCAGAAGGGCTTCATGGGGACATGTCCCAGCATCAGAGGGATGTGGCCATGGGACGGTTCCGCAATGGCACCACCAATATCCTCATTGCCACGGACGTGGCTGCCAGGGGGATTGACGTGGAAGATGTGGAGATCGTTATAAACTATGACATACCACAGGACATCGAGTACTACGTACACCGCATCGGACGGACTGGCCGTGCAGGGAAGACGGGCCGTTCCTGTACCTTTGTGGCAGGAAAGGAAGTCTACAGGATCCGGGATATTGAGAGGGTCTGCCATACTACCATTGAGGAAAAGCGGTTGCCCGGTGCCAGCAAGGTGCTGAAGTCCAAGGCAGACAGATACTTGAATAAGGCATGGGAACTGCGGGAGCATGAGGACATCGAACTGATGAAGGCTTTCCTGCAGCGGAAGATGAATGCAGAAGATTGTGACGCACTGGAACTGGCTGCCGTGATGCTGAAGGCCCAGGTGGGTGACAGGGGAGAAGAGATTCCTGTGGATGAACTTCCGGTGCGCCGCAAACCAGGTGACAGAAAGGCAGACCGTGGCCGGGAGGACAGACGGGGATTCGGAGGCCGCGGAAACCGGGAAGAGAGACGTGGCCGTGGAGACCGTGAGGATCGCAGGGGCCGTGAAGAGAGGCGTGGCCGGGAGGATCGCGGAGAGAACCGTGAAGAGAGACGGCGCCGGGAGTACGGGGATGACCGGAGAATCCGTAGGGAGAACCGTGAAGAGAGGCGTGGCCGGGAGGACCGCGGAGAGAACCGTGAAGAGAGACGGCGCCGGGAGTACGGGGATGACCGGGGAATCCGTAGGGAGAACCGTGAAGAGAGACGGCGCCGGGAGTACGGGGATGACCGGGGAATCCGTTACGGAAGCCGGGAAGAGAGAGGCGGCCGTGAGGAAAAAGGCAGCCGCTGGGACCGCGGAGACCGTGAGGGACGCGGTATAGCCTTTGCACTTCCCAAGAGAAAGAAAAAGTCATAAGACTGGATAGCAGATAGCAGGAGGCCGTATGCGAGTTGGAATGGGATATGACGTCCACAGGCTTGTGGAGGAGAGGGAACTGATTCTGGGCGGGGTGAGGATTCCCTATGAGAAGGGGCTGCTGGGGCACTCGGATGCGGATGTGCTGCTCCATGCCATTATGGATGCCTTGCTGGGGGCAGCGGCCCTGGGGGACATCGGAAAACATTTCCCGGACACGGATCCTGCCTACAAGGGGATATCTTCCCTGGTACTTCTTGGGAAAGTAGGGGAACTACTGGCAGGAAAAGGTTTCCTCATAGAGAATATAGATGCTACCATTATTGCCCAGGCACCGAAGATGCGTCCGTATATTGATTCCATGCGGGAGAATATTGCCGCTACCCTGGGGACGGATCTGGAACACGTGAATGTAAAGGCCACCACAGAGGAAGGACTGGGCTTCACCGGTGCGGGAGAGGGAATCGCTGCCCAGGCCATCTGCCTGCTTACCAGTCCCTTTGACCTTATAGACAGGCAGGTTTCGGGAAGCTGCGGGGGAGGCTGTCCCCATTGCAGCCAGCAGGCGTAGGAACCTAAGGGAGAATCGCGATAGAAGAAGGAAAATGAGGAAAGGACATGGATGGAAAAGAGCGGATTCGAAACGCAGTTCTTGCTGTGAAATCGGATAGTATTTGCTTGAAAAATGATAATGTATTTCCTGTCTCCATCAAGGAAATAGCCAAGTGTAGACAGAAGCAGATAGACAATGTCATAGAAGCGTATGCATCAGATTGTAGGCAGGAGGACATGGTGGTCCTGGTAGACTTGACAATCCTTGGTTCAGGGAAGAAAGGATTTCTGTTTGCGAAGGATTGTTTCTATGCGGATAAGGGTGAGTTTCGTGAAGATATCTTCGGAAAACGCCGTATTCCAATGCCTGTCTTTTATGAGAGCCTGGTATCTGTAGAGGCAGATGAAAAAGACAATTATCTGACACTGCACTATTCGGATGGACAGAAGTATACCGTATATACCAATGTCCATACCTGTTACCTTCATGCGGTTTTTAGTGCTATTTTGGATGCCATGCATGGCACACCAGAGGGAAGCCGGGAAGGGGAATCTGATGAAACAGCAGTAGCCCGGGAAGCAGCAGGAAATCCGGGGCCGGATCCAGAACCGGGTAAAGAGAAAGAGGCGCAAGCAGTCCCGGAGAGTGTGGAAGAAGCTGGATCACAGACAAGGAAGACGGCACAGGAAGGTACTACAGAAAACAGTCCATCTGCCGGGGATGGCACCCGGCAGGCAGGCAGCCCCGGGATAACAGGGCAGGTAGATACACCCGAAGGGCGCTTTGCTTTACAATGTGCGTCTGCCGAACTGGGAGACCCGGAGGAACAGTTTGCACTGGGAAGACTCTACGAGAAAGGGGTTGGTACTCCTGTAGACAAGGGGATGGCGCTGTACTGGTATGAAAAGGCGGCAGAACAGGGCCATACCGTAGGACAGATCTATAGCGGCAATGCCTATTTTTTAGGCAAAGGGACAGCGGTGGATTACGACAAGTCCCTGTATTGGTATGAAAAGGCAGCAGCCGCCGGGCAGAGGGCAGCGCAGTATGGCCTGGGGCGGCTGTATGTGGATGAGTCATGGAGCCAGGCAGACCTGCAAAAGGCGTTCTTCTGGTTTGAGAAGGCGGCAGAACAGGATTACCAGAAGGCCCAGGCCTATTGCGGAGAGATGTGCTATTACGGCAAGGGTGTGGCAGAAGATAAAGAGAAGGCTTTGTACTGGTACGAGAAGGCGGCAGAACAGGGAGACCCGATGTGCCAGTCCAACTGCGGCATTATGTATTATAAAGGGATCGGTACGCAGAAGAATCTGGAGAAGGCCTTTTACTGGCACCACAAGGCCGCAGGGCAGGGACATGTGACTTCCATGTATGTATGCGGGACCATGTATTACCAGGGTGAGTGTGTAGAGAGGGATCTGGCCAAGGCACTACAGTGGCTGGAAAAGGCGGCAGCAGAAGGGCATAAGGATGCTGCGTATGCCTGTGGTCTGATGTATAGGGACGGAGAGGGTTCCGCACCAGACAAGGAAAAGGCCCTGTACTGGTTTGGGCAGGCATCTGCTCAGGGACATGAGGAAGCTGCTGCAGCCCGTGAGGAGCTTAGCAGGTGGGGCGACATCGAGGAGCGTGTTGCGCAGGCAAAGAGAAAACAGCGGGAGGCTTTTATCCAGAATGAGAAAGCAGCCGCACAGGGGGACAGGGAAGCCGGATACCAGTGCGGCATGGCATTCCGAAAGGGAGAAGGTACTTACCAGGATGAGAAGAAGGCCTTTTACTGGCTGGAGAAGGCGGCCAGGGCAGGCAATACAGAAGCCAGGTACCAGTGCGGGTTGATGTACCGTGACGGAAAGGGTGTCACCAGGAGCCGGGATATGGCATTGAAATGTTTCCGGGAATGTGCCATGCAGGAGCATGCAATGGCCCAGCATGACCTGGGGATCCTGTACTACATCGGGGACAGTGAGGCCCTGCGGGATCGGACCCGCGGTACCTTCTGGATGACACAGGCGGCCCAAAATGAATATGTAAGCGAGGTATCCCTGCAGGTTATCAATAAATCCAGGTGGGATAAAGAGCAGGGGGATGTGGAGGAATCCCAGGAGACTGGGGAGGATAGAAAGGAACTGTACCGTCTTAGGGAGAAATATGCAAAGGAAGGCAGGCCGGCAAGCCAGTTTGCATATGGATGTATCTTAAGGGACAAGGAAAAGGCATTTTACTGGTTGGAACAGGCAGCCAGACAGGGATATGCCCCGGCCCAGTATGCCTGCGGCAAGATGTACCAGGATGGGGAGGGCACAGAGAAGAACCTGGAAATGGCAGTGTCCCTGTATGAAAAAGCGGCCAGCCAGGATCATAGGTGGGGGCAGTATGCCCTGGGATGTATGTATGAGGAGGGGAGAGGTGTTCCGGTAGATTTCTTCAAGGCATTATCCCTGTATGGAAAAGCGGCAAAGCAGGGTCACGGGGAGGCGAAAGCCAGGCTGGACTGGCTGGGATTCAGAATGCAGGAAAAGGATAAACTGGATGCCGTCTGTATCCTGCTGTGTAGCGACATCAAGTTTATTCGCATGGTGACCCGGCAGCATCTGGAAGCCCTTGGGATCCGGCAGATCCATGAAACAGGGGATGGCAGGGAAGCCGTGGAGAAATATGGGGAGTTGAAACCGGATCTGGTTTTCGTGGATATGATTATGTCCGGAATGAGCGGGGAAGAGACCATGCGTACCATAGCTGACAGATGGCCGGATGCGAGAATCATCCCCTGTTATAATCCAGGTGTACAGGAAACGACTGTCAGACACCTGCAGCAGAAATATGGCCCTATTATTGCGGGCTATCTGCAGAAGCCATTTCCCAAACAGCCTATTCTGGAGATCCTGGTAAAGAATCTTCTGAAAGAGACAAAAGCAGAAGGTTGACAAGAATAGCCGGAATCCTTATAATGAAAAATTAGAAACCGGCCAGGAAGCGAAGGTCGGAAAATGTTATGACAGGCATCCTGCCAGGAAACGATGCATATGATAAGATAAGGGCAGGGTTGGAAGAACTGTAGCCAGAGTCTGCCATACAGGACAGATCGGAAAATGCAGGGAACGGGCAGAGTACTTTTCCGGAAAAGGTGTCAGAGAGGAGCCGTCAGGGGCTGGAAGCGGCTTTCACCTTGGGAAGAGGAAGTGCGCCCGGGAGCAGGCCGCCGAACAGCCATCCCTCCGGATGGAGTAGGCAGGCACGCAGGCGCCCGTTACGCGCATGGAGGGAAGGGTATCATTACCCTTAAGTAGAGTGGAACCGCGGACAGATCCGTCTCTTGGGAGAGGATCTGCCTGCGGTTTATTTTGTCCGTAACAGGGTGTCGGCTGAGGAAAGGAGGGGAAATGGGAATCATTAGAAGTATCCGGGAGGAGATCCGCATCATCCGGGAGAGGGATCCAGCCATCCACTCTTCCATGGAGGTGTTCCTTTATCCCAGCTTCAAGGTCATGATGCATTACCGGGTAGCCCACCGGCTGTATGAAAAGGGACATTTTTTTTGGGCCAGATGGGTGTCCCAGCGGGGGGTGCGCAAGACAGGAATTGAGATTCATCCAGGGGCGCAGATCGGGAAAGGCCTTTTCATTGACCATGGGAACGGGGTGATCATCGGGGAAACTACCATCATCGGGGACAATGTGACCCTGTACCAGGGAGTGACCTTAGGCGGCACGGGCAAGGAGCACGGCAAGCGTCATCCCACCATTGGCAACAATGTGATGATCAGCGCCGGGGCGAAAGTGCTGGGGTCATTTACCATCGGGGACAATTCCAAGATCGGTGCAGGCAGTGTGGTCTTAAGTGAGGTCCCTCCCTGCTCCACGGTGGTGGGGGTGCCCGGGCGGGTAGTGAAGCGGGGCAACATGGCCCTGCCCCAGGAAACCTTGAACCAGACCGACCTGCCGGATCCGATCAAGGAGGATATCGTCCATCTGCAGCATGCCAATTCGGAGATCGTGAACCGGATCCTGGAACTGGAGCAGCAGATAAAAGACCTGAAGGCCGCCGGGGAGCGGCAAGAGGGCGGAGAGGCATGAAGCTACAGTATGGGGCCTGCCCAGGGCAGGCAGAGAGGAGAAAAGAGGAGAAAAATGGAGAACAGACTCAGAATCTACAACACGCTTACCAGAAAGGTAGAGCCGTTCATTCCCAATGAGGAGGGGAAGGTGGCCATGTATACCTGCGGCCCCACCGTGTATCATTTTGCCCACATCGGGAATCTGAGAAGCTATATCATGGAAGACCTGCTGGAGAAGACTTTACGATACATCGGCTATGATGTGAAACGGGTCATGAATATCACCGATGTGGGGCATCTGTCCAGCGATGCGGACACCGGAGAGGACAAGATGCTCAAAGGCGCGAAGCGGGAGCACAAGACGGTGATGGAGATCGCCAGGTTCTACACGGATGCATTCTTCGCCGACTGCGGGGATCTGAATATCAAGACACCGGACGTGGTGGAGCCTGCCACCAACTGTATCCTTGAGTTCATCCACATGATAGAGAGCCTTATGGAGAAGGGTTTCGCTTACGAGAGCGGCGGGAACATCTATTTTGACACCTCTAAGCTTAAGGAATATTATGTGCTCTCCAACCACAGCGAGGAGGAACTGCTGGTGGGCGTGCGGGATGACGTGGACGAGGACGAGAATAAGAGGAACAAGACGGATTTCGTGCTCTGGTTCACCAAGTCCAAGTTCGAGGATCAGGAACTGAAGTGGGAGAGTCCCTGGGGAATGGGGTACCCCGGCTGGCATATTGAGTGCTCCTGCATCTCCATGAAGCACCTGGGCGAATACATGGACATCCACTGCGGCGGCGTGGACAATATCTTCCCCCACCACACCAACGAGATTGCCCAGAGTGAGGCTTACCTGGGGCATAAATGGTGCAACTACTGGTTCCATGTGCATCACCTGAACGACAAGGCGGGGAAGATGAGCAAGTCCAAGGGAGAGTTCCTCACCGTGTCCCTGTTAAAGGAAAAAGGGTATGACCCCAGGGTGTATCGCCTGTACTGCCTTCAGTCCCATTACCGCAAGCCTCTGGAGTTCTCCTTTGAGACCCTGGACAACGCGGGCGCAGCCTTCGACAAGCTGGTGAAGCGCATTGGGAGTCTTAGGAAGGAGGGCGCGGTGGAGCCGGAGAAGTTCGATGCCTGGAAGGCCCGCTTCCAGGCGGTGCTCTGCGATGACCTGAATTCCTCTATGGCGCTGACGGTGCTCTACGATATGTTGAAGGAGGATATGTCCGATGCCACCAAATATGCCCTGGCAGAGGATTTCGACAGGGTGCTGTCCCTGGATCTGACCACTGCCTATGCCCAGAGGCAGGCAGAGAACGGGGTGGACGAGGAGTTGGAGGCCTATGTCCTGGAGAAAATCGAGGAGCGCAGGGAGGCAAAGAAGGAGAAGGACTTTGCCAGGGCAGATGCCATCCGGGCAGAACTTCTGGAAAAAGGCATCGTGCTGGAAGACACGCGAGAGGGTGTAAAATGGAAGAAGGCGTAAAGCAGAAGGTCGAAGCACAGGAAAAGGATGTCCGGGAGGGGGTTCAGCAGGAGCCTGCCGTGCAGGAGATTCTGTCCGGGCGGCAGGAGCCAGCCGCGCAGCGGGAATCGGTTGAACAACAGGAAGCGTCCGGGAAGGCGGCCCCGTCATCCCAGGTTTTCCTGCCGGATGCCATCCTGGGGCTGTTTAGGCAGGAGAAGAAAGATATCCGCATGTACTCTCCCCTGGCCCTGGCCTATATGGGGGATGCCATCTATGACCTGGTGATCCGCACCATGGTGGTGGCAAAGGCCAATATGCCTGCCCATAAGCTGCACCATCTCACTGTGCAGTATGTGAGTGCCAGGGCACAGTCAGAAATCATTCAGGCATTGCTGGAGGCCGGTGTCCTTACAGAAGAGGAGCAGGACATCTACCGCCGGGGCAGGAATGCCAAGCCCCACACTATGGCGAAAAATGCCACGATAGCAGACTATAAACGGGCAACTGGATTCGAGGCACTGTGCGGCTACCTGTATCTTACAGGCCATATGGAACGCCTGCTGGAACTGGTCAGGACAGGGATCAGGCTGATCTGGGAGTGAGGAGCCATGCCCGTCCGGCCTGCTTTGCACGGACGGGAGGAGTCCCATCAGAACCGGCTGGCATGGAAGGGCATGGCCCTACTTCCTGTGGTAGAGGCTGGGAGAGATGCCTGTGTAGGCCTTGAATACCCGGGAGAAGTAGAAGGGATCCGAGAACCCGCAGGAGGAGGCAGTCTCCTTGACCGCGAAGCCCATTCCCAGCAGTTTCTTGGCCTGCTCCAGACGGTACCTGGAGATGTAGTGGGTGGGGGAAGTGCCGAAGGTATCAGTGAATAGGCGGTACAGGGTGACGCGGTTGATATGCATATCCTGGCAGAGTTGTTCCACGTGGAAATCCTGTTTGTGATAGTGGCTCTGGATGAGGAGGAGGGCAGTGGACAGTCTGTCATCCTCCTTTTTGCGCTGGGCCTGACAGGGGAGGGCCAGGGTATCCCGGTAAGCGCCAAGCAGGGCTAAGAGCAGCCCTTCTGCCTCCCATCTGCCAGCCACATGGATATCCAGGCTCCGTATCCGGTCATACAGGGGCAGGATGTGGGCAGCCTCCATTTGGGGAAGCACCGGGGCAGAAGGCGAGAAGCCGCTTTCGGACAATAGGAGCGGCACCTTTTTGCCGACGAAATTTACCCAGGTGTATTCCCAGGGATCTTCCGGATCCGGATAATAGTGCATGGCCGTATAAGGATAGGTGAGAAAGCTTTCTCCTGCCCTTACGGGAAAGCGCCTGTGTCCGGTTTCCAGATAGCCGCTTCCACGGATAATATAGTGGATGATGTGGCAGGGCCGGATGCCGGGTCCCCAGGCGTGGAGGTTGGAACAATCCTCCCTGCCGCAGTCTGTGAGCCGTATGTCTTCTTCCATGAGGGAGTAGGCAGTCATGGGTGTACCTCCTGTCGGGAAGCATGAACGGAAAGTACATGCTTTTGCAACGTAATTGTATGGAAATGAACTGAAAATCCAGTTTATAATAAGCATACACGAAAACGAAGAGGAGGTCAACCTTATGGTAAAACTGACACCCCCCATGGGCTGGAATTCCTGGAATACCTTTGGGGAAAACATCAATGAGAAGCTGATCATGGAGACAGCGGATGCCATGGCTGCATCCGGGCTGGTGGAGAAAGGCTACGAGTACCTGGTGATTGACGACTGCTGGTCCCTTAAGGAGAGGGACGGGGAGGGACGCCTGGTGGCAGACCCGGAGAAGTTCCCGAACGGCATGAAGGCCGTGGCAGACTATGTCCATGGAAAGGGACTGAAATTCGGCATGTATTCCTGTGCCGGGACACTGACCTGTGCCGGATATCCCGGAAGCTTTGAGCATGAATTTGTGGATGCGGAGACCTTTGCCCGGTGGGGAGTGGATTTCCTAAAATATGATTACTGTTACCACAGCCCCATCATTCACGGGAAATACCTGTACCGCCGCATGGGACTGGCCCTGGAGAACTGTGGCAGGGATATCCTGTTCTCAGCCTGTTCCTGGGGGGCAGATGAGACCCATGAATGGATCAAGGAGACAGGGGCTTCCATGTGGCGCTCCACCGGAGATATCTTCGATACCTGGGAATCCGTGAAGAACCTGGCCAAGCAGCAGGAAAAGCTTCACCCCTACAACGGCGTGGGCTGCTTCAACGATATGGACATGCTGATCGTGGGCATGTACGGCAAAGGGAACGTAGGACTTTCCGGCTGTAACGATGTGCAGTACAAGACCCATTTCTCCCTGTGGGCCCTGCTGGGGTCTCCCTTGATGATCGGCTGTGATGTCCGCTCCATGAATGAAGAGACCAAGGCCATCCTGGGCAATGAGGAGATCATCCGTATCAACCAGGATGCGGCATGCCGCCAGCCTGTAAGGCTGAGTGGCATCTGGGGCGGAGAAGATCTGCTCATCTACAGCAGACAGCTTGGGAACGGGGAACTGGCCATCGGCCTGTTCAACCTAAGGGAGAGCGCAGAGAACCTGAAGTTCAACCTGGACGAACTGGGGCTGGGCTACTCCACGGGCAAGACCCTGGAAATGCATGAAGTGTGGGGCGGTGAGACTTTTAAGGTAGTCAACTCCACTGTCGCCAGGCGGCTGGAGCCCTTTGCCTGTGAGGTGTTCCGGGCCAGGGTGGTGGATCTGTAATGGCAGGATGTATCCGCTGCGGCAGGAGCCTGACGGGCAATGAGATTGGCGCACACAAGAAGTTCGTGAACCGTGGCAGCACGGAATTCTTCTGCAGGGACTGCCTGGCTGCGTACCTGGATGTGGAACCAGAATTGATTGACCAGAAAATAGAACAGTTCAAACAGCAGGGCTGCACGCTTTTTGTATAAAGATGTGCAGCCCCGGCTGCTTTCATGGTTGCTTTTTCCAGGGAAATCGTATATCCTATTGGAAAAGAAGCAATGGCATGATCAGGGTGTGGAAACACCCTCTTTAAGCGGGCAGGAGGATAGAAGGATGGGAAAACAGTCGGGAAATTACAGGGACCGCAGGGCAGGAACGTACAAGGGACAACACACGGGAAGACGGGATGGGGACAGGCCTTCGGATTATCGGGCAGAAGCCCCGAAACGCACAGGCAGATACCAGGACCAGAAGGGAAGCTCGGGATCCTGGGGAGGCCAGGGCCAGAAAGGAAGTTCCAGATCCTGGGGGAGTCAGGGTCAGAAGGGAAGTTCCAGATCCTGGGGAGGCCAGGGCCAGAAGGGAAGTTCGGGATCCTGGGGAAGCCAGGGTCAGAAGGGAAGTTCCGGGCCTAAGGGAGGCGCAAGGTATCAGGACAGCCAGGGTCATGCAGGATATCATACAGAATATCCGGATCAGCAGATGGGACTGCTGCGCCAGGAGGATGGACAGGATGTGGAAGGCTTCACCATAGAGGGCAGGAATGCCGTGATCGAGGCTTTCCGGGCAGGCCGCACCATTGACAAGCTCTACCTGTTGGAGGACTGTCAGGACGGTCCCATTATGACCATTAGGCGGGAGGCAGGAAAACAGGATACCTTGATCAAATATGTGTCCAGGGAGCGGCTGGATCAGATCTCCGGACATGGCAAGCACCAGGGTGTCATTGCCGTGGCAGCAGCCTATGCGTATGCCGAAGTAGAGGATATGCTAAAGGCGGCTAAGGAGAAGGGGGAGCCTCCTTTTCTGATCCTGCTTGACAATATCGAGGATCCCCATAACCTGGGGGCCATTATCCGCACGGCCAACCTGGCCGGGGCACATGGCGTCATCATCCCCAGGAACAGGGCAGTGGGCCTTACCCCCACTGTGGTGAAGGCCTCTGCCGGGGCGCTGAACTATACTCCGGTGGCCAAAGTTACCAACCTGGCCAAGACCATTGAGGATCTGAAGAAGGAAGGCCTTTGGTTTGTCTGTGCGGATATGGACGGCACTTCCATGTACCAGTTGGACCTGAAAGGCCCCATTGGCCTGGTGATTGGCAGCGAGGGAGAGGGTGTGGGCAGACTGGTGAAGGAAAAATGTGACATGGTAGCGGCCATTCCCATGAAGGGGAATATCGATTCCCTCAATGTATCGGTTGCCACCGGTGTGCTGGCCTATGAGATCCTGCGCCAGAGGGGATAGGTTATAACAGGTCAGTGCTAGAACTCTCCAAGGGCATAGAAAGTCAATGCCTATCAACAGATAGTTTTTACTTTAATCCTCCCGTTTCAGTGATCTGAGGAGTATCCGGGAAGAAAGGGACAGATGGCAGGAAGATATTCGGATTACGGACAATGCTCGGACGGGGAACTGCTGGACCGGCTCCGCAGGGGAGAGACTCCCATCATGGATTTCATCTGTGACAAATACAAGAACCTGGTACGGAGCAAGGCGAAGTCTATGTTTATCCTGGGGGCAGACAATGAAGACTTGATCCAGGAGGGCATGATCGGGCTGTTCAAGGCAGTCCGGGATTTCGACCCGGGCCGGGATGCCAGTTTCTACACTTTTGCGGAACTGTGCATCAACAGGCAGATGTACACGGCGGTGCAGGCATCCAAAAGGCAGAAGCACCTGCCACTGAACAGTTACGTGTCCCTGGACAGCAAGGCAGTGCTGTCAGACGACAGGGAAGGCCCGCCCCTGGTGGACCTTCTGGCAGACAGGGCAGAACTGAATCCGGAGGAACTTGTGCTGGACAGGGAGCGGGTGGAATACCTGGAGGGCATCATTGACAGGGAACTGAGCGATTTCGAGAAACAGGTGCTGGATCTGTATCTGACGGGTATGAGTTATTCCCAGATTGCAAAGGTGCTGGGACGGGAGGAGAAGGCGACAGATAATGCCCTGCAGCGGCTGAAAGGGAAGATACGGAAGATGTTGTAGGTATGGAGTGAATATTTAGCCCATGCGGTGTCTTATTATCAGTTTGCGGTTGTCAAGTATATAGGTTTTCACGACAGGGGGATGGTATTGGCCGGCGGCTGCGGGGATACGAATGGGAAGCCGCAGATTGATAAGACCGGGCATTTGCAGGAAGCGTATGAATTTGGGAAAAATCTTTATAGGGACTGAAACGCTTACATGAAATGGCATCTCTTCGGGGTGCTTTTTCTGTTGGAGACGGACGCTTTTATGGGGATTGACGGACGGAAATTGGAAATGCTGTTCGTTTCTGACGAAAAGCGGGGCAGGGGATTGGGGAAGACGCTGCTGGGATATGGGATGAATGCTTATGGTGTCAATGAGTTGACGGTGAATGAGCAGAACCCGCAGGAAAAAGGGTTTTATGAGCATATGGGTTTTCAGGTGTTTAGACGGACGGAATGTGATGAGCAGGGGACCTGTATCCTCTTTTGTACATGAAGCCGGAGGGATAGGTTCGGTTTTTTTGGAAGGTTTGTTGTTAGATGCAGGGAAGACATCAGTGGGGAATGGCTGGTGTCTCATTTTTTATTTTTTTTTTAGAAATGGATCAGATTTACATTCTTGACTTGACAGGTTTCCCATCATATAATCAACAAGATAAAACTGACTGACCAGTCGGACGGAATATAAAAACACTTTTGAGAGATGGAGGCAGTTGGAGGCATTATGATATCGAAATTCAGTGTGAAAAAGCCATATACCGTGTTGGTGGGTGTGGTGTTGGCCATTGTTCTGGG
This sequence comes from uncultured Acetatifactor sp., assembly GCA_910586215.1. Classification (GTDB taxonomy): domain Bacteria; phylum Bacillota; class Clostridia; order Lachnospirales; family Lachnospiraceae; genus Acetatifactor. The sequence goes on along the minus strand of CAJUGH010000043.1, from coordinate 17,743 downwards.
TGTGGTATCCTTTACCAGGATGACGGCAGACCTGCTGCCCAATATCAGCCTGCCATATGTGATTATCATGACCACATATCCGGGGGCCAGCCCAGAGACAGTGGAGATGGCAGTGACCCAGCCGGTGGAGGCCAGCATGGCCACAGTCAGTAATATCCAGAGCATACGCTCCGTATCCAATGAGAACTATTCCATGGTGATCCTGGAATTTGCCCAGACGGCAGACATGAATGCCGTGTCCCTAGAGATCCGGGAGAGCCTGGATCAGATCAGCAGTTACTGGGATGACGCCGTGGGCAATCCCATTATCATGAAGCTGAACCCGGATATGCTGCCAGTGATGATCGCCGCCGTAGGGGTGGAGGGCATGGACAACGGCCAGCTCAGTACATATGTGCAGGACTCCGTCATGCCAGACTTAGAGAGCATCGAAGGGGTGGCCAGTGTCAGTGCCACAGGTCTGCTGGAGGAAAGTGTCAATGTCATCATCCGGGAAGACAAGATTGCAGCCCTCAACGAGAAGGTGTTCGCCTCCATAGATGACAAGATGCAGGAGGCAGAGGAAGAGCTTGCCGATGGCCGCAAGGAACTGGAGGACGGCAAGCGGGAACTTGCCAACGGACGTAAGGAACTTTTAGACGGACAGAAGGAACTGAACGATGGCAGGCAGGAACTGGAGAATGGGAAAAGGGAGTTGGCAGATGGCAGGCTGGAACTGGAGAACCAGCAGGAAGCGCTGAACAACCAACTGGCCGTCCAGAAGAATGCCCTGCTGTCTGCCAAGGCCCAGCTGGAAGGGATCCAGACAGACCTGGCTACGGCCAGGCAGTTGCATGAGGGGATACAGAAGATGGAGGCAGCCCTGGCTCAGATAGGGCAGCTGGAGCCTATGCGGGGAGAGTTGCAGAGTTTGCTGGATAAAGAGTATCTGGCATCTTATACAAAACTTATACAGGAGTGGGCAGCAATATTGCAGTCCATGACAGTTTCAGGGGGGGATGCTGCGGTTATGGCGGCATTGCAGGCAAAGCAGACAGAAATAGATCAGCTTCGGCAGGGATTTCTGGGAAATCCAGTTTTGTTTTTGCTAGCAGCATCCAATGAACAGCTTGCCCAGGTAATCGGTGCAGCCAGGGCGCTGGATCCCTGGTATCCGGTGATTGACCCTGGCACAGGATCCATTCCGGGCCAGGAGGAGATCCAGGCAGTCTCCACTACCGTAGGCACGGCCCTGGGTGCAGCAGAAGCGGCGGCCAGGGAGATGCTGGCCATGCTGGATCAGAAGCCTGCTCTGGAACAACAATCCGAAAACATGCAGACCGCCCTCACGGCCCTCACCAACGGCCTGGGTTATGACGCCTATGTGGCCATGATCAACGAGACCTTGAAGAAGCAAAATGTCACTGACCTCTCCAAGGCCATCAACGATATCAACAGCGGGCTGATCGCCATAGAGAAGGGGCAGATGAGCGCTGCCGTGGAATTTGCCAATGGCAAGGCCTCCATTTCCCTGGGGGAATACCAGTTAGAGGTGGCCCAGTCCCAGCTGGATGCCGGGGCAGAGCAGATCCAGAGCGGCCTGGACCAGATGAAAGAGGCCGAACAGCAGCTGAAGGATGCGGAAGAACAGCTTGCCGAGGGAGAGAAACAGCTTGCGGAGGCGAAGGAAAACGCCTACGAGCAGGCAGACATGAACCACATCCTCACAGTAGACACGGTGAAGAACCTGCTGGTGGCCCAGAATTTCGCCATGCCTGCAGGTTATGTCACGGAGGAAGGCATAGATTATATGGTACGGGTGGGTGACAAACCCTCCACGGTAGAAGAACTGAAGGCCATGCCCCTGATGGACCTGCATATGGACAATGTACCTGTGATTACCCTGGGGGATGTGGCAGATGTGTTTTACACAGACAATTCTGCCCAGATCTACACCAATGTGGATGGCAGTGCAGGTGTCATGCTGACCATACAGAAGCAGACAGGATATTCCACCGGGGAAGTATCTGACCTGCTGGCAGAGCGTTTTGGAAAAATGATGGAGGAGAATCAGGATCTTACCTTGATTCCCTTGATGGACCAGGGAATCTACATCGACCTGGTGATGGATGCCATCATCAGTAATATCCTGTTCGGGGGACTGCTGTCCATCTTGATCCTGATTCTGTTTTTGAAGGATCTGCGTCCTACCATCGTGGTGGCCTTCTCCATTCCCATCAGCCTGGTGACAGCCATTGTATGCATGTATTTCAGCGGCGTGACACTGAATATCATCTCCCTGTCCGGACTGGCCCTGGGGATCGGTATGCTGGTGGACAATTCCATTGTGGTAATTGAGAATATCTACAGGCTGCGGGGTGAGGGATACTCCGTGAAGGAAGCAGCCATAGAAGGTGCCCGGGAGGTGGCCGGGGCCATTATGGCTTCCACCTTGACCACGGTCTGCGTGTTCCTGCCCATCGTGTTCACGGAAGGAATCACCAGACAACTGTTCGTGGACATGGGACTGACCATCGCCTACTCCCTGCTGGCCAGCCTGCTCATTGCCTTGACGGTGGTGCCTGCCATGTCTTCCAAGATACTGGCAAGGGCCAGGGAACAGAAGGAGGGAAGGTTCTTTGGATGGCTCAGCCATGGCTATGAGAAGGTGCTGGCCGTATCCCTGCGGGTGAAGCCCCTGGTGCTGGTCCTGGTGGTGGCGCTGCTGGTGGCAAGCTTCTTCCTGGCTATGTCAAATGGAACGGCATTCATGGCAGACATGGACTCTACCCAGCTCACTGTCAATGTGGAACTGCAGGAGGATGCCACCCTGCAGGAGACAGGGGAGGTGACAGACCAGGTAGTGGAGGCGATTCTTTCCATTGAAGATGTGCAGAATGTAGGTGCCATGACCAGTGCTTCCACCATGTCCCTTCTGGGTGGCGGAGGCGGCAGCGGAAGCAGCAACACCGCTACGGTATATGTGCTGACCAGGGAAGATAAATCCATGAGCAATGAAGACATTGCCAGGATCATCAAGGAGAAGACCCAGGGCCTGGAGGCAGAGATTACCATAGATACTTCCAGTATGGACATGAGTGCCATGGGAGGAAGCGGCATCTCCATCCAGGTCCGGGGCCGTGACCTGGATACCCTGCAGCAGATCGCAGGGGAAGTGGCTGCCATTGTGGAGGGTGTAGAGGGTACTACCCAGGTCAGTGACGGGCTGGAAGAATCCCAGGAGGAACTGCGTATCCTCATTGACCGTGACCGGGCTGTACAGTATGGACTGACAGTGGCCCAGGTATTTACCCAGGTCGCAGGCAAGCTGGCAGATGCCAGCGCTGCTACCACCCTGGTGGCAGCGGACAAGGATTACAATGTGTATGTGATGCATGGAGGGGATATAGAACTGACCAGGGAACTGGTCCGTGCCATGGAGGTCACTGGTACTGATGAGGAGGGGGAAAGCACGGAAGTGCCTCTGAGAGAGATTGCGGACTTTGAAGTCACGGCGGCCCTTACCTCCATTAACCGTGCCGACCAGACCCGGTATGTGGCTGTGACAGCCGCCATAGCGGAAGGCTACAATGTGGGCCTGGTATCCACACAGGTGGAGAGAAAGCTGGCAGATTATCAGGTGCCTGCCGGCTGCCAGCTGGTATCCTCCGGAGAAAACGATACCATCAATGATGCCATAGAACAGGTGCTGCTGATGCTGCTTCTGGCGGTGGTATTCATGTACCTGATCATGGTGGCACAGTTCCAGTCCCTTCTGTCACCCTTTATCATCATGTTTACCATCCCCCTGGCTTTTACCGGCGGCCTGCTGGGACTTTTTGTCACGGGGAGCGAAGTCAGCGTCATTGCCTTGATTGGGTTTGTCATGCTGGCGGGTATTATTGTGAACAATGGCATCGTGTTGATCGACTATATGAACCAGCTGCGGGAAGGCGGTATGGAGAAACGGGAGGCTATCCTTACCGCTGGTCGCACCAGACTGCGGCCAGTGCTGATGACGGCCCTGACTACCATCCTGGCCCTGTCCACTATGGTGTTCAGCAAGGATATGGGATCAGAGATGGCCAAACCTATGGCGGTAGTGACCATTGGCGGCCTGCTCTATGGTACCCTGCTTACCTTGATTGTGATTCCATGCATCTATGACCTGTTTATCAGAAAGGACAGGGATGGGGTATCCGGAGAACTACTGCAAGGAAAACAGGAAGGGCAGGGAAAGTCAGAAGAAAAGGAAGAGTCAGAAAAAAAGGGAAAGCTGGAAGAAAAGAGACAGCCGGAAGAACAGGCAGGGGTGCCAAAGAAGAACAGGAAGCATGTTCGTAAGGATAGGAGTAAGTATAAGAAGCAGGATGAGATGGAATAACAGCATATCTTTAAAAATGGCAGGAGCAGGTCATGGGAACTATGAAAAGAGGGGATGACGGGAATGGGAAAGATAACAGGTCTTGAAGACATCGGGAAAGTACCTCCCAAAGTGGAAAAACTGTACGGTGCAGTGAGACAGCTTATACAGGAAGGGGCAGATGTGACAAATATCAAGGTCTCCTCCCTCACGGAACTGGCTGGCATTGGCAAGGGAACTGCCTATGAGTACTTTGACACCAAGGAAGAGATCGTGGCCTGTGCGGTGGTGTACCATGTGGCAGTGATGATGGACTGGCTCCGCCTAAGATTCCACGAGAAGGGCAGCTTTGCAGAATCCCTGGATTTTATGCTGGATGAAATTGACATGCGCAACTGTAGAATGCAGGGATTTTTCTGGTTTGTCCACATGCTCACAGACAATACGGAAATCAGTCACCTGGTCCGCCAGAAGATACATGCAGAGGAATTTGCACGCTATGAGCCGGTGGCTTTTTTCCGAAGTGAACTGGAAGAGAGAAGGCAGAAAGGGGAACTACGCCATGACCAGCCCTTAGACTACCAGGTGTATGTTCTTTTCTCCCATCTGGTGGCTTATATGATGGCAGTCTATACGGAGAAAAATCTCCAGCTGGATATGGGCACCCTGCGTCCTCTGGTGTGCAGGGGGATCTTGAAGGAATTGTGCGAAAAAGATGACATGTGAAAAAGTGCTGTGAAAAAGGAAAAAAGAAAAATAATTTGGTTGACAAACATCCCCTCCTTTGCTATAATGAATGACGGTGATTGCAAGAGCAGTCGTCTGATGCTGCTGTGGCTCAGTCGGTAGAGCGTCGCATTGGTAGTGCGGAGGTCACGGGTCCGATTCCCGTCAGCAGCTTCACGGAGAAGAAGCCGCAAACGAAGGATTTCCTCAGTGGAATCCAGGGTTTTGCGGTTTTTTTGCTGCCTTTCGCTTTAGCATTCGTATGGTATAAATAACAAAGGAAGGGATACCTGCCAAGGAGGAATTTAGCAGCATTGACTTTATGGAATGACATTGGTATAATATGCTTCATCAGTTGTTTCTGCCTGGAAACAGCTTCTTCGGATCATGGAGGAATCACAAATGATTGATATCAGCAATATGTCCAGCAAGGCCGTCCTGGAGGAACAGTACAGGAACACAGATAACCTGGCGCTACGTAAGAGTCTCCATGACAAATACAGTGTCAATAAGATGGGATTCCAGAACTGGATGTTTGGGCAGTATCCTTTCCGTGCCGGGATGAAAGTCCTGGAACTGGGAAGCGGCAGGGGAGAACTATGGAATGTCTATCTTGACGATGATATCCTCCAGGGCTATGGGATGGACATTATCTTGTCAGATTTTTCAGAGGGAATGGTAGACCATTTACGGCAGAATTATATGGGCAAGGGGATGTCCGTCCGGAAAATCGATATATCGGATATTCCCTTCGAAGATGAAACATTTGATCTGGTCATTGCGAATTCCATGCTATACCATGTAAAGGATATTGACTGTGCCCTCTCCGAGGTAGGGCGGGTCCTAAAAAAGGACGGCCTGTTTTATTGTTCCACTCTTGGAAGGAACGGAATGACACAATATCTTTACCATGCACTGGATGAACTGGGTATTCCTTACCATCACAGCCTCAACATTTCCTTTACCTTACAGAATGGGACGGAACTGCTTAGGAAGCAGTTTGCGAAAGTGGAGCGGCGGGACTATGAGGATGCCCTGGAGATTGACTGCATCGAAGATTATCTGGCATATATCTATTCCATGGCCTCCCTGCAGGGGCTTGACAGGGGATATTATGACATACTGCTGGATTATTTCAATTCCAGAAAGGTAAATGGATACCTGCATGTCCCCAAGGAATATGGAATGTTTGTGGCCGGAAAAGCGTAAGACGGGAAATGCTGGCGCCCAGAATACAAGAGAACTTATGATGATTCATTAACAAGGAAGAAGGCAGGAAACAAATGCAAGTACTTCTCGTCTATAGTGATAGAAGCAAGCACGACAGAATCTATCACAGTAGAAAGACAGGAGGTATTTTAAGATGGGAAAATGTGGTGTAAGGCGGTTTATTTGCATTCTTGTGCTTTTTCTGTTGACAGGATGTAGTAAAAAGACACCGGATGCAGCGTCCCAGGTGGAGGGGCTTGATGCCTATATCCAGGATGGACAGTTTACGGGGGAAGAAGGTGACGGAAACGGTGTAGATGTTCCAGAGGAAGCAGAGCAGAATACCCAGAAGGAGGATGTTCATATACCGGCTGAGATTTCCCACACAGTGGCAGACTCCATATCCGGATATTGTGGCAACACGGTTACTACCCTGTGGATGGGGATGCAGGTGGAGGGGGAGGGGTATACCTTCTGGGGGACAGATTCTGTCAGCCTTACAGATATCCTGATCAACCTGGCTTATGAGGACGGGCAGGTGTGCCGGTGCCCTGTGGAGTATGTGGTGGATACAGAGTTCGGGACTGGCTATGGGGTGAATCTGACGGAATGTTTTGCCCGTTATGAGGGAGGGCAGGTTTCCCTTACCCAGGAGCAGGTGGAAACCATAGCGGATATTATCAGCAGGCAGACAGGAGATGGCGGTGAATCTGCCGCAGTGCAGGAGGGAGCAGGATACACCGCGCAGTAACCACCTTGAAAAAAGGCCGGAATCTGGTATAATGGCTTATGCAGGGAAATCCAGGTGGAAATCCAGGCACTTGCCGGGCTTGTCCCCTGCAGGGAATGACAGGGCTGCAGCAGGCACTGCACTGGCAGGGGCGCTGGGTATATGCCGGATATGGTGAGGATATGGACTGCCGGTGGCTGTATATGGGCAGGTCTATGGAGGGATATGGACATGGAGAAGGAACTGACAGGAAACCAGGAACAGCCGCAGGTCCGGGGGCAGTCCCAGGAGAACTGTCTGTTACAGAAAGAGGAACAGCAGACGCGGCTCCGGGATCCGGTCCGGCGCATATGCATTGTCATAGGCGCCGGGGATCTGACGGTAGGGGAGATTCCCGGACGGGAGGACGCCTTCTGTATTGCCGTGGACGGCGGCCTGGGATACTGTGGCGTGCTGGGGATAGAGCCGGATCTGCTTCTGGGGGACTTTGACTCAGTCAGTGAAGGGGAAGCCAGGGCCGTGGTGCAGCTGGAGCAGGAGATCCCCCACAGGGTGATCCGGCTGCCGGTGGAGAAGGATGATACAGATATGCTGGCGGCCTTGAAGGAAGGACTTCGCCGGGGATACCGGGACTTCAGGATCTATGGAGGAACCGGGGGGAGGCTTGACCATACCCTGGCCAACATCCAGTGTCTGTTATACTTAAAAGAGCAGGGGGCCGTGGGCTATCTGGTGGATGGCAGTGGCATGATCCTGGTGCTTGTGGATGAGGCTGTCCATTTCCAAAAGGGTTTACGGGGGTATCTGTCCCTGTTTTCCCTGGTGAAGGAATCCAGGGGGGTCTGTATAGAAGGGATGAAATATCCCCTGGAGAATGCAGTGATCCACAACAGTTTTCCCATTGGCATCAGCAATGAATTCACCGGGGAAGAAGCAGTGGTGTCCGTGGAGCAGGGGGCATTGGTGTGCATGGTGATGTACGGGACATGAACCAGGATTGGCAGGGGCTGGCAGTAGCCGCCGGTATGTGTGAGGCCGATGGTGTGGAAAGTGTGGTGTACCATGAGGACGGAGCGTAATCTGACAGAGGGAAATGTGACGAGATCACTGCTGCTTTTTGCAGGCCCCATGATACTGGGGAACCTGCTGCAGCAGTTTTATAATATTGTGGACACCTGGGTGGTGGGCAGGTTTGTGGGGGCAGATGCCCTGGCTTCCGTGGGAAGTGCCTATTCCCTTATGACATTCCTGACATCCATCCTCATCGGCCTGTGCATGGGCTGTGGGGCACTATTGTCCTATTATTATGGGAAAGGGGACACCCGGAGGCTGCAGAATCGTATGCACACGGCCTTTGTACTGATTGGGGGGATCTCGGTGGTACTGTGGCTGCTGGTGCAGTGTGCCGTGGATCCCATTCTGGTCTTCCTGCGGGTGCCTGCAGAACTGTATGGAATGATGCGGGACTATGTGTCCATTGTGTTCCTGGGAATCTTCTTTGTATTCCTGTACAATTTTTTTGCTTTTGTACTCCGGGCTGTGGGGAACAGTGTGATGCCTCTGTGTTTCCTGGGACTTGCGGCAGGGATGAATGTAGGGCTGGATCTGTTCTTTGTGGTCTGCCTGGACTGGGGGCTGGAAGGCGCTGCCTGGGCCACGGTATTCTCCCAGGTTGCGGCAGGGGTGGGGCTTGCTGCCTATACCTGGGTGAGAGAGCCTGGCTTCCGGTTTTGCTGTGGCAGATTCCTGCAGGAGGAGAAGGCTGTAGGGGAACTGCTTCGGTTCTCCATGGTCACATCTGCCCAGCAGTCGGTGATGAATTTCGGTATCCTGATGGTGCAGGGACTGGTGAACAGTTTTGGGATGGAAGTGATGGCGGCTTTTGCGGCGGCGGTGAAGATCGATACGTTTGCCTATATGCCGGCCCAGGAATTTGGTAATGCCTATTCTATTTTCGTGTCCCAGAGCTTCGGTGCAGGAAATGGGAAGCGCCTAAGGGAAGGGACCAGAAGTGCTTTCCGGGTATCTACCCTTTTCTGTGTGCTGATCTCGGCGGGAGTATTCCTCTTTGCGGATAATCTGATGAGACTGTTTGTAAAAGGGGAGGAGATGCAGATCCTTGCAATCGGCAGGCAATATCTTCGGATAGAGGGGGCTTTCTATGTGGGGATCGGGGTATTGTTCCTGTTGTATGGGTACTTTAGGGGGATCAACCGTCCCGGTGTGTCCCTGCTGCTCACCGTGGTGTCCCTGGGGAGCAGGGTGGCACTGGCTTACATGCTGGCGGCAGTCCCGGCCATCGGCGTGGCAGGCATCTGGTGGGCCATTCCCATCGGATGGGCACTGGCAGACGGGGTGGGACTGCTGTGGATGGGAAGACTGCAGCGCGGCGGCGTCACAGATACTGGTTCTGGGCCTTGCGCATGAGGAATTTTACCGGGTATCCCTTTTCATCGCAGATGCCCCGGATGATATTCTCGGCAGTCTCTTTCACGTTGTCATTGACACAGATGACACAGAGATTCTTCCTGCGGTGAAACAGGGAGGGCTTGGGCCAGCGTATATAATAGGAGATGCGCTCCTTGAGAAGTGCCTGTTCAATAAGCTTCTTGCAGTCTGAGTCTGCTATCTCGCAGAGTTCTATTTCGTTATTTACCTTCAATGAAGTATATAATGGCTGTTCCATGGTGTCACCTCTTTGGAAAGATATGTAGATAGGGATATTATAGCATGTTTTTCGGTTGAAGTGCAATCAAATAGTAAATCTTTTGAACGGAGTGTACAGCAACCAGCAACCATGTTGCAGTGGAATTTAGGCCAGTTTGGTTGACGTGTGAACCATAACTGGGATATAATGCTATTCATAGGAACAGGGGTTCCGGAAAGGAGTCAGTATGGATTTTTTTGAGAAGATAGGGGAGACCGTCACGGAGAAGGGGAAAGAGGTGGCAGATAAGGCCAAGGAGACCGCCGAGATCATCCGCTTGAAAAGCCAGATTGCCACCTGTGAGGAAGTGATGAAGAAGAATTACCTGGAGATCGGGAAAGCCTATTACAGGGAGTTCGGGGATATTCCCGAAGAAGCATTTGCTAAGCAGTGCAGGGCCATACGGAATGCCGAGAACGGGGTGAAGGAACTGGAGGAGCAGATCAGACAGCTCAAGGGACTGTGATACACAGGGAACGGAATAGCAGATAGAACGTGGAGAGGGGACAAAAAGAAGATGCAGCCATGGATGTGGCTGCATCTTCTTTTTGTGGTGCGTCTATTGCCGTGAACGGAGTGAACAGGAAGATCCTGGCACCTCTCCTCCTCTTTACTGGGGCGTATCACTGGGAGGCGGTACTTCCCCGGCGGCTGCGGCTGCAGCCGCTGCTGCCGCAGCCGCAGCCGCGGCATTGCGCTGTTCAATCTCCCAACGCTGGCCGTTCAGGATGGCCTCATAATCCGGATTGGCGAAGAATGTGGCATCATGCTGGCAATGGTCTGCAGTACCAGGCTGGGCAATGGTGCCGTCTGGAAGCTGCACGGTAGTGGTAGAACCGGACAGAAGCGCAGGATCCTCCGGCAGGGGTCTGGTCAGGGTACCAAATACCTTCAAGGGGCATTCCGGACTGGCAGGAAGCTGGTCATAGTCGCAGATATCGCCCTGGTAGTGGACGTTACAGCTCTCAATGGGCACAGTACCGTCTGCAAAGAGTTCTGTCTTGACACAGTTCTGCACATCGCACAGACCGGGGATGGGCAGCAGGCCGGACTGGCTGCACACCTGGGCACGCACGATTCCGGCGGGGGTGGTGAACCCTTCCTTTGGCAGGTTCTCATGAACCCTGGACATAACTTTCCGCCAGAGGACCTTCGATATAGTGGACTCGTTCTCAGCGCCCTTTGTCTTCATGCCCACATTGTTGTCATAGCCGGCCCACACGGTACAGGTATAGTAAGGGGTGAAGCCGGAGAACCACACATCTACGGTGTCCGTGGATGTTCCCGTCTTGCCGGCGATAGCCATCTCCCTGTCAAAACGCACGGCGGCACCAGTACCGGTAGTCACCACATCCACCATGGCACTGGTGAGCAGGTAGGCGGTGGTCTCCTTGATGACCTGTCTTGTCTTGGGGGTAGTGTTGTCCAGGATCACGTTGCCATTGGCATCCGTGACACGGCTGTAGAGCTTTGGCTCCACATAGGTGCCCATGTTGGCAATGGCAGCATAAGCAGCATTCAGTTCATAGGGTGTGACACCGTGGGTCAGTCCGCCCAGTGCCGTGGACTGTTGGATATCTGTATAGATTTCCCCGCCTATTTCCTCCCTGTCAACCAGGGAAGTGAAACCGAAGTTGACCAGGTAATCATACCCAAGCTGTGGACCGATGACAGTCAGGGTCTTGACTGCTACGATATTCATGGATTCCCGGATGCCCTCCCGGATGGAATTGATGCCCCGGTAGCCGGTCTTGTACCAGTTGTTCACAGGGGTACCGTTCACATAGTTAAAGGGCGCATCATTGTACACTGTGGCCAGGGTCTGGCCGGCACCATCCAGGGCCGGGGCAAAGGCGGCCAGCACCTTGAAGGTAGAACCAGGGGAACGGACTGTGTTGGTAGCCCTGTTCCAGGTCCTGCGGCCTTCCTTGGTACCCCGTCCGCCAATCAGTGCCACCACATAGCCGGTGGACTGGTCCTCTATAACCATGGCGGCCTGGGGCTGGGGAGTCATGGTGATGGATTCCGTATAATTGTCCTCATTATCTGCCACGCCTAACTCAGCCAGCATGGCACTGCGGTAGGTGGCGGCTGCCTCATAGGCAGCTTCCTGGGAGGAGAAGATCAAATTGAATTTCTTGTCCTGGTTCTCCTTGAACCAGGTCATCATGTTTTCCTTGCTGAAATTGTGGTTCTCTTTGCCCACCTTGATGGTCAGCGCATAATTCAGATACCAGTTTACATTCTCCGGGTAGTTCTCCGGGTTGGCAAATTCTTCATCTACAATGGCCTGTATGGCAGGATCCAGGGTGGACTCGATACGCAGCCCTCCGGCAGTCAGCAGGTTCTCCGCAATTACCTCCGAGTAACCGGCCACTTCCACCAGGTCTTTTTTCACCTGCTCATATACAGCATCAGAGAAATAAGAGCCTGCTGTGGTGTTGGTACTGGTCCGGTAACTGCTGTCGTGAAGGGCAATCCGCTCATAGACGGCATCAGAATCGGCTATGGCCTCATCGTACTGGGCCTGGTCAATGAAATCAAGTTCCAACATGATATTCAGGCATTTCAGCCGGCGCCCTGCATTCTGCTCCGGGAAGCTGATGGGATTGAGGCGGTAAGGGTTCTGGGTGATGCTGGCGATGACGGCACTTTCCGACAATGTAAGGTTGCTTGCAGATTTGCCGAAATAGCGCTGGGCGGCTGCCTCCACACCCAGGGTGTTCTGGCCTAAGTTGATGGCATTCATGTAGCAGAGAAGGATATCGTCCTTTTCATAGTATTTGGAGATCTCCTGGGCCAGATACTGTTCCTGGAGCTTACGCTTGATCTTCTTAATGAAGTTCTTGCCTTCAGAAGTCCACTCTGTAAACACCGTGTTCTTTAAAAGCTGCTGGGTGATGGTACTGGCACCCTGGGCTGACTCTCCCCTGCTCTCCAGGAAGGTCCAGCCTGCCCGGAGCATTCCGTAGAAGTCAATGCCATTGTGCTGGTAGAAACGTCTGTCCTCAATGGCCACAAAAGCTTTTCCCAGATGATCCGGCAGCATATCAATGGAAGCCACAGGGATCCGGTTGGAACTTGCGGTGATATACTGGTCAATCTCATTGCCCATGCAATCGTAGACGATGGTGGCCTGTCCGGTTGCCACGATGGCATCCATCTGTATGGCGGGAGTGGCAGACAGGATGCCCTTAAAGGCACCAAGGCCGGCAGCGACCCCACAGATCGCCACGCCTACCATGGCAGCCAGGGACAGCTTTAAAATGCCAAGGAGCAGCTTACGCTCCCATTTTCCGATTTTGGAGTTCAGTGTCCTTTGCTTGGCGCGAACTCCCTTTTTTCCATAGTTCATGCGTATACCTCCGTGCCCGCATAAAGAGGGTGTTTACACACCCTCCCCAGGGCATACCAATCAATACTTGCCTTTTGATGACAGACCGTCAAGTCTGGCATTGTAAGTCCATTTTCAAACTTACCTCCTTGTGTACCAGGTGCACACAGCAATATCGCCTTCCTGTATAAAACAGCCATGTAAAAAGAGATGAAAGCAATATATGACTTATTATAACAAAAATCAATATGTAAATAAAGGTTTTCTTTTCTATATTAATAATTGTTTCACATTTTGGACAAATTATGCTAGAATAATGTGGGAATCAAAAAAGGTTTGGGCCAGTGATACCAGGCCGGTGCAGGTTCCCGGGGATGGAGGAAGATGGATGCATATCGCGTGCTGCTTACAGGGGGCCAGGGGGAATATGTGGAGAAAAAATCCCGTTTTATTGCCACTGTGAGGAAATGTGAGAGCGAAGGGGAAGCCGCTGCTTTCATTGAGGAGATGAAGAAAAAGTACTGGGATGCCCGGCATAACTGTTCGGCCTATGTGCTGGGGGAGCGGGGGGAACTGACCCGCTGCAGCGATGACGGGGAGCCAAACGGCACTGCGGGACGTCCCATGCTGGAAGTGCTGCTGGGCGAGGGAATCCGCAATGTGGCAGTGGTGGTCACCAGGTATTTTGGCGGGGTCCTGCTTGGCACCGGCGGTCTGGTGAGGGCCTATACCCAGGCGGTGAAGGAGGGACTTGCCGACTGTACCATCGGACGGATGCGTCCGGGCAGCGAGGTGGAGGTCATCACGGATTACAACGGGGTGGGCAGGATCCTGTATCTGCTGGGAAATGCAGGGATCGAACCATTGTCCAGTGACTACACGGACCGGGTGGTGCTGCGGCTCCTGGTTCCGGCAGAGTGTGTGGAAGCCCTGCACCGGCAGATGGAGGATGCCACCTGCGGCAGGGTACGGTTTGAGAAGCTTCGTGACCTGTTCTATGCGGACAGGGAAGAGACGGGCATTCTCTCAGTGGAAAGCAATGGATGAAAATTCATGCGAGCATGATTTTCACCCGTATGCTTCCCACTGGCTGAACTTTTTAGAAGAGATAGCGTTTTGAAAGGTGGTGGTTATTTTATGAAGAGCAAGAAGTCGAATTCTGACAATCCCCTTCCTGGTCGAAGTATGTATCTTGTCACTGTAGGGATGGGGTATGCCCCCATGAAAAAACTGCATATTGGAGATAAATGCTATGAAGAGAATGGAAGAGACCCGGGAACTTAGAGAGTTCCTTGACACGAAGCAGTATACCAGGCTCCGCCAGCTTTTGTCGGAACTGAACGAGGCTGATATTGCTGCCTTGATGGAGGACCTGGAGGAGGAAGAGATCCTGAAGGTATACCGGATCCTGCCAAAGGATCTGGCTGCGGACGTATTCTCCTACCTGGAGGTGGACAGCCAGCAGATGATCATCAGTTCCCTGTCCGAGCGGGAGGCAGGAAGTGTCATTGACAACCTGATGGCAGATGATGCCGTGGACCTGCTGGAGGAGATGCCTGCCAATGTGGTGGACAGGCTGTTGGCCAATGCCAACCCGGATACCAGGAAGGCAATCAACCAGCTCCTGCGGTATCCGGAGGACTCAGCCGGAAGCATCATGACAGTGGAGTATGTGGCGCTGAAGGAGAACTTTACGGTGGCCCAGGCCATCGAACGCATCCGCGCCGTGGGGCTTACCAGCGAGACCATAGATATCTGCTATGTGCTGGATGCCAGCAGGCGCCTGGTGGGAACGGTTGCACTGCGGTACCTGCTCCTTGGCCAGGGGGATGACCTGGTCCGGGATATCATGCACGAGAATGTGATCTCCATCAATACCCTGATGGACCAGGAACAGGCAGCAGCACAGTTTAAAAAGTATGATTTTACAGCCATGCCGGTGGTGGACAATGAAGACCGGATGGTGGGCATCATCACTGTGGACGATATCGTGGATATCCTGGAGGAGGAGACCACGGAGGACATGGAGAAGATGGCGGCCATTGTGCCCAGTGATAAGCCATACATGAGAACCACAGTGGGGGAGACATATAAAAAGAGGATTCCGTGGCTGCTCCTGCTGATGGTGTCAGCAACTTTTACCGGTGCCATCATCAGTTCTTTTGAGGAGGCCTTAAGCGTGTATGCAGCACTGATTGCCTTTATTCCTATGCTTATGGACACAGGGGGCAATGCAGGAGGCCAGGCCAGTGTGACCATTATCCGGGGACTGTCCCTGGGGGAGATCACCTACCGGGATGTGCCGGGGATCGTGTGGAAGGAACTGCGGGTGGCCATGCTGTGCGGTTCCACCCTGGCCCTGGCCAATTTTGGCAAACTGATGGTGTTTGACCGGGTAGGGGTGTATGTGGCACTGACAGTATGCCTGACCCTTGTGGCAGCAGTGGTGATGGCCATGCTGGTAGGATGCCTGCTGCCCATCGGGGCTAAGAAGCTGGGATTCGACCCGGCGGTGATGGCCAGTCCCTTCATCACCACCATTGTGGATGCCCTGTCCCTTCTGGTGTATTTCAAGGTGGCAACTATGGTGCTGGGACTATGATGCAACAGCTCAGCCAGACCATGCAGGCAGCCAGGAAACCGTGCTTGCACGGATTTCCGGCTGCCTGCATGGTCTGAGGGAGCGCCAGGACATGAGGAAAGGTAGCTGCGAAGCAGCAAAGAGCACCGAAGGTGCGACTTTCCGAATGGCGCGTGCTGAGCGTTGTTGGAGTCAGCGCGTGCTGAGCGTTGTTGGAGTCAGCGCGTGCTGAGCGTTGTTGGAGTCAGCG
>CAJUGH010000043.1:0-1764 GCA_910586215.1 uncultured Acetatifactor sp. | reverse complement strand
CGTGCTGGGCGCGAGGAAGACGCGTGCCGCATCTTTTCCGAAAAGAATGAAACAGAAAGCAGGGGAAAACAGATGAAAATAAATAGCCAGACAGATAGAGAGGAACAACCAGGACAGGGTGGCAGACCGGAGAGCCAGAACAAGCTGGCAGTGATGCCAGTGGGAAAGCTGTTAGTGTCACTGGCCCTGCCTGCCATTGCAGCCCAGATTGTAAATCTGCTCTACAATATGGTGGACCGCATTTATATCGGCCATATACCGGGAGTGGGCTCCCTGGCGCTGACGGGGCTGGGGGTCACGTTGCCCGTGATCACCCTGGTGGCAGCTTTTGCGGCCCTGGTGGGATTTGGAGGCGCTCCCAGGGCAGCCATTGCCATGGGAAAGGGAGAGAATGGGACAGCGGAGCAGATCCTGGGAAACTGTGTGTTTTCCTTAGGATGCCTGGCGGCAGTGCTGACTGTGGTGTTCTTCCTGTTTGCGGAACCGATCCTGTATGCCTTCGGTGCCAGTGAAGATACCATTATCTACGGCCTGCCTTATCTGAGGATCTATGTGTGCGGCAGCATCTGTGTGATGTTTACCACAGGACTGAATGCCTTTATCACTTCCCAGGGCTTTGCCGGCATCGGCATGCGGACAGTGATGATCGGTGCCGGGCTGAACATTGTGCTGGATCCCATCTTCATCTTCGGGTTCGGCATGGGGGTCCGGGGGGCTGCCCTGGCCACGGTACTGTCCCAGGCGGTATCGGCGTTCTGGGTGATCCGATTCCTCACGGGGAAGAAGACATTGCTTCATATTAAGAAGAAGAACCTAAGATTTGTGCCGGGCATCATGGGACCTGTGCTGGCCCTGGGTATCTCCCCATTTATCATGCAGTCCACGGAGAGTCTGCTGTCCGTGTGCTTCAACACTTCCCTGCAGAGATACGGAGGGGACATTGCCGTGGGTGCCATGACCATCCTGGCCAGTGTGATGCAGTTCTCCATGATGCCCCTCCAGGGTCTGTCCCAGGGGATGCAGCCTATTGTGAGTTTTAACTATGGGGCAAAAAACATGGAACGTGTGCGGAAGGCCTTTCTGATCACGCTTACATGCTGCCTGGGATATTCTTTCCTTGTGTGGGGGGTGTCTATGCTGCTTCCAGGCGTGCTGGCCAGGGTGTTCTCCTCAGATGCAGCCACCGTGGAATATACCCAGTGGGCTATGCGGATCTACATGGCGGCTTCCTGTATCTTCGGGGCACAGATTGCCTGCCAGCAGACTTTTGTGGCCCTGGGCAAGGCTGTGCATTCCCTGTTCCTGGCAGCCCTGCGGAAGCTGATCCTGCTGATCCCCATGATCTATATCCTGCCGAATTTCTTCCAGGACAAGGTATTCGCGGTGTTTCTGGCAGAACCAGTGTCAGATACCCTGGCGGTATGTACCACGGTGACCATGTTTTTCTGTACAGCCTGGCAGATGATGCGCAGGAAGGCAGAGAAAGGCCAGGAATAGAGTCTGTTCCATTAGGAAAGTGATTGCAGTACAATGGAGCCAGTGACAAAACGGAATTTGCAGTAGGAAAGCGGGGTATCTATATGAATCAGGAGTTTTATCTGAAAAACAGACAGCGATTCTACCAGAAGATGGAGAACAATTCCCTTCTGGTGCTTGGTGGATGCACAGGCCAGGAGGTATAATGCAAATCTGCTGGTGGAGGCAGGGGTGCTAGGGAACCGCTGATTAATTAGTTTTATTTTCAGCATTATCCCGTTTTGTCAG
>CAJUGH010000042.1 GCA_910586215.1 uncultured Acetatifactor sp. | reverse complement strand
GAAAACGGAACAGTCGGTTAGAGTGATTGACATTCCGCAATTTTTAACGAAAGACATTGAAATGTATGTGAACCGCTGTTATGGTCTGGGCGATTGCTATGTCCTATATTTTTATGGTAAATAGAAGCAGGAAGTGGTATAATCAAATAGGAAAGGGATTTTTGGAGAAAATGGGGAGAAATAAGGAGGAATGGTACATTTTACCCGGCGGAGGTTAGGACTTTGATGAAATACTTCCTCAGACAGTTGAAAGGGAAGTCAGAGAAGAAGCAGTCGCCGCTCGATTATGAATTTTCATGAGGGAAAAGAATATATAAAATATCTTGGAAATGAGGAGATAGGTGATCCGGAATGTTTAGAATATATGAATATGTTGACGAATTAATAATTTTATTAAAAGACGCTTTTGGTGAAAGGCTGATGTATATTGGACTACAGGGTAGCTATCTCCGTAACGAAGAAACGAAAAACAGTGATATTGATATTATGGCTGTGATTGACAATATTTCGGTTGAGGATTTGAAAACCTATCAAAAAGCACTTGTCTCTGTAGGAAATTTTGACAAATCCTGTGGCTTTATTTGTGGCAAAGCTGATTTAGAACATTGGAATCCGTTAGAAATATGCCATTTGCTGAACACAACCAAAGACTATTATGGAGAACTTAAAAATCTTGTCCCTGCATATACCATTGAAGATGAAAGAAACTATGTAAAATTAAGTTTGAATAATCTATATCACGAAATCTGCCACCGCTATATACACGCCGACAGGGAGTATAATGTTATAAAGTTGCCGATAACTTGTAAATCAGTATTCTTCATCATGCAGCATTTGTATTATTTAAAAAGTGGCAATTTCATTTCTACAAAACGGGAATTACTTGAGCGTGTACAGGACGAGGATAAAATTGTTTTGGAATTGAGCATATCATTACAAGACCATACTGATTATGATTTTGATAGAGCCTTTTTTGTATTGTTTCATTGGTGTCAGAATGCGTTATTAAGAATATGATTTTGATTCCCGCAGGCAGTGAGCCAAGCGGCTGCGAAGCGGTCATTTGGCGAATGCCGCGAGGGTTGCATACCCCGTTGCGTGCAGCGGGGTTGTTGACTATATGGTCAAGATGAAAAAGTGATAAGACAATACTTTATAAGAAGAATCAGAAGAAATGGAGGATATTCTGGCTCTTCGCGGAAGTGATTATGTTTTTTTTGAATAAGCGAGACCAGTTTAATGTCCCGGTAGACGTGATGAATGCATATGCAAAGCTGAACACGCCGGAATTTTGGAATACATAGATAAATCTGTATGAAAAGCAGAACGATTGGAAAGGCAGAAACAAAAAGATTGAGAAATCGTTGGGACAATAAAAATGTATGGCGTGGCGGTTGCCATGCCATACATTTTATGATGGCATGTGAGGGAAGAAAGTAGTATAATTGAAAAAGTTGATGTTTAAAGGGAGAATAGAAATGGTACGTTTATATGGCGAAGCACCTTATAAAATAGTCTTGGTTCATGGTGGCCCTGGAGCAATAGGGTCATTAAAAGGATTTGCAAAAGAATTAGCGAATCTATCGCAAATCGGTGTTGTGGAAGCTTTACAATCAAAATATTCCATACATGAACTAATAGAAGAATTGTATCATCAGATCAAAGACAATTGCAGTGATAAGGTAACACTGATTGGGCATTCCTGGGGAGCGTGGCTGGCAGCGCTTTTTGCAGAAAAATATGCAGAACGGATTGAGCAAATCATTTTAATTGGCAGTGGTCCCCTTGAAGATAAATATGTCTCAGAAATTGGTGTCCGCAGGTTCCAAAATCTTTCTGAAGAAGATGGTGCCATGTATCAAAGGTTGCTTCACAATCAAGCAACAGAGGAGGATATGAAGAAAATTCCGGGTTTGTTTGAAAAGGCGGACAATTATTGCCTTGAAAACAGAGAAGAACATAAGACGGATAAAACAGATAGCAAAATGCATAACAAGGTTTGGAGTGAGGCTGCAATGTTAAGAACTAACGGAGCGTTACTGACATCCTTTCGGAATTTGAAGAGCAAAATATGTATCATACAAGGACAAGCGGATCCTCATCCCGTAAAAGGGGTAACAATACCGCTGCAAGAAAATGGTGTACTGTGTGAAACTTATGTTTTGGAGAAGTGCGGGCATAGCCCATTTATGGAAAAATATGCAAAAGATGAGTTTTATAAAATCCTAATTCGAAAATTGGTGAGGGGTGATACTGAAAATGACATGAAATAGGCAGGAATGCGGGAATACTCGCATGGAACAACAATGAATAAGGCATACGAGGTATGGCTCATTGTGACGATTTTGGTCATGGGTCCAATCATGCAATTTTTCCTATTGGAAGAAAGGCGGTTTTAGATACAAAGAACAAAACATTCTTATTCGGAGAAAGGACAAATATATGCGGTTAGGAGAAGTATGCTTATTGACAAATGATGTTGTGAAATTAGCAAATTTTTACAAAACCTTGCTTGAAATAAATAACGATAGCAATGATGAGACACATCAAACCATTATTGCAGAGGAAACAATGCTCACGATTTATAATGATGGATCAATAAAAAATAATAACAATCAAAACATGTGTATAGCGTTTACGGTAGATAATATGGAAAAGGAGTATACAAAAATCCTGGCATTAGGGGCAGGGATCATTGAAAAACCAACCAGACGTCCATGGGGTACTGTAAACATGAGTTTTTATGACCCTGACGGGAATGTGGTGTATCTAAGGAGTTTTCCGTCATAAAGTTCATCTCATTCCCGTGAGCAATGAGCTGAATGTCTGTTATGCAGCCGCCTGGGTCTACGCTTCGCTCTGTAGCGTTGCAAGCTTGATGCCCCGTTGCTTGCAGCGGGGTTGTTGAATGGTATGCGCTGGGGAGGGTGTGTAAACTCCCCTCTTTAAGCGCGGTAGGGATATAAAAATGATAAAAGAAATAGGACAGGATGACATCACTACATGTGTGAAGGTGATCCGGGAGAGCTTTGGCACAGTAGCAGAGGAGTTTGGGCTAAATGAGGAAAATGCACCAAGGTTTACGGCCTTTGCCACTACAGAGGAAAGGCTCTGCTGGCAGTTAAAGGAAGAAAAAAGGCCTATGTACGCATTTTATGAAGACGGACAGATGGTAGGATATTATTCTTTGTCCATAAAGGATAATGGGGAATGCGAATGTAACAACTTGTGCGTGTTACCGGCCTGCAGGCATAGGGGAATCGGGGAGAAGCTGCTGGAAAACGCTTTTGAGGTTGCCAGGGGATTGCATTGCCATAAAATGACCATAGGTATCGTGGAGGAGAACCAGATATTGAGAAGATGGTATGAATCATTTGGCTTTATACATATCGGTGTCCATAAATATGATTTTTTCCCGTTCACTTGTGGATATCTGGAGAAGAATCTGAAAGATGGATGAGGCAATTGATGGGATGTGTGACAGGAAACCGGGCCAGTACATAAGATTTGGTAATAAGACTTCATACATAACATGACTAGGGAGGATGACAATGATACAATTCAAAGCAATCACAGAGGATAATTTTAGCGAGATTGTTCATATGAAGCGCCCGGAGGGAGAGACGTTTGTGGCGGCCAATGTCTATTCCCTGGCCCAGGCATGGCTGTTCCGTGAGGCAGGGGATGTGTATCCTTTTGCCATCTGTGAGGGGGACAAGGTGGTAGGCTTCATGATGCTGGACGAGGACCTGGAGGAGCGTTGTCTGGTGATCTGGAGGGTTTTGATCGCAGAAGAGAGTCTGGGCAGGGGATATGGCACAGAAGCGCTGCGGCAGATCATCCAACTAGCCAGGGAGAGCGGCAAGTATGATTTCATGATTCTGGACTGCCACCCGGAGAACCGGCGTGCGTGGCATGTATATGAGAAGGTGGGGTTCTGTGCTACGGGAGAGGAGGAGAATGGCGAATGCATCATGCGGCTGGATTTTTAGGGGTACTTTCCCACTGGGGATTACAGGACAACGCAATTAGGCAGGTCTACGGCACAGCCTGGCAGGTGGGGGAACATTACATTTTAAAAAGATACCAGAAGGAGGACCTGCTCCGGAGAAATTTGAATCTCCTGCAACGGCTGGACCAAATGGGGATTCCTGTGGGGCAGGTGGTTCCCACCCGGGAGGGCACCCTCTATGTATCTGTGGCAGATGGGATAAGGACAAGGGAAGGGACAGAAGAGAGGACAGGAGAAGGGACAGAGGAAAGGACAAGGGACAGAGGAAAGGACAAGGGAAGGGGAACGGGAGCAGTTCTATTTCCTATCTAAGAGGCTTCCGGGGAGTCATCTGGTGAAGCTGGATGCCATCCCGGAGACAGCCCTGGCCATGGGGGGCGTTCTGGCAGACCTTCATCGTGCCTTCCGGAAATGTGAGGATGTGGAGGGGATCCGGGACAACAGCCTGCTAGACGAGATGAAGGGCTGGGTGAGGGATAACCTGGAAAAGGGTGGATGGAAATATGTGGCCAGGGAAGCATATGAAGAGACGGTTGCCCATCTGGAGGCAGTATATGACAGGCTGCCTGTACAGTTGATCCACAGGGATGTACATTTTGGCAATTTTCTATTTTCGGAAGGTATGTTTTCGGGGTACATTGATTTTGACCTAAGCCAGCGGAACATCCGTATCTTTGACCTTGGCTACTTCCTGCTGGGACTGCTCACGGAGGAAGAAGGGCTGCATCTGTCACAGGAACAATGGTTCGCATTCCTGGAAAATGCGCTGGCGGGATATGAGGAAAAAGGGGAAGTATCAGAAGCAGAGAGAAAGGCCCTGCCGTATGTGATGGAATGCATCGAACTGCTCTTTGTGGCGTATTTTGAAGGCACAGGGGAGCGGGAATGCGCGGAAGATGCCTACAGGATCTATGGGTTTGTAAAGCAGCAGGAAGATAGGATCCGGGAGGTATGTAAGATTTCCGGGTTCAAAGAAATTGCTCCACATGAAAAAAGAAAATCAGAAGGATCATAAGTCCGGGAGTTATAAGAATTCCGAATCATATGTTTCAGAAAGTGCAGGAAAAGCTATGTTTCAAGGATTCAACCAATCAACCATCAGATACTATGAGGCCATCCGGCACAGGAACAGCAGGGAGAGCCACCAGGAACACCTGGAGCTATACCTGGAGGGCGTCAAATATCCCCTGGAGGAACTGTACCTGGAACTGTCCAATTACTTTTCCAGGCTGGACAGGGATCTGCTGGCCCCCAGGCGCAGATGCATGTCCTCTCTGTACAATGACGCCAGGTTCTGCGGCAATGCGCCCATAAAAGAGTATTTTTATGTGCGGTTCAAACTGGACACGGCAGATGGGAAGAATGCCTTGGGGTTTTTCTTCGATGCATCCCTGGACAGGTACAAATACGGGCTACAGATTTACCACCTGGATGCCCGCGGGATGGAGAGATTCCGGGCATATCTGCTGGATCACAGACATTCCGTGGCGGGGATGGTGGAAAGGTTCGAAGAGAGCGGCCTGCTGCAGGTGCTGGGGGAGAGGTACTTAAGATGCCATTACCCGGAGGTGGAGCATCCTGCCCTTAGGGACTGGCTGGAACACAAGAAGATCGCCTGGGTACATGAGCAGGTGCTGGATCCGGCTTTTTTTACCAGGGATATCCTGGAACAGATGTGTACAGGGTTTGACAGTGCGGCAGAACTCTATCTCATGGGAAAGGAGGCTTTGGGCGGGAGGTGAGGACGTGAAGAAGATTATGGTCACGGAAGATGATACCTATATCGGAAACCTTCTGGAAGAAGCTCTTTATGGGGAAGGATACCAGGTGCTGCGGGCTTATTCCGGTACAGAAGCCCTGCTTGTACTGGAAAAAGAGAGACCGGATCTGATCCTGCTGGATCTGATGCTGCCAGGACTTTCCGGGGAGGAACTGTTTGGCAGGATCCGGGAGAGGCAGATTCCGGTCATTGTGGTAAGTGCTAAGACGGGCACGGAGGATAAGGTAAAGCTGCTTCTGGGTGGGGCTTCAGACTATGTGACGAAGCCTTTCGTGGTGAAGGAACTGTTGGCCCGGATCATCGTCTGTCTGCGGCAGGCGCAGATGGGCCAGGGACAGGCAGGCCAGGTGCTGGAGGCGGGGGATCTGGTGATGGATCTGGTCTCCCATGAAGTGTGGGTCCGGCAGGCAGGCGGTGCCTGGCCGGAAGACATCCAGCCAGAACCTGCGTTTCGGGCAGCTTCCTCCTTGGCAGATGCAAGCTGGCACACTGTCGCTTTGACAAAAACAGAGTTTGCGATCCTGAAGCTCCTGCTTCTCCATGCCGGACAGGCTCTCTCGAAGTCCGTGATCCTGGACAGGATCAGCCAGGAGACCCCGGACTGCACGGACAGTTCCTTGAAGCAGCACGTGAGTAATCTGCGGAGGAAGCTGCGCCAGGCAGGGGGGCGGGAGTACATTGAATCTGTGTGGGGGATTGGATTTAAGCTGCGGGAGTATCCGTAAAGGGAAGGTTACTGTTCACTCTGTTCACAGCAACATATGCACACAAAACGCCAAATACAGGCGTTTTGGCGCAGGTTGTCTCGGGTTTGTCACGCTGGAAGCGCGTGAAAACACCTCGCGGTGGCACCTGTGAACAGTAACAAGGGAAGCACTAATTTTTACCAAATCTTTACTCTTTTCTTGACCGCTGTCTTTACCGTTTCGGGGTATATTCGTAGGTGTC
This sequence comes from uncultured Acetatifactor sp., assembly GCA_910586215.1. GTDB lineage: Bacteria > Bacillota > Clostridia > Lachnospirales > Lachnospiraceae > Acetatifactor. The sequence goes on along the minus strand of CAJUGH010000042.1, from coordinate 26,907 downwards.
ATCAGAAAGGAGAGATTCAAATGGAGTATTGTCTGGAAACACAGGGGCTGTGCAAACAGTACCGGCATTTCAAGGCCCTGCAGGGTCTGTCCATGCACATTCCCAAAGGCGCCATCTATGGATTTGTGGGGAAAAACGGGGCGGGGAAGACCACCTTGATCCGCTTGATCTGCGGGCTCCAGGAGCCTTCCGCAGGCACCTATTCCCTCTATGGGGTGCCCTATACGGATCCTGGAATCGGGAAGGCCAGGCGAAGGATGGGGGCAGTGGTGGAGACGCCGTCCATCTACCTGGATATGAGCGCGGAAGAGAATTTGAAGGAACAATACAGGGTGCTGGGTATGCCATCCTTTGAGGGGATCCCGGAACTGCTGGCCCTGGTGGGACTTGCGGGAACCGGGAAAAAGAAGGCCGGGAACTTTTCCCTGGGGATGCGGCAGCGGCTGGGAATCGCCGTTGCCCTGTGCGGGGATCCGGATTTCCTGGTGCTGGATGAGCCTGCGAACGGGCTGGATCCCCAGGGGATCGTAGAGATCCGGGAACTGATCTTGAAGCTGAACCGGGAACAGCAGATCACAGTGCTGATTTCCAGCCATATCCTGGATGAGCTTTCCAGGCTGGCCACCCACTATGGGTTTATTGATGCCGGCAGGATCGTGAAGGAGATCAGCGCCCAGGACCTGGAGGCGGCCTGCCGCAAATGTGTGCGGCTGAAGGTGTCGGATGTGAAGGTGCTCTGCCGTGTGCTGGACAACATGGGACTGGAATATAGTGTTGCCTCCGAAGAGGAGGCAGATATCTACGGCCAGGTGGGAGTCACGGCCCTGGCCATGGCTCTTTCCAGGGAAGGATGTGAAGTGTATTCCATGCAGGAGAGGGATGAGGGCCTGGAGAACTACTATATTCGTCTGGTGGGAGGTGGCAGCCATGTATAATTTAGTGACCGCAGGACTGGCCAGGCTTCGGAAGAACTGGGTTTTCTGGGGGGAGATGGGATTCCTGTTCCTGCTATCGGCCGTAGGGATGTTGCGGGGTGTCAGTCAGTCGGTTTCCCTGCGGGCAGAAGGCTATGTGTATTATCTGGATGATTTTTATTTTAAGTATGCACCCTTCCTGGCCCTGTTTGTGGTGGCATTTGTCAGCCTCTTCCTGGGGACGGAGTATAATGAGGGCACTATCCGGAACAAACTGGTGGTGGGACATAGCCGTCTGCGGGTCTATCTGTCCAACTATCTGGTATGCCTGGTGGCCTGTGAGGGGTTTGTGGCCGTGTGGCTTCTGGGGGGCATGGTGGGGATTCCTTTCCTGGGGACCTGGCAGATGGGCTGGAAGGGATTTGCTATCTATGCGCTGCTGGCTGTGCTGTTTACGGCAGCCTTGACGGGAATCTTTGTGCTGATAGCCATGCTTTCCGCACGGAAATCCCTGACAGCGGTGATGGCTGTATTCGTGGCCATGGCCTTGATCCTGTGGGGAAGTATGCTCTACAATGCGCTTGGGGAGCCGGAGATGGTCAGCGAGATGATGTTGACGGCAGACGGGATCCAGATGGGAGAGCCGCTGCCCAACCCCCGCTATGTGGCCGGGGCGAAACGGATCCTGTACCAGTTCCTGGTGGATGGCCTGCCCACCGGCCAGGGGATCCAGATGACCAATGAAGGACTGGGAAGGCCCCTTTTGTCAGGGGTGGCCTCGGTGGTGCTTGCGGTATTTACAACAGCGGCGGGGATCTTCTGCTTCCGGAAGAAGGATCTGAGATAAATTGCAGAAAAGGTGTATTGCGCATTTTGAGGGATGCCATGGAATGCCCTGGGCAGTATGTTCCCTGGCATCAGATAGAAAGGTGGGACAAAACAGATGTTGCCCTGGATATTGTGCAGCCTGCTGGCCATGGTAGCATTGGCCCAGGCCGTGAAAATCCGGTCCATGCAGCGGAACATGGAAGAGATCTGCACCATGTTCAGGGAACGTCTGTCCATGGATACCAACACCCTTATCACGGTTTCCTCCGGGGACAGGCATGTACTGCGGCTGGCCCGGGAGATCAACAAGGAACTTCGCCTGCTGCGGCAGCAGCGCAGAAAATACCTGCATGGGGATCTGGAACTGAAGGAGGCTGTGACCAATATTTCCCATGACCTGCGCACTCCCATCACGGCCATCAGCGGTTATCTGGAACTATTGGAGCGGGAGGAGAAAAGCGAGACAGTGGAGCGGTACCTGGCATTCATTTGTAACAGGACCCAGGCCTTGAAACAGTTGACAGAGGAACTGTTCGGCTATACGCTGGTCCTGTCCGTGGGACAGCTACAACTGGTGTCCGTGGATGTCCGGGCTGTGCTGGAGGAGAGTATCCTGAGCTTTCACGGGGCCATGTGTGAGCGGCAGATCGTGCCTGCAATCCGGCTGCCGGAACACAAGGTGGTCCGGCAACTGGAGCCGGGGGCACTGTCCCGCATATTTGGCAATGTGCTGCACAATGCACTGAAATACAGTGACGGGGACCTATGTGTGGAACTGGGGGAAGACGGGCATATCCTGTTTGAAAATGGAGCTTCCGGACTGGACGGCACCCAGGTGGGCAAGCTGTTCCACCGCTACTTCACAGTGGAGACAGCCTGCAATGCCACAGGGCTGGGGCTGTCCATTGCCAGGACACTGACGGAGCAGATGGGGGGAAGCATCGGGGCGGAATATGAGAAGGGCAGGCTGCGTATCTGGATGGATTTTCCCGATAGTACCAGCAAGCAGTAATGGGGAAGTTTCCTGTTGGGATACTTTTATGAAATAAGTTGCATATAACTCCATTGTTTTGGATAGGCAAAAGCAGTAAACTATATAAGGGTTTACTGCTTTTTCTATGCAGGGACTGGCAGGGAGAACACTGTCAGCGATAGTACAGAGGCCGGCGTTGGGCACAGAAACCGTAGTGGACACAGCGCTGACAGAAGACACAGGGACAGCAGCGGATACAGCCCTGGCGGTTCAAAACCGGCCAGCCGCGGTGCCTGCCAATCATAAGGGGGAATATTGTTATGGGTGTGGAAAATCTGGGAAATACCATATGCAGGCTGCGCCGGAAAAAGGGCGTGACCCAGGAGACACTGGCAGATTTCATCGGTGTCACCAAGGCTTCCGTGTCTAAATGGGAGACGGGAAGCACCCTGCCGGACATCCAGGTGCTGCCGCTTCTGGCCGCCTTTTTTGAGGTGACGGTGGATGAACTGGTGGGCTTTGTGCCCATGCTTTCCAGGGAACAGATCCGGTTCCATTATCAGAGACTTGCAGGATGTTTTGCAGTTAGGCCTTTTGCAGAAGTGATGGAGGAATGGGAAGGCATGGTGCGGAAGTACTATTCCTGTTATCCCTTTCTGCTCCAGATGGCCATTCTGCTGCTGAACCACCTGGACCGGGCAAGGGAAGGGCAGGAGCGGGAGGAAGCCTATGGGGCAGTTTTCGGGCTATGTGGCCATATCCTGGAGGATTGCAGGGATGCAAGGATCTGCAGGAACGCCATGGCGGTAAGGGCCTACTTGCATCTGATGGAGGGCAGGCCGGATCTGGCCCTGGCAGATCTGGGAGAGATAGGCTCCGGCCCGGATCACCTGGAGGGCATGGAAGATGGTATGGAGGGAAGCCTGTGGGTGATGGCTTACCTGGCAGCAGGAGAGCGGGAGAAGGCGGGAAGGGCGGCCCAGGCGGGCATGTACCGAAGTCTGATGGATCTGGTAAGTTATGGCATTTATCTGCTCCAGGCCCGGGGAGAAGAGAAGGCATATGGGGAGCTGCTGCTTGAACGGATGGACCAGGTGATGGCGGCCTTTGATATGACGGCCCTGCATCCCAACATGGCGGCTATATATGAATACCAGGCTGCCCTGTATCTGGCGGCGAGGGAGTTGGCAGAAGCAGGGAGGGCAGCAGAATCAGAAAAAATGGCAGAAGCAGGGAGGGCAGCAGAATCAGCAGAACCAGCAAACCCTGGTACCCTGTCAGATGTAAGCGGTTCGGCAGATGCGAGGGAGTCTCTGGCAGCAGGCACCAGCGGGCCAGCAGGATCCGGGAAGCTTTCGGGACCGGCCCAGGAGGCCGTTTTTGCCCGTCTGGAGCGCTACCTGGCGGCCTGCAAACAGCTCTTTGCAGATGGAATTAAGCTACATGGGGATGACTTTTTCGACAGGATGGAGGAATGCCTGGAGGAGATGGATCTGGGGACGGAAGGGGTGCGCTCGGCAGACAGTGTCCGGAACAGTGTCCTGGAAGGACTTCGAAGTCCCCTGTTTGCCTGTTTGGAGGACCAGGACAGATTGCAAGAATTAGGGAAGGCATTTCGGGGAGAGGAGAATCAATCATATGCTGAAAATCCAGAATCTGACAAAAATTTATAAAGGGGGGAAAACGGCGGTTGACGATTTGTCGCTGACCGTGCATCCCGGTGATATCTATGGCTTCATCGGGTCGAACGGGGCAGGGAAGACTACCACCATCAAGGCCATTGTGGGCATTCATGATTTTGACAAGGGCACGATTACTGTGGACGGGAAAAATGTGCGCAGGGATCCCGTTGCCTGTAAACAGATCATGGCCTACATCCCGGACAATCCGGATCTCTACGAATATCTCACAGGGATCCAGTATTTGAACTTCCTGGCAGATATCTACCGGATCCCGGCGGGGGAGAGGCAGGAGCGGATCCGGAAAGAAACGGAGGATTTTGGGATCTATGATGTCCTGGGAGACCTGGTGTCTACCTATTCCCACGGCATGCGCCAGAAGCTTGCCCTGACCGGGGCCTTGATCCATGAGCCAAAGCTGCTGGTGCTGGATGAGCCTTTTGTGGGTCTGGATCCGGAGGCTTCCTTGACCTTGAAGGAGAAGATGCGGGGGCTGTGTGACCGGGGCGGCGCCATCTTCTTTTCCACCCATGTGCTGGAGGTGGCGGAGAAGCTCTGCACCCGCATTGCCGTGATCTCCGGGGGCAGGCTGGTAGTAGAAGGGAATACAGAGGAAGTGACCGGGGACAAGTCCCTGGAAGATGTGTTCATGGAGGTGATCGGACATGGGAAGACAGACTAGACTGCTCTTTGGGCTTTCCCTGCAAAATTTATTTGGCTGGAATGTATTCCGGCATACCAGGGATGCAGGAAAGCGGCGCAGGTACCGTCTCTTCGGTATCCTGTGGGGCTTCCTGGCATTGATACTGCTATTTTATGTGGGCGGTGCCAGCTTCGGGCTGTGCTACCTGGGAGCGGGACACCTGGTACCTGCACTGCTTGTCATGGTGGTATCCGGCATCACCTTTTTCTTCACCCTGTTCAAGGCAGGCCCTGTGCTGTTCGACAGGGAGGCTTATGAGAGGCAGATCGTGTTGCCTGTGACGGCCAGGGCTATCCTGGTGAGCCGTTTCCTGTCCATGTATGTAACCGATATGCTATTGGGCTTCCTGGTGCTGCTGCCGGGTATGGCAGTATACGGGGCACTGAAAGGACCTGGGCTCTCCTTCTGGCTGTACGGCATTGTAGCCGGGCTCTTCCTGCCACTTCTGCCCATGACGGCAGCTTCCATCCTGGGAGCCCTGGTCACAGGAATCAGCAGCCGGTGGAGACGGAAAAATATAGTGGCAATCATCTTGACCATGGTGTTTGTCATCCTGGTGCTGGCAGGCAGCTTCTCCCTGTCCGGCATGGAGGAGGGCATGCTGGAAGACATGGCCCATACAATTGTGGAGCATCTGGAAGGGCAGATATCCGGCATCTATCCCCCGGCCAGGTGGATTTCACAAGCCATGCTGGAAGGCAGGGCAGGGAGCCTGGCGTTGTTTCTGGCGTTGTCTGTGGGAATCTTTCTGGTGTTTTTGGGTGTCCTGCAATTCTTTTACGGGAAAATATGCAGTCTGCTGGGAGCAAATGCCGCCAGGGGCAACTATCGTATGACAGGCCTGCGGGCCAGGCCGGTTCTGGGGAGCCTGGTAGCCAGGGATCTGCGGCGTTATTTTGCCTCCACCATTTATGTGACCAATACGTTGATAGGGGCGGTGATGCAGGTGATGATGGTGCTGGCCTTGTTTTTCGTGGGGAAGGAGCAGGTGGAGGAGGTGCTGGGCCTGATAGGCCGTCCCGGCCTTCTGGAACGGGTGATGCCGCTGGCGCTGGGATTCCTGCCTGGTATGATGCCTACTACGGCGGCGTCCATCTCCCTGGAAGGAAAACAGTGGTGGATCCTGCAGACCCTGCCTGTGACCCGGCAGGAGATTGCCCGCAGCAAGATTCTGGTGAACCTAATGGTGGCAGCACCCTTCTGCCTGGTGTCGGAGATTCTGGCGGTGCTGGTACTACAGCCTGGCTGGGTGGATCTGGTGTGCCTGGTCCTGTTTCCGGCCCTGTTCCTTCTCTTCAGCGCCGTGGTGGGGCTGGCTGTCAACGCACGATTCCCTGTTTTCGACTGGGACAGCGAGATCAAGGTGGTGAAGCAGGGCAGCAGTGCCACACTGACCGTGCTGGCGAACTTCCTTGCATTTCTGGTGCCCATGGTCCTGCTGGTGGGCTGCCCCGGTGTGCCCTCCTTCTGGATCTACCTGGGGATGGGGGCTGTGATGGGACTGGTGATTATGGTTGTTGATCGCCACCTTGAATGGCAGAGCCGTGAAAAGTAACGAATTCTACCAAGCCTTGAATGGTCTTTGACAATAATCGTTCCAATTTTCCCTGCCTCGGCAAGTTCCATCAACTCCATAAAAGACGGTCTTGTAAAGCTGACGCCAGAATATCCGTCATCCATGAAAAATTGGGTATTTGGAAATCTGTTTTCCGCTACGTATTTACTGACGATGGATTTTTGAGAAGTAAATTCTCTTCTTATAATCTCTGCTACTTTTTTACTTATATCAAATTGGCTTACAATCTGTAAGCCAATTTATTCAGAAAGCTCACTTTCTATTTCTTCCACTGTCGGCAGACTACTTTTAAATTCTTCACGAAGTACCTTTGTCAATTCATATTCTGCAATTCCGATTGGTTGTGAAATATCATCAAGCGCATACTCAGCAACGACGTCGTCTATATCCTTACATATAAGAATACCTATTGTTGGATTATCTTGTTCTGCTTTTATCTGTTTATTGACAGCAGTGACATAGAAATTTAATTTACCTGCAAATTCCGGCTTGAATTTTTCTGTTTTTAGTTCCACGACAACATAACAATGAAGGCGAACATGATAAAAAAGCAAATCCATATAGAAATCACTTTCACCGACATGCAAATGTACTTGTCTACCAAGATACGAAAAACCTGTGCCTAGTTCCAATAGAAATTGAGTAATTTGATTAATAAGGGCATCTTCTAATTCTTTCTCGTCATATTTTTCTCTCAAAGTTAGAAAGTCAAAATTGTATGGGTTTTTCAACGTTTGTTCAGCCAAGTCAGACTGCGGCTCTGGCAATTTTATGGCAAAATTGGTAATAGCTTTGCCCTGTCTGTTATATAGACCGCTATCTATTTGATGCTCTAAAACAGTTCTACTCCAACCGTTATCCATCGTTTTCTGCGCATAAAATAGTGCTTCCGCAATATTTTTACACTTATACATAATCCTCTGATTATGTCCCCACGGAATAGATTTAATTATTTTTTCAATTAATTCTATTTGGCTTACAGACTGTAAGCCATTTTCATCGGAATTATAAAATTGTACCAATAATGTATGCTTTTCAAATTTTGCACTGAAAAACCTGACATATTAGGAAAAGTCTTTCGTAAATCTTTGCTCATTGTTACAAGAAACGCATCTCCCCATTTCGCATTTTTCTGCTTGGCAACAATATCTCTGCCAATATCCCAATATAAATCGAGCATTTCATAATTCACCTTAACAGAAGCCTTTATCTGACTATGTTTTATTCTGCTCTTTATATTCTCTATCCATGCTTTATATTCATCATCCACAATAAAGCCAACCTCTCTACCTGCCACTTTTATTTTCCTCCAATCAGTATTTCCTATCCCTTGCTTGTATATGTGTTTTCCATTTTACCATATACAAATGAATTCTTCCACTTTCTCAGATGAAACGGCGACATTAGCTGTACGCCAATGCCACTTTCAAAATCAATTAAGAATAAGTTCTGCAAAAAATAATTTCATTTGTCTGTTGTCTGATGCAATTTATTCATTGAGATTTCCATTCGTAAGTAAACTTCCATGCCCGCACACCTGGCACTACCATAAATGAAACTGTGTCTGTGGTAAAGGATTGATTAAGTTGCCATCAACCTCTATACTGGTATTAACGGCAAAGATTGCGTTTATTTTGGGCCTGCAGCCCGCTTAGTAAACTGATTTTAAGGTACGCTCATTTCTGACCAGGATGCCATGGTGGTCAACGCCCGCCATATGAAAACTGTCCCAGGCCGGAAGACAGATGTGAAGGAGCGCAAGATCAATGGGTACCTAAAAAAATTAAAAGCGCTTTGTTAGGAGATGAGCAGAGAAGGCTTGTTTTGTGCATGCAGTTTTTCGGAAAAGTTCAGCCAGCGCCCCTTCGCAAAGGCGCTTTCAGCGCTTTATCGCTGCTTACGCAGCTAGCTTTGCTCATTTATAGCTCAACTGTGTTGAGCTTGCGCTCCCTCAGTCCATATAAATGGCGAAAAATTCGTGCGAGCACGATTTTCCACCATTTACATGGACTGGCTGAACTTTTTGAAAAAAATTGAAACAGTTCTCCTGTCTATGTTGTCTTATATAACAAAGGATCCTTTTGACAGCCAAAAAGAGAAAAGCTACTGTTCACTCCGTTCACAGCAATTATGCACACAAAATGGGCAAAACAGCCCATTTTGGCGCATGGCAGTCAAGGCAATCAAGATTGCCTGGGTTTGTCACGCAAAAAGCGCGTGTAAACACCTCGCGGTGGCACCAGTGAACAGTAACAGAGAAAACCGCAAAGAGTGTGCAGGGCACCAGGCGAGCGGTGGATTGCGCCTTACGGAGGGACGGGGATGAGGGACGAGAAGCTGATCGAATTATATTTCGGGCGCAGGGAAAGTGCCATTAGGGAGACAGACAGGAAATATGGCAGCTACTGCCTGCGGATCGCAGACAATATCCTGCGCAGCCGGGAGGATGCGGAGGAATGTGTCAACGATACCTGGATGAAAGCCTGGAACAGTATTCCACCTGCCCGCCCCACCCACTTGAAGCTGTACCTGGCGAAGATCGTGCGCAACATCGCCTTTAACCGGTACAAGGCCAGGAATGCCGCGAAGCGTGGTGGCGGCCATATGCCGGTGATCCTGGAGGAACTGGAAGAATGTATTCCCGGAGGTCCAGACCTGGAAGGGGATTACCTGGGGGAGGAGCTGGGAGCCTGCATCCGGCAGTTCGCCCACAGCCTGCCGCCCCGGGAATGTGACATCTTTATCCGGAGATATTTTTTCGGGGAAAGCGCGGGAGAGATTGCCAGGCGCTACAAGATCCGGGAGAACCTCGTGAACGTGGTTTTGAGCCGCACCAGGCAGAAACTGAAGAGCCATTTGGAAAGAGAGGGCTATATGGTATGAGAAAAGAGGATTTGTTTGAAAGCATGACAGCCATAGAGGACGAACTGATCCTAAGGAGTGAGGGAGAAAGAGGGAGAAGGAGCCAGAGGGTATCCCGGCTGGCAGGAGGCTGTGTGGCCGCTGCCCTGGCCCTGCTGCTTGGGGTGGGAGGATATTTTTTGGTCCGTCCTGTGGGGACAGATGGTGACACCACCGATGGAAGTGTGGTCCAGGGCCATGCAGGCAGTGGGACAGAGGAAGGAATGGGTGTGGACCATGCAAGGCAGGAAAAACAGGAGACAGACGCAGGGCAGGAAACCCAGCCAGGACAGCCAGGCACACCGGCAGAGGTGGGCTTTGAGACCCCCAAAGGGGGGAAGGAGGTGGCAGCAGGTTCCGTGGATGTGAAGATGTTGTTGAACTATCATGAGAAAAGCAATGCGCAGGGAGAAGGCGGGGAAGGAGTGGTACAGAATGAGGCTTTGTGCATTGCCCCCATCCCGGTAGGGGACTACATGGCCCTCTATGAACAGGTGTCTGCCAAATCCACAGAGGTACTGAAGACCAGCCTGGGAACGCCGGTGGAAGGCACAGACAATTGTTACAGACTGGGCGGGCATAGGGATCTGCAGTACCTGATCATGGAGGGGGATGGGGAGGATGCCTACACCCTGTGGGAATTTGCCTATTTCCTGCAGGATACGGAATATGCCTATGGGGAGGTCCTGCGGCTGGTCTATGACATAGACTCGGCCCAGGATATCGCGCAGATCATATCCCGGCCAGCCAACATGGACGGTTCAGACCAGGGAAAGGCCCTACAGCAGGAGATCGGGGAGAAGACCATAGAGGACAGGAAGGAGATCGAGGCCCTGTACCAGGTGGTGGCTTCCATGACTTGCCTGGGATCTAATCGCTGGGATCTGGTGGGGCTGGGGGGGGATGAGCCACAGCAGATGCTCCAGGCGGTGCAAAAGGGGCGGTACCTTACCCTGGTGACAGTGGAGGAGGATGAGATTGACAAGCTGAAATATACAGGGATCACAGGGAGGTTCTATCAGTATTCCGGGGTGGCATATGACGTCCTGGAGGAGAAGGACCGGGAGATGGTGGAGGAGACATTGGGGATCCGCTAGAAAAAACAGGAAGAAATATAGAAGAAACATAGAAGGAATGGCTCCCATTCTTCCATTTTGACATACTTCATATGAAACTGGTACTGTCCCGGAATACTGCTCCTGTGGTATGGTGAGAATACCAAAGAACAAGGAGGTACCGTATGGAGAAGATGGAATGGAAAGAATTGGGGGAAGGGAAATGGAAACTGCGGAAAAAGAGACTGCTGACCCTTGTGCTGGCCCTGGCCCTGGGGGCACTCACGGTGGGGTGTGGTGACAAACCAGGGGATACACCGGGAGGGGAAGGAGGGCAGGGAAGTGCAGGGGATGCAGGCAGCCCTGTGCAGGATGGTTCTTCCCAGGAGACCGGAAACAGTGGGGAAACCAGGAAGATTACCATTGCCTTGCAGCAAAATACACTGGTGGAGGACTATGAGACCAACTACATGACACAGAAGATAGAGGAGGATCTCAATATAGAGATTGAGTTCATGTTCCTTCCCGCTGATTCCAATGATGCCAAGACGAAGATATCCCTGATGGCCAATGGAACCGGTGACATGCCGGACGTGATCATGATGAACATGACGGGTACAGAGGTTGCCCAGTATGGGGCAGCAGGTGTATTCCTGCCTCTGGAGGAGTATCTGGCAGATGCTTCCTTGATGCCTAACATCAATGCCCTGAAGGAGGAATATCCGGAAGATATGGATGTGATCCTGCCTGCCATCACCAGCCCGGACGGCCATATTTATTCCCTGTTCGGCTGGTTCCCGGAGGACTGGAACTATGTGCCGTTCAGGTGCTGGATCAACAAGACCTGGCTGGATAACCTGAAATTGGAGATTCCCACCACCACGGAGGAATTCATGGCGGTGATGGAGGCATTTGCCACCAGGGATCCCAATGGAAATGGTATCCAGGATGAGATCCCTTTTACAGGTTCGGACAAGATATGGGGCGGGTATTCCCCCTATTTCCTGATCAATGCCTTTGTCTTTTACAATGGAAATACCCAGAATGGAGGCCTGGCTCTGGGAGAGGACGGGAAGGTAATGGCGCCTTTCACCACACCGGAGTGGCTGGAGGCAGTGAAATACATGCATGAGATGTGCAGCAATGGCCTGCTGGATCCGGCTATCTTCACCATGGATGAAGCAGCTATGAGGGCATTGCTGGATTCCCCCACGAACATAGTGGGATGTACCTGTGCCGGGGGCTGGGGTTATTGGAGCGGCGGCCTGGACAATGAGAATTTTAAAGATTTTGTGATGCTGCCTCCCTTGAAGGGACCGGAGGGAACGGCCTACGCTGCCGCCTTCGAATATACGCCCAACCGTTGCTTCTATGTGACCAAGAACTGCCAGGATCCGGAGTTTGCCATGACTGTAGCCGACTGGTTCTTCCAGAATGAGAATTCGCTGACCGTGAGGAACGGTGAACAGGGGGTGGACTGGTCCATCGATGAGGCGGATACCTCTACAAGGACAGCGCTTTTTGCTTCCCAGGGGTATGACTGTACGCTGGCCATCCTGAATGATGTCTGGGGTGTGGTGCAGAACAAGATGTGGAAGGATGTGGATCTGAGATACAATAACATCAAGTACAGCCGGGGCAAGGATGCCATGATTATAGACAATGATACGAGAAACGCAGATTACAGGGCACAGAGTTACAGCATCTATTCAGATGCGCATCCTAAGCTGCTCCCGAACCTGGTATACACGGAAGAAGAGTCCAAGGCAATCTCCGAAGCCCAGACGAACATCACGGATTATGTGAAAAACCAGCTTGCAGAGTTTGTCACTGGGAACAAATCCCTGGAGGAATGGGACAGTTACCTGGAAGAACTGGATAAAATGGGACTGCAGAAATGGCTGGATACAGCGCAGACAGCCTATGAGAGAATGACGAAGTAGGACGGGGGCTGGATAGCCGGTTTCCTGCTATTCCCGCGGGGTATTTGATTCCCCGGAATAGCAGGAAACTTTTTTCTCTATTTGGCTGTATTCTGTCCTGGCCTGGAAGGGCGTTGTGGTAATTTCCACAACCCGGAGGGAATAGCAGCAGGATACAACATAAGACGGGTACGGGGGTATATATGGCATATAAAAAACATCTCTTGAAAAAAATGAAGGCAAGGTGGCAGATTTATCTGTTGCTGCTCTTGCCGGTATTATATCTGGTAATATTCTGCTATGTACCTATGTTTGGACAAATAATTGCTTTTAAGGATTATAATATTTCGGATGGAATCTGGGGGAGTAAATGGGTGGGACTGGCCAATTTCCGGACTTTTTTTGAGTCGTACCAGTTTGAACAGGTCCTGCGGAATACCCTGGTACTGTCCATATATGGATTCCTGGCAGGATTCCCCATTCCCATAGCACTGGCACTGATACTGAATGCCCTTCCAGGGCGCAGGTTCAAGAAGCTGGTACAGGGAACGGCATTTATTCCCTATTTTATATCCACGGTAGTCATGGTAGGATTGGTGTTGAAGATACTGAATAACCGCTCCGGGCTGTATGGGGCGGTCCTTATGGCGCTGACTGGCAGGACTCCCATGGACCTGTTCTCCAAGGGAAGCCTGTTCAAGCATATTTATGTGTGGTCCGGGGTATGGCAGTCCATGGGATACAATACGGTGGTATACACGGCAGCCCTGGCCGGTGTGGATGAAAGCCTGCATGACGCTGCCAGGATCGACAGGGCCAACCGTTTCCAGAGACTGCTCCATGTGGACTGGCCGGCCATCAAGCCCACTGTGGTGATCATGATGATCCTCTCGCTGGGGCATATTATGAGTGTGGGTCTGGACAAGGCGCTTCTGATGCAGAACAATATCAATCTCGCCCACAGTGAGATCATCTCCACCTATGTGTACAAGATCGGCCTGGCTTCCGGCCTGGGGAATTTCTCCCTGTCAACGGCAATCAGCATATTTAATGCAGTGATTAATCTGATCATGCTGTTTTTGGCCAATACCATATCCAAAAAGGTCACTGAGAATTCCATATTCTGAAGGAGGTGCGGATGCTATGCGGAAGTTCCGTAATTATGGGTGGGATGATAAGCTTTTTTATATCGTATCGTATTTTTTGACCTGTGTCATTTTTGTGGTGGTGCTGTACCCCTTTCTGTTTGTCCTGTCGGCATCCTTCTCATCGGCAGATGCCATTTTCAGCGGGAAGGTGGTGCTGTGGCCTGTGGACATTACCCTGGACGGGTATAAAACAGTACTGCATAATACGAACATTCTTACAGGATTCTTGAATTCCGTGCTTTACACGGTGACGGGAACCATGATCAATCTTGTGATGACCATGACGGCGGCATACTGCCTTTCCAGGGACGATGTACCGGGGGCAAGGATCATCTTGTTTCTCTTTACCTTTACCATGTTTTTCGGGGGCAATATGATTACGAATTATATGCTGATCCGTTCCCTTGGATTCCTGGACAAGATCTGGGCAATCATTATACCAGGAGCTATCAGCGCTTACAATCTGATCATTGCACGGACCTTTATACAGTCCAATATCCCCAGGGATCTGTTTGAGGCCGCTGTCATGGACGGATGCTCGGATATCAAATATTATGTGCGGATCGTGCTGCCCCTGTCTAAGCCGGTGGCTTCCGTGCTGGTATTGTTCTATGCGGTAGGGCATTGGAACAGCTATTTCAACCCCATGATCTATCTGAACACCAGGAGTAAATTCTCCATGCCGCTGATCCTGAAGGAGATCTTGATCTCCAACCAGATAGACCCTTCCACGGTGACGGATCCGGAACTCCAGATGCGGCTGGCTTCCCTGGCCATCTCCATACAATATGCGCTGATTATTGTGACACTGGTGCCGGTTATCGCCATATATCCATTTATACAGAAGCATTTTACCAAGGGAATCATGCTGGGATCCATCAAAGGCTAAGACAAGGGGGCATCTGCCATGGAATATCGTGAGAAAATAAATATAAACCAGGGATGGGAATCGGTACTGTCAGGGGATGGTGGGCAGGACCTTGGGACACCGGAGGCCGGATGGGACTGGCAGAAGGTGACGGTTCCCCACAACTGGGAAGACTACCAGGGGTACCACAGGGTCTCCCATGGGAATCTCCACGGCACTGCGTGGTATAGGAGAAGCCTTGCCTTCCGTGAGGAATGGAAGGGAAAGAGGGTATTCCTGTTTTTCGAGGGAGTAGGCTCCTATGGGGACGTGTGGGTGAACCGGCAGTATGTGGGCGGCCATGCAGGCGGACGCACCTGCTTTGGCCTTGACATAACCCGGAGTCTGGTACAGGATCGGGAGAATATCATCCTGGTCCGGGCCAGACATCCGGAGAAAATAGCGGATCTTCCCTGGATCTGCGGGGGATGCTATGGAACCCCCAATTCCGAAGGCTCCCAACCCCTAGGCATCTTCCGTCCAGTTCATATTGTGGTGACAGGGGATGTGCGGGTGAAGCCTTTTGGCGTAGGGATTACCACAGCGGGATTAACCGGGGGATGCCCGGATGTACACATAGAATGCGAACTACAGAATCATGGAAAGGAAAGTATGGCAGGCCGTCTTCGCCAGGAACTGCTGGATCCGGCGGGATATGTGATAAGGACAGAGGAATCCGGGTTCCAGGTGGAGGGAGGCGGGGAATGCTGCATGGTCCAGGAGATACGCAGGGTGGAAGATGCCAGGCTCTGGTATCCGGATGCGCCAGTCCTGTACCGGATCCGCACCACTGTGCTGGTACAGGGGGAGATCCTGGACCAGGTGGAGAACAGCTTCGGCTTCCGGGAGATTGTATGGGAGAATTTTGATACCGGGAGCCTGGAAAGGATTGACCAGGGGAAGCTGGCAGAGGAGCCCTGTGAGGGAAACCAGTATTTTGTGACATATACACGGGGAAGCAGCAGTTCGCCGGTGGCCATTGTCCCTGGCGGCGTGAAAGTGACACTGCCGGAATTTACCGGGGACAGAGCCGTGATCTCCATTGAGACAACTCTGGTCAATCAGGATGTCTGTGGGCACAAGGTACAGCTGGAATCTTTTGTGCAGACATACAACCGAACAAAATCCATTGCCAACCTGGTGGAAAAGGTGGCGTTGCAGCCGGGGGAGGTGCGCACAGTCACCCAGGTCTGTGACCCGGTGCAGTTCCCGGATCTCTGGTCCAGGGAGGATCCCTATCTGCACAATGTCATGAGTACGGTCAGGGGGATCGATGAGGCTGTAAAAGAATACTGCCAGACGAGCACGTCCTTTGCCATCCATGGGAAGAAGGGAATCGTCAACAAAGGCAATGCGTGGGTGGTGGATGAGCAGGCGCAGTCCATGACCAAGAGAAGGTTCCTGGTCAATGGAAAGCACTATTTCCTAAACGGGACCTGCGAGTATGAACATGAACTGGGGCATGATCATGCCTTTTCGGAGGAGATGATCCGGACCAGGATCCATATGTTGCAGGCTGCGGGTTTCAACGCACTCCGGGAAGCCCACTGCCCTCACAACCTGCGGTACCTGGAACTGTGTGAGCAGCAGGGAATCCTGTACTGGGCGCAGATGGGGGCACATATCTATTTTGACACGGAAGCGTTCCAGGAGAATTTCCTTAGGCTGACCGGGGAGTGGGTGAAGGAGAGGAGAAATTCCCCGGCGGTGATCCTGTGGAGCATCCAGAACGAGTCCATGCTGCCGGTGGAATTCACCAGACGGGTCACGGCACTGATCCGGGGACTGGACGCCACTTCTCCCGGACAGCGCAAGGTAGTCACCTGCAACGGAGGCGCTGGCAGCGACTGGAATGTTCCCCAGAACTGGTCTGGAACTTATGGGGGCAGTGTGGAGGAATACGCCAGGGAGGCCGTGAAGATGCGCCTGATCGGGGAATACGGGCAGTACCGCGTCCAGGGAAAGCATGAAGAGGGACACATGGAACAGCGCCAGAATGCAGGCGGGGATGTGAGCGAGGAATTGTTTGCCTATTGCCTGGAGACAAAGGTACGGGAAGCGGAGAAGGTGCGGGAGCATATGTACGGACATTTCCAGTGGCTCTTAGTCTCCCATGCGAATCCCGGGCGTGAAAGGTTCTACTGCCTGGACGGGATGGGCAGCAACCAGGTGGGGGTGGTCAACAGCAAGGGACTCTTCACAAGCTGGGGAGAACCTACCGATGCCTATTATATGTACCGGGCCAGTTACACCAGCCCGGAGGAAGCCCCGGTGCTGTATCTGGTCTCCCACACCTGGCCGGACCGTTTTACCCGGCCCTGCAGGGCAGATATTGTGGCCTATTCCAACTGCGATGAGGTATTGCTGTACTGCGGCTATGGGGAAGAGACGGCAGAGGTTGTCCTGGGGGCAAAAAAGGGGGCTGTGGGAGAGCATTTTACCTTTCGGGATGTGGATATCCGGTATGGCATACTGACGGCAAAGGGCTATTGCCAGGGCAGGTGTGTGGTGACAGACAGGCTTCGTTTCCCGGCCCTGCCCATGCCGGATGTGCCAGAAGGCATGGATATCCCTGGGAAAGAATGGGTGGCATCCCATGAAAAGGATGTGTACCGGGTCAACTGTGGCGGGGAAGCCTATGAGGACAGCCAGGGAAGAATCTGGTTGGCAGACCAGCCACTTGCAGGGGGCACCTGGGGCTGGACATCCTGGGGAAGCGGCTATGAGGACGTGGAGGATGAGATCGGCAGTGTGGCAGAGTGCTGGGATGAGGTGGAGAACTGTGCAGACCAGGGCCTGCTGCAGACATTTCGGTATGGGCGGGATCTGCTCTCCTATACCTTTCCCGTGGAGGACGGTGCCTATGAAGTACATCTGTATTTTGTGGAGCCATGGTATGGCAGGGCAGGAGAAAATGCTGCAGGCTGGAGGCTGTTTGATGTGGCTATAAACGATGTGGTCTGCCTGAAAGGGCTGGATATCTGGCAGGAAGCATCCGGGGCAGGAAAGCTTTTACAGAAACATCTTACAGTAGCGGCCAGCCAGGGATATATCAGGATTTCCTTCCCGGAGGCGGCCAGCAACCAGGCCCTGGTCCATGCCATAAGGATTACAAGGGTATCATAAAAATATGGAAAGAAAATTATTTTACAAGTATCTGCTGGTATACACGGGGCTGTTCCTGATCATGGTGATGGGGAGCCTTCTGGTGGCCCATACGGCAGAGCAGGCTGTCCGGACCAGGCTTTATGCGGAAAGTGCCCTGAAGCTGGACAAAGGTGCCCTGCGCCTGGAACAGGCCATTGTTTCCATGCGTTCGGCCAGTGAGAACCTGTACGCCCTTGAAAGTATAACCAGACTGCGGAATGAAAAGGATGTACTGCGAATAGAGAATTATCCGGAGATGAATTATGCCAGGAAACAATTGAGAATTCTGGGCATGGTGGGAAACCTGCCCTATGGCTTTATGCTCTTCCGGGACAATCCGATATTTTTGTCGGATACGCAGGTGGCGGCAGACTTCGAAATGTATTATAATCAGTTCATGCAGGCAGATGCCTACACTGGGGCCCAGTGGAAGGAAATACTTTTCGCCCGGAAAGAGGAGATCTCTTTCCTCAGTCTGGACACCCTGCAATATTACGATGAGAGGCCGGTTACCCTGTCAAAACCCCTCCTGGTGGTGATCAAGCCAAGAACCAGCAAGGGAGAGATCCTGGATTCACAATGTCTGGTATTCGTCCTTCCCAGGGAGGTGGTGATGGAGTATTTCCTAACGGATACCATCATGGACAACGCCATAGTCTATGTCTGTGACTACACAGGAGAATACCTGCTGCAATACGGCGACCAGCCAGAGGGCGAAACATTCTCAGACGCAGAATGGGAAAAGGTAAAAGGGGATGGCTACCAGTTGATCCGCACACAGATCCTGGATGGCAGGATGCAGCTTTTTGTGGGAATCGCCAGATCCACAGCCCGTTCCCAGGCCGATTTGCTATCCAGGGGGATCAAGGTGGTCCTGTTCGTTTCCATCGCCTATACTTTCCTGGTGACAGCCTTCCTGGCGTGGAAGAAATACAAGCCTACAAAGCGGATGCTGGAACAACTCTCCAGGGAGGTGGACCAGAAGGTGACGGCGGCAAACGAATATGAATATGTGGAGAAAACAGTGCGGATGCTTTCCCAGAGGGGAGACCGCCTCCGGGAGGAACTGGTGAGCCTGAAGGAGAAGATGGACAACAGCATCCTGGAGAATGTGCTGCTCCATGGGGTCATCAGCAGGCGGGACAAAGAAATGTTAGGGGACATTCTGCCGCCTTACCTGGACTATTATTATGTCTTTGTGTTCCGGTCAGAGGATATCAGCCAGGATAACCTGTATGAAATCTCCCACTGTCTGATGGGCTGCTTCACGAGATTTTACGGGGAATACCTGTATGTGATCCATGCAGAAATGTCAGAAGAGGTATTCCTTGTCCGGCAGTCTAAGACGGAGGAGATTGACCTGGAAGAGATCAAGCGGAAGCTGAAGACGGTAGTACTGGCTGTGACCAAACAGACGGACGCAGTATTCGGGATCGGCGTGAGTGGCATCGGATATGGCATTGACCAGATGAACAACTGCTATGAGCAGGCAAAACAGGCCTGTATCTATGGGCAGCGGGAACACGAAAATACCATTGCCTGCTATGCGGAAACCAGGCGCCAGACAGGCAACGCCACATTGGATGTCACCCTGCTCTTCCATCTGTATGACTTCATACTGATGGGAAATAAAGAGGCCATCGGGATCAGCATGGACAAGCTGCAGCGGTTCTGCAAGAGACGGGGGAATCCCCGCCGGAACAGGGAGATTTATTATTCCCTTGTGGCCATCATGTCCAGCGCCGGGGAGAAGCTGGGCTACGAGGAGAAAAGCGATTTTGGCTGGAAACCCGGACAGGATGTGTGCAGTCAGGTGGAGGAACTGAAGGCCCATATTTATGCCATGATTGATTTCCATGAGGACAACAAGAAGAGCCATAATGTGGAACTGAAGGACAATATCATCACCTATCTGAAGGAACATTACCAGGACCAGAACCTGACGGCCCTGGAGGTATGTGAAGCCATGCATATCTCGGAGAAATACCTGGCACAGTTCCTGAAAGAACAGACCTTGAAGACCTTTTCCAGGTACCTGGAGGAGATCCGGGTGGAGAAGGCCAAGGAGTACCTGGTGCAGACCCAGTGGAACAACAAGCAGATTGCAGAGGCAGCAGGATTCGGCTCCTTGAATACCTTTTACCGTGTGTTCCAGAAGGCAGAGGGAATGACACCTGCCAACTGGAAAAAGCAGCATAGGGATAACCAGAATCTATATAACAATAAGGAAGGGGAATACCAAAATGAAGACAGCAATGGAGACGAAACTGATTGTCAGGCCCCTGGTGGGATGTCTGACACACACCCATTTCTGGGAGGGACCCTGCAGGGCAGGGAAGCCGGAGGACATGACGGTGGAGAGAGAGGCGGCTTACGCTGACCAGGCTTTTGCCAGGGCAGTGAAGTCCCTGGAACAGGCAACGGATGAGATCACCTTCTTAGAACCCATCGAGGTCAGGTATACGGAGAATTTTGTGGTAGGGGAGGAGATATACAGGCGTATGGAGGAGGACCTGGACAAGGTGGATTTTTTCCTGTGCATGAACTGGCGTATCCCCAAGCTGGAACGTTACCACAAGACAACGGTTATCCTGCAGAACGGGAATGAGGGAATCGACTTTGCGGCATATTGCAATTCCATCGGCGTGGAAGCATACGTGGCCATGGATGTAAGGGACTTGAATGAGATCGCCCATGCGCTCTGGGTGAGGAAGGCGGTGGCAGGTACCAGGGCGCTGGTGCTGACGGCAGGAGGGCTTCCCACCTTCGGGATGCAGAGCCTGATCCGGGATCCGGAGACCATTAGGCAACGCTATGGATTTGAGGTAGTCAAGTTACCCTTCCAGGATATCTTCCCTTACATGGATCAAGTCACGGATGAGGAAGCCAGGCCCATTGCGGAGGAGATCCTGCGTGGTGCCATGGATGTGAAGGTGAACACAGACTGGTTCCTCAATGACATCAAATATTACCTGGCTGCGAAGAAGATGATGGAAGTGTACCAGTGTAATGCCTTCTCCACTGCCTGCCACGAACTCTGTACCTCAGAGATTCCCCAGCAGCGGAAATTTACCCCCTGTGTCTGCCACTCCCTCTTGAAGGGGGAGGGTATCCCCAGTGGATGTGAGGAGGATCTGAACGCCCTGCTGGCCATGACCATTCTCCAGTATAGTGCCAACCGCCCGGCCTTTATGGGCAATCCCAACATGGAGAGCGAGGAGATCCTCCGGCTCCATCATGCCGTGCCTGCGCTGTGCATGAACGGCTATGGGACAAAACCGCTGGCATATAAACTGTGGGCCTTTACCGGCCAGGGCTTCGGCGGGAAGCTGCAGGTGGACTTTACCCAGAATGACCAGGATGAGATCACTTTGGGAAGGTTTAATCCCCAGGGGGATACCATGTGTGTGAAGACAGGAAAGGTACTGCGCTCGGAGTACAACGAGGTCTATTGCAGCCCCTATTATTATATCCAGATGGACAGTGCCAGAAAATATATGCACAGCCTGGCGCATTTCGGACACCACCAGGTGCTGGTCTTCGGAAATTATGTGGAAATGCTGAAGACGGTGGCCCAGGTGATGCACTTTGAGGTGCTGGAAGGGTAAGACAGGACAGGCCCCAGGAAGCCGGGAATCCGGACAGGGTTCCCGGCTTTCGTGCTGGATGAGGTGCTTTGGACGGCAAGGCCGTGAAAAGGCTACTGTTCACTCCGTTCACAGCAATTCTGTTACACTACAGAAGTGCTGGTGAACTGGCAGACAGATGGGAGTGCAGGGATGAACTGGAGACAAAAGGGTAGCATCTGCTTTTTAGGAATGATGCGCCGGGTATCCAGATACATATCATCATCGTGAGTTATATCCATCAAAAGAATGGCAAAAAAGCTTATATTCTTCTTTATCCCAGACATATTTTGAAAAAGGTAATATAGTGCAGGTATCTGCCGTAATGGCAGTTTCCATGAGGATCCTATGCAGCAGGTAAAGCCTAGGGGGACGATAGGCTTATGTTCTGTGCGCAATTATAGTTGACACATGGATTTTTACAGGAAATGTTATGGTCAGACAAAGATCCGTATGCCTAAAACGGCTGCCTGGTGCGACACAGGCTGTATTTCCACAGCCTGGTAATCTATATGGAAAGGAATATCCCATGTTTGAGAATATTGTCTTTATCCTGATGGTGGTCATTGCCGCCGGGGCAGGAATCTGGGTCTGGTGGATGGAGTGCCACGGGCGGTCTGAGGACAGAAGCCAGGAGAACCAGAAAGAGATCCAGGGCCAGGAAAAATAATGGAGGTGTGAAGATGAATATTGGACTACTACTTTTGATGATAGTGGGTGGAGTTACCGGATTGCTCTCCACCTTGTATATTTGTATATCCCTGTTTGCGGTGATTATCTACAAATTCTACCGGAAATTCAAATACGGCAAGAAGATGTATGACTGAACAGTGTAAAAAGGCAGGCCGGACGGTTCCAGGAGGGAGCCGCCCGGCCTGTTTCTGTATTTGACGGCTGGATGCAGGCAGAGTATACTATAAGAAAATTGGGTGGACAGCCAGGCGGGAAGCCGCCCAGCAGGCGGAAAGGAAAAGTATACATCATGTACAATTACAGGGAAACCATGGACAGACTGATCCGGCAGGAGGTGGAGGAGGGGCGCGTAAAAGGGGCCAGCGCCCTGGTGCTCCACAGGGGCCAGGAGATCTATTACAATGCTTTCGGATATGCGGATGCGGAACGGGGGATCCCCATGGAGCGGGATACCATCATCCGGCTCTATTCCATGACGAAACCAGTGACAGCTGCGGCGGTGATGCTGCTGGCAGAGCGCGGCGATCTGGATCTGTGGGATCCGGTGTCCAGGTATCTCCCCTGTTTTGCGGGGCAGAAGGTGTGGCAGGAGGGAAAGGGGGAAGTGGAGGCCCTGCGGGAGAATACCATTTTTGACCTGCTGAACATGACCTCCGGCATAACCTATCCAGATGAAGGGACGATTCCAGGACAGCGCATGAAGGAAAAGGTGGATGCCCTGGTAAGGCGCAGGGAGCAGGGGGAGCGGGCAGATACCCAGGA
Source organism: uncultured Acetatifactor sp. (assembly GCA_910586215.1). Taxonomy (GTDB): domain Bacteria; phylum Bacillota; class Clostridia; order Lachnospirales; family Lachnospiraceae; genus Acetatifactor. The sequence goes on along the minus strand of CAJUGH010000042.1, from coordinate 4,073 downwards.
TTATATGGCGGCCATTGCATCTGTTCCCCTGTGTTTCCAGCCCGGGGAAAAATGGATGTATGGCTATTCGGCAGATGTGCTGGGAGGTATCGTGGAGAAAGTGTCCGGCAGGACCTTTGGACAGTTCCTGCAGGAAGAGCTATTCACCCCACTGGATATGCCGGATACAGGGTTTTTCGTGCCGGGGGACAAGCTGTATCGTCTGGCCTGCCACTATGACCAGGCAGAGGATGGCCGGCTGATTCCACATATAGGGAACCACCTGGGAGAATATTGGGGGGAGGATGTGGCATTTGAATCCGGTGGCGCGGGACTGGTATCCACCCTGGATGATTACAGCCATTTTGCATCCATGATGATCCATGGTGGCAGTTATGCAGGCAGACAGATCCTGGGCAGGAAGACCGTGGCATTTATGGCCCAGAACCGACTGACGCGGGAGCAGGCAGTCACTGCGGACGGGGATGGACTGCGGGGCTACGGCTATGGCTGTTTCATGCGCGTGCTGACGGACCAGGGGGCAGCGGGAACCATTGCCTCTCTGGGTGAATTTGGCTGGGAGGGCTGGACGGGCAATTATGTGACCATGGATCCCACGGAAGATCTGGTATTCCTATATTTTATGCAGAGATGTGGGGCCTCGGTGACACCGGTGGTGAGGAAGCTGCGGATGGCCACATATGGAGTCCTGGAGGAATGCCGTTGTTGTTAAGGCGATATAGGGGAAAATATACATGAATATTCTGACAATGGACAATATCACAAAAGCATACGGGGAGCGGGCTGTACTGTCCGGTGTGTCTTTCTCCCTGGAGGAAGGGGAGAAAGTGGGGGTGATCGGTATCAATGGCACGGGGAAATCTACCCTGCTGAAAATCCTGGCAGGTGTGGAGGAGCCGGATGAAGGCAGCGTAATCCTGGCCAGACACTGTGTGGTGCGCTTTCTGCCACAGAACCCTGTATTTTACCCGGAGAAAACTGTGCTGCAGGCGGTGCTGGAGGACAGCATCGGGGAGGAAGGCCGGGAGTACCTGGAGACAGAGGCCAAGAGTATGCTGACCCGCCTGGGGATCACGGACTTCTCACAGCCCTGCAGCCAGTTGTCCGGAGGACAGAGGAAACGCCTGGCCCTGGTGTCAGTGCTGCTGTCCCCGGCGGAGATTCTGGTACTGGATGAGCCCACCAACCACCTGGACAGTTATATGGCAGACTGGCTGGAGGACACCTTGAGACGGCGTAAGAAAGCTGTGGTTATGGTCACACATGACCGGTATTTCCTGGACAGTGTGGCATCCCGGATCCTGGAGATCCACCAGGGCCAGGTCTATTCCTACCAGGCAGGCTATGCCGGGTACCTGGAACTGAAATTGCAGCGCCAGGAGATGGAGGAAGCCAGTGCCAGGAAGCGCCAGAGTATCCTGCGGGAAGAACTGGCCTGGGTGCAGCGGGGGGCCAGGGCCAGGTCCACCAAACAGAAGGCCCGCCTTGCCCGCTATGAAGAGATGAAGGATATTCCGGATCCGGTAAGACAGGCCCAGGTGGAGATGGCAAGTGCTTCCTCCCGCCTGGGCAGGACCACCGTGGAACTGCATCATATCAGCAAAGCCTACGATGGCAGGGTACTGTTTGCAGATTTCACATATCTGTTCTTGAAAAATGACAGGGTGGGGTTCGTGGGTCCCAACGGCAGCGGCAAGACAACCTTGATGAAGATTCTCCTAGGCCGGGTGGAGCCGGATGAGGGCCGGGTAGAGATCGGCCAGACTGTGCGGATCGGCTATTATGCCCAGGAGATCCAGGATGAGGAGATGAAGCCGGAGAGGCGTGTGATTGACTACATACGGGATGTGGCAGAGTACGTGGATGTGGGGGAAGGTCGTGTCAGTGCATCCAGAATGCTGGAACGGTTCCTGTTTGCCGGGGAAGACCAATACGGCCTTCTGGGGAAATTGTCCGGCGGGGAACGCAGGCGGCTGTACCTGCTGAAAGTGCTGATGGGAGCTCCCAATGTGCTGATCCTGGATGAGCCCACCAATGACCTGGATATTGCCACATTACAGATCCTGGAGGATTATCTGGACAGGTTCCAGGGAATCGTCATTGTGGTGTCCCATGACCGGTATTTCCTGGACCGGACGGTACGGCGGATCTTCGCCATAGGGCCGGCTGGAGACATAAGGCAGTATGAGGGCGGGTATACGGATTATGCTGCCCGCAGGAGGCAGGAGACAGAAGAAGCCGGTGCAGGAAGCGGGGGACCGGGAGCAGGCCAGACCGGCATGGAACCATCCCGGAATAACGGATCAGGACCGGCACCTGGTTCGGAGCCATCCCGGGCTGGGGACTGGCGGGCAGGCCGGAAGCGGAAGCTGAAGTTCACCTACCAGGAACAGAAGGAATATGAGACCATCGAAGGGGAGATCGCTGCCCTGGAAGGGAAAATTGGGCAACTGGAACAGGATACCCTGCAATGGGCCAGTGACTTTGTGAAATTAAATGCCATTACAAAGGAAAAGGAAGAGACAGAAACACAGTTGGAGGAGAAGATGAACCGCTGGATGTATCTGGAGGAACTGGCTGCCAGAATAGAAAACGGGGAAATGGTCTGAGGTGTGGAACGGTTACGGATGCGTGGCAGGAAGAGGCAGTATTGCATGGCAGGAACAGTTACAAGTCCCTATGGCCTTCTGGGGGAAGGACTTAGGCTGTCCTGCCATGTCCTTTAATCTTCTGTCTCATCCGCCTCTGCCGCCACGGCAGAGGTAACGGAAGACACAACGGAGATCACTACCGCAAAAATGATGATTAGTAAACCGCCGCCTAAAATTACAAACATGTCCATACTCCTCTCTGGTATCACCATAAATATCCCAATGCAGATAGTATAGCATCATTTGGGGGAAACTACAATAAGAAAAGTGCAGAATATTTTAAGGAGATAAGAGGAAAAGGTTATTGTTCGCAGCCATGCTGTTCACAGCAACAGATGCACACAAAATGGGCAAGAACAGCCCGCTTTGACGCGTGTAGTAGCAAAAAATTTTGTATGAAAGATTATTTATTTCATCTATTCTTGGCATTTTTTTTAAATATAAATGATTCGGAATAAGGGGGATTTTGTAATAGTCGGCATTGTTAGTAATGTGTATAACTGGCTATCTGTCTTTAACTTCTTTGGTTCGGAATAGTGTGGCGCGATTAAGAAAAACACTGTATATTATCATATACAGAGCCATTCTAATTTTTTTACCCGCTAAGGATTGATATATTTATCTTTTTATGATAAATTAGAAAAGATTTATGCTTCCCTTGCCGCCGGGTAAGGGATTAAGCGTCAGTCTTTCTATCGTTAGGCCATTGAAGATAGAAAGTGCTGGCGTTATTTTTTTTGTTCAGGAGGGTAAATATATGGAGCAACCATCTTGTATTCGGGAATTTTCCCGGTATACAGTTTTAAGCGTTTTGGGAACGTTGGGCGTATCCTGCTACATTTTGGCAGACACATTCTTTGTTTCCAAAGGATTAGGCACAAGCGGACTGGCAGCGTTAAATATTGCTATTCCGGTATATAATTTTATTCATGGTACAGGGTTAATGATTGGCATGGGTGGAGCAACAAAATTTTCTGTCTGTAAGAGTCAAGAGAATCAAGTGTTAGTAGACAAAATTTATACAAATACCATATATCTTGCTGTTTTGTTTTCAATCGCATTTATGTTGCCCGGTTTTTTCTGTCCAAGACAGTTGGCTTTTGTGTTAGGTGCAGATATGACGATACTGGAAATGACAACTATTTATTTACGGTGGCTGTTGCTTTTTTCTCCGGCTTTTATTTTGAATGATGTGCTGCTTTGTTTTGTAAGGAATGACGCAAATCCGCAGCTTGCAACTTTTGTACCGAATTCGGTACAAACTCTGCAAGCAGCGCAAACGCCCTAACTGCTATGACGAAGTGGGCTTGTTCTCCGGCATACTCTTTTGTGCGGATTGCGGCAGCGTCATGTACCAGCAGAGGTATCAGACGGACAAACGGCGGCAGGACTGCTACATATGCGGCAGCTACAAGAAACGCA
>CAJUGH010000041.1 GCA_910586215.1 uncultured Acetatifactor sp. | reverse complement strand
TTTAAATCCGGCTTTTCCAGCACAATCTGCAATACCAGTTCTATGCTTGCCGTATTCCCCCCAAAACACTTTGTGAGGAAATCATCATCCATCAGACGAAATTCCCTTAACCTCTGCAAATCTTCCTGGTGTTTTCGGTCAATCTGTTCTGTCACCAGCAATCTATCCATCTGCTTTCCCTTCTGTCCTTGTATCTCCATACTATCATAAACCTCCCTGTTTTACAAGCAGGCGGCCAGCACATTCTGCCGCCAGCAAACCGTAACGGTTACTTTTCACGGCCTTGCCGTTCACAATCACAACCCTACTCCCTATAGGTATCCACCCTCACACCGCCCTCCTCAAAATATGCCGTCACAGCCCCTGCCTGGTCCGTCCGCAGGATGAGACAGCCAGCCTCTTCCAGGCGTTCCAGGGTCTCGCTATGGGGATGTCCATAGCGGTTGTTCCTGCCACAGGAGATCACCGCCGCCTGGGGACGGACCTGGTCCAGGAACGTCTGGGAGGTGGATCCGGAAGAGCCATGGTGGGCCGCCTTGAGTATGGTCGCGGCCTGGATCTTACAGCGGACAAGTTCCTGGGTCAGAGCCTCTTCTCCCTCTCCCGCCACATCTCCGGTCAGCAGCAGGGTCTGTCCGCTTTTGCCTCCGGACTTGTCCAGGAATTCCACATAGACACATAGGGAATAAGCGTTCTTATCTGCTCCCCCATAACCCGGTGTGGGATGAAGGCATGTGAAAACTGCGCTTTTACAGTCCCAGGACGCTCCTGTCCCCAGGAAGCGCACCGGGAGAGCATCTGCTGCTTCCAGCAGTTCCCCAAGCTGTTCCATCCTGGCTTCCTTTTCAATATCCGGCAATACAAGCTGTCCGATCCGAATCCCGTTTTCCTCTCCCATGGCCAGAAGTTCCCTGGCTCCATTCACATGGTCTGCGTCCGGATGGCTGAGGAAGACGGCGTCAATCCGATGAATTCCGGAAAACTTCAAGAATGGTAACACCACATACTGCCCCACTTTGGTGCGGCTGCTGCTTCCACAGTCAAAAAGGTAGGTCTCCCCGGAAGCTGTCTCCACCAGGATGCAGTCACCCTGTCCCACATCCAGGAATATCACCCTGTTCTGTTCGGCCGTCCCACAGCCCAGCAGTAATATCATAGCCGCCAGGATACCCCAGGACAGGGGATCTGCCATTCTGGCTATCCTGTGGAAAAGCAGCTTTTTCCCTATGCCTGGCCGTTTCCCTGCTTTCCCTGCCTGTTTCCACCTTCCTGCAGATTCCTGGCTCCCTGCCTGCTCCCATCTTCCTACCGCTCCTCTGGCCGCCTGCTCCTGCCTTCCTGCTGCCCCTTTGGCTGTCTGCCCCTGGCTAACTGCCTGTTCCTGTCTGCTCCTCCACCAGTGTTTCACCAGCACTACACTGCCCAGTACCAGATAATACACCCACACCTGCAAGACACTGGGGCGACCCGGATTCCAGGAGGCAAAGGGCAGCCTGCTGCATATGCCGCACAGCCTTTCATACCACAGGAGGACCAGCCTGTCCACCAGACCAAGATACCCAAAGCCTGGAACCAGGGCCAGGATTCCTGCAAACATCAGCAGTTTCATGAAAGGCAGCACCAGCAGGTTGATTCCCACAGCATACACAGGCACCTCATAATAGAACCAAAGTTGTACCGGCAGGGTAGTCAGAGTGATGGCCGTACTGGCCGCCGCAGACTGCCGAAGCCCTCCCAGGACTTTCTCCAGGAGAATCCGAAACCTGTTGCCTTCCCTGCCACTGTCTGACAGTGCCGCCTTTGGTGCCTTCTTCCTCCCCTGCACAAACAGGACCGGGGCCACGGCCACAATACCACCCACTGAGGCAAAGGACAGCAGGAAACCGCTGTGTTGCAGGAAAAGTGGATTTCTCCACACCATCACCGCTGCCATCAGTCCCAGGGCCGTGGGCAGGTCGTATGTCCGTCCCAGAATCTCTCCCAGCATGCGGATCAAGTACATGCCGATGGCCCGACAGGCAGAGACTCCGAAACCTGCCAGGCATCCGTAGCCCAGCAGAAGCAGGCTGCCTGCCACGGCAGCCACCCACACAGGCACCCGCAGCCTGCGCAGCAGTCTGTAGACGCTCATACCAAGGATGGTGATATGCAGGGAAGAAATACTGAAAATATGCAGGATGCCACTGCGCTTATATAAGGCCTTCAGATCCTGGTCCAATTCCCCCTTCTCCCCCAGCAGCAGGGCGCACATCACCGCTGCCTCCCTTTGGGGGAAGATCCGGTACAGCCGTTCATGGAGGCATTGCCGAAGCCTGAACAGGCCTTCCCGCACCGGCCAGCAGTCCTGTCCCCGGGCCAGGAGCACTGCCTTTCGCAGGCGGCCTTCTATGTGCAGGATCCGGTAGTATGCCTCCTGGTCAAATTCCCCTGGATTCGTAGCCCTGGAAAAAGGCGCAAAAATGCCCTCTATCACAACCATGCTCCCCATGGGGACCTGCTCCAGGCCCTCCCCTTCCTGCAATTCGCAGATCAGATTTCCTCTCAGGGGAATAGGCAGTGCTGAATTTCCGTAGATCTGCACCACGCCCGCCGGATCGCCGGAAGGCATGGTTCCTGGTCTGTCTTCCCACAGGGTAACAGATTGTAGATAGATGGTTTTTCCTTCTTTTTGATATACCTGCCCCATCACAGTCAAGGGCAAACCTGCTTCTATATTTCCCCATGCCGTCTCTCCGGCAGGCGCTTCCTTCCCAGGCCCCTGCCAGACCGCCGACAAAATCACCAGGCATAGTGCAACCATAAGCAATGGCCGCCTCATACTGCCTCCCTTCTATGCCCTTCTCCTCTCCTTCTGCTTTCCTTCCTTTTGCTTTCTCCTTTTGCTTCCTGCCCGTTCTGTCATGCCGATGCAGCCGGCACAAACAGTCAACAACCCCGCTGCAAAGCAAAGCGCACTAAAGTGCGCGGGCATCGAGCTTGCAACGCTGCAGAGCAGCGGGGTATGTGACCCTCGCGGCATTCGCCAAGTCAGCTTGCTGACTTTATGCTCGTGCAAACAGCAGCACAAAGTCAACCTTGTTGACTTGGCTCATTGCTCGCGGGAATTAGTGCAGCTTCCGCCTGGTCCGCCGCATGGCCCCAATGAGCAGGATCCCGGTCAGGGCCCCCAGCATCAGGTATGCCTGCAGCATGGGCATGAAGTTGTAGCTTTCCCCTCTCCACACAGTGCTAAAATCCCGGCAGATATAAGTGACTGGCAGCTGCCTTGCCACAAACTGCATGGCCTCTGGCAGTTGGTCATAGGTGATCCCCATCATACCGCCCAGTATCATAAACAGGAAATACACCAGCATAACCACGCAATAGGTAGCGCCAAACTTCTGCAGGAGGGTGGAGATGGCGTGGGCCAGGCCAAAGCAGATGGCTGCATAGGCCAGGATACAGAGGATGTAGAGCACTGCCCCCATGGATCTGGGTGCCTGCACATCCAGTACCACATACCCTGTCACAAAATAGATCCCATAGGCAATCCCCATGAATATTCCTTCCGACAGGATCCGGTTGCACAGTATAGCCCTGGGACGGATCCCAAACAATTCCATCCTCTGGATAATTCCCTTCTCCAGTTCCTGGGCATGGGAGATTCCATACCCCATCAGCACCGTGGCCATGGGAATCAAGGCTCCTGTTCCCAGAAAGATGGCCGTGATGGCATAGGGAACGGCAGCTGCATCCATCTGGGCCGCTGCAGCCCGGCAGATGATGATTACCATAGCCACAGGCATAAGGATCCCGAAGATATGCACATAAGGGTTCCCGATGGTATTGCGGAATTCGTATAGGAGCATCTGGCCGGACAGGATCCTGTGCCTCCTTCCTGCCGCCATGCTGCCGCTCTTCCCGGTGCGGTTCCCTCTCCCAGCTTCCTTTCCCCCTTCTCCATTGCCTTCCCTGACCTGTGCAGCGCTGTTCCTCCCATTTCTTACTTCCCTATTCCCTGTCATATCCTCACCTCCCGCTTTCCTTGTTCTGCCTGGCATCATATCTGCTTTTGGCATTGATATAGAGTATCTCGATGTCACTGTTGCTGCGCTTGTAATTCACATCGTGCTGCAGGAACAGGTCTGCAAGCTGCTGCTCCTTTTCCCTGCTCTCACAGGACAGGGCCAGAAGGTGGGCCGGGGCTGCAAGCTGCCCATATGCCTTAAAAAGCTCCCTGTTCTGGGGGGTATTATCCGTGATCATCACAGCCCTTCCGCAATATCTCCCAAAGAGTTCTTCCTTCCTGCCATAGTCCACCACATGGCCTTTGTCCAGGATCAGCAGCTTATTGGCAAGTAGTTCCAGTTCCTCGTAATAGTGGGACACAATCACCAGGCTGTCCTCCTTGTCCCTGTACCAGCGGACCATGTGCTCCACCAGCTTCTGCCTGGTCTCAAAGTCCAGCCCGGAAGTGACTTCATCGTAGAAGGTCAGCACCGCTTCCTGCATCATGACCAGGATGATGGTGAATTTCTGTTTCTGGCCGCCGGAAAGCTTCGTGTACTTCTTCCCCAGGCATCCTTCAAATTCAAATTCTGCAATCAGTTCCTGCAGCTTACGGTTCCTGGATATCTTCGTGCCCAGGATCGTCTCCATAATGTACTTTACGGGCATGGCATCCGTATATTCGTTAAACTGCATATGGACTGCCATCTCCTCCGGCTGCAGGGCACTCCTTATGCTTCCCTGGTATGGCACCAGCCCCAGGATACTCTTCACCAGGGTACTCTTCCCCGCGCCGTTGGATCCGATGACTCCCACCCGGTCCCCCTCTTCCAGGACAATAGGACCTTCTATGGAAAGCGCCTTCTCCGTCCCGTACTTCACCTCCAGATTCTGTATGGACAACAACATAGTCTGTCTCCTCTCCCTTTTTGCATGCCAGATCCGGCATTGCTACTGTCGATACTGTCACTATAGCGCATCCATATGAATTTCCGATGAAGTTCCCATGAAGCTTTCATGCAGGTTCCCATCCCCTCCCAGGTCTTCCGCTACTGTCTCACCAAAGATAAGGAGTGCCACCACGCTGTCTTCACCGGCCGCCCCGGCCCTGTCTTCCATGGCCCCGGCCCCGCTTCTTCTGCTCTCTCTGGTCCCGTCCGCATTGTTCCTGTCCCCTTCTGCCTTCTCCGTCCCGTTTGCAACAGACAGGGTGATTCCCAGTTTCTTGGCAAAATAGGAGGCAATATAGAGACCCAGACCATGTCCCCTGGTTCCCCCGGATCCCTGCTCCTGGCCGCCCTCCACAAAAGGTTCAAAAATGCGGGGCAGCAGTGTCTCCGGGATCCTGGTGCCATAATTCTCGATCCGGATCCTGCTGCCATCCCCGCTGACCCATATGCTGATCCGCTCCCCTTCCGGCGTGTAGGCCACGGCATTTGACAGCAGGCTGTCCACAATCTGTGTGAACATCCTCTCATCCGTACAGATCTCCCCCTCTTCCCGTCCCTTCTTCCCGTCCCTTCTTCCCGTCCCTTCCTCCCCTGCATCTTCCTCCCCTTGCCCATATTCCAGCCGCAGGTGTTTCTGTGCCAGCACCGGTTCCAGGAGCCTTAATTTCTCTTGCAGCAATTTTCCCGGGGACAGCATCTGCATCTCCATTTCTTTCACGCAGCGGTTCAGATATAAGATATCCTCCGTCATCTTCCGCATGGACAGGAGCTGTTCTTTCACCTTGGGCAGGTAGGTTTTCACATCCTGGTATTTTCCCACCCCATGGATCATGCCGTCTGCAAGCAGCAGGGCAGCGGCTATGGGTGTCTTAAGCTGATGGGCGCTGGTCCGCAGGAATACCTCCTCCCGTTCATTCTCTGCCTGTAGCTGTGCATTCTTCGCCTGTAGCTGTCCATATCCCTCCCGGATCCTGTCATAGAAATCATCCAGGGTATCAGCCAGTTCCCGGATCTCCCCCTGCTTTTCCTTCCGCTTACTTTCCAGTCTCTCCACAGAGAAATCCCTGGCATATTTCATTTGTTCCGCATGGTTGGACAACTCTACAATAGGTGCCACAATCCCTCTGGAATATACCCGGGAGAACAGCAATACCACCAGTACCACCACAGCCCCCAGCATAGGAAGGCTCTGCCACACAATGGGCTTGATCTCCTCCATGTCCGGTGTGACCACCGGAAGGAAGGATAAGACAATCCTGTCCTTTGTCATCTGGACAGCCATATAATTGGTATATTTGTTCTCCCCATCCTCCACCCCTGCTTCCAGGATCACCATGTTATCAGAATAGGTGTGGTACCGCATGGTTTCATTGAAATAAGCCTCTTCCATACTCCTGCTATACAGGAGTCTTATCTGAAAGGGTCCTCCCTCTGTCTCTCCATACAGTTCCCGGAACACCTCTGCCAGTTCTTCCTGCATCTGTCCCAGGGTGTCTGTCTTTTTGGTTTCCTCCAGGGAATCTCTTTCCAGCTGCACACCTCCTGCCCAGTCTGCCTGTAAAATCTCCCGCAGTCTTTGCAGGATGTGGACCAGCCGCTCCTCCCGCAGTTCCACCTCCACGGAAAAAGCCTTCCCCGTCACCCGCAGATAGTTGCCCTCCAAGGGAATCTCCACAGAATAGCAGGCCGTGCCGTTTTTTACCTGTATACCGTCATACGTACCCGTATCCATATAGGCTGCATGCTGTTCCCGGATGGATTTCAGATTCTGTTCCATACAGTAATCCACATACAGGGATGGCAGCATATAACTGAAATACCCCGCCAGGAACGCCAGCATAATCCCTGCCAGCACCATACTGTATACCAGGTTCTTCTGCCCAAGCTTCATCTATACCCTCCCGTGCCCGCAAAGCCGGCGCAAACAATTCTTGAAACCAAAGCGCAAAATCGCGCTGGGAAGAATGCCCGCCTTTGGCATTCTTCTCGGAATGACTTAGATTTTCTTAGGTCGGGTACAAAGAGGGGTGTTCACACACCCTCTTTCCGGCCTTAGAAAATCTTCATTCCGTTCACACTTGTATCCGACCCCGATCACCGTCTGGATACAGGACACCGGCAGCTTCTTGCGCAGGTTCTTCACATGGGCATCTATGATCCTGTCATTGCCAATGTAGTCCTCATTGAAGATGCTCAAGATCAACTGTTCCCTGGTAAATACCCGCCCCGGCTCACTGTAGAGTTTCTGCAGCAGCAAAAACTCACTTACGGTAAGGGGAAGCTTCTCCCCGTCATAGTAGGCACAGTATGCCTCTTTTTTCAGCACCAGTCCCTTTCCCACATCTTCCCCGTTATTCTGGGCCGTGCGCCGCAGGATGGCCTCCATACGCTTTAACAGGATCAAGGGTGACACCGGCTTGATACAGTAATCGTCTGCATACAGGTTGAAGGCTTTTATCTGGGACTGTTCGTCCTCCAGGGCTGTCAGCATCACCGTGGCCGTGTTCTGGCAGTGTTCCCGGATATACGTAAGCACTGCGAAACCATCCGCACCAGGCACACAGATGTCCAGCACTGCCAGGTCAAAATGTTCCCGCCCAAGCAGGGCCATGGCCTCATCCCCCCGGTCCACGCCAGTAACTGCATATCCAGACAATTCCATATACTCCGTGAGCACCTCCCGTATGGTAGGCTCATCTTCCAAAAACAAGATCTTCCTCTTTTCTTCCACCCTATCTCCCTTTCTGCCGCTTCGAAGCTCCCTTCGCTCAAAAAGAGCGCTTCCTTCGTCCATGTAAATGCTGTATAAATCGTGCAGACATGATTTTCTGCCATTTACATGGACTGACTGAACTGTTATTTTCATTTTAGCACACTGGTATGAATTTCATATGAATTTTATGAAGAAAAGTTCAGCCAGTGGAAATCGTATGGATGAAAATCGTGCTTGCACAAATTTTCATCCATCGCTTTCCACTGAGGGAACGCCCGTCTATGAGTAAAGGAAGCTGCGAAGCAGCGAAAAGCGCCACAGGCGCGACTTTACGAATGGCGTTGGCTGAACTTTTTGAAAAAAAGATCATCCCTTTACACATTTTCCACTGAAGGAACGCAACCTCAACACAGTTGCGCTTTTTATGAGCAAAAAGAAGCTGCGTAAGCAGCGGGAAGTGATCACTTCTCCGGAACCATGACAATATCCAGGTTTCTCTCAAAGGTTGCCGCCGAAAAGCTGGATGGAACCTCTCCATTGACCAGGATCTGCACCTTATTCACATTGTTCAGTTCCACCAGGGAATTCACAATGGAGTATACGGAGATATCTGTGGGCACATTGTTCACCACCGTGAGAAAATTGTCGTCCAGGTTCACATAACAGATCCCGTCCCTGGTGGTGATATTGATGATCTTGGTACCTGGGTTAATGGAAGGATACAGGCCTTCCACCTGTCCACTGGGTCCCCCGATCAGTTCCTCCACCACAAAACGCTCCAGAGGCATGCTGGAAGAGTAATGCTTCTCCCTGTAGGCTGCAATCAGGTTCGTGCCATCCTCACTGGCAAAATAGAGCCGCACCCGGGCCAGTTCATAGGTATTGATCTCATTGCCGTCATTGTTGATGAATTGCTCCGCACTCATCCATCCCACCGGAACGCCCATACTGTCGTAGAGCTGGCCGCCCTCCACGGTAATCTCCACATAGCGGATCCCCTCCAGCTGGGTCATGGTGCGCACAATGGCTGCCCGCACCAGCACCTCGGTGATCACCGGAAGGTTCAGGTAGGCCACATCCACATTAAGCTGCAGCCTCTCTTCCTCCAGCTTTACGCCCAGCACCCCAAATCCCATGGAAAGGGGAGCCTTGTACTCCAGCTTCTCGGGGTTTGTTGCCAGGCAGGCCAGCAGTTCCTCCACCTGCCCTTCCAGGGATACCTCCTGCAATTCATAGGCATGGGGTTCCACCTTGGTCTCGGCATTTCCCACATAATATACCTGTATGGTTCCTTTTCCAGGTACTTCCTCCTTCCCACAGGCTGTAAGGCCCAGGAGGAGAAGCAGCAACAGTAAGATCTTATTTTCCTTCTTCAAGTCATGTTCTCCTATCATATGCCAGGGGGATTTTCACTGTGAAGACAGATCCTTCCCCCTCCGTGCTGGTAGCGGTGATGGAACCCCTGTGGGCAAGCACCGCACTCTTGGTGATGGCCAGCCCCAGCCCCGTGCCGCCGATCTCCCTGGAATGGGACTTGTCCACCCGGTAGAACCGCTCATAGATATTGGCCAGGGCGTCTTCCGGAATCCCCAGGCCGGAATCGCTGACCATAAAGGTAAAATACTGGTGGTCCGCATCCAGCACCACTTTCACCCATCCATGGTCCTTGTTGTACTTGATGGCATTCTCCACCAGATTGGTCATGACCAGGGTCAGCTTCACCTCGTCCACTTCCGCCGTCACAGGACGCATACTCTCGAATACCACTTCCACGTCCTTTTTCCGTGCGATGGGACGGAGACGTTTCAGAATCAGCTCTGCCAGGTCGTTAATATTGATCTGTGCAATATTTAAGTCCTGCACCTTCTTGTCCATCTTCACCAGGGCCAGCAGGTCCGTGATGATCCGGTTCTCCCGGTCTATCTCCGACACGATATCCTCCATGAACTCCCGGTAGAGTTCTGCCGGCGCATCCTGCTGGGCCAGAAGGGAATCTGCCAGCACCTTCACGGAAGTCATGGGCGTCTTCAGTTCATGGGACACATTTGCCACAAATTCCTGCCTGGAATCATCCAGGGTCTTCATACGGCCCAGCAACTGGTTAAAGGCATCCACAATGTGGACAGTCTCCGCATAGCCTTTCACAGAGATCTTCTCATCCGTGTAACCTGCCTTCACCTCATGGATCGCCTTCGTCACCCGGTTAAAAGGCTTGGTCAGAAGGGTGGACAGGACAATGGCCAGGGCCACAATCCCCACCAGCATCAGATTCTCCAGGATCAAGGCCTGGCGGTTCAGCACCTCCATGGTGGCTACAATGGCATCATTGGAGATACTGGTGAGCATCACTCCCACAATCTTCCCCGATGCGCTGCCCCCTTCCCCGGAAGTGGCACTGGTATCAATGATGGGGGTGGTCATCTCGATATATCCATGTTCCCTGTCATAGTGGGACACACTTTCCCCCCTGAGACATTTGATCACTTCCTCTGACACAATGGTCTTGCCCTCACTGAGGCCGTAGGTATCCTCCATCACCTTCAGGCCGGAGTTGATAATCAGCACACGGCCCTCGTAGAGATTGGAGATCATCTCCAGTTCCGCGTCTATCACGTCCCTGGAGACTCCGGGATTCCTCTCTTCCATCACATCCGGGTTAAAATAGTTGTTGCTGATGAGATGATTGCCCACCACCAGCAGCTGGTTCTGCACATTGGCAATACGGTTCTCCACACTGCGCTCCTCATAATTGCTGAGGATCCCATACCGCATCAGCACGCCGGGCACCACACCCACTACCAGTATGATCAGAAAGATACGCGCCTGCAGGCTGCGCAGCAGGACAAGCTGCTTCAGCTCTTCCAATATTCTACGTGCCATATACCCACCCTACGCATTCAAAAAGTAGTAGCCAACGCCCCATTTTGTATGTACATACTTCGGCTCACTGGGGTTGGATTCAATCTTCTCCCTAAGGCGCCTTACATGGACATCCACCGTGCGCACATCCCCTGGATAATCCGGTCCCCACACCGTCTGCAGCAGATTCTCCCTGCTATAGACCTTGTTGGGATTGGTCATCAGAAGTTCCAGCATTTCAAATTCCTTGGCAGTCAGGCCGATCTCACGGCCTGCGATGTAAGCCCTCCTCCCTTCGCCGTCCAGGCGCAGGTCACCGCTCTCCACCACCTTGGGCGCTGCCTTCTCCCCTATGATCCGCTTCGGCTCCGTACGGCGCATAATGGCCTTGATCCGTGCCTTTACCTCCAATATGTTAAAAGGCTTGGTTATGTAATCATCTGCCCCATACTCCAGGCCCAGTATCTTGTCCATGTCGTCTCCCTTGGCCGTGAGCATGATGATGGGCACACTGGAGAATTCCCGGATCTGCTGGCAGACCTCGAATCCTGTCAGCTTTGGCAGCATCACATCCAGCAGGATAATATCGTACTGGTTGTTCCTGGCATATTCCAGTGCCTCCTCCCCGTCATATGCACAATCCACCTGGATGTCATCCTGTTCCAGGCTGAAGCGGATCCCCTTCACGATCAGCTTCTCATCATCCACTACCAAAGCTCTCTTTCCTGCCATCTTACAGACTCCCTTCCCATTTCTGCTGCCAGTCTCTTTATTGCACTGTAATCTTATCCTTAATCTTCTGGTACACACTGTCCTTGATCCCGGACACCTTCATAATATCCTCACATTTCCGGAAAGCGCCGTGGGCCTCCCGGTAAGTGATGATATCCTCTGCCCTGGCAGGTCCGATGCCAGGCAGGCTGCAGAGTCCCTCCCGGTCTGCCCGGTTGATGTCCACCAGTCCCTGCCGGGTATCTTCCTGGTTCCCCCCTGTATCCTGTTCCATGGGAAGTTTCCCTGCAGTCTCTGACTGATCCGGAAAATAGAGCTTCTCCCCATCTGATACAGGTTTTGCCAGATTCACATAGTCCTGGTCTGCATCCTGGGCAAAGCCTCCCGCTGCCAGCAGGGCATCCTCTCCCCTGCTGCCCCGGGCCAGGGCATAGACACCGGGATTTGCCACAGCGCCACACACATGGACATATAACCCTTCCCCGCCGGATCCGGCCTCCGGGGTTCCCGAACCTTTCCCGGTGCCAGCCCCATTCCCTGGAACTACCTGGTTCCCGTCCGGATCCATGCCGGTTTTCGGAACCTCCTGGTTTCTGCCCGGGGCTGCCCCAGGTTCACAGCCTCCCTGGCTGGCATTCCCCAAACTGCCTACAGGCGAGGGACCCTGGGCCTCCTCGCCGGAACTTACCACGCTGCCGTCCTGTCCTATCAGGACCAGGTTCTCATCTTCCCTTCTTCCACAGGCCCCTAAAAGGCCACACAAAAGGATGCCACACACAGCAGCCATCATACGCTTATTTCTCACCATAGTCCCCGCCTTCCCGCAGTCTCTGCGCTAGTGGGGCTGCCTCCCTATGCCGATTAGTTTCATTGTAGCGGAACTGCTTTGTTTTGACAAGCAAAAGTTTATTTCCATTTGTTTTTCACTACTTCCACTTGAAAATGATAATGCCGGCCACTGCCACTGCCATACCCACTGCTTTCCTCCACTCCAGGGGCTGCTTCTCCACACCGAACCAGCCAAGCAGTTCGATCACGTAGGCCACCGCAAGCTGGGCCACCACAATGAGCATCACTGCCCTGGCGGGTCCCAGCATGTCCATGCTCTTGATGACCGTGTAAGTGATGAAGGCACCAATGGCTCCTCCCAGCAGCATATATTTGGGCTGCACCTGGAACACCTTAAGCAGGCTGCTCCTGTCTGTACACAGCCAGGCGCCCAGGCAGACTGCCAGGGCACTCAGTTGCACAAAGGCACTGGCGGCCCAGATGCTGGATGCCTTCGTGACCTGTGTGTTGAATACCCCCTGGACACTCATCAGTGCCCCGGAAACCAATGCAATCAAAAAACCAATCATAGGATACACGCTTCCTTTCCTCGTCCCCGGTGCTGGTACAAGCCCATTCCTTTCCCAGCCCGGTATCCATGTACTAAAAGTGTATCCTGTGATTGGTAAAATATGCACGCTTTTTAATTCCCAAGCTGTCTGCTGATCTGGTCTGCCAGTTCCTGTACCAGCGTGGCTGTGTCTGCCCCATTCCATACACTGAAAAACAGCCTCTCCAGGCGCAGCCAGAAATTCCCCGTCTCCATCAGTTTCGGCAGCGGAATGCTCCCTGCGTATTCCTGCTTGAAGATCTGCAAAGCCCCATTGTCCGCTTCCGCATTGCGGTTGGCTGATACCTTGCCCGTCCTCTCATAGAGGGTATCCGCACACTCATCCACCAGGAAAGCGGCAAAGCGGTTGGCCAGTTCCTTGTTGGAAGAATACCCGTTTATGGCCACTGTCTGGGTCACGGACATGGAACGGCTGGCCAGTTCGGGACTTACCTCCGGCATCAGGCAGATCCCGTACTCAAACCCCAGGGTTCCCTCTGCCCTTGCCTGGGCCAGCCTGGCCACCACATCCGTTGTGGCGATGGTAAATACGGTCTTCCCTTCCATAAAATCCTGGATCACTGATTCATAGGACACCGTATCCGACTCGATAAAGAAGAACTGGTTCAAGGCCTTATAGACCTCCAGGCACTGGATGGTCTCCGGATTGTTGATATTGACCTGGGCCGCATCATCCCCGGCATCCCCGCCTACAATCATGTAATTACCCACAATCCAGTAATTGTAGAAAATGTCTGACACATCCCATTTCATCACCCCTTCCACGCCCTCCGGCACATCGAAGGTATTGGCAATGTCCAGGATGTCATCCACAGTGCCGGGGATGGCCTTGTCCATATATTCCTGGCTCTTTGCCGCAAGCTGTGTCTCATCTATGACAGCATCCGGATCTCCCTCGATTCCCTCCTCATCATTGGCACCAGACAACTCCCTCCTGGCGCTCTGCTCTGCCCACAGCCCCAGGTAAGTCTCATTGTACACCAGAGCGCTTGTCTCAAAGGAAAGGGGGTAAGCCACCTGTTTCCCCTCATAGGACACCGCACTCAGCGCTGCCTCCGGAAAATGATCCTGGTTGCAGACTTTTGACACATCCTCTATCTGGGAGGCCAGCCCTGCCAGATAAGCCTTCTCCAGGGATTCATGGCTCACAATATAGGCATCCGGCACCTGTTTGCCGGACAGGGACGCCTGATTCAGCGCTTCCAGGTACTCGCTGTCTGAAATGTGTACCGGGATCACACGGACATTCTCCCTCTCCCCGAAGGATACCGCTGCACTGTTGATAAAATTCGTCATATTCTCATCGGAATACCAGAAATAAATCGTCTCCTTATTCTCCCTGAACCAGGACAGGCCGCCTCCTGTGTCCTCGTCCGGAACTGCTATCTCCCGGGTACTCCCATATAAAACAGCGGCAGCCATGGCTACCACGGCTGTCACTGCGGCAATTCTCTTCCTAAAATGCATACATCCACTCCCTGCCCGCTCTGGCGGGCCATCATTCCCCATCCCGCATGGCGCCCCCTTGACGGCTGCGGGTCAAATACTTTCCTCCAGTATGGAGATCATCTCATCCACATTCTCTTTTGTGACAATAAGGGGAGGCACAAAACGGATAATGTTGGCGCCGGCATTGATCAGGATCAGTCCCCGCTCCATGGCGGCACTGATGATGTCCCGCACCGGCCTGTCGAATACCAGGCCCTGCATAAGGCCTGCCCCCCTGCGCTCCCGGATGCAGCCATGCCTGTCCTTCACTTCCTCCAGGCGCTGTTCCAGATAAGGGGCCACCTCCCTTACATGTTCTATTATATGGTGCTTTTCAAATAAATCAAGCACTTTTTCCACAGCGGCACAGGCAAGGGGGTTCCCACCGTAGGTAGTGCCGTGGTCCCCGGCTTCCAGGGAGGCGGCTGCCACATGCTCTGTCATGAGAAATGCCCCCACAGGCACACCGCAGCCTAAGGCCTTGGCCGTGGTCATAATGTCCGGCTTCACCCCATAGCGCTGCCAGGCATACATGTATCCCGTCCTGCCCATGCCGCACTGCACTTCATCGAAGATCAGCAGGATATCCCTCTCCTGGCAGAGAGCCTTGAGGTTCCTCAAGAAATCTGACCTGGCAGGCACAAGCCCTCCCTCCCCCTGCACAGGTTCCAGCAAAATGGCGCAGGTGCGGTCAGTCACACAGCTTTGCACACTGTCAAAATCGTTATACTCGGCAAATCGTACATTGCCGATCAATGGTTCAAATGCCTCCCTGTAATGGGCATTGCCTGTCACCGCCAGGGCCCCCATGGTCCTGCCATGGAAAGAATGGTTCATGGCAATGATCTCATGATCTGTCCGTCCGTCCTTCCGGTAAGCGTATTTCCTGGCTGCCTTGATGGCACCCTCATTGGACTCTGCCCCCGAATTGGTGAAAAACACCCTGTCCATGCCGGAGGCTGCCTTCAGCTTCCGGGCCGCCTCCACGGCAGGCACATTATAATAGTAATTGGACGTGTGGATCAGCTTATCAATCTGGCCCTTTAGGGCATTGTTGTATTCCTCGTTGCCGTACCCTAAGGCAAACACGGCAATCCCCGCACAGAAGTCCAGGTATTTCCTGCCCTCACAGTCATAGAGGTACATTCCATCCCCGTGATCTAGCACAATCTGGTACCGGTTGTATGTGTGGAGCAGGTCTCTCTCTGCCTGCTCTATGATGGCTTTCATATCCATGGTGGCATTCCCCTCTCTCCTATTCTCCATAGCACTTTCACCGTCTCCTTCGTCAGGCCCGTCAGACAGCCCCCTTTGGCTTTGCAGGCAGCGGCACAAACGGGTCCCTTGGCCCGGCCCATTTGCGCCTGGAAATAGCCGTCTTCAGTTTTCCGGGCAGAACTGGTCCCGCCTGGTCCCCAGGGCCAGGTTGTCATCATCGGCAATGATGGCTGTGCCAATACCCTGTTTGGTAAAGATCTCCAGCAGCAGGCAGTGGGGCACGCGTCCGTCCAGGATATGGACCCGGCTGACCCCGTTTTTCACCGCGGAAGTGCAATTGTGCAACTTGGGCAGCATACCGCCTCCAATATAGCCCCCATTGACCAGTTCCTCAGCCTCGGAAACCGTGAGCCGGGAGATAAAGGAACCCTTGTCGCTAATATCCCGGTAGAGGCCCTCAATGTCCGTGAGAAAAGCCAGTTTCTCGGCCTTCACGGCCCTGGCAATGGCACAGGCGGCATCATCGGCATTAATATTGTAAGTCTGGAAATTCCCGTCCAGGCCGATAGGCGCCACAATGGGCAGGAAATCCTTCTCCAGCAGGTCATAGAGCACCTTGGGATTCACGCCGGTAATCTCCCCCACATAACCGATGTCCTGGCCGTCTGCATATTTTTTCTCCACCTGCAGCAGGCCGCCATCCTTGCCGCTGATTCCCACGGCCTTGACCCCCAGCTCCTGAACCATGGACACCAGGTCCTTGTTCACCTTGTTCAGCACCATCTCGGCGATCTCCATGGTCTCTTCATCCGTGACCCTGAGTCCGTTCACAAAGCGGGCTTCTTTTCCCACTTTCCCCACCCAGCGGCTGATCTCCTTTCCACCGCCATGGACAATGATGGGTTTGAATCCCACCAGTTTAAGAAGGGTTACATCCTTGATCACATTTTTCTGTAGTTCTTCATTGCTCATGGCGCTGCCGCCGTACTTGACCACGATAATCTTGCGGTTGAACCGCTGGATATAGGGAAGGGCCTCGATAAGGACTTCCGCTTTCTGTAACACTGCCTGCATGTCTTTTTCCATGGGAAATTTCCTTTCTACTATTTTCGTTACTGTCCACAACCATGCCGTTCACAGCAACTATGCACACAAAACGCCAAGTACAGGCGTTTTGGCGCGAGACAGTCTCGGGTTTGTCACGCAAAAAGCGCGTGAAAACGCCTCGCGATAGCACCTGTGAACAGTAACCTATTTTCTCCCCTGCCCCCTGTCCTGCCAGGGTCTGTATTCTCAGCTCCTGTAATCCGCGTTGATCCGCACATACTCATAGCTTAGGTCACAGCCCCAGGCCGTGGCCTCCTGGGTGCCCATGTGCATATCCACCAGCACCGTAACCTCCGGCGAAGACAAAATCTTCGTGGCCTCCTCCTCGCTGTAATCCTGGCCCACTCCATTCCCGTAAATGTGGATACGCCTCTCTTTGTCCTGAAAATAGAGATCCACATGCTCCGGGTCAAAGATCACACCAGAATAACCCAGGGCACACAGGATGCGGCCCCAGTTGGCATCGTGTCCGAAGATGGCAGCCTTGGTCAGGGAGGAGCAAATCACCGACTTGGCCAGGATGCGTGCCTCTTCCCTGGTAGCAGCCCCCACTACCTTTGTCTCAAAAAGTGCCGTGGCCCCCTCCCCATCTCCTGCCATTTTCCTGGCCAGATAGGTGGTAATCTGGTGAAGGGCTTCGCAGAATGTGTGGTAGTCCGGTCCTTCCCCGGTAATCTCCTCATTGCCTGCCAGGCCGTTCGCCAGCACCAGCAGGGTATCGTTAGTGGAAGTGTCCCCGTCCACGGAGATCATATTGAAGGAATCCACCACGTCTGCACTGAGGGCCTTCTGGAGCATTTCCTTGGAGATATTGGCATCTGTGGTCACAAAGGCCAGCATGGTACACATGTTGGGATGGATCATGCCGGAACCCTTGCACATGCCACCCAGGGTTACTTCCCTGCCGCCGATCTCTACCTGCACCGCAATCTGCTTGTGTACCGTATCTGTGGTCATGATGGCCCTGGCGGCATCCAGCCCGGCATCCAGGGAGGCACTTTTGGCCGCCGCCAGCTTTCGGATCCCTTCCTGCAGCCTCTCCACAGGCATCTGCTTGCCAATGACCCCGGTGGAAGCCACCAGCACTGCTTCCGGGGGAATGCCCAGCGCTTCCCCTGCGCACGCTGCCTCCTGCCTGCAGCAGTCCATGCCCTGGGTGCCCGTGCCGGCGTTGGCTATGCCGGAATTCACCACCACGGCCTGGACATAAGGGGCGGAAGCCACGATCTTCTGGTCCCACACCACAGGGGCTGCCTTCACCACATTGGAGGTGAAGACCCCCGCCACCTTGCAGGGCGTAGCGCTGTAGACCAGCGCCATGTCCTTCCTATTCTGATATTTCACGGCTGCCTCCACCCCAGCCGCCTCAAAACCTTTTGCTGCGGTCACGCCGCCTTCCACTGTTTTTAGAATGCCCATCTTCCTAATTCCTCCCCTTCACTGGTTAAACGCCGTGATATTCTCCTCATTCAAGGTGAAATCATAATAGTTCAGATCCCCCCGCCTGGTCCAGCCCATACAGTTCCAGAAGGCATTGCCCACATCATTCTTGGTGAAAGCAATGAGGCTGACCTTGTTGATCCCCTCCTGCTGCAGGACCTGCATGCAGTGTACCACCATGGCCTTGCCGATTCCCAGACGCCTGTAATCCTCCCGCACACACACATGGTAGAGACATCCCCGCCTGCCATCGTGGCCGCAGAGGATACCGCCCACCACGCTGCCATCCTCTCCCAGGGCCACCACGCTGCACCCCGGATTCCTGCAAAGGAACTTCTCCACCCCTTCCCTGGAGTCGTCCAGGCTGCGGATCCCGAAGCCCCGGATGGTCATCCACAGGGCCTTCAGCCCCTCATAATCGGACTCTTCCATAGGTTTTATGGTATATGCCTTTGTATCCATTCCGATCCCTCCCTGCCCCTTCCAGGGGACATCCTTCCAAGTCTACAGCCCTTCCTTTTATGGATAGCAGGGCACCAGTTCCAGCCCTTCGCTCTCCTTCAGACCAAAGAGCAGGTTCATGTTCTGTACGGCCTGTCCGGCTGCCCCTTTCACCAGATTGTCCAGTGCTCCCATCAGGATCACCCGTCCTGTGCGCTCCTCCACCACAAAATTCACATCCACATAATTACTGCCTTCCACCCACCGGGTCTCCGGGCAGATATTCTTCTCCAGCAGGCGCACAAATTTCTCCTGTGCGTAATACTTCTCATAAGCTGCCCGGATCTCTTCATAGGAAGGAAGACTTCCGTCCGGCTTCCGGCGAAGGGAAGCGTATTCCGTCACCAGAATCCCCCTGTTCATGGGCACCAGGTGGGGGGTAAAGCTCACTGTCACCTGGCAGTTCCCTGCATAACCAAGCTGTTCCTCAATCTCCGGGGTATGCCTGTGGCTGGCCACCCCGTATGCCTTCATATTCTCATTGACCTCACAGAACAGGTTCGCCACCTTTGCCCCCCGGCCTGCGCCGGAAGTCCCTGACTTGGCATCCACGATCAAGGTGTTCCCATCAATCAGCCCCTCCTTCACCAGGGGATAAGCTGTCAGGATGGAACAGGTGGTGTAGCACCCCGGATTAGCCACCAGACGGGTATCCGAGGTAATCTGCCCCCGGTTCACCTCGCACAGTCCATAGACTGCCTCCTGTATGAACTGGGGCGACTTATGCTCGATCCCATACCACTTTTCATACACTGCCACATCCTTGATGCGGTAGTCTGCGGACAGATCCACGATCTTCACTTTGGATAGAATCTCCTCTGTGAGCAGGCCCGCCAGGAATCCCTGTGGTGTGGCAGTGAATATCACATCCACCTGCCTCGCCAGTTCCAGAAGGTTGTCATCCCGGCACACGTCCTCTACAATCTGAAACATGTTCCGGTACACATCACTATATTTCTGGTCTATGTAACTTTTAGAGCCATACCAGACGATCTGCACTTTGCTGTGACCCGTGAGAATGCGCACCAGTTCCCCGCCTGCATACCCGGTGGCTCCGATAATCCCTGCCTTGATCATATCAACCTCTTTTTCCGGTTCCTGCCTACTCCGTTCACAGCAACCTTTTTTTGTATTGTTTCCTGCCGGATCTGTTCCCGGCAGGCCCTTGACCCAGCCTGTACAACAATTCCTATGTCATCATACCACTTTTTCGGCAAATGTCCACTACTTTTTTATTTTTATGCATATTATTCTTATTTTATGCATTTTCATGCATATTGATCCATGTTTTATACATTTCCCGGAATAATTTATTCAGAATTACCCTTGCATTTGTATGACTTATGTTGTATAGTGTGTGATACATTACATAACATAAACGGAGGCTGATATGAAAGATAAAGTTGTTCTGGCTTATTCCGGTGGTCTGGACACCACCGCCATCATTCCCTGGCTGAAGGAAAATTATGATTACGAGGTCATCTGCGTCTGCGTGGACTGCGGACAGGCAGAGGAACTGGACGGCCTGGAGGAGCGGGCGAAGTTCTGCGGCGCATCCAAGCTCTACATTGAAAATGTCATTGACGAATTCTGTGACGACTATATCGTGCCCTGCGTCCAGGCAGGCGCTGTCTATGAGAACAAATATCTGCTTGGAACCTCCATGGCACGCCCCCTGATTGCCAAAAAGCTGGTGGAGATCGCCAGGAAGGAGGGTGCTACCGCCATCTGTCACGGAGCCACTGGAAAGGGCAATGACCAGATCCGCTTTGAACTGGGGATCAAGGCCCTGGCCCCTGATATCAAGATCATCGCTGCCTGGAGGAATGACAAGTGGACCATGGATTCCCGGGAATCCGAGATCGAATACTGTAAAGCACACGGGATCCATCTTCCCTTCTCTGCAGACTCTTCCTACAGCCGGGACCGCAATATCTGGCACATCAGCCATGAGGGCCTGGAACTGGAGGATCCTGCCAATGAGCCGAATTTTGAGCATCTGCTGGTACTGGGTACCACCCCGGAGAAGGCTCCCGATGAGGGCGAATATGTGACCATGACTTTTGAAAAGGGGGTTCCCATCTCCCTGAACGGCAAATCCATGAAGGTGTCTGAGATCATTTCTGCCTTAAATGAACTGGGTGGAAAACACGGTATCGGTATCATTGACATTGTGGAGAACCGGGTAGTGGGTATGAAGTCCAGGGGTGTGTATGAGACCCCGGGCGGCACCATCCTGATGGAAGCCCACCACCAGTTAGAAGAACTGATCCTGGACCGTGACACCTATGCCATGAAGAAGGAAATGGGCAGCCGCTTTGCCAGCCTGGTATATGAGGGTAAATGGTTCACACCCTTACGTCTGGCAGAGCAGGCCTTCATCGAGAAGACCCAGGAGTATGTCACCGGCGAAGTGAAGTTCAAGCTCTACAAGGGCAATATCATCAAGGCAGGCACCACTTCCCCGTACTCCTTATACAATGAAAGCATTGCCTCCTTCACCACCGGGGACCTGTATGACCATCATGATGCGGAAGGGTTCATCAATCTGTTCGGACTCTCCTGTAAGGTCAGGGCCATGAAACTGGGGGATCAGGTAAACGAGATGTTCTGACGTCTGGAATGACATCGTTTCCAGCTGCAAGGGCTTTCTATCTAGAAATGAGGTTGCAGACATGAACGAATATATGCCCATACTACTCTATCTGGCTGTCCTCAATGTGACCGGCTATGTGATCATGGGTGTAGACAAAAAAAGAGCCATCCGGGGTGCCTGGCGCATTCCGGAGGCTTCTCTTTTTCTCACCGCACTGCTGGGCGGGGCTTTGGGATGCACCCTGGGAATGCACCGCTTCCGCCACAAGACAAGACACTGGTATTTCAGATATGGACTGCCTGCCATCTTCCTGGTCCAGGCCTATGTCCTCTATAGATGGGCCTGCTCCTAATGCTGCCTTGTCATTGTAAACAGGTTCCTTATGTGGTCACGATCACCCCGCCGTCATTGGCATACATGCTGCTGATGCCCCGGGTATCCATGATGATGCACTCCTTAAAGGACGCCTTTCCCAGGATCATCTGCTTCACCTGCTCCGCCCTCTCAGGTGCATTACAATGGGTGATGATGAGCCTGCGCTCCCCTGGCTCCTTCACCTCTGCCGCCGCCAGGTCCGAGAGCCTGCCCAGGGCTTTCTTGATCCCGATGGTCTGGCTTCTCTGGATGATCTCCCCCTTGGTTGCCCCCATCACCGGCTTAATGCTCAAGGTAGATGCCACCAGGGCCTTCACACCAGACAGCCTCCCGTTCTTCCGCAGGGTTTCCAGATTGTCCAGCACAAAATAAGTCTGTACGCTGTCCCGGTATCTCTCAATCTGTTCCACAATCTCCTGGAAGCTATATTGTCCGCTCTCCTCCAGTTCCATCAGCTTCAAGGCCAGCTGCGCCTCCCCGCCGCTGGCTGACTCCGAGTCCACCACATGGATCTGCTTCTCCCCATATTTTTCCAGGTAGAGTTTCTTCCCCAGCCTGGCGCTGTTGTAGCTTCCACTGAGCTTAGAGGAGAGTGTCACCACATACACACGTTCTGCCTCCACATGGTATGCCTCCAGGAAACGCTCCGGGGATGGGCAGGAAGACTTGGGACATTTGGGGTAAGCTGCCACCTGCTTCAAGAATTCTGCCTGATCAAAGTCCTCATCATCCCATACCTGGTAATCGCCCACCTCCAGTCCCAGAGGTACCCGTTCAAACCGGTCATCCTTAAGGAAGTTCTCCGGAAGTTCACAACAGCTGTCCACCACTATTTTATAGCCCATAGTATGTTCTCCTTATCTGGTATGATAGATTTTTACCAAAAACACAAAATCTATTCTTTGAAACAGAATGGCAGGTTTTTCATTTCCGTTTCATATAGTTTTCATTACTAGATATATTAACATACTGGCTGTGTCTTGTAAAGCTTTTTATCTGGCATCCAGCAGCTTCCGGTATGCTTCCTCCTCCCGGCCATTGGCCAGCACAAAATGTCCCTCCTCTATCTGGATCCACCTCGGTTTATCCACAGCATAATCATGGATACTTTCCTCATAGACCAGTACCTGCTTCCTGCGCTCTATGGCAGGGCTTGGAATGGGCACTGCACTTAAAAGCGCCCTGGTATAAGGGTGCAGGGGATGGGAGAACAGCGTTTTCGTAGGTGCCAGTTCCACCAGCCTGCCATGCTCGATCACGGCGATCCGGTCACTGATCACCTGCATCACGGACAGGTCATGGGCTATGAAGAGATATGTCAGTCCCCTTTCCTTCTGAAGCTTTGCCAGAAGATTCAGCACCTGGGCACGGATTGACACATCCAGGGCTGAGATGGGTTCATCTGCTATGACAAACTCGGGTCCCATCACAAGGGCCCTGGCAATACCGATACGCTGTCTCTGGCCACCTGAAAATTCATGGGGAAAACGGCTGGCGAATTCTGGCAGCAGTCCTACGGCAAGCAGGGCCTTCTCCACCCGTTCCCGTCTCTCCATACGGGTAAGTTTTTCCATGTTCATCAGTCCCTCACTGACAATATAGTCCACTTTGGCCCGTTCGTTCAAGGAAGCCGTGGGATCCTGGAAAATCATCTGGATCTGCCTGGTGATCTGCTTATCCAGCCTGGGCGGTATCCTGCCATTGATCTGCTCCCCCTTGTAGACAATTCTGCCCCCGGAAGCAGGATAGATCCGCATGATCGTCCGTCCGATAGTGGTCTTCCCGGAACCGGATTCTCCCACCAGTCCGAAAGTCTCGCCCTTGTAGATCTGGAAACTGACTCCCTTCACAGCCTGGAATTTTTTCCTGCCGCTGCCAAAGGATACCTCTAGGTCCTGCACATCCAGCAGGACTTCCTTTTCTTCTATCTTCATACTGCAAACTCTTTCCTTCCGGTGTTTACATATCCCCGGGAAGCACCGGCTGCAGATTCCTAAGACCCCTTATCACACTGGGTGGCTCCACCTTCGGCGCCCTGGGATCCAACAGCCAGGTCTTGGCCCGGTGGGTCTTCGATACCTCAAAATAGGGCGGTTCCTGTACATAATCGATTTTCAAGGCATAGGGATTCCTGGGTGCAAAGGCATCCCCTATTATCTCCTTAAACAGATTGGGCGGTGTCCCCTTGATGGAGAACAATTCCTCCCCCCTCTCCCCCAGCTGGGGCATGGAGGACAACAAGGCCCAGGTGTAGGGATGGCGGGGATCATAGAAGATCTCCTCCGCGGTGCCGATCTCCACAATATCCCCTGCATACATCACTGCCACCCGGTCTGCCACATTGGCCACCACCCCCAGGTCATGGGTGATGAATATCACGGTAAGGTTGTACTTCTCCTTCATCCGCCGGATCACATCCAGGATCTGGGCCTGGATGGTCACATCCAGGGCAGTGGTGGGTTCATCACAGATCAGGATCTGGGGCTTGCAGGCAATGGCCGTGGCTATCACCACTCTCTGGCGCATACCGCCGGAAAACTCATGGGGATACTGTTTATACCGCCGCTCCACATCTGGAATGCCCACATCTGCCAGGTACTGCAGGGTCTCCTGGCGGGCCTCCCTTTTGGACAGCCGGGGGGACCGGGTGGTTACAGCTTCACAGATCTGGTCTCCTATGGTCTTCAGTGGATTCAGGCTGGTCATAGGTTCCTGGAGGACCATGGAAATCTCCTTTCCACGGATCTGCATCCAGTCCTTCTCCTTCCGGAACTTTGCCAGGTCCCTTCCCTTATAGAGAATTTCCCCCTTTTCTACGAAACAGTTCTTGTCGTTCAGACCGTTGAATGTCTTGGAAAATACGGATTTCCCGGAGCCGGACTCCCCTACAATGGCCAGGGTCTCTCCCTCATACACATCCAGGCAGGCTCCCCTGATCGCAGTCAGTACCCTTCCCCGCAGGTCGAATTTCACCACCACATCTTTTGCCTGTAAGATCAATTTTTTGTCCATATCCACACTCTCCTACACCCCCGGCCTGCCAGCCTGGGAACTACTGTATCCAAGGCAGAACCTTCTCACCTTCCCTGCTTTATCCGGTGCCTCATACATGATTCTTCGGATCTGCCGCATCCGAGAACGCATTCCCAATGATATAAAAGGAGATGGTCACAACAGACACGATAATCGTGGGAAAGAGCAGCTGGTAGCGCAGTGTTGCACTCATCATCAGTGCGCGTCCCTCATTGATCAGGTTCCCCAGGCTGGGAATATTAAGTGGCAGTCCCAGCCCGATGTAAGTGACAAACACCTCACTGCCGATGGCACCCGGAATGGACAGGGCCATGCGGAGCATGATCACCGACACCAGGTAAGGCAGGAGATTGCGCACCACCACCTTCCGGGTGGGGGTTCCCACACACCGGGAAGCCAGATTATATTCCCGGTCCCTAAGCATCAGCACCTGGTTGCGGATAAACCTGGCCATCTGGATCCAGCCAGTGAGACACATGGCGAAGATCAAAGTCTTCACCCCAGGCTTCAAGATATAGGAGATCAGGATCAATACAATGGTCTGTGGAATATTGTCCAGTACATTATAGATTTCCGTGAACAGGGCATCCAGTTTCCGCACATAGCCCCAGAGCACCCCGGCCACAATGCCCACAAAAGCCTCGATTCCGGCCACTGCAAAACCGATGAACAGGGAATTCCTGGTGCCGGCCCAGATCCTGGCCCACAGGTCCTGGCCGATGGAGTTGGTGCCGAACCAGAACTGGGAACCAGGAGGCACATTCCGGTACTGCATCCCGGAAGGATCATTGTTCACCATATTGGGATCATACTGTCCTGGCAACAGGGGCTGTATAAAGGTAAACAGCAGGATTCCGGCAATCACAAACACCAGAAAAACCGCCACCCTGTTCTTCCCAAAAGCCTGCAGGGTGCTGTGCCAGTAGGAATAATTGCTGTATCCCGTCCTCTCCTGGTCCTCCCTGTCCCCACCGGCCAGGACAAACAAGTCTGCTTCCGGCATCTGCCCTGTCTGCTGCTTCACATGTGCCTCCACACTGCCTTCCAGCTTCTCTGCCATTTTATTCTTCACAGACCACATTATCTTCCGCCCCCCTTCCCGCCCAGGCTGATCCTGGGATCAATGACCGTCATCAGGATATCACCCAGCAGCAGGCCAATGACCCCCACAGTGGCGTACAGCAGCACAATAGCTTGCACCATGTTGTTGTCGTGTTTTTTAATCACATCCACCAGCAGGCCGCCCATGCCGGGAATGGAGTACAGGGACTCTATGTAGATGGAGCCAATGACTGTATTCAGGAAGGAGGTGGGCAGATACTGGATCATAGGCACAAAGGCATTCCGGAAGATATGCCGCACCATGATCTTGTTCTGGGACAGGCCTTTTGCCGTGGCCAGTTTCACATAATCCTTGGTGCTCTCATCCACCATATAGCGCCGCAGCCACATGCCATAATAAGCGATATTACCCAGGGACATAGAGAACACTGGAAGGATCCAGCAGGCCGGTTTCGATGGGTCGAACAGCAGGGGCACTTTCAGCCACACGCTGCCGTAGAGCTGTATGAACAGAAAGTAAACGGCTGCGGGAACTGCCTGGATAAATACGATAAACAATGTCCCCAGCTTGTCAAACCATTTTCCCTTGTACCTGGCCATGAAAGTTCCCATGGGAAGCCCCACTGCCAGGGACACCAGTATGGAGAGACAACCTAGCTTCACAGACACCGGGATCTTGGTGGACAGGATATCTGCCACCGGCACATTGGCCCGGTATCTCCTGGACATTCCCAGATCCCCTGCGAGAAGCTGCTTAAAAAAATTGACTATCTGGACAGGCATGGGATCTAGCAGTCCCATGCCCCTAAGGCCCACCTGAATCTGTTCCTCCGTGAGCTTGTCAAAATTATCAAAATATCCTTCTATGGGCATCTGCCGCATCAGCACGAAGACAACCGTGATAATGATGGCCAGCGTCAGGAAGGAACGTAGAATTCTCTTAGTCAGGTATTTGAGCATTGTCTTGCATCATCCTTTTTATCTGCATATACTGCCAGGCCTGTGTCCAAAAGGCCTGGCAGCTTATTCATCCGTCGGATCCGGCTGTTCTCACACACCAGCCAGATTCCTCACTGGTTCTCCAGATTCTTGTTATACTCCTCCAGGGACACGAAATGATCCAGCAGGTGGTGTCCTTTGTAACGGAGATTGGGTACTGTGCCGCAGGACGCATACTGTCCCTCAAACACATTCAGCCTGGTGGCAATGTAATCACTCACAGAGATCCCGTAAGGGATGACCAGGGCGTGGTCAATCAGATAAGCTTCTGCCTTGGCAAAGGCATCATACCTCTCATCCTTCTGGGCATCTGCCGTTATGGCCTTGGCAGCTTCCACCAGTCCGAAATACTCCTTCACCGTATCTGCCGCCGCAGTATTCTCACTGATGGCAGTCCTTAGGAACGCATATTTGTATCCGTCTGATCCTTCTGCCTGGTAGAACGGGTCTGTCCAGGTCTCAGGATCCGCGTAGTCTGCACCCCAGTTACATTTCAAGAACGCATAATTGCCTTCCCTTCTCACAGTAAGGAAAGACTCAGAAGGGCCTGCCTCCACAATGATGTCAATAAAGTCTGCTCCCAGGACGCCTTCGATCTGCTGCTCCAGCACAGCACATTCCTTATCCCAGTTGGACACATTGGGATTATACTTCACCAGCATTTTCACAGGGAAAGTAACGTTCTCTGCTGCCAGTTCTGTCCTGGCGGCATCCCTGTAGGAAGCCGCTGCTGTCTCATCAAAGCTGTCGCTGCCCACAATCTCCTGGAACGCGCCCAGGTCTACATAGTCCACCCCGCTGGCGTTCACGGTAAAGGTAGCCGGCGTGATGGTATTCTGGATATACTGCTCCGGATCATTCGGCTCATTGATGGCCATGGGGTTGCGTCTGTTCATGGCGGCCATCACTGCCTGTCTGAAATTCTCATTGTTCACAGCTTTCTTCCAGTTCTCCGGCTCGTACTCCTCCCCAAAAGCAGGGTTGAAATTAAAGCAGTAAAAATAAGATACATCCGTGCTGGGCCTCTCTTTGCTCACCAGATCCTTGGTCTGGTCCCCTGCCAGCCAGTCATCCAGGATGTCCGCACCGATGGAGGCCTCATCAATCTCACCGCGTTTCACCATCTCCGGTGCCAGGGTTGCCTTCTCTGCATTGTATACACTGTTGATCCTGGTGATATAGACATGCTCTGCATCCCAGTAAAGCGGATTCCTGGTGAGCACCTGCCTCACCTGGGG
The DNA here is from genome assembly GCA_910586215.1 of uncultured Acetatifactor sp. GTDB lineage: Bacteria > Bacillota > Clostridia > Lachnospirales > Lachnospiraceae > Acetatifactor. Next base: position 6,214 of record CAJUGH010000041.1, on the reverse strand, counting down.
TTCATACTCTGACAGATAATACGCCCCGCAATAGTACATGCTGTCGGCTGCAGTGGCAAAAGATGCCCCCTTCTCCTCAAGCAAAGGCCCGTATGCCGGCATGTAAGTGACGTACACCAGGGATGACAGGAAATAGGGTACTTCCCCTGCCAGGGTGTACTCCAGGGTATAGGTATCCACTGCTTTCACACCCACTTCCGAGAAGTCAATAGGTTCATAGGTATTGCCCTCCTCATCGGAGCCTACCAGTCCCATGTAATACTCCTCGGCATTGGCAATCACCCCGAAGAAATTCCTGGCATTGGCTGCCTCATACTCCGGTGTGAGCTGGTACTTCATGGCATCCACAAAATCCTGGGCTGTGACCTCCGCCACTTCTGCTCCTGTATGGTCGATCCACTTGACACCTTCCCGGAGTTTGAATGTCCATACCAGGCCATCCTGGGACCACTCTGTGGCAAGGGCTGGCACCAGGTTTCCCTTGTTATCCGTCTCCACCAGCGTGTCAATGGTGTTCGCCGGGATCTCCATCTCCGATATGGAACTGGTCTTCAGGTAATTTAAGGTACTGACCTCGCTGGAATACAGCAGGTGCAGTTCTCCCTCTCCTCCTGTCTCCTGACCATCCCCCTGTTCCTCACCCCCCTGGGATTCTGCCTGGGATCCGTCCACAGGGGTGCTGCTGCCAGTGCCGTCATCAGAACCACAGCCGGTAAGCACAGAAGCCACCATGGCCGCAGACAGCATCAGCGATAACATTTTTCTTCTCATAATTCCTCCTCCTTTCCATACATCCATACCACACAGACAGAATATCGTTACTGTTCACGGTCAAGCTGTTCACAGCAGCAGACGCACTCCGTAAAAAAAACGGAATAGCAACTACCATCCTGTCCGGAAAAGGCATACAAAAATATGTGAATCCCTGTACGTTTTTCAAAAAAGGCAACGTTGCCTTCTAAAGACGCCGTTGCCTCATGTCCTTCCTCCGGTATGCGTATGAATATTGCTATTATAGCAAACGAGGTAGCCCTTGTAAACAAAAATATGCGGAAATATATAGAAAATATGCAGGATGACGTTGAAGAAAGTCCCTTGATCTGCTATACTGGATGGAAAGTTTTTGCACGGATTTATAACCAAAAAGGAGCATTCACGCCATGACTGCACTACAGGTTTCTTCCATGAAGACCTTCATGAACCATCTTCTGATCACAGATACCTTCGACATTTTCCTGCTGGAGGAGGCTGTGATCGGCATGGCCTGCACATATCATATTGACGGCCACACCAACCGGGAATTCTTCCAGAACGGGAACCCGGAGGAGGCCCCTTCTGTCCATCCGGACCTTGAACTGCGTCCCTGGTGTGATCTGAAAGGGCTGTGTTACAACCTAATCAGGGGAAAACGCACCCCCCTGTTCTTCCGGTTCGTCCTGCACCTGCATCCCGAGAAGGCCAGAGCGCTCCTTGCCAGATCCGGCTGTGATGTGGATCCCTCCCTGGTCAAGGCCCTGGTGCTGAATATCCGCTATGACGGTTCCAAGGCCGTACTCACCACCGGCACGGCCTACCAGACTTTCGTCCCCTCAAAGGAACCGGACATGATCTGGGACAAGGCCCTGGCAAAGTACCTGGACGGCAAAGGCATCGCCTGTGAAGCCCTGTAGACGTGGGGAGCAGTCCCTGCGTTCCCTCCTAGTACAACGAAAAATGTGTTGTACTAGTCAACGGACTTCAGTGACTCTGCCATATTGATCCGCTCCAGTTTCCCGGACATCATCCTGTTCACCACCCAGTTAAACAGGAAGGTGAAAAGTACACTGAACAGATATCCCGATGGATCTATTTTCACATGGAAGGATACCATATCCACATTCACCTCATGCATCACATACAGATGCAGCAGTTTCCCCAGTATCAGTCCCAGTCCGCAGCCAATGGCTGTCAGTACCGTGTTCTCCCGGAATACGTAGCGTGCCGTCTCCTGTCTGTAGAATCCCAGCACCTTGATGGTTGCAATCTCCCGGATCCGTTCCGTGATGTTGATGTTGTTCAGATTGTAGAGTACGATAAAGGCCAAGGCACCTGCACAGGCAATGATTACTACCACAATGTAATCCATACTGCTCATCATGCTGGAAAAACGTGCCTTGGTATCTGCATTTACGGTGACAGAAGCCACTTCCTCCAGTTTCATAACTGCCGCTCCCAGTTCATGACAGTCCGTGTCCTCTGGCAGATTGATATATATATTCTTAAATTCCGGCATCCCCAGGGCAGATTCATAGGTAGCCATATCCAGATATACATAATTGTAGATATAGTTCTCACAGACACCTGACACCACTGCCTGTACCGTATTCCTGGCTTCATCCCGCAAGATGACAGAATCCCCTGGGGATAAGCCATAACTCTCTGCCAGTTTTTTGCACAGGACGATCTCCCCCGGAGCCGGATATGCAACCGGATCTCCCTCTGTGGTATGCAGGTCAATATAAGCGCCAAGTTCCTGGGGCTGTCCTGCCACGATCAGGTTCACGGCCTTGGTTCCATCCTCCGTCACCAGATCCAGGGTATCCTCATAGGCCACCGTGAATGTGGCACCTGCCTGTTCCAGGATCTGCCTCAAGCCATCCAGGTTCCCGCTCTCCCGCCAGGTATCATCCAGGGCAAGTGTCCCTATCTCCACAGGGTCACTCACAACAACCCCTATGTCATAGACCTGGATCTGCTCAAACTGCTGGTTGGCAATGTCCGTCACGGAGTCCTGGACACCAAAGCCTGTCACCAGAAGGGCACTGCATCCACTGATCCCCATGACCATCATGAAAAAACGTTTCTTGTACCGCACCACATTCCGCACAGATACCTTGTGGAGAAATTTCAGCCGTCTCCAGATGAAGGGAATCCGTTCCAGGAACACCCTCTTCCCAGCCTTGGGAGACTTAGGGCGCATCAGCCCTGCTGCCACTTCCTTCAGTTCATGCCTGCAGGAGACCCAGGTGGTACCCATGGAGCAGGCCAGTGCCCCTGCCAGGGAAATGAGCAGAAGGGGCCAGTGGAACACATATACGATTCCCCCCAGCCGGTACATAATACCATATGCCTGCCAGATTACCAGGGGGAACAAGTGGATCCCCAGGTAGTATCCTCCCAGGCAGCCTACCAGGGCTGCACTGCCGGAGTAGAACAGGAATTTCCCCATGATGGCGGCTTCCCCATATCCCAGTGCCTTCAGCACCCCGATCTGGGTGCGCTGTTCCTCCACCATGCGGTTCATGGTAGTCATACATACCAGGGCTGCCACCAGGAAGAAGAATACTGGAAACACATTGGCAATCCCGTCCACAATGCTGGAATCATTCTCAAAGAGGACATAACCGATATTGGTGTCCCTGCCAAGGACATAGGTATCTGGCTCTTCCAAGTCTGCAATCTCCTGGCGTGCATCGGCAATTTCCTCTTGGGCATCGGCGATCTCCTCCTGGAATTCCTCATAACCGTCACGGTATTCCTTCCAGCCGTCCTCCAGATCTCTTCTGCCTTCTTCCAGGTCCTTCTTCCCCTGTTCCAGTTCGCTCCTGCCATCCTCCAGTTCTTCCCGGCTCTCCTCCAGATCCCGCCTGCCCTTCGCCAGGTCCTTCTTTCCCTGTTCCAGTTCCTGCCAGGCATCGGCAATCTCCTGCTCCCCCCTGGCAATCTCCTCCCTGGCACTGGCAATCTCATTGTCTGCTGCCAATAGCTGCTCTGCCGCATCCTGGAGCTGCATGTAAGCGCTGTTTAACTGTGCCTCTGCGCCTGCAAGCTGGCTAAAGCCTGCCTCAATCTGGGCGCGTTTCCCCTCCAGGTCTGCCTCAGCCTTTTTGGCATCCAATTCAACCTGGGCTGCATCTGCAAACCGAAGCAAAGCTTCCGCTTTAGCTGTCTCCTCCGGAATTCCAAGACTTTGCAAATATGCCGCCTGCTGCCTCATTCCGTCAATCTGCGCCTGTCCCTGGTCAAACTGCGCCTGGGCCGCTTCAATCTGGGCCATGCCTGCATCCAGGCCCTTCCTGGCAGACTCTGTCTGCTCCTTCCCACTCTCAAAATCAGCCATACCCTTCTCATATTCCTGCCGCTTTTCGGCAAGCAGTGCCTCATTGTCCGCTATGGTCTGTTTTGCATCCAGAAGTTCCTGTTCCTTCTCCTGCAGCGTCTTCTCTCCATCCTCCAGTTCCTGCGCTGCCCTGGCCAGTTCTCCCTCCCCGTCCTTAAGCTTTCGTTCCCCGTCTGCAAGGTCCCGTTCCCCGTCTGCCAGTTCCTGCTCCCCATCTGCAAGTTCCTGCTCTGCCTCCAGAAGCTCTTTTCTGGCATCAGAAAACTCCTCCTCCGCCTCCGCACGTTTCTCATCCAGTTCCTTCTGTGCATCAGCCAATTCTTCCTTAGCTTCGGCCAGGATGGACTGGAACCTGCGCTGCCCCTGCTTTTCACAGTAAGACTCCCAGAGTTCCTCTTTCTGATCCATGAAGCTGGCATAGGCATCAGAATAGATCTCTTCATCTTCGTCAAATTTGACATAGATCTCCGTATATGCTTCCATCTGGAAGCCTTCCGGCAGCAGATACAGGAATCCCTTCACCTGCCCGTTTCCCAAGGTAGAATTCCCTCTTTCGAACTGGGTGTACAGGGATGACTGCACAATACCCGTGATGGTATATTCCCGGTAGGCGAAATGATCCAGGTCTTCCTGGTCATTGCCCTCTGCCAGGTAGACCTTGGTGCCGATGGTATCCTTGCCATAGAAATTGCAGTCCACCACACATTCGTCTGCCGCTTCCGGCATACGGCCGTGCCGCAGCACCACACCATTGATCCCTTCTGTCAGGGAATGGGCCTTTACCACATTGGCATTCCCTAAGTCGTCCAGACAGATAATGTCTGCCGAATATGCACCTTCCGCAACCCTTACCCCTTCTTTGGCGGCAAAGGCTTCCACGTCTGTCTCCTCAAACCCCAGTGTGGACAGAAGCCGGTAATCATACAACTGCTCCTGTCTGTAATACTGGTCCGCAGAGGCTACCATCACGTCCTTCGTCACTTTCAGTCCTGCAAAAAATCCCACACCCAGGGCCACAATGGCCAGTATGGCAAAATACCGTCCAAGGCTTCCCTTAATCTCACGTAAAGTTGTCCTGCCCATCATAGACTTCATCACATCACCTACGTATAGAGGATTCTACCATTCAATCTCTTCCACATTCACTATGTGCTCATTCTTCACCATGCCCTTGATAGTGCCGCTCTTCACTGTGATTACTCTGTCTGCCATGGCAGTCAGGGCCTGGTTATGGGTAATCACCACCACTGTCTTGCCCTTTTGTCTACAGGTATCCTGGAGGAGTTTCAATACGGCCTTGCCCGTGTTATAATCCAGGGCGCCTGTGGGTTCATCACACAGCAGAAGCTTCGGGTTCTTGGCCAGTGCCCTGGCAATGGCCACCCGCTGCTGTTCCCCGCCCGAGAGCTGGGCGGGGAAATTCCCCATCCGCTCCTGCAGCCCTACTTCCTGCAACACCTGGGCTGCATTCAGGGGATCCCTGCAGATCTGGGCTGCCAGTTCCACATTCTCCAGGGCAGTAAGGTTCTGCACCAGATTGTAGAACTGGAACACGAATCCCACATCATAGCGTCTGTAACTGGTGAGCTGCTTTTTGTTGTAGGCAGATATCTCCTGTCCATCCAGGAACACCTTTCCGCTTGTCAGGGTATCCATGCCGCCCAGAATATTCAGGATGGTAGTCTTCCCTGCACCGGAAGCCCCTACAATCACGCAGAACTCCCCTTCCTGAATCTCAAAATTCACATCGTTCAGTGCCCTTATGGTGACTTCACCTGTATTGTAATCCTTATAGACTTTCTGAAATTCTACAAAAGCACCCATTCCCTCACCACCTGTCACTTCATGCCAGACTTCCCATCACACCGCTTCAGCGGCACAAACACAAACATGATCCTATTCTTTCCGTTATTTTATTGTAACATTCTTCCCCGCCATCCGTCATCAAAAAAAGTTTGAATTTTCTGTGAAATGATGCAGCCGATTTTCCCATAAAATATCTAAGATCTTTTGACTTTTTCTTTGCTATATGCTATACTTTTTTAAACAATTGAATAGTAGTGATGTCTTCAGGGCAGGGTGAAATTCCCGATCGGCGGTTATAGTCCGCGGGCG
>CAJUGH010000040.1 GCA_910586215.1 uncultured Acetatifactor sp. | reverse complement strand
CCGGGTCTGTGACGGTGGTCATCCGGTCCACTTTATCGTAGGCAAAGGTGAAGGTATTCCCCAGGGCATTGGTGGCGGCGGTGCGGTTGTTCCGCACGTCATAGCCGTAGGCGGTCACGCCGCCCTCCGGGTCTGTAGCCTGTACCAGGTTGTGGAGGATGTCATAGGCATACCGGGTGGTACGGCCCAGGCTGTCCGTCTCCTCCAGGATGTCATTTCCCACACTGTAGGCGAATTCCGTCCGGTAGCCCAGGGGGGTGGTCACGGAGGACAGCCTGTGCACCTCGTCATAGGCATATACATAGGCGCCGCCGTTGGCGTTGGTCTGTTTCACCACCTGGCCGTTGGCATTGGTCTTATAGAGGGTCACTGCGCCCAGGGCGTCCGTGACACTTGTGACCACGTCATGTTTATCATAGGTGTAGGTCTCCTGTGCACCCAGGGGGGATGTCTGCCTCACCAGGCGGTAGAGTCTGTCATAGGTATAACGCCAGGTCTCCCCAGTACCGTCCGTGACGCTGGTCAGGTTGCCCACGGCGTCATGGCCGTAGGACTCGGTGATCCCTTCCGGGGTGGTGATGGAAGCCAGTCTGCTGCGGGTGTCATAGGCGTAGGCGGTCACGCCGCCATTGCCATCCGTGTAGGAAACGAGTCGGCCCAGGGCATCGTATCCGTAGGCGGTCTCCACGCCGTTGCCGTCCACATGGGCGGTGAGGTTGCCGTCCCTGTCATAGGCGAAGGACGTGGCAGCCCCCTCGGGATCCACCTTCCCGCACAGACGGCTTAAGGCATCGTAGGTATAGGCGTAGGCGGCCTCCCCGGGCTTTGTGAGGCCTGTCAGGTTGCCCGCCGCGTCATATGCATAGGTGGTCACATTGCCTGCGGGATCCGTCACCTGCACCAGGCGGTCACAGGCATCATAGGCATAGGTGGTCACTGCCCCGTCCACATCCGTCACGGAAGTGGCACGGCCATACGCATCATATCCGTAGAGGGCACTGCGGCCCAGCACATCGGTCTGGCGCACCAGGTTCCCGGCAGCGTCATATTCATAGGACATGCGGTTGCCTGCGGTGTCCACGGCCAGGGTGACACGGCCCATGGCATCGTAGTAGCAGGTGGTGCGCACGCCGTAGCGGTCGGTGTGGGTGGCAGCCTGGCCGGTAGGCAGGTACGTCCAGGTCTCCTTTTCCCCGTTGGGGTAGGTGTCGGTGAGTACCCGGCCTTCCTTATCATAGGTGTAGGAATGTCCGTTGCTCAGGGCATCGGTTTCTTCCACCAGCAGGCTGTTTTTATCATATTTGTATGCCGCAGTTGTACCTTCCTGATCCGCGGCGGAGAGCAGACGGCTGATGCCGTCATAGGTGTAGGTGGTTCTGTTCCCTGCAGGATCGGTCTGTGCAGTCATCTGGCCGATGGCATCATAGGCGAAAGTGGTCTGCCTGCCCTCCGGAGTGGCCACGGACAGAGGCCTGTCCTCTTTGTCATAGGTGTAGGACAGGACACCTCCCAGGGCATCCGTCACGGACACCAGGCGATCCAGGGCATCATAGGCGTAGGCCGTGGTGCTGCCCAGCTCATTGGTGGCAGAGACCAGGTTCCCGGCACCATCATAGATATAAGCACAGACGCCGCCCAGAGGATCGGTGGTCCTTACCAGCAGGTTCCTGGCGTCATATTCATAAATGTAAACCTTGTCCCCGCCCTCCCGGATGGAAACCAGGTTGCCATTCCTGTCATAGGAAAGGGTTGTGGTGGTACCCAGCTGGTCTGTGGTGGATACCACGCGCCCCAGCCTGTCATAGGCATAGGACACCTTGGAGCCGTCCGGATAGAGGATCCGGGTCACACGTCCCAGTGCATCGTTTTCGTAGGTGGTAACGCTGCCCCTGGCATCCGTCACGGACAACACTGCCCCTGTGACGAGATCATAGGTGCAGGAGGTCACGGCGCCGGTCCGGTCGGTCACGGTGAGGATCCTGCCAGCGGCATCGTAGGTATAGGAAGTAATGCCTCCCTCCGGATCCGTGACGGAGGCCACCCGGCCCATGGCATCATAGGTATAGGAAGTGGTGTTCCCTTCTGCATCGGTCTCCGTTATCTTATTCCCATTGGCATCATAGGTGTAGGCCAGGGTGTTGCCCAGGGGATCCTTCCCGGAGAGCATGCGGTTCATCCGGTCATAGGCAAAGGAACTGGTGCTGCCCTCCCTGTCGGTGATGGCGGTGACGGCACCGGCCTTGTCGAAGGTATAAATGGTGCTGTTCCCTTCTGCATCGGTCTCTTTTATGTTCCAGCCCTTGGCATTGTAGGCGCTGCGGGCGGTGTGGCCCTCCGGATCCGTGGCGCTGGTGGAACGGTTCATGGCATCATAGGTATAGCGCCAGGTGTTCCCTTCCCCGTCCGTCATGGACACAGGGCAGGCGCCGCTGCCTTCATAGGTGTAGGAAGTGGTGTGGCCCTCCGGGTCCGTGCTGCCGGTGACACGGTTCATGACATCGTAGGCATAGGAAGTGATGCCGCCCTCCGGATCCGTAATGCTGGTCACACGGTTCTTCCCGTCATAGACATAGCGGGTCATAGCGCCGTCAAAATCCGTGACAGTCTCCGGCAGCCCGGCTGCGGTATAGGAATACCGGCGCAGGGTGCCGTCCTGGCGCGTCTCTGTGAGCAGGTGCCCCTGTGTATCATAAGTGTATGTGGTGGTAACGCCCTGTCTGTCGGTCACGGCGGACAGATGCCCCTGGACATCATAGGAGCGGCCTTCCCTGGTGCCATCCGGGTATTCAATGCCTGTGGTACGACCCTGGGTGTCATAGTGGTAGAGGGTCACATTCCCCAGGGCATCTGTGGCACGGGTGACGCCTGCATGGCCTTCCCCTGTGGTCTCATAGGAGAGAGTGACCACTGCGCCCTCCGCATCCTCCTGCTTGATAACGCGGCCTTCCCCATCGTAGGTGTTTTTCACCACCTGGTGGCCGTTCTCGTCATACCAGGCAGTCATGCGGTGGGCACTGTCATATTCGAAGCGGAGGCTGTCCCCGGCGGGATCGGTCACGGAGGAGAGATTACCCTCCCCGTCATAGGCATAGGACACAGTGCCGCCGTCTGGCAGGGTAATGGCCGTGATCCGGTTCTCCCCGTCCAGGGCAATTCCATAGGATTTCCCGGACGGCGTGTTCACCGCCCGCAGGCGCAGATCCATGTCATAGGCATAGGTGGTGCGGTTGCCGTATAAGTCCTCCCTGGCCGTAAGCAGCCCGTAGGCGCTGAAAAGGTAAATTTCCAGGGTATCCAGATCTTTTATGGCGTAACCGCCCTCCGTCTCCTCCAGGGCATAGTCCTGGCCTGCAGGGGCACTGTAGCCTGTTTCATTTTTCTGGAAAGTGACGATGTTCCCGGTACCCCTGAGCCACAGCAGGCTGCCGTCCGCAAGTTCCCCCAGGCGTTCGTCCAGGGGCGTGCTCCAGCCATAACCCAGGCTGCCCTTATAGCCTGCCCCCAGGGAATTGTAGGCCCTGGAAATGGTGAAATCCCCACCCAGGTCAGCGTTCGCGGCATCTGTCTGCTCCATGTAGAAGTTGCCGGTGTTCAGGTTGACAGGCTCGAAGCCATACTCGCAGTCCTGTGCCCGGCCCAGGAGAAGGCCGTCCACAATCGCCTTGTAGAAAAGGGGCAGTTCCCCGGCGGTATAGGGTGCGGTATTCCCAGGGTTACGGATGAACAACAGATTCCCTTCTTTTGTCAGGGCATCCTGCATACGCATGTCCGCCATGATGGTGTCGGTTTCCACGCCATAGTGGAGGGCGATCCGTGGGATCAGGTCCAGGGCTCCCTCCCGGTAGATAAGGAAGGTATCGCTGGTGACAGTGGCTCCCTTCACAATGGGGCCTGTGACAGTGCTGCCTGTTCCATCCCCTGCACCGCTGCCCTCCCCTGTGCCGGGTACCTCCAGGGGGCCTTCGGCGTAAGCCTCTATATAGTAAAGCTGTCCCGGCACCAGGTTCGAAAACACCTCGCTCTGCCAGTTGGAAAGTCGTCTCTTATACTCCATGGCGGTAGGGAATGCCCCTGCGTACAGACCGGAATCCGGATACTGCAGGCTGGTGGCCGCCACCGTCTCCCCGGTGGTGCCATTCACCAGGCTGTAGTGGACAGTACTGCCAGCCCTGGCCAGGCCATGGGCCACCACGCCCAGGGTGGAAGTGGACTTGTCGCCCTTCCGTTCCACCACGGGATAGATCTCTATGGTGGTATCGTCCAGGGACATGGCATCCAGGTCGGTCAGTTCCCCCGTCCAGGACAATACAAGCTTCGGGGCATAGCGCGAGGAGGAATTGTTATAGAAGACCTCACACTGCATCTTCACCCCTGCATCGGCGGCCTCTCTATTGGGCGCTTCCACCTGCGCCTTCATAACAAAACCGTGGTTCTCGGCGGTTCCGTTGATCCAGGCGCTGACCTCCTCCGTCACATCAAAGGACAGGGCCTGGCCCCGGGTAGTGGTGGCATTCTGGGCATCCAGGAAATAGTGGCTGTAGGCAAGCTGGTTATTCCAGGTGAGCCCCTTCACCTGCCAGGGTTCTTCCACGCCGTAAAGGCCGAATTCGCTTGTACCCTTGCTCCATCTCGTCTTCTGGTACACCTGGAAGGTGGCGGAGACGATCTCCGCCTCTGCTGTAAGCTTCGAAAAATCATAGTCAATGGCAAAGTAGGAACGGCAGTTCAAGTGCCTGCTGCCAAAGCCTGCATAATTGCCGGAGGTGATGCCGTCATCATAGCCCACATAGGGGTACTGGTTGTCCCCGATGACCGTATTCGGACTTCCCTCCTCGGCACAGGCGATGCGGATGGCGCTGCCCGTGACCTGGACTGCTGTTGGGTCAATGCGCACGGGATAGACCCGGGCGGGGTCATCCAGCCAGGCGGTGTCCGGGGACACTGTCACCAGATACATGCCATCCGCCCGCTCCTCCAGGGACATGCGTATACCGAAGCTGACCTCCCCTGCGGCATCCTCCATCTCCGGGGCCTCCAGCACGAAGACCGCCCCGGTCTCCGGGTCTGTCCCGTCCTCATACAGGAAGAGGGTATTGTTCACCAGGGCCGCCTCCAGCCCGTCCGCGTCCACCAGGTAGGAAAAGGTATTCTTACTGGTCCGGGACAAGAGGATGATATCCTCCTTCACGCTGTCCCCCAGGACGGTGTACTGGTAGTCGATGTCCGGGAATACGTTGCTGTAACGGATGGCGTTGTCCCGGACCAAGCCATCCCGGAAGGTACCTTCCGCGGGATAAAGGATCATGGCATGGCCGCCGGACAGGATGGTGATGCCTGCGCCCGTTTCCGGGGTTCCATAGCCAGCGGTTCCTGTCTGTGCTTCCCCGGCATCCGTGCCGCCGGTACCCATGTCCCCCGGGAACAGCACGGTGTAGTCGCCTGCGCTGTTGCGATACGCTGTAGAACCTGCCCCCATCAGGGAGAACAGGGCGGACTCCTCCTGCACCAGACGGTTGTCCACGGACTGCAGGAGCCCGTCTTCATCTATGTAAGTACTGCCGTCATTGCCGATGACAGTGATGTAGCTGTCCCCGTCCACGTGGTAGGTACGGCTGTAGGCATCGTAGGACACCAGGGTGCCGTAATCCTCCGGGACGGCTTCCTCATGGAAACGTTCCGGCTCCCGGCCAGGCAGGGCCGCGTCACCATCGGACACGGAAGGAAGGGCGGCATCCCCGTCAGAGACGGAGGGAAAGGCAGTGTCACTGCCAGGGATATCTGTCCCGTTGCCGTCCGCCGCAGGATCCTGCGTGTCCGGGTCTGAAGGATCCGTGGGCGCCGGTGAAGCCGTGCTTCCCTCCTGGCCTTCTCCCTCCGCGCCGTCCGGGCTGGCGGTTTCCGTGGGCGCCGGTGAAGCCGTGCTTCCCTCCTGGCCTTCTCCCTCCGCGCCGTCCGGGCTGTCGGTTTCCGTGGGCTCCGGTGAAGCCGTGCTTCCCTCCTGGCCTTCTCCCTCCGCGCCGTCCGGAGATCCATCCTGCTCCGAAGGGTCTGTGGTTTCCTTTTGGTCCCCGTCACCGGTGTCCTCCGGGACAGAAAAATCCATGGTGCCCTCCGGGGATACAGCCGGGGCGTTCACCGCTGCCTCCGCGGCATTCACAAGGGTAGCGTCTGTCAGCAGCAGGGCCATCGACAGCAGCAGGGCCGCCAGACGTCTGAAGTCCTTTCCGTGTCTCGTGTTCCTCATCCTTTTTTCTCCCTTCTACATGTATTTCCTTTTTTGTCTCCGCCAGATTTCCCTATTCTTTTACTATTTATAACGTCTGGGAATGTCAAAATATCCCATTTTGACAAAAAAATATTATTTTCAGCGTTTTTGACAAAAAAATCATATGTACTTTGGTGATGATTTCCAACGATGGAATCCTTCAAGCGTATACCCGGTCAGGGGCCTGCCAGGCAACATGGATGTGTTTACTTTCGTGCCTCTCCCTCCTCAAGCGTCTGCTGCAATATTTGCTTTGCCCGCTGAAGCTGTGTGCCCACTGTGCTTTCCGGCAGATGCAGTTGCTCTGCGATTTCCTTGTTACTCATTTCGTCATAATATTTCATGACCAGAATATGCTGATACTTTTCCTTCAGCTGTAGCACATACTTCTGCAGCCTGCCAAAAGCATTCTCCCCAGCGAAGATCTCCAGTGTGCCTTCCAGACTGTCCCCCTTCTCTTCCCGCCCTTCCAGGTACAGACACATATCCCCCCTGCAGGCTCCTCTCTTCCTGTTCTTCCGGTAAATATCCGTGGCTGCATTCTTCGCAATGGCAAGAATCCTGGCCTTTCTTTCCTCTGTACCCAGCTGCTTGATCCTGCCAAAATCCCTGCAAATGTTCATGGCCGCATTCATCACCGCATCCTCAGCGTCCTCCTGGTTCTTCAGTATTTCAAACGCAATCCTGTACATGGCCTTCTGGTATGCCAGGAACAGTTCAGATGCAAGGATCTGATCTTCTTCCGTCCTCATGGATGACGTCCACGCTGCACCCATCATCTGTCTCACCCCTCATTCCCCTTTTACACCCCTTTGCGCGCTAGGCGTGCATACCGGTCAATACTCATCCATAATGCCGTCATTCCCAACAATGCGCATCATTTGTTATAATCATTATATATCTTATCGCCCATCCTGTCTATATTATAGTTTAACAGTTCAGCCAGTGAAAAACATATGGTTGAAAATCGTGCTCGCACGAATTTTCAACCATTGCTTTTCACTGAGGGAGCGCCCGCTTATGAGCAAAAATGAGCCGCGAAGCGGCGAAAAGCGCTATATGCGCGGTTTTGCGAATGGCGCGGCTGAACGTAACTTTTTAATGAACAATTCAGCCAACGGGAAACGTACGGATGTAAATCGTGCCCGCATATGAGCAAAAAGAGCAAAAAAAATGCTGCGGATAACTGCTCCGCAGCACATTTTTTTGGTTAGCCCTTCAGACCAGTGGATGCCACACCTTCCACAAAATACTTCTGCAGGATCAGGAACATGATCAGCACCGGGATCAGGGACAATACGGATCCCGCCATGATCAGCCCATAATCCGAAGAATACTGGCTGATGAACATCTTCAGTCCCAGCTGGATGGTCTTCTTCTCCTGGCTCTTCAGATAGATCAAGGGACCCAGGTAGTCGTTCCAGGTGGTCACGAAGGTAAAGATTGTCAAGGTGGACAGGGCCGGTTTGGACAGGGGCAGCATGATCTTCGCATAGATCCGGTATTCGTTCATGCCATCTATCCGCGCCGCCTCACACAGATCATTGGGAATGTCCTCATAGAACTGCTTCATCATGAACACACCAAAGGCTGAGAACGCCTGCAGGCATATGATGGCAAGCAGCTTGTCGTTTAAGCCCATCCGCCGCATCATGATAAACTGGGGCACCATGTACACCTGCCAGGGCATGGCAATGGTGGCGATATAGGCCAGAAACAGGGTATTCTTATTCCTGAAGTGCAGCTTTGCAAAGGAATAGGCCGCGAAGCTGCTGGTCAGAAGCTGCAGGCAGGTCACCACCAGCGTCAGGAACACTGTGTTCAGCACAAAGGTGCCAAAGGGAATCTTCGTCCAGATATCTGTATAATTGCTCCACTTGGGGTTCTCCGGGATCCACACAAAGGGATTCACCTGGAACACCTCACGGTCGCTCTTAATGGAAGCTGACAGCATCCACAAAAACGGTATGACCATGATGAGCGCAATGAAAATCAATATCACATATACAATCACTTTACCAAGTACGGCTTTTTTATGTGCCGACTTCATAGGATACCTCCTTTTTCAGGCGTTTCTCCCATACACCTCCATCTGGCTCAGGGCCGGAAAAGGCGAAGGATCATCCGCTTTGATTAGATTGCCAAGCTCGATCCAGGTGATCTCCCGCTCCGGAAATGTGAGCACATGGCCCACACGGGACTTCTCCAGGGCAAAATCCTGGCTGCTGCCGTCCGAGAAACGCAGTGTCACCTGTACCCACCAGTTATCATGGGGGAAGTCCGCGCGCGTATAAAGCACTACTTTTCCTGTCCGTATCCTCCTCCCGAAATCCACCCGCATCACGGCGTCCTCCTGGCGGTTGATGCCCCAGGATTCGTAAGGCCATTGTCCATGGGACAGGTTCGCCCGGACACCGTCTATGGCATTCTTGGCCGCAAACACAGACTCTCCACGGGTCTCCACATTGGCGGAGGCGTGGGGGAAACAGGGCACCTGGCAGTGCTGGTCGGCCGGGTTCAGTGCCAGGTTCCGGTAGGCTTCCACCTCGTCAGGCCTGGCCACCTGGACATAAAGATAATGCCTGTCGCCGGAGAATACTTTAGGGGAATAGCTGATCCGCTTCTCCCCAAAGGGAATCTGATAAGACACATTGTCTGTGACATACACGAACGCGGCGCCAAGGGCGTCATCCACCTGCCAGTTCAGATAGATGTTTTTCTCTGAGGTCTCCAGGCTGATCCTGTCCCCCTCCTCATAGGTGTGCATGCACACCAGATCCACAAAATCCTCACCGCTTGCCACGCAGATGGTATTCTCGTTCCTGTCAATCACTTTCAATGATAAAGTAGCCACTTTTATGCCCTCTCTTTCTTCGCCTGCCCCCTGAACTGGATGATGGTCACCAGCAGCACCATGAGGAATAATACCATAGCCACTGCACTGGAATATCCCAGATCCCAGTCAATGAAGGCCTTCTGATATATGTAGTAGACAAGCACCGTAGCCGAGGTGGTCAGTTCCCCGCTGCCGCCGCCTGCCAGCATCACGGCTACATCATACACCTTAAAGCAGTTGATGGTCAACATGACCACCACAAAAAAGGTGGTGGAAGAGAGCTGGGGCCATGTGACATAACGGAACTTGTTCCAGGTGCTGGCCCCATCCAGGCTGGCTGCTTCGTATAGCTCCGCAGAGATCCCCTGGAGACCCGCCAGATAGATCACCATGTAGTACCCCATATACTTCCAGACACTGAACAGGATCATGGAGAACAGCACCAGTCCGCCGGAAAACCACTGGGGCAGATCCTCCTGGGCCACATGAAACACATTGTACAGGATGCTGTTGATAGGACCCTTGGAAGGGTGGAACAGCATCTTCCACACGGATGTGATGGCCACCAGGGAAGCCACATAAGGGAAAAAGGAAAGGGTCCTGAAGATTCCCCTGCCTATTACTTTCTGATTCAGTACAATAGCCAGCGCCAGGGAAGCTATCATGGTAAGAGGCACTGTGCCCACGCAGTAGATAACGGTATTCTTCAAGGCTGCCTTGAAGAAGGTATCATCCCACAATCTGGTAAAATTGCCGATTCCCGACCACTGTATGGGATTGCTCCCGTCCCAGTTCATAAAGGCCAGGCCGAAGGCAAAGAGGATGGGAATCAGTGTAAACACGCAGAACCCGATAAAATTGGGGGCAATAAAGGAATATGCAACCAGGTCGCGCCTGGCCTCCCGGCTCAGGATCCGGCCAGACTTGATCTTGTCAATCTGACGATTCAGATTCCCGATCTGACCGATCATTTTGCGCCTGGTCTTCTCATCGGTCTGTGTCCTCACAGAAGCGATAAGGCTTGTCAGTTCACCCTGGAGGCTGTCAATCTTCGCCGCCTTCTGGGCTTCATCTAACTTCGGCATTCAATTTCTCCTTTCCCAGGCTGGGAACCCTGGATACCGGCCTTATGCCGCCGGTGATCCCCATGATTCCCCCCTCGTCTCGAAAAACGGGGGCCGCCGGAAAGCGACCCCGCCAGAGTAAAATACATGGATTATTCTTTTACTCACCTATGATCTTCTTCACTTCTTCGCTCATCTTGGCCAGACCATCATCAATGCTCATCTCCCCTGTCATGATGCTGCCATGATAGGAATCCAGCACAGAGTTGATCTCAGATACGCTGGGTGCATAAGGCACTTCCAGGTACAGGTTGGATACGGTCAAGGCTTCCTTGCTCTCTGCATCTGTAGGGAATCCTTCCAGACCAGCAATCATATCCTTCACCTCATCTGTCATGATGGCAGGGAAATTACCGCTGGATGCCATCACAGCTGCACCTTCCTCGCCGCTGACCCACTTTACAAACTCCCATGCTGCATCCGGTGTGTCGGAAGCCGTAGTCACAGACAATCCGGTGATGGTACCCAGGGTGGAACCAGCCTCTACGCCATCTGCGTGGGGATACTTCACAATACCCCAGTTGCCACACAGCTCGGAATCATATTCCCCGCTCTTCAGGTTGGTCAGCATGGTGGCGATAAACCAGGAGCCCATGTTCATCATGGCCACATCCCCGCCAGAGAAAGCAGCTGAATAATGCAGTCCCTCTGTCTTCAAGTCTGTATACTTCCTGGTCACGCCATCCTTCTCCTGGTTCAGCACCATCTCATAATAGGGCTTGAAGAAGGAATACTCCCCATCCAGGATGGTATGCTGTCCGTCCAGCACGCCGAAGAGCTGCACGGCGCTTCTCCAGGTATGGTAATGGGCACCATAGGTCTGGGAGCCGAAGGTAGTGTCTGTCATCTGCCTGGCCAGCTCATCGTACTGCTCGAAGGTCATGTCATTGGTGGGATATGCCACCTTCTTGGCATCAAACAGATCCTTGTTGTAGAACACCACCCAGAAGTCATTCCTGAAGGGCAGCTCGTAGAGCTTGCCATCCACCAGCACCTGGTCGGTGGCACCTGCATACTTGGACAGATCCACACTGTCCTTGGCGATGTAGTCGTCCAGAGGCAGGATGGCATTCTTCTGTACCAGGGTTGCATAGCCGGGCACATCCTTGATAGTCACTACGTCAAAATCAGAGCCGGAGCCGGAAAGCTCGGTGGCCAGCACGGTCATGTAATCGGTAGAGCCTAAGTCCACCATCTCAATGGTCACATTCTTGTGGGATGCCTCGTAGGCCTCCTTGATGTCGTTCCAGTAAGCCGTGGTCTCCTGGTCCCAGATAGCCCACTTCAAGGTCACAGGCTCCCCCTCTGCATCTGTCTGGGCATCGGTACTTTCAGACCCTTCGGTGCCCTCTGACGAGGCGTCCGGGGCAGAGCTTCCTTCGCTCTGGGACTGGCTGGAACCATCCGCGGGAGCGGAACTGCCATTTCCTGCATCATTGCCGCAGCCTGCCAGCAATGTGGACATCATGGCCGTAGCAAGCAGAATGCTAAGTACTTTCTTCTTCATATACATATCCTCCTTTTGGCTTCTGTTGGGAAGCCTCTTTCTTGACTGCACCTATAGTATATTAGAAAACCTTGTCGTGTTACATGGAAAAAATTACGATTCCATTCAAAATTTATCCCCCTTTTCCTGTAAGTGCTTCCACACCATGCAAAATCTTACACTTGGATGTAAAATTTTTAGGAACCCTACCCCATTTCCATAATTTGTGATATACTTGGCGGTAGGGTTCCGGAAAATGTGTACTGCAGGAACCATGATTGGTTCCTGTTTGCCGCAGCAAATACACATATAGAGCAGAGGAAGGTTTACATGTTAGCAGCACGCACTCCCTATCCGGGCAGCATCCAAAAGAGAATACTGGCTATCACCCTGTCCTGCCTGCTGGGTATGTGTGTGGTCATCAGCCTTGTAAGTTACTATGTGTTCCAGAATTACCTGCAGCGCAGCCTGATCCAGTCTACAGAGACCAGCCTGCAGCTCCTTACTGACAGCATAGACGGCCATATGGATGATATCTCCCGGATGGTCCAGTTCTGCCAGACCAATCCGGGCATCGCCTCCTACATAGCCAAGAACCCCAATCCCGGTTCGGTGCTTTCTGTGGCCACCTATGACCGGATATACGAGGAATATAGCAACAATCCCTCCAAAAATTATATGGTCCGTGTGGCCGTTGTCACAAATGACCACTTTTTACAGGTCGTAGCTGCCACCGCCTCATCCACCAGCAACCTGGCCCAGGAGGTGCCCAGGCTGCCCTATTTTGAGACCCTGCTGAATGATCCCGGCTACAATTTCTCACCGGGCATCATCCAGGATCCCTTTTACCGCAAAGGAAAAGATGTCCTGCCCCTGATACGCCCCATCACGTATCAGTTCAGTTCCGTCCAGGGGGGATATCTGTTCCTGGAAGTCTCTGCAGACCTGTTTGCAGATGCTCTGGACCGGTATGCCGTGGCAGAGGACAGTATCCTGTACCTGACCATCGGGGAGCATACCTATCTCTACAGGGAGGGGGCCCTGGTGGAGATGGCTCCTTCCTATCAGGCCAGGCGGGATCTCTCCTCCGCTGCCTTGATAGCGGGAAGCCAGATCGCAGAGATCTCAGACAGCCAGGGTGTGAACCGTCTGGTAGTCACGGCCCCCCTAAGTATGCCAGACTGTTATATCAGCCAGGGCATCTCCCTGTCGGAACTGCGCAACCAGCGTCTGCTGCTCTGGTGTATCCTGGCCGCACTGCTGGTGAGTGTCCTGGGGATCGGCACCATCCTGATGGTTGTCCTGAACCGCATGATCCATGTCCCCGTGTCCCGGATCCGGGCCAAGATGCTGCGGGTGGCAGAAGGGGACTTCTCCCGGGATCCCTCCATTGAGTGGAATCATGAACTGGGGGAAATCGGCCGGGGAATCAATGACCTGTCAGAGAATGTCATCCTGCTGATGAACAGGATGCTGCAGGAGGAGAAAGAGAAACAGGAACTGGAATATAAGATGCTCCAGAGCCAGGTAAACCCCCACTTTGTCTACAATACCCTGAATTCCATCAAGTGGATGGCCAGCATACAGGGGGCAGACGGCATCTGCGAGATGACCACTGCCCTGGCCAAGCTGATGAAGAGCATCTCCAAGGGAACCAGCCTTCTGGTGCCCATCCGGGAGGAATTTGCCCTGCTGCAGGACTATTTTACCATACAGAGTTACCGCTACGGCGGCACCATTACCATGGACATCCAGGTGGAAGAAGTCGACATCTATGACTGCCCCATCTTGAAGTTCACCCTGCAGCCCCTGGTGGAAAATGCCATTTTTCACGGCATTGAACCAAAGGGCACGGGGCACATCGCCATCCATGCCCTGCGGGAGACAGATACATCCCCTCCCATCATCCGCATTGATGTGACAGATGACGGCGTGGGCATGTCCCAGGAAAAGGCGGCGCAGATCCTCCGCTCCAACCAGGAGAACAGTGCTGATTTCTTCCGGGAGATCGGTGTCAGCAACGTACACCAGAGACTCCAGTATGAATTCGGCTCCTCCTACGGGATCTCGGTCCACAGCAGGGAGGGCTGTTATACCACCATGACCATCCGCATCCCCGACAGCAAAGCGGAAGAGACCATGGAACATGCAGATGTATCCGGGGGCAGTACACCCTTTTTCAATACACACGGGGTATAATCATGTATAAGCTATTGATCGTAGATGATGAACCCCTGGTCCAGGTAGGGATCAAGTCCATGCTGGACTGGGGAAAACTGAACATTGAGGTGGCTGGCACGGCTTACGGCGGCAGGCAGGCCCTGGAACTGATCGAAGAACAGCTTCCGGATATCGTGATCACGGATATCAAGATGCCCGTCATGGACGGCCTGGAACTGATACGCCAGTGCAGGCAGAAATACGGCAATGAACGCCCCTTTTTCATCATTCTCACCAGTTATGAAGATTTCCATATGGTGAAGGAGGCCTTGACCTACCAGGTCACGGACTATCTGGTGAAGCTGGAACTGACCCCGGAGACCCTGGGGGAAGCCATAGGCCGGGTGACAGGACAGCTGCAGGCTTCCGGACACCGGGAAATGCCTGCGGAAAGCATTGTCCATCCTTTCTTCGACAAGTTCTTCATCAAGCTTCTGAACAACCTGTTTGAGTCCCAGGAACAGTTCCAACTCCAGAGCCGGGACTTGAACCTGGACTTCCATTTCGGGGGCTATGTGTGCTGTTATGGGGAGATGACAGGCCGCCAGGCCGATGCCCTGCCCCCGGACAGACAGCTGGCCCTGTTTGCCAGTTCCATGCAGATGCTGAAGGAACTGGCCGCCAAATACGGCACCTGCTTCTGCCTGTCCCTGGACACCAGGCATTTCGCCCTGGTCTTCTGCTATGAGCAGCCCGGGGAGGATTACCGTCCGGACAGACTCCAGGAGATCCTGGAGAATATCCGGGAGACCCTGGCCAAATACTACAATGTGTCCTTCCGGTGCGGCATAGGGAGCCTTGTGGACAATCCCCTCTCTGTCTGCGACTCCTACCAGTACTCCCGGCAGGCCCTGCTGAATGCCAGGGGCGGGCATCCCATTGTCCATTTTGAGGACAGTTTCCAGGATGCAGGACATAATTCCTTCAATATCAGTCTCTTTAAGGAGGACCTGACCCGGGCCTTCGAGGAATATGATGCCGGCCTGCTGGCCCGGACATTCGATACCCTGTGCGAACTGTTCCTGGCCCATCCCAACCACTATGTCCAGGCCCTGGACGGTGCCTGCAACATTCTGTTCCTGTCCTTGTCCCTGCTCCAGGACGGGGAGGAAATTGTAAGCAGCTTCTACCGGGATACCCCGGATGGCTACCGTTCCATCTACAAACAGACAAATGTGGAGCAGGTTGCCAACTGGCTTACGGGTTTTGGCCGCCACCTGTGCCATCTTTTTGAAAGCCGCCACAAGGATTACAAAAACCACATTGTAACCAACGTGAAAAAATACATCAACCAGCACCTGACGCAGCGTCTCACCTTAAATGAGGTGGCTGCCGTGTTCGGCATCAGTCCCAATTACTTAAGCCAGCTCTTTGGGCGGTACAGCGACACCGGCTTCTCCGAGTACATCAACAACTGCCGGGTCACAGAAGCCAAACGCCTGCTGGATGAAGGCGGGCTGAAGGTCTATGAGGTAGCTGAAATGCTGGGCTTTGAAAGTTCTTTCTACTTCTCCAAGGTATTCAAAAAAGTAGAAGGCATCTCCCCCAGCGATTACCAGAACAAATTATGTTTGCAACCTGCTGCACCACAGGCGGGTGAACCATAAACTATTTGTAACAGTCCATCCATGGCTGTTACACCATTACAAAATATCTACAAGGAAAGAAGGAGGCCCTTTATGGAAAAGGTAGGTTTATGGAAAGACGAATATAAGACAGGGATTGAGGAAATTGATATCCAACACCGGCAGCTCTTTGCCAAAATCGAACGTCTTATCCTCATTGCCAAGGTGGGGGATATCGAGAAGAACCGGCAGGAATGCGAGAATATCGTGGATTTCCTGGCAGATTACACCATCTCCCATTTCGCATCGGAGGAAGCCCTGCAGAAGAAACTGGGATATGTGAACTATGAACAGCATGTGAAGCTGCACCAGCAGTTCAAGAACACCGTCCTCAAGTACAAGAAGAATATGGAGACTGACTTCTCCAAGAGTCTGCTGAAGAGTTTTGTGGGTACCCTGCTCACATGGCTGGTCATGCATGTATGCACCTGTGACAAGAAGATCATCACCAATGAACCCATTGATCCCCGGAAGGATTTCAGCAATAAGGAAAGTCTGATCCGTTCCGTGGCAGAAACCTGTCTCACCGGTCATTACGGGATTCCCATCACAGGCATGGAACCCTGTATCTATAAGGGATATGTGGAAGGCAAGGTGATCGTACGCAACCTTATCACTGTCCAGAAGAAGTACCAGTTCCTCTACGGGTTTTCTGAGACGCTGGCCAAAGCCATCTATCTGAAAGCCTGCAATATGTATCTGGAGAATCCCAATAAGCTGGACGACATGGAGAAATCTGCCTTCATTGAGATCGGCAATTCCCTGTCCACCTATGCCGTGATGCAGCATTTTAAAGGCCGGGTAGTCAGTCTCCAGTCGGAGGGAGAAGTTTACCGGGATAAATTCACCGACTCCAGTTTCGATATCAACAACAATATCCTGCTGGATATCTCCACCAAATACGGCAGCCTGGAAATCATGTACTGCAATATACCCTGACACCCTTACCGGAAAGGCAGAGGACCCTTAAATGATATATTCCCTTACTGACATTGTGTGGCTTTTTTTCCTGTATTCCTTTTTGGGATGGTGTGTGGAGGTCTGCTGGGCTGCCATACACCGGAAACAGTTCGTGAACCGTGGCTTCGTCAACAGCCCCCTGTGCCCTATCTACGGCTTCGGCAGTACATTGTTTGCCGTCTTCCTGCCGGAACTGGCATCCCGCCCGTTCTTCCTGTTTCTGGGCGGGCTGCTGATGGCCACCATGCTGGAATATTCCACCGGCATGCTCATGGAAAAGATTTTCCACAAGAAACTCTGGAGCTACTCCCACATCAAGTATAACCTGAGCGGCTATGTCTGCGCCCGTTACTCCCTGCTGTGGGGTGCCCTGGCCGTGCTGACCATGCGTTTTGCCAATCCTTTTCTATGCAGGATCTTCCATATGGTGCCCTGGCCAGTGACCCTGGTGGTGCAGTGGGTCATGGCAGGGCTGCTCCTGGTGGATTTCCTGACCACCGCCATGGCTGTCCTTGGCATGAAAGTCACTGCCCGGAACCTGGCATTGTTATCCGAGGGAATGCAGCATACCTCCAGGCTGCTGCAGAACACCCTGACAACCAGGATCCAGCGGCGTATGGAGAAGTCCTTCCCCTCCATCGACAAAGCCGCCCTGGCCCAGGAACTACAGAAAAAGGAGATGGAAGCCTCCTCCCGGAAAACCGTATTTGCACCGGGCTGCAGTTTCTACAAGCTGGCCTGTCTGTTTTTCATCGGTGCCTTCCTGGGGGATCTCACAGAGACCATCTTCTGCCGTCTGACCATGGGGGTCTGGATGAGCCGCAGCAGCGTGGTCTATGGCCCTTTCAGTATTGTGTGGGGGCTGGCCTGTGCCCTGCTGACTTTATTCCTGTACCGCTACCGCAATAAAAGTGACCGGCATATCTTCCTGGCAGGCACACTGTTAGGCGGAGCCTACGAATATATCTGCAGCGTTTTCACAGAGCTGGTATTCGGCACGGTATTCTGGGATTACAGCGGATTCGCCTTCAACCTGGGGGGACGCATCAACCTGCTCTACTGCTTCTTCTGGGGGATCGCCGCAGTGATCTGGCTGAAATTCATCTACCCGGCCCTCTCCCGGCTGATCGAAAAACTGCCCCGGAAGACCGGGACCATCCTGGTCAACTGTATGATTGTGTTCATGATTTTCAATATGGCCATCTCCTCCCTGGCCCTGGCCCGGTACACACAGCGGAACACCGTGGAAGCCGCAAGCGCCAAAAATGCGAAAGATGCCCAAACCACGGACGGGGAAGAGGACAGCTTCCTGGATGATTTCCTGGATGAGCACTTCCCTAATGAGAGAATGGAACGCATCTACCCCAATGCAAAGATTGTCCCAAAATCTTAATAAATTTTATAATTCCTTAAGTCCAAGGTCAAACTTTGTACACAAATTCTGGTTATAATGGATACATACACAAAGGAGCTGTGGGGTTTTAACATTGGGGTTAGGGTTCTAACAGCTTCGACAAACAACAATCCTTATTTTTGTAAGGTTTCCATATATTTTTCTCCCTCTTTTTGGGAACCCCGGTATTTGCAGCCGGGGTTCTTTTTTTATCCTTCTTCCCGCTTCCCGGCCCGCATATCAGAAGGCGTCACATGGTAGAAAGCGTGAAAATGCTGGTAAAAATAATTCATGTTGGAGTACCCCACTTCTGCTGCCACCACAGATATCTTCTCATCCGTATTTAATATCTTATCCCTTGCCACATACATGCGCATGGCCATCAGATACTCTGAGAATTTCATGTCCGTTTCCTTGATGAAGATCTGGCCCAGGTATGTGGCATTCATGCGGAACCGGTCTGCAATAACCTTCAAGGAGATATGCTGCCCATATTCCATGCCTACGATCATCACAATCTTCCGGACAAGAGGGGAGAGTTCCTCAAAGGAGCGTTGCAGGACCGGATCCGCATCTCTGGGGACTTCCTCCGGAACCGTGCCATGCAGCTTCTCCACCACCACCTGGCGGATCCGTTTCTCCAACATGTCCTTGTCTATGGGTTTCAGCAGATAATCCAGTGCACCGCACCGCAATGCCTCACAGGCATATTCAAATTCATCATATCCACTCATCATGATGTAATTAGACCGTACCCCCATTCCGTTCAGATGCCGGATCAGTTCATATCCCAGTTCATCCCCGATCCGCACATCCACCAGGCAGACATCCGGCTCCCAGTCCACCACATGGGAGACCACTTCGAAACTGCTCCTGGCCGTCCTGATCCGCTGGAACCCCAAAGCCTTCCAGTCCAGGAGTCTGCTGATTCCCTCCAGAATCGCGGGTTCGTCATCCACGATTACCAGTGTATACATGGCATGTCCTCCTTCCCTCATCTGTATCACGGTATATCCTTCCCTGCAGCCGCTTGCAGGCCAGGAAGGAATACGGATATATGGAATCCCCCTTCTTTGCTATTGCCAACCTCCATGGAGAAACCATCCCCATAAAAGTATTGCAGCCTCATATATACATTCCGTAGTCCGATATCTGCCTTAGGATCATCATTTCCCTCCATCATGTTCCTGCGGATCTCCTCCAGGCGTCCAGGATCTGCACCTTTCCCATTGTCCAGGACATCGATCCGCACTCCCCTGCCGTCCCTGTGGCCGTTTACGATCAACAGATTGATCTCGCTCTCCCGCACATATCCATGGGTAAAGAAATTTTCTGCCAGGGGCTGGAGCCAGAAGTTAATGGTGGGAATCTCCCCGATTTTAGGATCCAGTTCCACCTGGTACACAAAATGCCCCCCAAACCGCAGTTCCATGATCTTTAGGTACATCTCCAGGAAACCGAATTCTTCCTGCAAGGTAATGCTGTCTGTCCGGTGCATACGCGCCCGGTACAAGGTTCCCAGCATGGCGATGGCATCTGCCATATCCCGGTCATTGTGTACCAGGGCCTTGGAGCGCAGCATCTCCAGGGTATTGTACAGGAAATGTGGATCAATCTGGTGCTGTAAGGCCCGCATCTGGCTCTCCTGCTCCTTCAGCTTCAGGATATACTCCGTCTCGATATATCCCTGCAGCTTCATGCCCACGTCCTTCAGCGCCACGGCAATCATTCCATATTCATTCTTCCGGTGCCTGACAGGCAGCCGGGAGCGTGAGATCCGGTCAAAGTCTCCTCCCTCCATGGCAGATAGCATCTCCATGATGGTAGACAGGAACACGGCATCTGCCCGTATCCCCATATAGCTGCTGGTAAGCACGCCTATATCCACCAGCACAAAGGCCGCCATCAAGGCCAGCACAATGTGGAAGTTGTCTGCCAGCACTGCCCAGGCATCCTTCTCCACCAGGAAGACATAACCGTTTTTCCCTGACACATGGCATACAAAAAATACCGGCAGTCCGTCTCCTATATCCAGCCACCCTGACTGACTCTCCTCCAGGGCATCTGGCACATGCTCCATACGGATCCCCGCCGCAAGCCCGGCATCTACCAGCAGCCGTCCCTCCCCATCCAGGATTCCCCAGTTGGCGGCAATGATATTGCCCTTATACAGGTCTGAACACCTTATCCAGAAATCCATCTTCCCCAGGGTCTGGCCCCTGTGCTCCGGATCCCGGACGGAACAGGTTGCCGCAACCATATCCCCCAGCCCCCCTATTATCCGCACATCCTCCTGGTCCTGGAAGTCAAAGCTCAGCCTGGCATCCCCGTTTTCGAACCACACCGCCTTCAGACTGTCCTCATCCCGCAGCGTCACCCCTGTGACCTGACTGCGGCTGTCCATAACCAGTTTCTTGATATTGGCAGGGAAATAGCCGATCTGGGCATTGCTTCCCAGACTGTTTCCCCTGCGTACCCACAGGTATTCCTTCATGTCCCGAGACCGGAACAGGGCCACCACGTCTTCCAGCAGCCGCACATCTCCATACATGTCATTGGTATAATTCAGCGCCCATTTCTGAATCTCCTCCAGGCGTCCCTCCCTCTCGGCAAATACCCTGCCAGACTGCTGCCGCAAGTCATCCACCCAGATATTCAGCAAAAAGTACAAAGTACCGGAGAATACAAGCAGGCTCAGCAGGACTACCACCGCAGCCGTCCCCAGAAATTTCCTCCGGTAGATACGGTATTCCAGAAAGGCAGACCGTCTTCCCCTATTCTTTTGTCTGGACAATTCTGTCGTTTTACCCTGGGCAGCCATTTCCTTCATGCTTCATCTCCCCCTCCATCCTGTGTCCCCCGGTATCCTCTCTCCGATCCAGATAGACATATTATACCAGATGTGGCGCCATTTTCCTATTCTAACATGACATGATACCAGGGTCCCAGGGTCAGAATACCTTTTGACCCTTATGTCACGGCATATGGGCAGGGAACATGTTCCGGCTGTCGGCTTACATCACAAACAAGGGAACCTGCCATGCATAGTTCCCTTGTCGTATTATGTCACTTTATGAAGATTTATGGCAGGATCCTCCAATCCTTACTATGAAGCCCTACCCGTTGCTGCATTCTGCCTTATCGCAGTTACTTCAACTTATTTGAAGAATTCATCAATCTGTTTCTGGGCTTCCGCAATGATGGTATCCAGTCCTGCAGCCTTCAGTTCCTCCACACACTTAGGTACTGTGGTGGCAGGGTCAGATGCCCCTGTGAGCATGTCAAATTTGTATTTGTCCCAGACCGTATTCACATTGGATACTTCATTCTGGATATTGGTCACATCCAGTGCGAATCCCAGGCAGGAAGAGGCTGTTGCTTCCTCATTCTGCTTCTTCACTTCCTCCCACTGGTTGGGGTCTGCGCCTTCCTGGTTGCTCATGATGAAGAAGGTTCCCTGGGTATAGCCGGGCCAGGTCCAGTCATCCCTCAGCCTCTTCACAAATCCGTCTTCTGTATACTCAAAATGGTCGCCTTCCACACCGTATGCGCACATGTCACGGAACTTGGGATCTGTGTTGATCAGTTCCAGAACCTTCAGCGCCTCATCCTTATACTTGGAGTTCACGGAGACAGCATTCATGGAACCCTGGATGGTCTCTGTGGTATACAAAGGTCCGAACACCTTCACGGCATCATACTTCTCCACACCCTGCAGGGTCTGCCATGTCACCACTGCGCTGGGCCAGCCCTGGGCGTTGCCAAACATGTTGCCCTTGCTGTCCTCTGTCACTACATTGGCATCGGGGTTGATGATGCCGTCCACATACCACTGATGCAGGATCTCCAGGTCTGCCAGGATATCCTCCTGCTCCAGGGTACATACCACCTTGCGCTCCTGGTCATCAATCCTCACACCCAGGGCCTGGATACCGCTGGCCAGACCGTCATACTGATTGAAGAAACCGTTCCACAGGGCACCCTGGTTCAGTTTAATGGGGTAGAAGGACTTGCCCTCTCCTTCCTTTACCCTGCGCACAATGGAGTCCAGGGATGCGATATCTTTCACAGTGTTCATATCAATGCTGTATTTCTTTACAAAATTGTCATCAATGTAATAGAACTGTGTCAGGGAAGAATCCTTGTAGGTGGGAACTGCATACACATTGCCATGCACCTGCACACCGCTCCAAAGCAGCTCCGGAATAAATCCATACAGATCCGGTGTCACGCTCTGTACCTTATCCGTAATATTCTCAAAGGCACCCAGATTCACGAACTTACCGTAATTGGTGTTATTTACAAACATAATGTCGAAATATTCCCCGGTGTTCACGATGTTGTTCATCTTAGACTCATAGTCGGACCAGCCTGCAATATTCACATCCAGTCTCACACCAATCTTCTCTTCTGTATAATCACTGATCCGGGCGATGGCATCATCAAAATCATCTGCAGGGGTTCCGCCTACAGTCCACCATACAAGGGTGGGCACTTCCCCATCTGTCTTGGCCGTATCCTCACTGCCTTCCGCTGTACTGCTTTCCTCTTGAGAAGACTGCTCCTCCGTCTTCTGCTCCTGTGTGGACTGCTGCGCGGAAGAAGGATCTCCTTCCTTGTCGCCACAGCCTGTGAGCAGGCCGGCTGCCATGACTGCCGTCATCCCCAGCGCCAACAACTTGCTTAAAGCTTTCTTTTTCATACAAACCCTCCTAAAAGTTTATTGTCCAACCGCAGATATCCCGGCTGGTGTTCTATCTATTCCGGCAGCATTGCCGCCGGTCAGATATCTTACCTGTCATTCTGCACGGTACCCTCAAAGGCACAGCCCCCTTTACCGTCATCCCTTCACCGCACCTACCGTGAGACCAGAGATAAAATATTTCTGGAAGAAAGGATAGGCACATGCAATGGGTGCCACAATGATCACAACAATAGCCATGCGGGCAGCCTCCTGGGGCATCTTCGCCAGCATCTCCGCCGCCCCCAGTCCCATGGTGGCTGCATTTTTTGCCAGCATCTGGATATTGGTCAATATGGCGTTCAACAGTGCCTGCAGGGAATACAGCTTGGAATCTTCAATGTAGAGCATGGACTGATACCAGTCGTTCCAGTAGGAAAAGCACAGGAACAGCCCGATGGTGGCCAGTACGGGCAGGGAAATGGGCATAACAATCCGGGAAAAGATCGTAAACTGACTGGCTCCGTCCATTTTAGCCGACTCAATCAAAGATTCCGGCACTGTGCTCTTGAAAAAGGTCCTGCATATCACCACGTTGAAGGAGGACACACACAGGGGCAGAATCAATGCCCACAATGTATTCTTCAGACCAAGCAGCTGGCTGTTCACAAAATAGGTGGACACCAGTCCTCCGTTAAACACCATGGGAATGAACACCACCATGGTCAGAAAGCCGTTCAGTTTATAGCCTGGCCTGGAAAGCACATACCCCATCAAGGTAGTCAGGATCACTCCCAGTACCGTACCTGCTATGGTAACCAGCAGGGATACCCCCAAAGCCCTTACGATCATCTTGCTCTGGGACACCAGAAAGGTATATCCCTCCAGGGAAAATATCTTCGGAATAAAATGGTATCCATACTCCTGGATGGATTCCTCTGCGGAGAAGGAGATAGCCACCACCAGCACCACCGGTATGATACAGGCCATTGCCATAATGAAAAACACAATGTTCAGTACCACGTTGGCCGGTTTGGATACCCGGTTAAAACGTTCAAAACCGTCCGGTTCCTGTTTCCCTTTTATCCGTATCTGTCCCTGTCCGGGCCTCTGCCTTCCCATCTCATATCCCTCCGCTCAAAAATGTAATCAGATCCCTCTGTTTCAAAGCACTGTAATATACGCAATCCCGCTTTCCATTTACCATCTTCCGTCCTATATCATGGCACTCTCCCGGTCCACCTTCCGCACGACCCAGTTGGCCGTCAGAATCGTCACACAGCCTGCCAGGGACTGGATAAATGCCGCTGCCGCCGACATACCTGTAGTGGATGTCCGAAGCTGCTTATAGACATATACATCCAGAGTGTATACCACATCATACAGGGAATTGGAATCCCTGGGCACCTGGTAAAACAGACCAAAATCAGAGTAGAAAATACGTCCTACATTCATGATAAACATCATGATGATAACTGTTTTCATAAGAGGCAGGGTAATATAACGCACCTGCTGCCAGATGGTGGCTCCATCTATCCCTGCTGCCTCATAATAGGTCTTGTCTATCCCTGTGATCGTAGCCAGATAGACCACCATTCCGTAGCCCACTCCTTTCCAGAGATTCATGAACACCAGAAACGGCGGCCACATCTGGGGTTTCATATACCATTGCTGCCTGTCCATTCCCCAGGATTCCAGCAGGTTGTTCAACAGGCCTTTGTCAAAGCTTAAGAACGCCCACACAAGTGCTGTCACCACCACCCAGGACAGGAAGTAGGGCATAAACATGGCCGTCTGGTACACCTTCATCAGCTTCTTGGAATGCAGCTGGCCTATGGCAATGGCCGCAGCCACCGGCACCACAATCCCCAGTATAATGAACACAATATTGTAAGACAGCGTATTCTTGATGATCATCCAGATATCTTTTGTGGCAAACAGGAACTTGAAATTGTTAACACCCACCCATTCGCTGGTCCAGAAGCTCTTCAGGAATCCGCCGTTGATCCTGAACTCCTTAAAAGCAATCACAATACCAAACATAGGCACAAAGCAAAACAGAAAATACCAGATTGTAGTGGGCAGGGCCAGCAATGTCAGTTCTGTGTCATCCCTGTTCCAGCGCCTTTTCTTTCCTTTGGGCCGCTTGTTTCCTATAATTTCCTTCTTCACCGCAGCCTTATCCACTTCATGAGACATACCGTCATCCCCCTTCCCAGATACTGTCTCCATTATACCCAAGCAATTTCACGGTGAATATCCATAATACTTTATATATTAGTATAAAAATGTGAGGTGGGTATGATAATTTAAACGACCGATTTTGTATATTTTTACCAAGTAAATAAGATATGTTACAATATTTTTCGTGACAACTCCATTTTATTCCGAAAAAAACTGTGAAAACGGTTTTTTATACCCCCGTTTTCACAGTTCACCGGCCCCTGTGGCCAGCCTTTTAAAAAGATTATGTTCAGCTGCACCCGTCCGCAAAAGCCGTGCCTTCCGGCACCCATCCATCGCTTACGCAGCTCTTCCGGATTCCTGCCCTCCGGAAAATTGTCTCCAACGCCTTATGCTGCCGAAACAGAACAAAGTTCCCACTGCCGCCGCTGCTGCCCACAGCCAGATCACCACCATCCATCCCCACTGCCCGGCTACCCAGGCGATGCCATAGCTGGAGATGGCACTTCCCACATAGGTGCAGGAATTCAGCATACCGGACACCGTACTTACCTTGCCGCAACCCTTAAAATAGGGCGGCACCATGCTCACCAGGATCAGATTCACCCCGTACATGCAGCCTGTGGCCAGGGCCGACAGGAAGACTGACAGTCCTGCATGGAGGGATGGCAGAAGGGCCAGAAGCAGTGTACTGGAAAAGCCAGCCAGGAAAACCACCCCTGCGCACAGCATCTCATTGGGTATCAGCTTCCTGTTCAAGATGGACACCAGTTCCAGGCACAGGATGGAAAATATGGGCAGCAACACGCCGCTTAAGATGGAAATGGCGCTGCCCAGCCGGAAAGTCTCCGAGATGTAGCTGGGCATCCAGGTGGTAATGCCATCCCGCAGGGTTCCCTGCATGACAATGGCAGTCATGATACATCCCAGAAGCAGGCAGGTTTTCCCGGAGAACAGCCCCCTTCCACTGCCTGGCAATTTGTCACTCTCCCTCCCCCGGCTTTGCTGCCAGGATAGCATGTCCTTGGTCTTTTCCTGCTTTCCAGTTTTCACATTCCCTGTGTCTGCACCGATCTCCCTGGCTTTCCCGCCTGCGCCGTCCTTGCTGTCTTCCCTCCCTCTCCATGTCACTTTTCCCCCGTCCGGCATCCCACATGCCCGGCCTATGCCGCGCACCCAGAGTACTGCAAAGCATAGGGCAATGCCTGCACACAGATAGAAGAGGCTCTTCCAGCCCTTCCACACAATGCAAAGGGGAGCCAGCAGATATACCGCAATGGTAGCCACCGAGGAACCCCATGTCACCCGCACACAGGCCTTCTTATACTGTTCCTGGTCCAGGCAGGCCGACAGGATCTTTACCATGGGGGGCCAGATCAGCGCCTGGGCAAATCCGTTGACACACCAGAAGGCCAGGATCAGTCCCGGCTCCGTGAAGGTGGGAACACACACATTCATGCCTGCGGACAGCAGGATGCCCGCCAGGATCAGCCGGTCCGGCCTCATCCGGTCTCCCATCCACCCGCTTACAAGCTGTCCTGCACCATATGTTACGAAGCTGCCTGTCACCGCCATGGATACCGCCGTCTTCGTAATGCCTTCTGCCCTCTGGATTTCCAGGATCACGGCCCCATAGTTGATCCTGGTGATGTAACTCACAAAATAGCAGGCAGCACACAAAAACACCAGAAGTTTCCCCGCCTTGTCACCCATGGCTATCCATTCTGTTTTGTCATCTGCCGCTGCCCTGTCTGTCGCACCAGTGCTGACTGCTGTTTCCGTTTTTTCTATGCTTTCCATCCCGCCTGCCCTTCCTGCTGTTTCTGTTTTCCTGCCGTTCCTGCCTTCCTGTCGTTCCTTCTTTCCTGCCGTTTCTGCTGTTCCAGTTTTTTGGGTCGCGCACATCCCTGCTGTTCCAGCTGCCTTCCCCTTGTTCTTTCGTTTGTTTTCTTGTCCTATCCTTTTTTCTCCTGCCGTTATCCTCTTATCACCTGCACCCCATTTTCCAGGTACAGGTTGTATATCCCGTCCTCTAGGGCCTGGTCCGTCACGACCCGGCACCCCTCCCCCACGTCTGCCAGCTTCAGCAGGCCGCTCTTCTCAAATTTACCGCTGTCTGCCAGGAATACCACCTGTGCTGCCTGTCCTATCATTTTCTGCTGTACTGCAAACAGTTCCCTGTCATAGTCCATGACGCCATACTGTAAGGAAATGGCCGAAGGGCACAGGAAAGCCGTCCCTGCCCGGAACCGGTCCAGCATCTCCAAGGTCCAGGGTCCATAGAAGGCATCCTCCTTCTTATGGTAAAAACCGGCACACAGGTACAATTCATAGGTTTCTTTCCCCCGCAGCACCTGGAAGACTTCCAGGGAATGGGTGATCACTGTCAGCCTCTCCAGGTGCCCCGTAAGCATCCGTGCAAACTCCACCGCCGTGGAACCGCTGTCCACCAGGATGGTATCCCCCTCCCGGACCAGCCCCGCAGCGTACCCGGCCAGTTCTGCCTTCCGCTCCCGGTTCTGCTCCCCCCGCTCACTTCTGGGCAGGAATTCCCCGCCCTGGGGAATGCGCAGCGCCCCTCCATGGACACGGCGCAGGCAGTTGCGCCGCTCCAGTTCCAGCAGATCCCTGCGGATGGTCTCCACGGATACGGAGAACAATGCCATCAGTTCCCCTATCTTCACTGCACCTTTTTCCTCTACCAGCCTGGCAATCTCTCCCTGTCTCTGTGTGGCAAACATATGGCCTGACTCCTCCTCTCCCGGCTGCAAAATCCCTTCTGTCATTTCCTGTCGTATTTTATTGTTTTCTGTCATTTTCTGCTGTTCCTGCAACCAGTGAACCATGCCCTTTTCTGCCTAATGGCGCAGGATGGATATTCTCCTCCCCATGCGCAGATGCAACTATTCACTTGTATTCGCAACTATTTCCACAATTATAGCAATCATTTCCACACAGTGCAAGGGTTTCTTTTCCTATATATCACATTTCAAGTATCGCATGTTACTGTGAACGGCATGGCCGTAAACAGTAACCAGTAGCATACGCGCGGAAAAAACAGTAGAATGTATGGCAAAAAAATTGCGCCCCCTGTGGCAGATATCCACATCTGCCACAGGGACGCCGTACTTTCCAGATTTCATTATAGATTCCATTATGGCTTGTTCAGAAACACTTCCGCACTTCACTGCCTTCCCGGACAAAGGCTGCAAACTCCCACAGTTCCACGGGAATCTCCACCCATCCTGCTCCCCGGTGGACACTTCCATCCTTTGTAAGGATCCAATTCCCCTTAGGCAGGTATACTTTTTTCTTCCGCTGTCCCTGCCTTACTACCGGGGCAAAGAGGATATCATCCCCGAACATGTACTGCTCCCCAAGGGTGTAACACACCTCATCCTCTGGGAAATCGAAGAACATGGGGCGCATAAGGGGGATTCCCTTCTCGGAGGCCTTTTTCATGTGTTTTTGCAGGTATGGCTTCAGACGTTCCCGCAGGAACACCAGTTCCTTCAAGATCTCGAAGTTCTCCTCCCCGAAGCTCCAGATCTCATTGTCCCCGCCTGTGGGTTCTATGATAGGTCTGGTATAGTCCTTGCCCTCCCTGCTGCCATGCAGGCGCATCACAGGGCAGAAGCAGCCGTACTGGAACCAGCGGACGATCAGTTCCCTGAAATATGCCGTCTCAATCTGGCCCCCATAGAAACCACCAATATCCGTGGTCCACCAGGGAATCCCGCACATGGCCATGTTCAGACCGGACTTCACCTGGTCGGCCAGGCTCTCAAAGGTGGAGGGAATGTCCCCGGACCACACCAGTGTGCCGAATCTCTGGGCACCCGGATAGGCACACCGGGACAGGGTAATAATATCCTCCCTGCCATCTGCCTTCATCCCGTCATACACCAGCTTCGCATAATAGTACGGATACAGCAGTCCCACTTCATCCCCGTTTCCCAGAGACAGCACCAGGTTGTCAAAATGCTCCGGGTGGATCTCCGGCTCTGCCTCATCAAACCACAGACAGTCCACACCCTGGTCTATGTAGTTCTCCTTCAGCTTCTTCCACACAAAATCCCTGGTCTCCGGATTGGTAGGGTCGATCTCTGCCTGGGGGCCGTAAAAGTCAAACACCCTGTTGGAGCCGCTCACTGTCCTGATTAACAGGTTCCGGTCCAGCATCTCCCCATAATTCTCGCTCTTTTCATTGATGGTGGGCCACATGGATACCATCAGCTTCACTCCCATGGCGTGGAGTTCCTCCGTCATGGCCTTGGGATCCGGCCAGTATACCGGGTCAAATTTGTAATCCCCCTGCTGGGTCCAGTGGAAATAGTCTATAACGATCACATCCAGGGGAATCCCCAGTTCCTTATACCGCCTGGCCACCTGGAGGACTTCCTCCTGGGTCTCATACCGCAGCTTGCACTGCCAGAATCCCAGGCCATAATCGGGCATCACGGGGGCATGGCCCGTGAGATCTGCCAGGGTTTCCA
Source organism: uncultured Acetatifactor sp. (assembly GCA_910586215.1). Lineage (GTDB taxonomy): Bacteria > Bacillota > Clostridia > Lachnospirales > Lachnospiraceae > Acetatifactor. Next base: position 5,324 of record CAJUGH010000040.1, on the reverse strand, counting down.
CCACTTGTGCAGGTTCTCCACCTATGACCACATAGTCCATCTGCCGCATGCTGTCACTGCTCCACCTGGTGCGGTTGCAGGCCAGTTCGCAGGTCCCGGTGGAAGGCACATTCCAGAGGAAACCATACCCCTGGGAAGAATATACGAAGGGCATGGTGCATTTAGCATTCACATGCCGCAGGTCAACAGTACATCCCTTTAGGTCAAAGCAGCCGATGGCCTCATGCCCCAGGCCGTAGAAATGTTCTCCCTCCACCGCCTCAAAGGTCACCCGTCCGCTCCAAATGCCGCTTCCCTTGCTGCGGTAGTTCCGGATCCCCGCCCCGAAAGTAAGTTCGCTTTTCTCCGACAGGATCTTCCTGCCCTTCCGGAAATACTCTGTCCTGCCGTCCCCATACAGCTTCACCTGCATCTCGCCAGTTGTAAGGAAAGCCGTGTCCCCTTCCAGCCAGGCCTTGGCCTGGGCCTGTCCCGGCTCCAGGGTCCAGTCCTGCTCCCTCACCTCACCCTGGGGGGAAGCCTGAAAGCGGATGCTGTCGTGGCCGCAGGCAGATATCCTGCCCCATTCCCCAGGCCTGGTAAAATAAATGGTGTTGTCCTTGATTTCGTATCTCATGTGGATACCTCCCTGTGGCTATTTTCTTCTGCTACTTTTTATTGCTTTTTCTGCCAGATTGCCCGGATGATTCCGTTGTTTTACAGATCTACTCCCAGTCTCCCTGTCCTATCAATACCTTTTTTCCCTCAAAAACAAAACCATAGATGCGGATACGTTCCCGCGAAATCCCCCTGGACACCAGTTCTGTTTCATACCTTTTCTGCCGGATCTGATCCAGGGCATTTTCCACCGCTCCCTCCAGTGATCCATCCCTCTTGGGATCAAATACTTTAAACTCCATGATAATCCCATCGTCTTCCGGATATTTCGGCTCCATTATCACATCATACCTGCCAAAACCGCTCTCCCTGTTAGAACGTATCCTGTAGCGCCCTGCCAGATCCACCACCAGTCCCAGCACGAAACCATGATAAAAGCGCTCTGGCTGCGCACAGGAAGGCCTGTTACCCGTGTCAAAGCTGCCAAACATCTCCTGGGAGACCTCATTCATGAAACGATTCATATAGTCCAGGTCTCCCAGCAGCAGTGCCTTTTTGAAGTCACTGTAAGCCGTAACATTCTCCGGGAACCATCCTGCAATCATATTCCGGAACATCAATTCCGTCTCATGGTTGGTTATCCGCAGCTGGTAACTGTATCTCCCCTTGTCTGGCCGGAAACTCTTGTTCACAGGCTTTAAGTACCCGCTTGCCACAAGAAGGCTCCATATGGCTCCTTTTATGACTTTCAACTGCTCGAAGATCACCTGTTCATCCAGGATGACTTCCATGGATTTTCCTGCAAGCAGTTCTTCCAGGTGCATTTTTATCTCCGGTGTACCTTCTTTGAGCAGCTTGGAAACCAGCTTGTTAGAACTGGTGTCTGCCCAGTAAGTTCCAAATTCTCCTGTCTTTAAAAACATGGTAATAGACCAGGGGTTATACATGTCTGCCCTGTTCCCAAAACAAAACCCGTCATACCAGGACCTAACTTCCTCCTTCTGTGCAGAAAGTCCCCATTCCTCCATTGCCTGGAACACTTCCTCCTGTGTAAATCCAAACGCTGTACTGTACTCTGCAGAAGTGGTAGTTACCACCAGCAGATTATTCAGATCGGAAAATATAGACTCTTTGCTGACCCTGGTGATGCCTGTCATCAAAGCTCTGTAAAGATATCTGTTTGTCTTAAAAGTCGAATTGAAAAGACTGCGGACCAATATGGCCAGGTCCTCCCAGTAGCCATTCACATAAGCTTCCTGTAAGGGGGTATCATATTCATCCAAAAACACTAGGACCTGTTTCCCATAATACCGCTCCATATATGACATCAGTGTCTTTATGGCCCATGCAATTGTAGTATCTGTAATCTCCTCGCTGGGCCTCTTTCCTTCCTCTACAGCCTGCCCAAACGAATAGAAATATTTCTTCTCTTCCTCTCTCAGTATCCCTCCCTGCAGGAGATAGGAATGGGTTCTGTACAACTCCTTTAGGACGGCAATCAGCCCTTCCCTGGCTGCCCCAAATGTGCTTCCCTTCATATCTGCAAAAGACAGGAAAATCACCGGAAACTGCCCCTGCAGGGCACGATAGCCTTCCTCTTCCCAGATTGACAACCCTTGAAAAAGCTCTCCCCTGCCCTGGTATCTGTTGGAGAAAAAACATTCCATCATATTCTGGTTTAAAGTCTTCCCAAAACGCCTGGGACGGGTGATCAAGGTTACAATATCCTTATTCTCCCACCACTCTTTGATAAAGGGTGTCTTATCCACATAAAAAGAGCCCTCCCTGCGCATATATTCAAAACTCTGGCTTCCAACTGCAACCGGTGTCCCCATTATGCCTGCTCCTTCACCATATGTTCGATCACACAGTCATGAGGTTTCATTTTATTCCCCCTATCGTAACGGATCCCTACCAGCAGGATCTCTCCGGCATACCCCTCCAGGGCCTGGGTATACTGCCTCTCCTTGATCTGCCGCAATGCTGAGTTGACATCCCTGTCATACTTCAGTTCGATTACCATGGCAGGCTTATCCGTATGGCGCAGGGGCAGGAATACAACATCCGCAAACTCCTTTCCCGCAGGAAGTTCCCGGATCAGCTTATAGTCCTTCCTGGCGCTGTAGTAGGCCAGGCCGATGGCAGCCCCCAGAGAGTTTTCATCATTATAAGTCAGAATGGATGCCACTTCCATATGCGCCCGGTCCAGCCCTGCTGCCACACAGTCTGCACGGCCTGCCAGGGTATCTTCCAGAAGCTGTTCCGAAGCCTTTAAAACCCGCATCACCTCCGGCCAGCCGCTGGTACTCATGGCATTCTCAAACTCTCCCAGGATCTCCTTGTTGGGGACAAATGCCTCTGCAGTCTCTGCATCATAGGCCAGATACCCCAGATGGATCAGCAGGGTAAGCACATCATCCTTTGTCCGGAAATTGCGCATGTCATTCTGGAAACTGCGTGTGTTGACCTTGACGCGTCCACCCCCCAGCATCTGCACAATGTCCGGCCTAAGGCCGTCATAATCCATGTCTATATAGATCTTCAAGGCGTCATAGGTTTCCGTGGACGTCCAGTAATTGGAGCAGGTACCGCAGAGCATGGCTTCCACCACGGATTTGGGGTTGTAGATATGTTTCTGTTTCCTAAATACGTATCCGTCGTACCACCTGCCGACTTCCTCAAAGTCCATGTCATACCGTCTGCACAGTTCCTTTACTTCCTCTTCCGTGAAGCCTGTGTATTCCTCAAACATCTTCTGGTCTGTCATGGAATATTCCAGGAACATATTCAGCGCGGAATGGACACCGTATTTCTTCACAGGCAGGATCCCCGTCATGTAGGCCAGGGCCACATAGGGCTGGTCCTTCAGCAGATCCCGCAGGAAATCCAGGTATTGCTTCTGCATCCCTTCGGACTCCTGTCTCTCCCGCATCACACAGTCCCACTCATCCACCAGGAAGATGAACTCTTTCCCTGCCTTCACATAAACCTTCTCCAGGGCCTCCGAAAGGATGGTGGTCCGCTGTGGAATCAGCTCCCCGTATACTTCCCTAAGTTCCTCCAGGACGGTCTGTTCCAGATATTCCACTACATCCTGCCTCCTCGCCCGGATTAGGAACTGTTGCATATTCAAGTAGATCACGTCATATTGGTTCAAATATTCCTCAAAGGTTTCATCCTCTGCTATCTTCAGCCCAGTGAATAGTTCCCTGGCATCACAGCCACAGCTATAATAGGCCGCAAGCATGCGAAGGGCCATGGATTTCCCAAAACGCCGGGGCCTGCTGACACAGATACAGTTTTGTTCCGTATTGATACGCCTATTCATGCAGGAGATCAGTCCCGTCTTGTCCACATAAATTTCTGAATGAACGGATTTCCAGAAACTTTTATAGTCCGGATTCACATAAATTCCCATACACAATCCCTCCATAAGCTTATTATACGGAAAGAAGGGAAAAATAACAAGGCATATATGGCTGATTTCTATATCCAGGCCCTGCCGGTTCGAGCGGATGCCCTCCCCCATCCTGTCACCCGAAGACACCCTACGCCCACACATAGCGGACATCTCCACCCAGACATACTACCGCAAGCGCCGGAGGGGGCAGGCGCTTAGATCCATCCTGTAGAGATACACCTAAAAAGACTGCCTGGAGATACCGGGCAAATTCTTCTCTCAAAATCGTTAATAGACAATCCATGAACAGGCACTCATAATTATTTTAAAAACTAAGGAGAGTGCCTGTTTATGAAAACTTTAAATGACTATATTTCGGAATATATCGAATACTGTGAGCACCGCAAACGCCTGGATCCCAAAACTTTAAAAGCATACAGAATAGACTTAATGCAGTATACAGACTATTGCTCTGATTCATCTGAGTGCTTTTGCAAAGATATTGTGGATAAATTTATCACAAGCCTGCATAAGAGCTATAAGCCCAAAACTGTAAAACGTAAAATTGCAAGTTTAAAAGCATTTTTTCATCATATGGAATATAAAGAGATACTAGCAGAAAATCCTTTTGTAAAACTGGACATCCGTTTTCGGGAAGCCAAATTGCTTCCAAAAACAATACCTTTTCACTCCATACAGGCCTTCCTGTCTACACTTTATACCCAAAAGGAACAGGCTGCCTCCGAATATCAGCAGAGATGCTGCATAAGGGACATCGCTGTCGTTGAATTGTTGTTTGCTACCGGAATGCGAATCTCCGAATTATGTTCCCTAAAACCATCCGACATAGATCTGGAGAGCAATAATATCCTGATTTATGGGAAAGGCGCAAAAGAAAGAGTTATTCAGATTGGTAACCAGGAGGTTATTGCCGCGCTCAAACTGTATAAGGAAACGTTTGTGAATGATATAGATTCATGCGGATATTTTTTTGTGAACAGGCTACAGCATAAGCTGTCTGACCAGTCTGTGCGTTTTATGATTAAACATTATGCAGAATTGGCTGGCATCAGCCAGCACATTACTCCGCATATGTTTCGGCATTCATTCGCTACCCTTTTGCTAGAGCAGGATGTTGATATTAGGTATATTCAGAGGATGCTTGGGCACAGCTCCATTAGCACAACAGAGATTTATACGCATGTGTCGAGTTCAAAGCAAAAGGATATTCTTGTGCATAAGCATCCTAGAAACCAGATGGATATCAATAAAGGATAATTCGGGATTATCCGGTAGATGGTGTAAGGGTTGATTCCTGATTATGCTA
>CAJUGH010000039.1 GCA_910586215.1 uncultured Acetatifactor sp. | reverse complement strand
TATAAGGCCCAGTGGCTCAGTTGGTTAGAGCGCCGCCCTGTCACGGCGGAGGTCGTCGGTTCGAGTCCGATCTGGGTCGTTCCTTAGAAGGTATGGGGAGCGCAGGTTTAGCCTGGGCTTCTTTTTTCCTTTCACGGAGAGAAAGTGTACAATCATGAAAAATAACCAGTGACACTTTCGATTCCGTAGGTTAATCGAAGATTGACTTGACTTCTTATCTGTATTAAAATAGAAGAAATGGAATCATTTTTGTCCTATGTGGAGTGTCGGTACTGCTGACAACAAGGCACAACGGGGGTATCGGGATACTATGCATCGAATGAAAATCTATGGTATTTGCCTGGTAATACTACTGTCCCTGGCAGGGTGCGGAAGGACAGGGGATGGCAGGACGCAGAACGGGAATCCCCCTGTGGAGTCTGTTCCGGCATCCGGTCCGGGGGAGGCATCCTCTGACGAAGGACTGTCCATGGTATCGCAGGATGGCGGAACGAATTTCAAGGCGTATCAGGCACCGGAATTTGCAGATTCCGCTTTCCACGCTGACAAGGCAGAAGGGACAGGAACTGTGAAGCTGGATCTGTCCGCCCTAAGCCAGGGATATGTGGCAGTCAGTGCAGAATCGGACAAGAGGCTGAAATTCCAGGTTCTTAAAGGTGATACCAAGTACAATTATAATATGGCCTCGGACGGCACACCCTCCATCTTTCCACTCCAGGGCGGAGATGGCACCTATACGTTCAAAGTGATGGAAAACGTGACCGAAGGCAAATATGCACCTATCTATACTGCGGAGGAAAACGTGGTGTTGGCAGATGAGTTCCAGCCGTTCCTGCGTCCCAGTGACTATGTGAATTACAGCAAGGATTCAGACTGTGTGAAGAAGGCGGCAGAACTGGCGGCCAAGGCGGAGGATGCCCTGGGGGTAGTGTCAGCGGTATATGCGTACATCACAGAGAATGTGGATTACGACTACCAGAAGGCGGCAACTGTCCAGACGGGATATCTGCCGGATGTGGACGAGACCCTGGCCACAGGGAAGGGGATTTGTTTTGACTATGCATCCTTGACGGCAGCCATGCTGCGCAGCCAGGGGATTCCCACCAAGATGGTGTTCGGGGATGTGTCTCCGGATGATGTCTATCATGCCTGGAACATGTTCTATACGGAAGAGACAGGGTGGGTTACGGTGAAGTTCCAGGTGTCGGCAGATTCCTGGAACAGGCTGGATCTGACATTCTCTGCTGGCGGGGCTGATACCAGTTTTGTAGGGGATGGGACGAATTACACGGATATGAGTTATTATTGAACATTCTAAATTATCATACAGCAATCCGGGAACAGGATTTCCTGTGAAGGATCTGAATTGACTAGTATGCCCGTAAGAAGGTGTGTGAACACCCCTCTTTGAGCGGGCGCGGGGGTATAATCATGAAAAACCAGAAACTGGATGATCTTGGGGTCAGTGCATTCTGTGAGAGTATGGCCATGATGGTGCAGTCGGGGATACAGATGGATGAGGCCATTGCGCTTCTGCAGCAGGGGCAGGGGAAGAAGCCGGGAAGTGGCGGGAGCCTGGACAAAGGCCTGGCTGTTATGCGCCAGGAGACAGAGCAGGGGAAGAGCCTGTCAAGTGCCATGAAGACGGCAGGGATATTTCCCCAGTATGCCATACAGATGATCCTGGCAGGGGAAGCCACGGGGCGGCTGGAAGATGTGCTGTTTAGGCTGTCACGCTATTATGCGGACCAGAAGACCATATCGGAGAAGTTGAAGAATGCCCTTACCTATCCGGCTGTGATGCTGGTGCTGATCATAGCGGTGCTGGCCGTGATGCTGACCATGGTACTGCCTGCCTTCACCGGGGTGTACGACAGTCTGACGGGAAGCCTTGCGGCATCCTCCTACAGGTACATAGGCTGGGCTTATGCCTTCTGCTGGCTGGCCCTGGCCGTGATGGTGGTGCTGGTAGTGGTCCTGGTGGCCGGAAGGGTGCTGTGGAACAGTGGGAAACGCCCTGTGGTGGAAGGTATCCTGCAGAAGGTTCCTGTGTGTGCTACTATACTGGAGGGAATGGGGATGTTCCGGTTTACGGCAGCCTTGTCTACCTACCTTGCCAGCGGGGAGATGCAGGATGTAGCGGTGATTGAGAGCATGAAGATGACGGACTGCAAGCCGGTGGAGGAGAAACTTCGCCGCTGTGTGGGCCATATGGAAGAAGGGCACAGCATTGCCCAGGCGGCATATAACGAAGCGCTGTTCGAACCGGTCTATGGAAGGATGCTCCTGGCCGGGGAACGCAGCGGCAGCCTGGAGTCAGTGCTCCAGCGGCTGAACGGGCTGCTGGAGGAGCATTGTATCAATGTGGTAGACAGACTGGTGGGAATCGTGGATCCGCTGTTGTCGGGCATCCTGATGCTCACCATCGGGATATCCCTGCTCAGTGTGATGCTGCCCTTGATCGGCATGATGAATTCCATTGGATGAAGAGGGCCTGGGATTATAGGTTATGGTTCCGTGGTATGGGCAGAGCCTGGCATATGCCAGTGGCTGCAGGAGAGATCCGTCTGGGGCAGATGGTGAGCAAGGAGGGTAAGGGATGTATTCTGATAAGAAAAAGAGGCGATGGCCTCTTCTCATACTGGCGGTGGTATGTATCCTCATGGGAACGCTGGCAGGCTGGAAGGTGTCGGGCACATCAGCCCGGGATATGGAGGAGGAGAGCGCAGTTGCGCTGCTTGCGGCCATCCAGCGAAGTGCCCTGCAATGTTATGTGGTAGAGGGAAATTATCCCCCCAACCTGGCGTATCTGGAAGAAAATTATGGGCTGCAGGTGAACACCAGGGATTTCTATGTGGTGTATGATGCCTTTGCATCCAATCTGCCGCCCTATGTATCGGTGCTTGCGAAACCTTGATGCCGAGAGGAGAGTATGACAGATGAAACAAAGTGGCAGATCGCCAGTGATCTATTTTACCATAGGGATTGCAGCCCTTTTCCTGGCAGGTTTTTTCCTGCTGGTTTCCTTTGGGGCCAGCACCTACAGGGACATAGTGGACAGCCAGGACAGGAATAACCAGACCAGGATCCTGCTGGGGTACCTGTCCACCTGCGCCAGGGCCAATGACACACAAGGGTCTGTAACCGTGGAGGAGATGGACGGGAGATGTGTGCTGGTGATTGCAGATGGCAGCACGGGCTATGCCTTCCGGCTCTACCAGAAGGATGGCGTCCTTGTGGAAGATTACGGGCGGCTGGATACCCAGATTACCCCGGATATGGCCATGGAGATAGGGGAGACGGCCCTGTTCCAGGTGGAGGAGAGGGAGGACGGGATCATTTCGGTGCGCACGGATGCAGGAGAGGTGCTGCTGCATCCCCGGTGCGGACAGGAGAAGGAATAGCATAATGAAGAACAAACAACAACACATTACAGCTTTTTATATGGAGATGCTGGTGCTGGTAGCTGTATTCATGGTAGTGATCCTGGTACTGACCCAGGTGTTTGCCCTGTCCAGGAAGCAGAGCACCCAGGCTGGTGTGCTTACCGATGCAGTCTGTCTGGCGGAGAATACGGCGGAACTGATTGCGGCCTCAGACAGTTGGACAGCATTCACGGCACTGCTTGGGGAAGGATGGCGGATTCCCACCAGGAATGATGCCGGACGCATGATCCGCTGTGCCCATTTTGATACAGCGGGTGGGGAGCCATCGTCTGATACCACAGGGAACTATTATGTGGAAGTAGAGTGGTTCCCGGCAGGAGAAGGGGACACAGGTCTCATGGATGGCCGGATCGATGTGTACTGGAGAAACAGCACAGAGCCAGTGTATACACTGGAGACAGCGGTCTATCTGGGAGGAGGGAATCCCGGGTGAACAAAGGGATGAAAGAGGAGAGCAGATTCAGACAAGCCAAATGGAAAGATTGACTTAGGAGCGGTTCCTTAGGAAAGGTGTGGCATATGAAGCATATTCCGATCAGACTGGGGCCCCTGGCACTGCTGCTGGCGGTTATCAGTATCTGTATGACGACATTGGGAATCCTGACTTTTACCACAGCCCGGGCAGACCTGTCCATGGCAGAGAAGTACGCAGCCACGGTGCAGACCAGGTACGGGCTGGAGAAGGAAGGCCAGGAATTCCTGCAGGAAGTGGGGGATAGCCTGGAAAGTGGCGTGGGATTGCAGGGTCTCCCGGACACGGAGACGGACGCAGACGGTGTGACCTGGAAGAAGATCACGGACGGCGACTATAGCCTGTTGGTTGGCGTCCGGCCTGAAGGAGCACAGGACAGAGGGTATGTAGTGGTGAGCTGGAGACTTACCAAGGCCTGGGAAGAGGATACCAGCATGGGCAACCTGTGGGACGGTGGACAGTAGGCGGACAGTGGTTGGAAGGGAGAGAGTACATGGATATACAGGAGATCATGAAAGGGGCCGTGGAGTCGGATGCTTCCGATATCTTTCTGGTATCGGGTCTTCCGATCACCTACAAGATCAACGGGAAGCAGGAACGTCTGGATGGCGGCATCCTGATGCCGGATATGACCGTTCAATATATTAACCAGATCTATGAGATCAGCAGGCGGGAGAGGACGAACCTGGACAGGGGGGAGGATGATGACTTTTCCTTCGCCATCTCCCAGCTGGGACGTTTCCGGGTAAACGTATTCCGCCAGAGGGGATCCCTGGCAGCGGTGATCCGGCTGATCCGCTTCGGCCTGCCAGATCCGGCACAGCTTGGGATCCCGGAGTCCGTGCTATCCCTGGCGGAGAACAAGAAAGGCCTGGTACTGATTACCGGGGCTGCGGGAACCGGGAAATCCACCACCCTGGCCTGTATGATTGACAGGATTAACAAGAGCAGGGACTGCCATATCATTACCATGGAAGATCCCATCGAGTATATTTACCGCCATGACAAGGCCATTGTGACCCAGAGGGAGATATCTATTGATACACCGGGATACCTGCCTGCCCTGCGGTCTGCCCTGCGGGAGAGTCCGGATGTGGTGCTGCTGGGGGAGATGCGGGACTATGACACGATATCTGCGGCCATCACTGCGGCAGAGACAGGGGTGCTGTTGTTCAGTACCCTGCATACCAGCAGTGCTGCCAATACCATCAGCCGGATCCTGGATGTGTTCCCGGCCAATCAGCAGCAACAGGTGAAGATGCAGATTGCCCAGATCCTGAAGGGTGTGGTATGCCAGCAGCTGGTTCCTTCCGTGGACGGCCACCAGATTCCGGTCTTCGAGATCATGAAGACCACCAATGCTGTCCAGAACATGATCCGGGAGGATAAGCTGCACCAGCTTGACCAGGAGATGCAGTCCGGGGCAGACCAGGGTATGTGTACCATGGACGGCAGTCTGCTGAAGCTGTACAGACAGGGCAGGATTACCAGGGAGACAGCCCTGGTCTCCTGTATCCACTATGATGCCATGGTGAAGAGGCTGAGCATCGGGTAAGATATGGGGATATGCAGGTGTTACGGATGGCAAAGGAATGCCTTGACGGCTGGATAAGGGAAAAGAGGACGGGTGGGTGCCTGGAAACAGGTACAGGACCGGATGGCAAGGGCAGCAGCCAGGAAAACCACATGAGGGAGTGCCTGGAGGATGGGGGAATGGATGGCGCGGGAAGCCGTACGGAGAATGACCGGAAGGATGGTACGGAAGGCAGCCGGAAGAACAGCCTCACGGAGGGGACGATCTGGAAGAAGCTGCTTTTTTTTGCGCTGCCTATTTTTCTGGGACAGGTCTTCCAGCAGTTATACAATACCTTTGACTCCCTGATAGTGGGAAAGTTCCTGGGAGACCAGGCCCTTGCGGCGGTAAGTTCCTCCGGCAGCCTGATCTTCATGCTGGTGGGTTTTTTCCAGGGGGTGGCCATGGGGGCAGGGGTGATCATTGCCAAGGAATACGGGGCGAAGAATGAGAAAGCCATGCGGCTGGCCATCCACACGGATGTGGCCTTCGGGCTGGTGGCAGGAGGAATCCTGACCATCCTGGGAGTGGGGATGACACCTACCATCCTGCGCTGGATGCAGACCCCGGCAGATGTACTGCCCCAGTCCATAGAGTATTTCCGTTTCTATTTCTGCGGTATTATTTTTACGGTCCTGTACAATGTATTTGTAGGGATCCTGCAGGCAGTGGGGGACAGCAGGCATCCGCTTTACTACTTGATATTCTCCTCCCTTGTGAATGTGACCCTGGACCTGGTCCTGGTGGGCGGGTTCCGCCTGGGAGTGGGGGCTGCGGCCCTGGCTACCACGATCTCCCAGGGACTCAGCGCCCTGCTGTGTATGCTGCAGCTGCTGCGCAGCCGGGACTCTTACCGGCTGCATCTGCGGGAAGTGAACTTCCACAGGGAGAGCCTGGGGAAAATCGTGCGTTTCGGATTGCCCTCCGGGGTACAGAACTCTGTGATTGCGCTGGCCAACCTGGTGGTACAGACCAATATCAATGCCTTTGGCCAGTTTGCCATGGCCGGGTGCGGTGCCTATGCCAAGGTGGAGGGATTCGCTTTCCTGCCCATCACCTGTTTCTCCATGGCTCTGTCCACCTTTGTGGGGCAGAACCTGGGGGCAAGACAGTATGGGCGGGTGAAGAAGGGAGTCAGATTCGGCATCCTCTGTTCCATCTCGGTGGCAGAACTGGTGGGTATCGTGTTCTGGCTGCTGGCACCCACCTTGATCGGCCTGTTCAGTTCGTCCCAGGAGGTGCTGGCCTTCGGGGTACGCCAGGCCAAGGTGGAATCCCTGTTCTACTGCCTGTTAGCCCTGTCCCACTGTATCGCCGGGATCATGCGGGGTGCGGGGAAAGCCACGGTTCCCATGTTCACCATGCTGGGGTGCTGGTGTCTGGTCAGGGTGACGTATATTACCCTGGTGCTGCACTTTTATCCCCGGATTGAAGTGGTATTCAGCGCCTACCCCCTTACCTGGTCCCTGAGCAGCATAGTCTTCCTGCTGTATTTTTTCAAGGCAGACTGGATTCACAGTTTTGACAGGCTGGAGCGGGGTTAATGTTTGCAGTTTTGAGGAATTTGTTGTAATATAGACGGGACGGTACCATGGCATAGGGATTTTTGGCAGCATGCTGGTACCGAGTAAGAATGGACAGGATGGAGTGACAGAATATGAGAGAGATCAAGGAACAGTTATTGACAGGAGAGAGGGCCTTGTTCCAGGCCCGGGACGCCCATATCAGTTATTGCACATTTGATGCAGGGGAGTCCCCGCTGAAGGAGAGCCGGGACCTTGCCATTGACCACACGCTGTTCAAGTGGAAATATCCGCTGTGGTACAGCAAAAATGTAACCCTGCAGGATTGCAGCCTCTTTGACATGGCCAGGGCAGGCATCTGGTACACGGAGCATATTACCGTGGAACGCACGGTGATAGAAGCACCTAAGAATTTCCGCCGGGCCAAACAGATCATCCTGCGGGATGTGGACATGCCCAATGCGGCAGAGACCTTGTGGAACTGTGAGGACATCCAGATGGAGCAGGTGAGTGCCAGGGGAGACTATTTTGCCATGAATTGTAAAGACGTGGTGGCGAGGAACTTCACCCTGGTGGGCAATTACAGCTTTGACGGCTGCAGCAATGTGGAGATCCATGACTCCAGGCTGCTGTCCAAGGATGCCTTCTGGAATGCGGAACATGTGACCGTGTACAATTCCTTTATCTCCGGGGAATACCTGGGATGGAATTCCAGGGATATCACCCTGGTGGACTGTGTGATAGAAAGTCTGCAGGGTATGTGCTATATTGACAATCTGGTGATGAAAAACTGCCGCCTGCTGAACACCAGCCTGGCCTTTGAATATTCCCAGGCCGATGTGGAGATCCTGGGAAACGTAGACAGCGTGTTCAATCCCAAGGAAGGAATCATCCGGGCAGACAGGATCGGGGAATTGATCCTGGATGGGCGGAAGGTGAAGATCGACCAGACCCAGATTGTGGCAGGGGAGATTGGCAAGCGGTCAGACCGGGCAGCCTGGGAAAGGGACTAAGATGCAGTTTGATTTTGACAAGATGACGGACAGGCGGGGCACGGGAGCCTTAAAATGGGATGTGCCCCAGGGAGAACTGCCCATGTGGGTGGCAGATATGGATTTTGAGACGGCACCACCCATTAGGGAGGCCCTTGTCAGAAGGGTAGACCATGGAATCTTTGGCTACAGTGTGGTGACGCCGGACTGGTATGAGGCGTATGGGGACTGGTGGGGCCGCAGGCATCACCTGGAGATAGCCCGGGAATGGCTGGTGTTCTGCACAGGGGTGGTGCCTGCCATTTCCAGCACTGTGCGCAAGCTTACCACCGTGGGGGAAAATGTGCTGGTGCAGACGCCGGTGTACAATATCTTCTTCAATTCCATCCGCAACAACGGACGCAACATCCTGGAAAGCCCCCTGGTCTATGACGGCACAGGGTATGCCATTGACTTTGGGGATCTGGAGGAGAAGCTGGCAGATCCCCAGACCACCTTGATGCTGCTGTGTAACCCCCACAATCCGGTGGGGAAGATCTGGGACCGGGAGACCCTGGCAAGGATCGGGGAACTGTGTCACAGGCACCATGTGTTGGTGCTGTCCGATGAGATCCACTGCGACTTGACGGATCCGGGATGTGAGTACGTGCCTTTTGCCTCCGTGTCAGAAGTCTGCAGGGACAATAGCATCACCTGCCTGGCTCCTACCAAGACCTTCAACCTGGCCGGCCTGCAGACAGCGGCGGTGATGGTGCCGGATCCCACCATCCGGCACAGGCTGGAGCGGGGGCTGAACACGGATGAGGTGGCAGAACCCAATGCCTTCGCCATACAGGGGGCTGTGGCTGCCTTTGGCCAGGGGGAACCCTGGCTGGAGGAACTGCGCGTGTATCTGAAGGGGAATAAGGATCTGGTCCGGGAAGTGGTGGAGAGTAAGATCCCCGGGATCAAGGTAGTGCCTTCCCAGGCCACCTATCTTCTGTGGCTGGACTGCCGGGCCATCACAGAGGATGCCGGAGAACTGGCTGCCTTCCTTCGGGCTGACACAGGGCTGTATCTGACAGAAGGGGAGGAGTACGGCGCACCAGGCCGTAGTTTCCTGCGCCTGAATACCGCCTGTCCCAGACAGAGGCTGGTGGAGGGATTGTCCCGGCTCCAGAAGGGAATCCAGGATTTCCGGTTCCGGGGTTGCTGACTAGCCCTTTGTTGGATTAATGCGTTGGGGGACTAGGGACAAACACTTCCTTGCCAAGTCCGCAGAAGGGGCATACCCAGGTATCGGGAAGCTCCTCAAAGGGAGTGCCGGGGGAGATCCCGCCATCGGGGTCTCCCAGCACTGGGTCATAGACATAGCCACAGGGTTCACATACATATTTTTCTGTATTCATTCTGATACCTCTCTACATGTCCGGGAGGGATTCTATACCCTCCTGGAATACTTATCCCAGGATGTCACGGACTGCTCCGTGCCTGCAATCCTGTGGTTACTTTTCACAGCTTTTTTTTGTTAAAGTGAACATCACGTTATACTGTCATGAGTCCTCGGGACAGTTCTTTTCCGGCGCATACAAATCCACCAGCCGTTTCAGATAGCGGTAGCGTTCCTTGGCCTGGGCGGCAGCTTTCTGGAACAGTTCCCTGGCCTGCTCAGGCTGGTAGCGCTGCAGGACACCATAACGGATCTCTCCTTCCAGGAATTCCTGGTAATCCAGATGGGGTTCGCCGCTGTCCAGGGTAAAGGGATTTTGTCCCTTTTCCTTTAAGGCCGGATTGAAGCGGAACAGGTGAAAATAACCTGCGTCCACAGCCTTTTTCTCCTCATGGGCGCTGCTTCCCATACCGGAGCGTATGCCATGGGCAATGCAGGTGGCATAGGCGATGACCAGGGAGGGGCCTGGGTAGGCAGCCGCTTCCCTGATGGCCTGCAGGGTCTGATTGAAGTCAGCACCCATGGCGATCTGGGCCACATACACGGTGCCGTAGGTCATGGCCATGGAGGCCAGGTCCTTCTTCCGGGTCTGCTTGCCCCCGGAGAGGAATTTGGCGGTGGATCCCAGGGGAGTAGCCTTGGAAGCCTGGCCTCCGGTGTTGGAATACACTTCCGTGTCCAGCACCAGGATATTGATGTCCTTACCGCTGGCCAGCACATGGTCCAGGCCGCCGAAACCAATGTCATAGGCCCAGCCATCCCCGCCGATGACCCACTGGATGGTGGGAGCAGATGGCGCCCCGGTCCCGGCCGGGACAGCAGGAGCATCCGGCTGGTGTCCGGGGAGGACAGCTGCATTTTTCTGACGCCTGGCGGCAGCCTCCTGGGCCATCAGCATGCCGTAGCCGAATTCGGCCCCGTCCTCGAACAGGGAGTTGGACCAGGCAGGACCATGTCCTTTATCATCCAGGGCGTAGGCGCAGGAAGGAGCGGAGTTGCCCCAGATGGAACTGCAGCCGGTGGCATTGGCAATATACATGCGGGAGCCGAAGAGCTGGGTCAGCAGCTTTACATAGGGGGTTTCCCCGCAGCCTGCACAGGCACCGGAGAATTCCAGCAGGGGACGCAGGAACTGGCTGCCCTTTATGGTGTCCGGCTTAAATTTCTCCAGGGCGTCCCGGGCTGGCAGCAGGTGTTTGCCATAATCGAAATAGACCTGCTTTTCCTGGTGATGATTCACAGGACACATTTCCAGGGCCTTCTGTCCCTGCCTGCCAGGGCAGACTCCGGCGCAGCTTCCACAGCCGGTGCAGTCCACATAGGAGATGGTGACGGCAAAGGTGTGGTCTGCCAGGCCCAGCATGGGAACCTGGGGCATGCCGGCAGGAGCTTCCATGGCCTGGGTCTGGTCCATGACCACCGGGCGGATCACGGCGTGGGGACATACGAAGGAACAGCGGTTGCACTGGATGCAGTTCTCAGGCTTCCACTGGGGAACCTCCGTGGCAACATTCCGGCGTTCATGGGCAGTGCTTCCAGGAGGCGTATAGCCGTCCGCGTAGGGCAGGAAGGCCGACACAGGCAGCAGGTTGCCCCGCTGGTTGGTGACGGGCTGCTGGATCTGCTTCACATAGGACAGAAGTTCCGGCCTGTCAGAAAAAGGGATATTGTCCAGGGACATGCCATCCCCGCAGTCCTTCCAGGAATCTGGAATCTCCACCTGGACGACCTCAGCAAACCCCCGTTCTATAGCTTCCTCGTTCATCCTAAGGATCTTCTCCCCGTTTTTGCCATAACTCTTCCTGGCGGCTTCCTTCATCCGTTCTTTTGCCTCCTTGGCGGGGAGCAGACCCGATACGGCGAAAAAGGCGGCCTGGAGGATGGTGCTGATCTTGTTGTTCAGCCCGGTCTCTTTTCCGATGGCCAGGGCATCAATGAGATAGAAGCGGATATGGTGCCGGGCCAGGTGGGTTTTTACCACATCCGGCAAGTATTCTTCCAGTTCCTTCTCCCGGTAGGGACAGTTCAGCAGGAAAGTCCCATTGTCAGCCAGTTCCTCTATCATCACCGCGTATTTGTGCAGATATACCGGATTGTGGCAGGCCACAAAACTGGCCCGGGTGATCAAGTAGGCACTGTGGATGGGTGCTTTGCCAAATCTTAGGTGAGAGATGGTAAGGCCCCTGGATTTCTTGGAATCATATTCAAAATATCCCTGGGCAGTGAAGGAGGTATGACTGGCCACAATTTTCAGGATATTCTTGGTGGCGCTGACTGTGCCGTCCCCGCCCAGACCCCAGAATTTGCAGGCAAAAAGGCCTTCCGGGACAGTGTCAGCCAGGTCTGCCACAGGCAGGGAAAGGTGTGTCACATCGTCCTGGATGCCTACGGTGAACCGTGTCCGGGAGTGGTTGGCGAAGACAGCGGCGATCTGGGCAGGGGTGGTGTCTTTGGAACCCAGGCCGTAGCGGCCGGTATAGAGTTGTATATCTGTCCGGTTTCCCTGGCTTAGGGCGGCGGCCACATCCAGATACAGGGGTTCCCCGGGGGCACCTGGTTCCTTGGTACGGTTCAGCACGGTGAGCTGCCTGACTGTGCCGGGCAATTTCTCCAGAAAATGGCGCACGCTGAAAGGACGGTAGAGGTGGACGTTCAGAAGTCCATACTTTTCCTGGGGCACCATATCCAGGTATTCCCGTATGGTCTCACAGACACTGCCCATGGCCACCAGCACATGGGAAGCATCCGGATGACCATAATAGTCAAAGAGACCATAGGAGGTGCCTAAGCGGTGGTTAACTTTGGCAAGCTGTTCTTCCACCACGCCGGGCAGGGCTTCATAGTAAGGATTGGCGGCTTCCCTGGCCTGGAAGAAGATATCCGGATTCTGGGCAGAGCCGTAAGCCCGTCCGTGCTGGGGGGCAAGACAGTTCTCCCGGAAACGGCTTAGGGGAGCCGGATCTGCCATGGCTTCCAGGTCTGCGTAATCCCAGACCTGGATCTTATGCAGTTCGTGGGAGGTGCGGAACCCGTCAAAGCAGTTCAGAAAGGGAACTCTTCCCTGAAGTGCTGCCAGGTGGGGCACCGGTGTAAGGTCCATCACTTCCTGGACGCTGCTGCTGAAGAATATGGCAGCCCCTGTCTGGCGGCAGGCATATACATCGGAGTGATCGCCAAAGATGGACAGGGCATGGGTGGCGATAGTCCTGGCTGCCACATGGATTACCCCGGGAAGGAGTTCCCCTGCCATACGGTAGAGATCTGGCAGCATCAGCAGAAGGCCCTGGGAGGAAGTGAAAGTAGTGGACAGCGCTCCCGCAAGGAGCGCCCCGTGCATGGCCCCTGCAGCCCCGGCCTCCGACTGGAACTGGGAGATGGTAAGACATTGTCCGTATATGTTTTCCCGGTCTTCCCCAGCCCATTGGTCGCAGAGTTCTGCCATGGGGGAGGAGGGGGTGATGGGGTAGATGGCGGCCACCTCGCTGTAGGCATAGGCTACATGGGCTGCCGCCTGGTTGCCGTCAAAGGTCTGGGTGGGGCGGCATGGGTGGGGCGCCTGGACCTGTGCGTGGCAGTCTGCGGGCGATACCTGGACCTGTGCATGGCGATCTGTGTGTGATGTCCGGGTCTGGCGGGCGCCGGGCGTGGATGTGATTCCTGCTGTTTCTTCCATATAAAAACCTCCGGGACAAAAATAGTTGTTCCTATCTTGTCCCGGAGGAAGCCAGATTATGTATGCCAGGCAGAAGAAAAGCTTCAAGAAGGGTGTATCCATACCCTGTTGCGGGACATACCTATCCTGGTATGTTTCTGCTATCCTTGGCCGGATTATTTCAAGAATCCATTTACGATCTGGGCCTCGGCCTCCTCTTCTGTCAGCCCCAGGGTCATGAGCTTGGTGATCTGCTCCCCGGCAATCTTGCCGATAGCAGCCTCATGAATCAGTTCTGCATCCAGGCAGCCTGCCGTGATCTCTGGGATGGCGCTGATCTTCGCGTTGTCCATGATGATGCCATCGCACTCGGAATGGCCCTTGCAGCGGTTGTTGCCGTTGATCTTGGACAGGAAGAGCTGGCGGGATTCGTCCCTGGCCACGGAACGGGAGATGATGTTGGCACTGGAATCTGCCCCATCCAGGTCCACCTGGAAAGCGGTCTCGGCGGTCTGGGCACCGTGGGTCATGAGCTTTTCCGTGACAATGAGTTTCGCGCCATCAGCCAGCCTGGCACTGGTGGAGCGCCGGGTGGAATCCACCCCCTTGATCTGTACGGTCTCCAGTTCCATAAAACTATTCTCTCCCAGTTCTATCACCGTTTCCGGGTTCATGATCCGGGATCCGTGTCCGTCCCCGCTGCCGTAATGCTTCTCTACATATTTCACATGGGAGTTCTTCCCGATGAAGAAGCTGTGGATACCGTCATGTCGGCTGTCCGCATCCCCGCTGTTGTGGATGCCGCAGCCAGCCACAATGGTCACATCACAGTCATCCCCCACATGGAAGTCATTGTACACCATTTCCGTCAGCCCGCTCTGGCTTAGGAGTACCGGGATGTGTACACTTTCCTTTCTGGTGCCGGGCTTGATCACAATGTCGATCCCCTGTTTGTCCTCTTTGGTGACAATGTCAATGTTGGCTGTGGTGGAACGGTCTGTGCTGGTACCATTGGCCCGGATGTTGTAGGCACCTGCGGGCATTTCGTGCAGACCGGCCACCTGCTCTAATAAGATTTTCTGTATCTCGTCCATAACTGGTCTCCTTTCCTTTCTCACAACGGGAACGCCGGGGGACGGCGATACCCGGCTACTTGTAGAACCTGCAGCCCTCTGTGCCTTTTAACAGTTCCGGCAGGATATCTTCCCTACGTCCCCGTGCCTGTACATTGCCTCCTGCCAGCACCACGATCTCATCCGCGATATTGAGGATCCGTTCCTGGTGGGAGATGATGATCAGGGAATTGTCCCGGGTCTGGTGCAGTTCCTCGAAGACCTTGATCAGGTTGTTGAAGCTCCACAGGTCGATGCCGGCTTCCGGCTCATCGAAGACGGCCAGGGGGGTATTGCGGGCGATGATGGTGGCGATCTCGATCCGCTTCAGTTCACCGCCGGAGAGACTGGCGTCCACATCCCGGTTGATATAGTCCCTGGCACAGAGTCCCACCTGGGAGAGATAGTCACAGGCAGAGGACAGGTTCGTCCGGGTCTGGGCAGCGGCAAGAGGGGCTGCCTTGGATGCGGCACTGCCGGCTGGAACTGCCGGTTCCCTGGTACCCTGGCAGGAATCTGTCCGGGTCTGTGCGGCCAGGGAGAGGAGGTCTTTTACCTTAATCCCCTTGAAGCGCACCGGCTGCTGGAAAGCGAAGCTGATGCCCAGTCTGGCCCGGCCGGTGATATCCATCCCGGTGATGTCTGTTCCGTTGAAGAGAATACGGCCTGCCGTGGGCTGCTCAATGCCCATGATGAGCTTGGCCAGGGTGGATTTACCGCCGCCGTTTGGACCTGTGATGGCGATGAAAGCATGGTCATCAAAGGTCAGGTTTATGTCCTTTATAATTTCTTTCTGTCCTTTTGTGTCATCTGACACCTGGAAGGACAGATTCTGTAGTTCAAGCATATGTGTTTCCTCCTGGTTGTAGGATTGATGAATGTCACGCTTATCAGTATAGCACATTTTCAGAAAAGATACACAGGTTTTTGCAAATGGCGAAATAAGCTGTTCAGGCAGTTGACACCGCCCTGGAAAAAATATATGATGTATAAGAATATGCAGAAATGAGTTGATAAGAATAGGGAAATCAGACAGGAGGAACAGAAATGGCGTTAAAGAAGAAACCGGTTACGGGTATGAGGGATATCCTGCCCCGGGAGATGCAGATCCGGGATTATGTCATTGGCGTGATTAAGGAGACTTATGGCAGTTTTGGGTTTACCTCCATGGAAACGCCAGGTGTGGATCATATTGAGAACCTGACCAACAGGCAGGGCGGGGACAATGAGAAGCTGGTCTTCAAGATTCTGAAGCGGGGGGAGAAGCTGGATGTAGCCCAGGCCCGGACCGAGGAGGAAGTGGTGGACGGGGGGCTTCGCTACGACTTGACAGTGCCCCTGGTGCGGTATTATGCTAACAATGCAGCCGCCCTGCCTGCGCCTTTCAAAGCCCTGCAGATAGGAAATGTGTGGCGTGCAGAGCGCCCCCAGAGAGGACGTTTCCGTCAGTTTATGCAGTGTGATATTGATATTCTGGGAGAGCCATCTAATCTGGCGGAAATTGAACTGATCCTGGCCACCACCACTACCCTGGGGAGGCTTGGCTTCAAAGGCTTTGAGATCCGGATCAATGACAGGCAGATCCTGAAGGCCATGGCAGCTTACAGTGGCTTTGCCCAGGAGGACTATGACAGCGTGTTCATCACCCTGGACAAAATGGACAAGATCGGCCAGGAGGGAGTGCAGGCAGAACTGCTGGAAAAAGGATTCCCCCAGGCGGCAGTGGAGAAGTATCTGGCCCTGTATGGGGGGCTGGCCCAGGCAGAGGACGGCGTGGCCTATCTGGCCGAAAAACTGGAAGGGGTGCTGGACCTTTCTGTCACTCAGGGTCTGCGGGAGATCATGGACAGTGTGACTGCCACCAGGACAGCAGATTTTCAGATGGTATTCGATGCCACCCTGGTAAGGGGGATGTCCTATTATACAGGCACGATCTATGAGGTCGCCATCCCGGAATTTGGTGGGAGCTGTGGGGGTGGCGGGAGATACGATGGAATGGTGGGGAGATTTACAGGGAATGATGTACCGGCCTGCGGGTTCTCCATCGGTTTCGAGCGGATCATCCTGCTGCTGACAGAAAGCGGTTTCCAGGTGCCGGGGGAGAGTAGAAAAGTGGCTTACCTGGTGGAGAAGGGAATGGCCGGGGACGGACTTGTGGAGGTGATTGCCAAGGCCCAGGAAGCCAGGCGGGAAGGGACGCAGGTGCTGGTGGTGCGCATGAACAAGAACAAGAAGTTCCAGAAGGAACAGCTTGCGGCAGAAGGGTATCAGGAGATTGTGGAGTTCTACCGGGAAAAGTGCGAAGGAAATCACTAAGCTCGAAAAAGGCCTCGCCAAGTGATTTCACGCTCTGCGAGCAGAGCTTCTTCACACAGAAGAACGCAAGGACAGCGTTCTTCATCCATTGTTTGTGCCATTTGAATGGCACTGACGCCGTAGGCGGCATGTCTGGATGTTGGAAAAAAGATAAAAAGCGCAGAATGAAAAGGTCTGCAGATTGTGAGGGAATTATGGCAGAATCAATGAAAGGTCTGAAGAGGACATACCGCTGCGGGGAGTTATCCGTGGCCAATGTGGGTGAGGATGTCACCGTCATGGGCTGGGTACAGAAGCAGCGCAACAAGGGGGGCATCATCTTTGTGGACCTGCGGGACCGTTCCGGGATCCTACAGATCATATTTGAGGAGGGCGACTGCGGACAGGAGAACTTTGTCAAGGCAGAGAAGATGCGCAGTGAATTCGTGGTGGCAGTCACCGGCCGGGTGGAAAAGCGGGCCGGGGCCGTGAACGAGAACCTTGCCACCGGCCAGATCGAAGTCCGGGCCAGACAGGCCCGCATCCTCTCTGAGGCAGAGACACCGCCTTTTCCCATTGAGGAGGATTCCAGGACCAAGGAGGAACTGCGGCTGAAATACCGCTATCTGGACCTGCGCAGGCCGGACCTGCAGAGGAACTTGATTCTGCGCAGCAAGATTGCCACCACCATACGGGCTTTCCTCTCCAGGGAGGGCTTTCTGGAGATTGAGACACCGATCCTGAATAAATCCACGCCCGAGGGAGCCAGGGACTATCTGGTGCCCAGCCGGGTGCATCCGGGCTGCTTCTATGCGTTGCCCCAGTCTCCCCAGATCTTTAAGCAGCTTCTCATGTGTTCCGGGTATGACAGATACTTCCAGATTGCCAGGTGCTTCAGGGATGAGGATCTCAGGGCAGACAGACAGCCGGAATTTACCCAGGTGGATCTGGAGATGTCCTTTGTGGATGTGGACGATGTGATCGATGCCACGGAGCGGATGGTGGCAGAGGTGTGCAGGGAGGCCATCGGCCTTAAGGTGGACCTGCCCCTTCCCCGGATGACATGGGACGAGGCCATGAACCGCTTTGGCTCCGACAAGCCGGATACCCGCTTCGGGATGGAGTTGAGGGATGTGTCATCGGTGGCGGCGGGCTGTGGATTCGGCGTGTTTACCGGTGCGCTGGAGGCAGGAGGTTCTGTCAGGGGTATCAATGTGAAGGGACAGGCAGAAATGCCCCGGAAGAAAATCGACGCCCTGGTGGAATTCGCCAAGGGCTATGGAGCCAGGGGCCTGGCCTATCTGGCTGTGATGCCGGACGGCACCTACAAGTCTTCCTTTGCAAAGTTTATGAAGGAAGAGCAGCTGCAGGCCCTGGTGGAAGCCATGGAAGGAGAGGCAGGGGACCTGCTGCTCTTTGCGGCGGACCGTCTGAAGATTGTGTGGGCCGTGCTGGGTGCCTTGCGGGTGGAACTTGCCAGGCAGCTGGGGCTGGTTGACAACGATGCCTTCCATTTCCTGTGGGTAACAGAGTTTCCCCAGTTTGAGTGGAGTGATGAGGAGGAACGGTATGTGGCCATGCATCATCCCTTTACCATGCCCATGGAGGAGGATCTGGACAAACTGAAAGACCAGCCTGGGGCAGTGCGGGCGAAGGCTTACGACATCGTGTTAAACGGTGTGGAACTGGGCGGCGGCAGCGTCCGTATCTTCCAGGGGGACGTGCAGGAGCAGATGTTCGAGGCCCTGGGCTTCACGAAGGAAAAGGCCCATGAACAGTTCGGGTTCCTGCTGGATGCCTTCAGATACGGGGTACCGCCCCACGCGGGACTGGCCATCGGCCTGGATCGTTTCGTGATGCTCCTGGTAAAGGCAGAGAGCATCCGGGAGGTAATCGCCTTCCCCAAGGTGAAGGATGCATCCTGTCTGATGTCAGAGGCACCCAGTGCGGTGGAACCCGGACAACTGGCAGAGCTTTGCCTGAGTCTTATGGAAGAGGCAGTCCAGTGAGCATGAGGGCTGTGAAGTGAGGGACCACATCTACCTTCTCTGCATCAGGGAACTGCTCTGGCAGGAGGCACTTGCCCGGAGAGCGGAAAAATGGCTGGATGATACAAGACGCCGGCAGGCGGCATGCCGGAAGACGGCAGCAGCCAGGGCAGCCAGTGTGGGGGCAGGGCTGTTGCTGCAGAAGGCGGTGGCCGATTACCAGAGGGCCGCGGGGGTTGGGGGTCCTGGTGCAAAAGGCCGGCTGCTACAGCAGCCGGAGGCGTCCAGCCAGGCAGCCTATAGTCTGGCCCCTGGACACTGCCCTGTACAGCACTTATCGGTATCGCAGCTTTTGTGGGAGTTGGAAGCCGGACAGCTGGAGCCGTTTCCTTTGTCTTATACCTATGGTCTTTGCGGGAAGCCGTATCTGGAAGGGATTCCCCTGTTCTTCAGTCTGTCCCATTCCGGGGAATATGTGCTGTGTGCGGTGTCCGAAAAGGACATCGGGGCAGATATCCAGAAGATGCAGCCTGTGGACTATGGCAAGCTGGCAGGGCGTTTTTATGCCAGGGAAGAATGCAGCCTTCTGGAGCAATGTGCCACTAACGAGGAAGGACAGGTACTTTTCTACAGGCTCTGGGCCAGGAAAGAGTCCCTGGGCAAGCTTACGGGCCAGGGAGTGGCAGGGGTGCTGGATAAGCCGGTGTGGCCGGAGGGCGCCTGGGAGAGGCAGGTGGCGGCCTATGGTGCCAGGGCAGAAGGGAAGCCGGATGAGGGTGGGCCGGAGGGCATCTACATCTGGCAGGATCTGCCCTGCCCTTTGGGATATCAGGCGGCAATCTGCAGGCAGACAGGGCTGTGAGCCGGGTGGCATGGCCAATAGTTGTGACCGGCAGTATAAATGATTCGTGCCGCTGAAGCGGGCACAGGGGAATAAATATGGGAAAACTATTCAAATATCTGAAGGACTATAAAAAGGAGTGTGTCCTTGCTCCGCTATTTAAGCTGTTGGAAGCTTTTTTTGAACTCCTGGTTCCCCTGGTGATGGCAGGCATCATTGACAGGGGGATTGCAAATTCCGACATGGGATATATCGGGAAGATGGGCCTGTGCCTGATAGGGCTGGCTGTGGTAGGGCTGGTAAGTTCCATCACGGCACAGTTTTTTGCGGCGAAAGCGGCGGTGGGCTTCTCCACAAAGCTTAGGCAGGCGCTTTTTGACCACATCCTGGGACTGGACTTTACCAACATGGACAAGGCGGGTACATCTACCATGATTACCCGTATGACCAGCGATATCAACCAGGTACAGTCCGGTGTGAATATGGTGCTGCGTCTGTTCCTGCGCTCCCCCATCATTGTGTTCGGGGCTATGATCATGGCCTTTACCATTGACGGGAAGAGCGCCCTGGTCTTCGTGGTGGCCATTCCCCTGCTGGCGCTGGTGGTCTTCGGCATCATGCTCTGGACCATGCCCCTGTACAAGAAGGTACAGGCAGGGCTGGATAAGATTCTGGGGATTACCCGGGAGAACCTGACAGGTGTCCGGGTGATCCGGGCCTTCCACCGGGAGGCACAGGAGGAAGAGCGTTTTGGCGCATACAACCAGGCACTGGCCCATAGCCAGACCTTCGTGGGGAAGATCAGTGCCGTGATGAACCCGGTGACATATGTGATTGTGAACGGTGCCATTGTGGCACTGATCTACATCGGTGCCATCCAGGTAAATGTGGGGAACCTGACACAGGGGGAAGTGATTGCCATCATCAACTATATGTCCCAGATCCTGGTGGAACTGGTGAAGCTGGCCAATCTGATCATCACCATCACCAAAGCCTTGGCCTGCGCAGACAGGGTGGCAGGCGTATTTGAGATCCGAAACCATCCGGTGGAAGTGCCGGAAGCTGTGGCTGGCCGGGAGGGCGCCGGTATAGCAGGGGTTTCCCGGACCAGGTCCCATCCTTTCCTGGAATTTGACCATGTGTCCCTGACCTATGCGGGAGCTGGCGCCGAGACCCTGCATGACATGCATTTTACCGTGGCAAAAGGAGAGACTGTGGGGGTGATCGGGGGAACAGGTTCCGGGAAGACCTCCCTGGTGAACTTGATTCCCGGCTTTTATTCGGTGACAAAAGGGGTTATCCGTCTGGAAGGAAAGGACATCCGGACCATGCCGGAGGAGGAGTTGCGCAGCTTGATCGGTGTGGTGCCCCAGAAGGCAGTGCTGTTCAAGGGAACCATCCGCAGCAATTTAGAGTGGGGCAGGCCTGGCGCCACCGAAGAGGAATTATGGCAGGCCATTGACATGGCCCAGGCCAGGGAAGTGGTAGAGGGGAAGATGGGCGGTCTGGACGCCCAGGTGTCCCAGAACGGCAAGAACCTGTCCGGTGGACAGAGGCAACGCCTTACCATAGCCAGGGCGCTGGTGAGACATCCGCAGATCCTGATCCTGGATGACAGCGCCTCGGCCCTGGACTATGCCACGGATGCGAAGCTGCGGGGAGCGCTGAAGGAACTTGCAGGGACTACCACTACCTTTATCGTGTCCCAACGTGCCTCCACCATCCGCCATGCAGATAAGATCATTGTGCTGGATGACGGGGAGATAGCAGGCCTGGGTACCCATGAAGAACTGCTGGCAGACTGCCAGGTGTACCAGGAAATCTACTATTCCCAGTATCCTAAGGAACGCCGGAGCGAAGGTAAGACACCACAGGCGAAGGGAATATCCGGACAGCAGGGTACCCCGCAGGGACAACAGGAGAATCCCGGACAGCAAAAGATGCCGGGACAACAGACATCCTCCGGTCCGGAAAGCGGCCAGGGGGCAGAAGCCAGGCAGGAAGGAGGAGCAGAAGATGGCACAAGGGCATAAGACGGACAGACAATCACCGGACCAGTCAGGGAAGAAGTCCGGCCAGATGGCCACCATGAGACGGGTGCTCCACTATATCCGGAAATACTGGTTCCTGGTAGGACTTTCCCTGGTCCTGGCGGCAGTGTGTGTGGTGCTCACCCTGTACGTGCCCATTCTCACCGGGGACGCGGTGGACCTGATCGTGGAGAAAGGACTGGTGGATTTTGCCGGGGTATTCTCCATTATGAAGAAGATCGTGGCAGCCATGGTGTTCACAGCCCTGGCCCAGTGGCTGATGAACATCTGCAACAACCATATTACCTACCATGTGGTGAAGGACATCCGGGAGAATGCCTTCCACAGGCTGGAGCAGCTTCCCTTAAAATACCTGGATGCCCATGCATACGGGGATATTGTGAGCCGGGTGATCGCAGATGTGGATACTTTTGCGGATGGCCTGCTTCTGGGATTTACCCAGCTATTTACCGGGGTGCTGACCATTCTGGGTACCCTGGTGTTCATGCTGGTGACAAATGTGCCCATCGCCCTGGTGGTGGTGTGCATCACGCCGGTATCCTTCCTGGTGGCACGCTTTATCGCTACCAAGACCTATGTGATGTTCAAGGAGCAGACCGAGGTTCGGGGAGAACAGACTTCCCTGATCGAGGAGATGATCGGCAACCAGAAGATTGTGAAGACCTTCTCCAGGGAAGAAGCCGTGAAGGAGCAGTTTGCTGGTATCAACACAAGGCTGGAGAAATGTTCCCTGAAAGCCATCTTTTTCTCCTCCATCACCAATCCCTCCACCCGGTTCGTGAACAGCCTGGTATATGCGGGAGTGGGGATCTTCGGCGCCTTTGTGGCCATCCGTGGGGGGATCAGCGTGGGACGCCTGTCCTGTTTCCTGAGCTATGCCAACCAGTACACCAAGCCATTCAACGAGATATCCGGGGTGGTGACGGAACTGCAGAATGCCCTGGCCTGCGCCGCCAGGATCTTTGCCCTGATGGATGAGGAAGTACAGACGCCGGATGCTGCGGATGCCAGGTTCCTCACTGATGCCCGGGGCAATGTGGCCCTGGAACGGGTCTGTTTCAGCTATGTACCGGATAAGAAACTGATCGAGAATTTCAGTCTCCAGGTGAAGCCGGGCCAGCGGGTGGCCATTGTGGGTCCCACGGGCTGTGGGAAGACCACGGTGATCAACCTGCTGATGCGTTTCTATGATGTGGACAGCGGCCAGATCAAGGTGGATGGCACGGATATCCGGAAGATTACCAGGGGGAGTCTCAGGACCAGCTATGGTATGGTACTCCAGGAAACCTGGCTCAGGGCTGGAAGTATCCGGGATAACATCTGTATGGGCAGGCCGGATGCCACTGAGGAGGAAGTGGTCCAGGCTGCCAGGGCCGCCCATGCCCACAGTTTCATCAAGCGCCTGCCAAAGGGGTATGATACGGTGATCACTGAGGACGGCGGCAGTCTCTCCCAGGGCCAGAAGCAGCTTCTGTGCATTGCCAGGGTGATGCTTTGCCTGCCGCCCATGCTGATCCTGGATGAGGCCACTTCGTCCATTGACACCCGCACGGAACTGAAGATCCAGAATGCCTTTGCGAAGATGATGGAGGGAAGGACCAGCTTTATCGTGGCCCACAGGCTGTCTACCATCCAGGAGGCAGATGTGATCCTGGTGATGAAGGACGGACATATCATTGAGCAGGGCAACCATGAGACCCTGCTGGAAAAGGGCGGTTTCTATGCCACCCTCTACAACAGCCAGTTCGCCACATGACAGGACCTAATAATCAAGGGAAAGGAGCCGATATATTTAAAAAGGGATATCGGCTCTCCTTCATTGTGTGGGGACGGCTGTTTATGGAAGGAACAAAGGGGGCATATGTATGAAAGTTGGTGAAAAAAACGTATTCTTTGCAGGAGATATGCAGCAGGAAGGTAGCAGCGGGAATGTGCGGCTGGCAGGAACGGGCAGGACACAGGCCGGGGAGAACCAGGAGAAAGGAAAGACAGACAGAAAGCATGTGTTCGCCGGGGAACTGGGAGGCAGTTCCCTGCTCCAGGACAGGATCCGTCAGAGGCGGGAGGAAGCGAGGAAGCAGGCCATGAAAGTGGTGGGCGATGCCTGGGATGCAGACCGGTTACTGGACCAGGAAGTCCAGGGGAGCAGGCAGCATTTTGCCCAGTTACAGCAGGAGCGGGGCCAGGCCAGGGATAGGCTACAGGAGATTAAGAAAGAGCAGGAAGGATTACAGCAGGCCTACCATGTGGAGGAGGGCAGCAGGGAGCAGGAGGATCTGGAGCTTCTGCGGAAACGGGAGGCCCTTGGACCTGGAGGAGAGGAGGCACTTACTAAGGAGGAGGTAGAACGGCTCCGGGAGATAGAGGACCAGGGCCTTACGGAATACCAGACAAGACAACTGGAACTGGACAGAAAGGCTGCATACCAGGAGGACTACATGCGGGAGAGGGAAAGCCAGATGATGGCAGAGGAGGGTACTGTCCGGGGAATCCGGCGGGAGCGGTTAAAGCATGCCCCCATGCTGAAGGCCACGGCCCAGGCAGAGCAGATCCAGGAAGCCGCAGAGGAGGAAGTGACGGGCATGGTGCTGGAAGAGGCCAGGGATCATCTGGAGGAAGAACAGGAGAAACGGGAAGAAGAAGCCCAGGCTGTGGAGGAGAAGAAAGAGGAGCAGGAAGAACTTCTGGAGGAACGCAAGGAGCGAAAAGAGGAACTGCAGGAACTGACAGAAAGTGTACCTGTGGAAGAGATGATTCAGTTAGAGCAGGTGAAGGGTACCGTGCAGCAGGAAGTCCAGGACATTCTGAACAAGATGAACCTGATGGCTGAGGACATCAAGGGAGCCATGGTGGATACCGGTGTATAGGACATAGCACAATTTCAGGCCTTCTGCATATCTTATAGAAAGAGATGCGGAGGGTCTTTTTATGGCTTTGGTGGTGTTGGATGCCGGACATGGAGGCGAGAATCCCGGTGCTGTATACCGTGGCAGGCAGGAGAAGGACGATGCGCTCTCCCTTGCCATGGCCATAGGACGGATTTTGGAGCAAAACGGTGTGGACGTGTATTATACCAGGACGGGCGATGTGTATGAGTCACCTGGACAGAAAGCCATGGAGGGAAATGCAGTAGGGGCAGATTATTATGTATCCATCCATCGGAATTCCAGTCCCTATCCCAACCAGTACACAGGGATCGAGACTCTGGTATACAGCCAGTATGGGGAGGCGGCAAGACTGGCATCCCGTATCAACAGACAGCTGGCTGCAGTGGGATACGAAGACCAGGGGGTGAATGTGCGTGACAACCTGGTGGTCTTGAACCGTACCCGGATGCCTGCTGTCCTGGTGGAGGTAGGGTTTATCAATACGGATGCGGACAACAGGCTTCTGGATGAGAAGTTTGAGGAGACAGCCCGGGCCATTGCAGAGGGGATCCTGGAGACGGTGGGGGATAGGGCTTGAGACAAAAAGGGAAAAAAGGGTTTTGGGAATTCCTGGTTCTGGCGGGAATCTGCATGTTTGTGGCAGGACTGTTCATCCGGGACGGAAAAGCGTCTGGGGACACCCTGGCAGAGGGGGGCAGGAAGGAGAGGGAACTGCCTGGCAGTCCTGGGGACAATGGGGATTCCCGGGACCTGGCAGAGGCACTTGCAGGTACCCTGGAGATAGCCGGGAGTACTTCCATGGAGCATGTGACCTGGGCCTTGGCAGAAAGCTTCATGGAAGAGTATCCGCAGGTCACAGTGACCGTGGAATGCATTGGTTCCAGCGCCGGTATCGAGGCGGTGGCGGCAGAAAGGGTACAGATTGGCAATACTTCCAGGGCCTTAAAACAAGGAGAGCAGGAACTGGGGCTGGTGGAGGTGCCAATGGCCAGGGATGGCATAGCGGTCTGCGTGGATCCGGCCAACCTGGTAAAAGGAATTACCCGGGAACAGCTGGGGGACATCTATGCCGGCAGGATCACCAACTGGCAGCAGCTGGGAGGAAGGGATATTCCCATAGTGGTCATCGGCAGGGAGGCAGGAAGCGGTACCCGGAGTGCCTTTGAAGCTTATCTGGGACTGTCTGGCCAATGCCGGTATGCCAATGAACTGGACAGTGCAGGGGCAGTGCTGGCAAGGATTGCATCTATTCCGGGAGCCATCGGCTATCTGTCCATGGCAGAGGCAGACCATGGGGTACGTACCTTATGCCTGGATGGCGTGGAACCCTGTGCAGGGCACGTGGCAGAGGGCAGGTATCCCCTGGCCAGGCCGTTTGTGATGGTAGCAGGGGAAGAGGACTGGGAGCAGAATGTGCTGGTGAGAACCTGGTTTACATATGTGCTGGGCACGAAGGGACAGGAGATCATAGAGGAAATAGGCCTGGCGGGGCCGTGAGAGAGGAGGAAACAGGCATGACCGCGGATAAGGGTGTCCTTGCAGGTGCAGGGAGGGAAAACAGGGGCAGGAGGATGGTTGCAGATAAGGTGGCAGAGTTTTGCCTGGCTGCCTGCGCTGCCGTGTCCTTCCTGGCCGTGGCTGCCATTGCCCTGTACATGATACAGGGCGGGATGCCTGCCATCCGGGAGGTGGGCTGGAAGGAAATCCTCTTTGGCAGGGTCTGGGATCCGGTGGGAACATCTCCTAAGTTCGGGATCCGGTCTATGATAGCAACCACTCTTGTGGGTACATTCCTGGCTGCATTGTCTGCCGCAGCGGTGGGGGTGCTCACAGCGGTATTTTTGGCGGAACTGGCAGGGGAGAGGGCAGCAGGAATCGTGGGCACGACAGTGGACCTGCTGGCAGGGATCCCTTCCGTGATCTACGGCCTTCTGGGAATCTATCTGCTGAATCCCTTGATGTACCGGCTGGAGCGGAAGATTTTCGCAGGATCCCGCACCCACCAGTTTACGGGGGGCGCCAATCTGCTGTGTGCCGTGCTGGTTCTGGCGGTAATGATCCTTCCCACGGTGATCAGTGTCAGCGTATCAGCCATCCGCTCTGTAAGCGAAGAGGTGAGGGCATCTTCCCTGGCCCTGGGAGCCACCAGGATGCAGACCATCTTCCGGGCAGTGCTTCCAGCCGCCAGGTCCGGTGTGGCGGCCGCAGTGGTGCTGGGGGTGGGCAGGGCCATGGGGGAGTCCATGGCGGTGATGCTGGTGGCGGGGAACTGTGTCAATACGCCAGGGCCTTTTCGCTCTGTCAGGTTCCTGACTACAGCCATTGTCAGCGAGATGGGCTACGCCCAGGGTACCCACAGAAGGATGCTCTATGCTTTGGGCCTGGTATTGTTTGCACTGATTACCCTGGTGAACGGTGTGGTCCTTGGGGCGATGAAAAAGAGGGAGGTATCCATGTGACTGGGAATCCATACACTTTGCACCGAAGACAGATAAGGCCCCTGGAACTGTTTGGCAGGGCTGCCATCTATGGCGCTTCCTCCCTTTCCGTTTTCCTGCTTCTGGGGATACTCTGCTACATATTCTGGAGGGGATCACGGACGGTAAACGTGGATTTCCTGACCTCTGTGACAAGCGCCTTGAAACAGACGGTGGGAATAGGGGGGAACCTGGTGAATACTTTGTACATAGCAATACTCACCCTTTTGGTGGCGATGCCAGTGGGAGTGGGGGCGGCAGTGTACCTGGACGAATACATGTCAGAAGGCAGGGGAAAGGCCCTGGTGGAATGGGCCATTGAGATTCTGGCCGGGGTACCTTCGGTGGTCTTCGGTCTCTTTGGCATGGCCTTTTTCGGAGGTGTGCTGCACATGGGATATTCCCTCCTGAACGGCGCCTTGACCCTGTGCTGTATGGTGCTGCCCTTGGTGGTCAGGAATACCCAGGAGGCCCTGCGGGCAGTGCCGGCGGAGTACAGGTGGGGAGCATTGGGGGTTGGGGCTTCCAGGTGGCATATGGTCCGCACGGTGCTGCTGCCAGCTGCCAGGCCCGGGATTGTGACTGGCATGATCCTGGCCCTGGGGCGGATCGTGGGAGAATCGGCAGCCCTGCTGTTTACTGCCGGAAGCGGCAGGTTCCTTCCGGGCCTGGGCAGGGGAATCTACAGGGATCTGCAGGCCCTTGCAGGGAAGGTGGTATGCTCCGGGGGAACCATTGCCGTGGAACTGTATCTGCAGATGCAAAGTGGCAGGTATGAGGTGGCTTTCGGGGCGGCCTGTGTGCTCCTGGTGCTGGTGTTTATCATGCAGGTACTGCTTCGGGCTGTGGCGGGAAAGGGGCGGCGGGATGAATAAAGTCTCAGTGACGGACTTGAACCTGTACTATGGTTCCCGTCACATACTGAAACATGTGAATCTGGAGATCCGGGAGCGGACGGTGATGGCCCTGATGGGTCCCAGCGGCTGCGGGAAGTCTTCTTTCCTGAGGTGTATCAACCGCATGAATGACCTGGCAGGAGACAGCCGGGTGGAGGGGCAGATCCTGGTGGACGGGGAGAATGTCTATGACAGGGGGGTGGATACTTCCCTTCTTAGGAAAAAGGTAGGTATGGTATTCCAGCAGCCGGTGCCATTTCCCATGAGTATCTATGACAATGTGGCCTATGGACCCAGGGCACACGGGATCCGGGGCAGGTCCCGGCTGGAGAAAATCGTGGTACAGGCCCTGGAGGACGCATCCCTCTACGGGGAAGTGAGGGACCGCCTGGGCAGACCAGCAGCCGGGCTGTCCGGCGGGCAGAAACAGCGGCTCTGTATCGCCAGGGCGCTGGCCGTATCCCCCGGGGTGCTCCTAATGGATGAACCCACCTCTGCCCTGGATCCGGCCTCCACCTTGAAGATCGAAGAACTGATACGGAAGCTGGGGAAGAAACTCACGGTGGTGATCGTCACCCACAACATACAGCAGGCCATGCGCCTTGCCGATGATGCGGCACTGTTTCTGGACGGGGAGTTAGTGGAATGGGGGAGCAGCGGGCAGATCTTCTTAAGGCCCCGGGATAAGCGTACCAGGCAATATATGGCAGGAAGGCTATAAGGGGCGGGATCCCGGGGAAAAGAGAAAATTTTACACAGGTTTTACATGACATGGTTATATATTTTACGTAACAGCCCTACACTATGGACAGAAACTTTGAGGACAGAACAGAAGTGAGGACTGTGTATGGATTTTTTTGATTTACTGACAATGCTGGGGGGACTGGCCCTTTTCCTGTACGGTATGAGTATGCTGGGAGATGCCCTGGCCAAGGTCTCTGGCGGCAGGCTGGAACAGATCCTTCAGAAACTGACGGAAAGCCCGCTGAAAAGCGTAGCCGTGGGGGCTGGGGTCACGGCCCTGATCCAGTCCTCCTCTGCCACTACGGTGATGGTGGTGGGCTTTGTGAATGCGGGGATCATGAAGCTGCAGCAGGCAGCGGGCATCATCATCGGGGCCAATATCGGAACCACCATCACTTCC
The DNA here is from genome assembly GCA_910586215.1 of uncultured Acetatifactor sp. Classification (GTDB taxonomy): domain Bacteria; phylum Bacillota; class Clostridia; order Lachnospirales; family Lachnospiraceae; genus Acetatifactor. Next base: position 6,541 of record CAJUGH010000039.1, on the reverse strand, counting down.
TGGATTCTGGGGGCAGCGGGGATTGACAGTTCCTCTTTCCTGGTGCGCCTGTGCAAACCTACCTCTTTCTCTCCGGTGCTGGCCATGGTGGGAGTGGGAATCTTGTTGTTTTCCCACAGGGACAGGCGTAAGAATATTGCCACTATCCTGCTGGGATTTGCCATTCTGATGATAGGCATGGATACCATGAGCGGTGCAGTAAAACCCTTGGCAGATGTGCCGGAATTCACCGGCATTCTCACACAGTTCTCCAACCCGCTTCTGGGGATGCTGGCAGGACTGGTGCTCACGGCCCTGTTACAGTCCTCCTCCGCATCGGTGGGTATCCTGCAGGCTTTGTGTATCACGGGGGCCATTGGTTATGATGCCGCACTGCCCATCATCATGGGACAGAATATCGGCACCTGTGTCACGGCTATGCTCTCGGGGGTGGGAGGCAGCAGGAATGCAAAGCGGGCCGCACTGATCCATCTGTATTTCAATGTGATTGGCACAGTCCTCTTTATGGCGGTATTCTATTCCATCCATGGACTGGTGCCTTTTGGGTTCCTGGAACGGAGGGCGACGGCCTTTGGTATAGCAGCCATCCACAGCGTGTTCAATGTGACGGCAGCCCTCTGCCTGCTTCCCTTCAGGGGTCTTCTGGTGAAGCTGGCCTGCCTTACGGTGAAGGAGACGCCGGAGGAAAAGGAAGGGACCGGAGGGAGGACTGCCCAGGGGACGGGGTCCCAGGAAGGACATCCTGGCAGCTGGAATGCGGCCCTGCAGCGCCTGGATCCCCGGTTCCTGGAGGTTCCGTCTTATGCGGTGGAGGTGAGCCGGGAGGTGGCCGTGACCATGGCCGGGCTGGCCCAGGAGGCCATGACAGGCGCCCTGGAACTGGTGGGACAGTATTCGGAGGAAGCCGACAGAAGGGTGGAGGATCTGGAGCAGGCAGTGGACTGTTTCGAGGATAGCCTGGGGGACTATCTGGTGAAACTGGGAGCCAGGGACCTGGCAGAAGCAGACAGCCATACCCTGTCGGTACTCCTGCACTGCATCGGGGATTTTGAGAGGATCTCTGACCATGCCAGCAACATTGCGGAGGCTGCCCGCAAGATGGGAGAGAAGGAACTGGATTTTTCTGCCAGGGCCTGGGAGGAACTGCAGGTATACGGCGGGGCTGTACGGCATATCGTACAGATCACCATGGACAGTTTCCGGCGGGAAGACCTTGTGCTGGCCAGGGAGGTGGAGCCTCTGGAGGAAGTCATAGACAGCTTGAACAGGGAGATCAGGAAACGGCATGTGAAGCGTCTGCGGAAGGGAAAATGCACCATAGAACTGGGTTTTGTGCTGTCGGACCTGATTACAAACTATGAGCGGGTGGCTGACCACTGCTCCAACATTGCAGTATCCCTGCTCCAGGCCAGGCAGGATGCTTATGACCCCCACGCCTACCTGGAGAGGATCCGGCAGGCGGATGATTTAGACTTTGCCGGCCGGGTGATGGTGTATGGGGAGCGGTACAGACTGCCGTAACAGCCCGGACAGGCCCCGGACGGTTACAAAAGGCTTGCAGAGGGACAGGAAAGTGGGATAAAATCTGGACAGGTGCAGAATCTTACAGCGGGGCAGGAGGTACAGGATGCAGACCATATATGTGGTGGAGGATGACATATCCATACAGGAGATAGAATGTTTTGCGCTGTCCGGTGCAGGATTTTGTGTGGAGGGTTTCGGCCTGGCGAAAGAATTCTACCGGGCCATGGACAGGAGAATGCCGGACTTGGTCCTGCTGGATGTGATGCTGCCAGATGAGGATGGGCTGTCTGTGGTAAGGAGGCTTAGGGGGGAGGCCCATACGGCGGGGCTTCCCATCCTCCTGGTGACGGCCAAGACCACGGAGATGGACAAGGTAAAGGGACTGGACATAGGGGCAGATGATTATATGACGAAGCCCTTCGGGGTCCTGGAACTGATCTCCCGGGTGAAGGCCCTGCTGCGCAGGAGCGCAGGACCGGGAGGCAGGGAGCAGATTCTTCGTCTGGGCAGCCTGGCCCTGGATCAGGGAAGGAGAACTGTCAAGGTGGAAGGGGAACCTTGCGAACTCACTTACAAGGAATATGAACTGCTGAAGCTTCTGCTTGTGAATGCAGGCATTGTCCTAAAGCGGGATGTGATCCTGGACCGTGTGTGGGGGATGGATTTCCAGGGGGAATCCAGGACCCTGGACATGCACATCAAGACATTGCGCCAGAAGCTGGGGGAGGCAGGAACCATGATCAAGACCGTGCGGAATGTGGGATATGTGATGGAGGAAGGGTAAGGGCATGTGCATGAAGAAAAAGCTGAATAAAATGATGTTGTCCATTGTCTCCCTATCCATCCTGTCCACCGCCCTCCTGGTGACAGTGGTATATTACCGCCTGTTCCAGGAGCAGGTATTCCAGGATCTGAGGGACGTGACCATGCTGCTGGCATGGGAGGGGGAGGGCATTATAAAGGATATTACCCCGGATGCCCCAGGGTACAAAGGCTCCCCGGACCCTGCAGACAGGCAATGCAGTCTTCCGGCCCTGGGGGATATGCTGCTGGACAGAGGGATTAGGCTCACCTGGATGGATCGTACCGGCCAGGTGATCTATGACAACCGCGTGGAGGGAACGGATCTGGGGAACCATCTGCATAGGCCGGAGGTGACACAGGCCATGGAGACGGGGGAGGGCACGGCAGTGCGCAAATCCAGCACCCTGGCGCTCAATACGTTCTATTATGCCCTACGGCTTCCCGATGGCAGTGTGCTGCGCACTGCCAAGGATGTGGGGAACAGTTACAGCATTTTCAGCAGCGTGTTCCCGCTCCTTCTGTGGATTCTGGCGGCCCTGCTTCTGGCCGGCCTGTATATGGCGCATTTCTTAACAGAGAAGTTGGTGGCTCCCATAGAGAGGCTGGCCGGGAATATGGATGCGGAGACAGACCTGGGGGCATACCAGGAACTGGCCCCCTTTCTTGCCAGGATCCGGGAGCAACACAGGGATATCTTGAAAAGCGCCAGGTTCCGCCAGGAATTCACGGCAAATGTGTCCCACGAACTGAAGACGCCCCTGACAGCCATCTCCGGATATGCGGAGTTGATAGAGACGGGCATGGCGTCCCGGGAGGACGTGCCGCGGTTTGCCCGTGGCATCCACAACAGTGCGGACAGGCTGCTGGCCATGATCAACGATATCCTCCGTCTCTCTGAACTGGAGGATGGCCAGGGTTGCCAGACATGGGAGAGGCTGGATCTGCACGGGCTGGCATCTGTCTGCGTGGAGATGCTGGATGTAAGCGCCAGGAAGCACCAGGTAGGGCTTGCTGTCAGTGGGGAGGAATGTTATGTGGACGGGGACAGGCAGATGCTGGAGGAACTGCTCTACAATCTCTGCGACAACGCCATCCGCTACAACAGGCCCAGGGGCAGTGTGGAGGTGAAGACATACAGGGAACCGTCCACAGGGGAAGCAGTCCTGGAAGTGTGTGACACAGGGATCGGCATCCCCGCAAAACACCAGAAGGCGGTCTTCGGGCGGTTCTACCGGGTGGATAAGAGCCGGTCCCAGTCCACCGGAGGAACAGGCCTGGGACTGGCCATTGTCAGACATATTGTGGAGAGACATCACGCCCGCCTGGAACTGGACAGCCAGGAAGGCAGGGGAACCAGGATCCGGGTCCTGTTCCCGCACATGACGCACTAGGCCGGGCCTGGGCAGCCAGATAAATATCATTCCTATATCTTGATATGGTCAAACTGGTGTGATAAAATGGGGATAGACGCGGCCTGTGGAGAAATGATTTTGGACAGGCTGCACAGGTAAAGGGGATGTATGGCGGTATGAAGAACAAAATGGCCAGGCGTTTTGTTATCAGATTGTCGGCGGTGCTGCTTCTCTGTGTTGGTATCTTTGGGTTTTCCGTATTATTGATGAGCAGGAGAAGTTCCAAGACCATCGGGACAGTAGGGGATGTCTACATGCACAGCATGAGTGACGAGATCAGCCTTCATTTTGAGACTGCAGTGAAGATGCGCTATGAACAGCTGGAGACTTTGATGAGGGAGACGGAAGCACAGGAACTGGAGAGCGGCCTGTTCCTGGAGACCCTGGTCCAGGGGGTGAAACTTCGGGAATTTGAGTATCTTGCCCTTTATACCAGGGACGGACAATATGAGATCCTTCTGGGGGAGCCGCTGATACTGGACGATCCTGAGCGGTTTGCGGATTCCCTGGAGGGCAGGGAGCAGAAGATAGCCCTGGGGGTGGATCCGGAGGGGAATAAACTCATCCTGCTGGGTATGCCAGGTGTGCACCTGGAAGATACAGATGAGGATTTTGTGGCAGTGGTGGCCGGTTTTTCAGTGGATTATATCAAGGAGACCCTCTCCCTGGATGTGTCAGGTTCCCTGGTCTATTCCCATATTATCAGCCAGGATGGAAATTACGTGATCCGCAGCGGGGAGGCCTTCAGGGACAATTATTTTGAGCGCCTTGAAGCAGAGGCCACACAGCACGGGGAATTGTATGTGAAGGAACTGCGGGAAGCCATAGAAGGGACAGGGCATTATTCTGCCGTGGTCACTGCCCAGGGGGAACGCCGCCATATGCACAGTACCAAGCTTCCCTACTCGGAGTGGTACCTGATTGTGGTCATGCCCTATAATTCCCTGGATGTAGAGATATCTGCCCTGAGCCGCCAGTGGCTGTACGTGGCTTTCGGAGGCTGTGCGGTAGTGTCCCTGGCCCTGCTGTGGGTGTTCGGCACCTATCTGAAAGATATGAGAAAACAGATGGAGGAACTGGACCAGGTCCGGCAGGAGGCGGTGGATGCCAATAAGGCCAAGAGCGAGTTTTTGTCCAACATGAGCCATGACATCCGCACACCCATGAATGCCATCGTGGGCATGACAGCCATTGCCTCTGCCAACCTGGATGACTCCAGGCAGGTGCAGAATTGCCTGAAGAAGATCAACATGTCCAGCAAGCACCTGTTGGGACTGATCAATGATGTGCTGGATATGTCCAAGATTGAGAGCGGCAAGATGACCCTTACCATGGATCAGATCTCCCTGCGGGAGACCATGGAAAGTGTAGTGAGTATTATCCAGCCCCAGGTGGGTGCCAAGAACCAGAAGTTTGACGTGCTCATCTCAGACATATCTGCGGAGGATGTCTGCTGTGACAGTGTCCGCCTCAACCAGGTACTGCTGAACCTGTTGGGCAATTCCGTGAAATTCACCCCGGAAGGCGGTTCCATCACCTTATCCCTCCATGAGGAGGCATCCCCCAGAGGGGAGGAGTATGTCCGGGTACATCTGACCGTGGAAGACACAGGGATCGGCATGACACCGGAATTTCAGGAGAAGATATTCGAGGCTTTCAGCCGGGCTGACAGCAAGCGCGTCCAGAAGATCGAAGGCAGCGGGCTTGGCATGGCCATTACCAGATATATTGTGGATGCCATGGAGGGAACCATCGAGATACATAGCGAACCTGGCAAGGGCAGCCTCTTCCGGATCACCCTGGACCTGGCAAAGGCACAGGTGGCTGAGGCAGATATGTCCCTGCCGGAATGCCGTGTACTGGTGGTGGATGACGATGCCAGGTCCTGTGAGGGGATCCGGCTCTCCCTGGCCGACCTGGGAATCCGGGCAGATACGGCAGTAGATGCGGAAGGTGCCATGGAGATGCTGGCAGGGGCATGTCAGGGACAGGAAGGATACCGGCTGCTGCTTCTGGACTGGAAGATGCCGGGCAAGGACGGGATTGCCCTGACCAGGGACATACGAAGCCTCTATGGGAAGGATCTGCCCATTCTGCTGATCTCTGCTTACGACAACAGTGAGATGGAGGCAGAGGCTAAGGCAGCAGGTGTGAATGGTTTCCTGGCGAAGCCTTTGTTCAAGTCAACATTATACTATGGACTGAAGCCTTTCCTGACCGAAGAAGTACAGCAGGAACTGCAGGCCCAGGAGATAGAGGAAGGGTTTGACGGCAGGAGGGTGCTCCTGGCAGAGGATAATGATTTGAACTGGGAGATTGCCAATGAACTGCTCTCGGGACTGGGACTGGAACTGGACTGGGCAGAGAACGGCCAGATCTGCCTGGATAAGTTCGGCCGGTCCCAGGTGGGATACTATGATGCTGTACTGATGGATCTTCGAATGCCCGTGATGAACGGATATGAGGCGGCTGGTGCCATTCGTGCCTTAAAACGGGCAGATGCCGGCAGTGTTCCCATCATTGCCATGACGGCGGATGCTTTTGCCGAGGACGTGAAGCGGTGCCTGGACTGCGGCATGAATGCACATGTATCGAAGCCCATAGATATTAGGGAAGTAGCCAGACTCCTGCGAAAATATATGGGATGACTTTCCATTGGTAAAATATTTTTAGGAAAAATGTTGACAAGTACGGAATAATACGTTAAAATAAGCTTCGTTGGTTTGAATGACCACAGGAACTGTGTCCGTAGCTCAGTTGGATAGAGCAACGGCCTTCTAAGCCGTGGGTCGGGGGTTCGA
>CAJUGH010000038.1 GCA_910586215.1 uncultured Acetatifactor sp. | reverse complement strand
CCAGGTTACATAAAATGGTGTCGGAGGTTAAGGCAGACAGGGAAGTGGGGCTGGCGTATATGAAGAGCGTGGAAATAGAACAAATGATAAGGGTGGAAGGAAAGGCAGAAGGAAAAGCAGAAGGAAAAGCGGAATCCATTCTAATGCTTTTAGGGGAAAAAGGCCTGGTTCCTGCCAGGATACGGCAGGCAGTCCAGACCCAGCAGGACATGGATGTGCTGAATGCCTGGCTGCTTCTGGCAGCTAGGGTGGAGAATGTGGTTCAGTTTGAGGAACAGGCAGGCTTTTGACAGGTAAATGGCGTGCAGGCGGCCTGCATGCGGAAGAGGGAGGACGGATCCTGGCGCTTCCCAACAGGTGCCAAAGGTACTGCTTGCTCTGTTCACGGCAACGGATGCAAAAGACGCGTGAATATACCTGACGGTAGCACGAGTAAACAGTAGCACACCAAATGCCTTGACATCCGCTTTGATTCATAGTAAACTTTCATGCATCCAGCAGAATCACTTTGCATGGAAAGTAAGGGAATAAAGGGAATTTCATGCAAGGGAGCGCGAAATACTTCGCAGTTTCCACAGGAAAGGCCCCGTATATTTATGGTAAAGCGACTTATTTAAAAAGCAGGACATACACAAACGGAGACAGGAAATGATAGCAAAAATCAAGGCACTCTGTAAAAAACACGAAGAAATCATCGCCTACCTGATCGTAGGCGTGCTGACGACCATTGTGTCCTGGGCGGCCAAGTTCCTGGCCAATGCCCTGTTCTTCCACAACACCATGTATCCCACCCCGGTACAGAATTTTATCCTCAGCACCATCAACTGGACAGCAGGTGTGATATTTGCCTTTTTTACCAACCGGAAATATGTTTTCAAGAGCCAGGCTCCCATGTTAAAGGAGGCCCCTAAATTTGTGCTATCCAGGGTGTCCACCTGGATCCTGGACATTGTGGTCATGCAGATTTTCACGGCACTGGGGCTGAATCTGGTGGTGGGGACATTGGTCTCGGCGGTCCTGGTTACGGTTGCAAATTATGTGTTCAGCAAGCTGTTTGTGTTCCAGAAAAAATAGTACTCAGATTTCTTTCACCAGTTCCCATACCAGTGCGGCAGAGTGTTTTGCCGCGGCGGCTTCGAACACGGGATAGTCCACCTGGGCGCTGTTGTCTGCCTTGTCGGAGATGGCCCGGATGATGACGAAGGGAATCTGGTTCAGATAGGCGCCATGGGCAATGGCAGCACCCTCCATCTCTGCACAGTCCCCCTGGAACTGGCTGATAAGGCGGGATTTTATCAGGTTATCCGAGATAAACTGATCCCCGCTGACTACCCGGCCCATATAGGCATGGATATCCGGGTTCACCCGCTCACAGGTCTCCTTTGCCAGCCTGGCCAGATCTTCGTCTGCCACAAATTCCCGGCATCCAAGCTGGGGAACCTCTCCGGGCTGGTAGCCGAAGATGGTGGCATCCACATCATGGTGGAGGGCATCCGTGGAGATCAGGATATCACCGATGTCCAGCCGGGCGTTCAGGGAGCCGGCTACCCCGGTGTTGATGATATGGGTCACATGGAACAGGTCAGCCAGGATCTGGGTACACAGGGCGGCATTGACCTTTCCCACACCGCTGCGCACGATGACCACACTGGCACCGTTCAGGGTACCCTCGTGGAATTCCATGCCGGCTTTTTTCTCTACCTTTGATAAGGCCATTCTGGCTTTTAACTCTTTTACTTCCAGTTCCATGGCTCCTATGATTCCGATTCTATTCATGTCAGTGTTCCCTCCAGTCGGTATCGTTAAAAAATTATGTTCAGCCCATGCCCATTCGCAAGTGCCGTAAACGGCACTCCCCGCTGCTTACGGAATTTCTTTTTTGCTCCTAAACGGACATTCCCCCAGCGGCCAGCACTAAGCGGGATAGACCAGTCGTTCCTCTCTGATATCATAGAGAACTTCTTCCAGATAGCGTTTGGCCAGGTAGTTGGCCATACCCAGGTTCATGTCCAGGTAGTTGCCACAGTCCTTAGGGTCTGCCCCAGGTACTTGTCCTTTAAAATCCCGAATAAACTCATACATCTGTGTCACCAGGGGAAGAATATCCCTGGAAGTGTACGCACCGGCCAGCAGCAGATAAAATCCGGTGCGGCAGCCCATGGGTCCGAAGTACACGGTCTTATCCTTATAGGCAGGATGGTTGCGCAGGAAGGTGGCACCCAGGTGCTCGATGGTATGTACTTCCGCGGTGTTCATCACAGGTTCTTCATTGGGGCTGGTCATGCGCAGGTCAAAGGTGGTGATGACCTCAGAACCGATGGTATCCCTGCGGGAGACATAGACACCCGGTTGCAGCCGGATATGGTCAATGGTGAAACTTGCTATTTTATCCATAATGAAATCCTCCTTCTTCTGACCTGTTTCGGGTCTTTTCCCTATCATTCCATTGTAGCACAGATTTCCTGCCAATGGAAGTGTGAAGAGAATTTCTAAGTCTGCAAAGTACACAGACTAAGAAATTCTAAAACTTCACACAGAAGAACGCAAGGACAGCGTTCTTCATTGATTGTTTGTGCTGCCAGGGTTGTACTGCGCCCGAAACAAGGTGCAAAGCAATCTGTTGACAGGCGCTTTGCGTTGCTATGATAAATAGGAAGTAAAAATTCCATTTCATATTCCCTGCTTTCTGCCGGGTCTTGGAAAGGGATTTTTAACGAAAGCTAAAATTTCACATTCCCGAGTCTTAGGGATCATGGAAAAAGCGAGGTGTGCGGTATGAGAGCAGGGAAGAAGGATCTCAATGTACAGATTGGGAAAAGGTTGCAGGACGCCAGGGAGAACAGCGGATATACCCAGGAAGCCTTTGCGGAAGCCCTGGATGTGAGCGTGGAACATTACAGGAAGCTGGAGAGCGGTGCCTATGGCCTGCAGCTGGAGAAGCTGGTGATCCTGCATGACAAGTATAAAATCGATCCCACCAGCTTGATCACAGGGGAGAAGAACCACGGTTTCGACCTGGAGTCCTTCCTGGCAAACTGTAGCAGGGAGGAGAGGAATGCCTTTATTGCCCGCATGCTGTCTTATATGGAGAAATGGATGACAGAGAGAGGATAAGAAGGCATCCTCTCTCTGTCGTCTGGGTCAATGCGCGAACTGGCGCACAGGGCGCACGGTAAGTACCAGGGTGGAGCGGGGGGCCATGTGGATCTGGCAGCCGTCCAGAACCAGGGGATCCCCGGAGGGGATATACCCTGGCAGGTACCAGCCGGAGGTGTCTGCCTCTACCTGCCATTTCATGCCTACGGGAAGTCCTGGCAGGAAGCAGTCCTGTTCCTCCCAGAACACATTGGCAGCCAGGCATACAATGTCATCTGCCGTGTTGTCCCGGTTCCTGCCGGCGTAGACCACACAGAGCACATGGGTGCGGCCATCCGGCTCCAGGATCTGTATCTCGGGAAGGCCGAAGGAACAGTTGCCGGCAGACTTGCGCACCACATCATGGTCCTTCCGGAACTGTATCATGTATTTTGTATAGGCGAAGTGATCCCTGTTTTTCTCCAGGAAAGCCCAGTCCAGCCAGGAGATTTCATTGTCCTGGCAGTAGGCATTGTTGTTCCCATACTGGGTGTTGAGGAATTCATCCCCGGCCAGGAACATGGGGGTGCCCCGGCTTAACAATAGTACTGTCATGGCATTTCTGGCCAGTTTCCGGCGCAGGGCCAGGATCTCCCCGTCATCCGTTGCACCTTCTGCCCCGCAGTTCCAACTGCGGTTGTCGTTGCTGCCGTCCGTGTTATTCCAGCCATTTGCCTCATTGTGTTTCACGGAATAAGCATACATATCCCACAGGGTGAAGCCATCATGGCAGTTCAGGAAATTGACAGAGGCATTCTGGCCCCGGTGTTCCGGGGGATACAGGTCCCTGGAGCCAGTGATGCGGCAGCCGGCCAGTCCGGCCATGCCAAAGTCCCCTTTTAGGAAGTCACGCATATCATCCCGGTACCGGCCGTTCCACTCGGACCAGCGGTTCCATGCGGGGAAACTGCCCACCTGGTAGAGGCCTCCGGCATCCCAGGCTTCTGCCACAAGTTTCACATTGCCCAGGATGGGATCGAAGGCCAGGTTCTGCAGCAGGGGTGGATTGTTCATGGGGGTTCCATCCTGGTTCCGCCCCAGGATGCTGGCCAGGTCGAAACGGAATCCGTCAATGTGGTAGGAAGTGGTCCAGTACCGCAGGCATTCCAGGATCATCTGCTGCACCACAGGATGGTTACAGTTCATGGTGTTGCCGCAGCCGCTGAAATTGTAGTACTCACCGTTGGGGGTGAGCATGTAATAGATATTATTGTCAAAGCCCTTGAAGGAGAAACAAGGTCCGTATTCATTCCCCTCCGCCGTATGGTTGAATACCACGTCCAGGAAACATTCAATGCCTTGCTCGTGCAGGGCTTTCACCAGGGACTTCAGTTCATTGCCCTCCCGGTTGTATTCCACATTGCCTGCATAGCTGGTGTTGGGAGCGAAAAAACTCACCGTATTGTAACCCCAGTAATCAACCAGGTGCCTGCCATCCACTTCCCGGCAGTCCTTCATCTCATCAAATTCAAACACAGGCATTAGTTCCACGGCATTCACGCCAAGTTCCTTCAGATAAGGGATCTTCTCCATGACCCCGGAAAATGTGCCCGGAAAGGTCACATGGGAGGAGCCATGCCTGGTAAATCCCCTCACATGCAGTTCATAGATCACCAGGTCTTCCATGGGGATCAGCAGGAGGGGGACGCGGCCCCAGTCAAAGTTATCCTGGACCACACGTGCCTTGTAGAAACTATCCTCTTTGTTCTGGATGCCCCAGACACTCTGGCCTGTGACTGCCTTGGCATAGGGATCCAGCAGGATCTTATTGCGGTCAAACAGCAACCCCTTGGTCCGGTCATATGGCCCGTCCAGCCGGTAGGCATATTCAAATTCCTCAATGTGCAGTCCGAATACAATCATGGAGTACACATTGCCGATCCGGTAGTGCTCGGGGAATTTCAGTACGGCATAGGGGGTATCCTCCATCCTGTGGAACAGGAGCAGCTCACAGGAGGTGGCACCTGTGGAATGAATGGTGAAATTCACTCCCACAGGAATGGCAGTGGCACCGTTCAGCCCGTACATACCAGGCCTTACCTGGAAACCTTCGATCTCGTCCATGGGAACCATATGGATGGTGCCGGTAGGGCTGCTGTAACTTAGATTGTTCATGGCGTATCCCTTTCTGCCCTTTTGACTCTTTTGTGCTTGCGGGCTTTTCTATAGATATAGAGTATCATCTCCTGGTTGCCGGTGTCAAATGTTTGTTGGGGTTACTTTTCACGGGCATCATGTTACTTTGAACGGCAGGGCCGTGAAAAGCAACTTGTTGGGATTGCAGCTGCAATCTGATATGGACAGCAGGGTGTATTTTCAGTATAATGTAGGAAAAATGCAGGAAGCGCCAAGGAGGATGGAAATGGTTGCTGTGAGCAGTGACTGGAAATATAACGGATTCCTGTGAGTAGGCGGGGAGGTGTCCTATGAAAGTAGTGTTACAGAATCTGACGAAGAGATTTCCGGGCAGGGGCCGGAAGGCACGGGAGGAAGTGGTGGCTGTCAGCGGTTTTGATTTTGAGATCCCGGATGGGAAGCTGATCGGCCTGCTTGGACCCTCCGGCTGTGGCAAGAGCACCACACTGAACCTGATCAGCGGCCTGGTGAAGCCCACGGACGGCAGGGTTTTTTTCGGGGAGGAGGATGTCACGGACTTGGCGCCGGAGCACAGGGGGATCGGCCTGGTGTTCCAGAACTATGCCCTCTATCCCCATTTGACAGTGAGACAGAATATTACCTTTCCCCTGGAGAACCTGAAGGGTAAGGACAGACTTTCCAGACAGGAGATGGAGGACAAGGCCCTGGAGGCGGCGAGGCTGGTGCAGATTGAAGAACTGATGGACCGCAGGCCCGGGGAACTGTCCGGGGGCCAGCAGCAGAGGGTGGCCATTGCCCGTGCCCTGGTGAAGCGCCCGAAAGTCCTTCTGCTGGATGAGCCATTGTCCAACCTGGATGCAAGGCTCAGGCTCCAGACCAGGGAGGAGATCCGCAGGATCCAGCGGGAGACAGGCATTACCACCATTTTCGTGACCCATGACCAGGAGGAAGCCATGAGCATCTCTGACCTGATTGTGGTTATGGAAGCCGGGGTGGTACAACAGATAGGCAGGCCCCAGGAGGTCTACGATGACCCGGGCAACCTGTTCGTGGCAAAATTCCTGGGCACACCGCCCATCAATGTCCTGGACGGGCAGCTTAGGGCGGACGGCCTGTACATAGGCGGGGCTAAGGTGCTGGACCGGGCAGGCCTGCCGGATACAGCGCCGGCCGGGGCCGGAGGCGACACATGGGCAGATAGGTCCAGAGATGACGCCCACACAGAAGAATCCGGAAACGGCATCAACCATACCACAGGGGACGTATATGTGGGTATCCGCCCGGAAGGTTTTCTGCTGCAGGAGTCAGGTCCCCTTGTCTGCGAACTGGAAGGCGTGGAAGTCATGGGCCGGGATGTCACTGTGGTATCCACCCATCCGGCTTCCCGGAACGCGAAGATCCGCTCCATTGTCAGCGGGGAAGACATCGGAAAGGCCGGACTGGCATCCTCCACTGTCCGTTTTGTCCTGAAACCTGGCAAGGTGCTATTGTTTGACAGGCAGACAGGGGAACGGATCCGGCAGTCCCTTATTTCCGGGGACAGGGAGGCATCCATATGAGCCATGTAAAACAAAAAAAGTGGAATCCAGGCAGTCTGAAGGGCTGGCTTTACCTCCTGCCTGCCCTGCTGTTCGTGGGGGCTTTCCTGGTATATCCCTTGATCGATGTGTTTGTCTATTCCTTTGAGGAGGGCTATAACTCGGCCTCCCAGACGTATTTTGGCACGGGCCTGTACAATTACAGGTATGTGCTGCATGATCCCTATTTTCTCCAGGCGGTGAAGAACACTTTCCTTCTGGTGGTGATTACAGTGCCCCTGTCCACGGGGCTGGCCCTGCTGATCTCCGTGGGACTGCACTCCATAAAGCCCCTGCGGGACCTGTTCCAGACAGTCTATTTCCTGCCCTATGTGACCAATACCCTGGCAGTGGGGCTGGTGTTCATGATCCTGTTCAAGAAGACTGCCTACTCGGACGGGCTGATCAACCTGCTGATCACCTGGTGCGGGGGAAGCCCTGTGGACTTCATGGATGGGCCTTACTGGGCGAAGATGTTTGTGCTGTGCTTCTACACGGTCTGGGTGGTGATGCCCTTCAAGATCCTGATCCTGACCAGTGCCCTGGCTTCCGTGAACCAGGATTACTACAAGGCGGCCCAGGTGGATGGCACCTCGAAGCTGCGGACATTTTTCCGGATTACCCTGCCCATGATCTCCCCTATGATTTTTTACCTGGTGATCACGGGCTTTATCGGGGCCTTCAAGGCGTACAGTGATGTGGTGGCCCTGTTCGGCACGGACCTGAACGCTGCAGGGATGAACACCATTGTAGGGTATGTGTATGACATGCTGTATGGGGACAGCGGCGGCTATCCCTCCTATGCATCGGCGGCGGCTATCCTGCTGTTCGCCATTGTGCTCACCATCACATGCATCAATCTGCTGGTCAGCAGCAGGAAAGGAACGGCAGGCAGGGGGATAGATTATGGAAAATAGAGCAGATTACGGGAACCCCGGTTCCCAGAAGGCAGACAGGGAGAGGAACCGGCAGGCAGGGAAAGGGGCTGGCAGCACAGACTATGCCAGGCTGGAGAGACGGGCACGGGCCAGGATGCGGGCAGGCAGGACCATCACCTACCTGCTCCTGTCCCTGTGGGCCATTGTGGTGCTGTTCCCCTTCTACTGGATGGTACTCACCTCCCTTAAGGGGTATGGTGCATACAATGCGGAATACATTCCTAAGTTTTTTACCCTGTCTCCCACCCTGCAGAACTACGTGGATGCCTTTACCACGGTATCCCTGGGGCGGTACCTGGTGAATACGGCCATCTTTACCCTGGTTACCACAGGACTGATGCTGGCGGTGATCGTGCTGGCGGCCTTTGCCTTTGCCAGGCTGGAATTTAAGGGCAGGCGCCTTCTGTTCGTGGCCTTCCTGTCCCTGATGATGATTCCCAATGAACTGGTGGTCATCACCAATTTTGTGACTGTTACCAGCCTGGACCTGCGCAATACTTTTACAGGACTGATCCTGCCCTCCGTCACTTCCATCTTTTATATTTATCTGTTGAAGGAGAACTTCGAGCAGATTCCGGACAGCCTGTATTACGCGGCCAAGGTGGACGGCACCTCGGATCTGAAGTATCTGTTCAAGGTCATGATCCCCATCTCCAAGCCCACTCTGGTGACGGTGACCATCCTGAAGGTCATAGAGTGCTGGAATTCCTATGTGTGGCCCAGGCTGGTCACGGACGACCCGGATTACTACCTGGTGTCCAACGGCATCCAGGAGATAAGGGAGAACGGATTTGGCCGGGAGAATATTCCTGCCATGATGGCGGCGGTGGTAGTGATCTCCGTGCCCCTTGTAATCCTGTTCCTGGTATTCCGGAAGAAGATCATGGAGGGAGTGTCCAGGGGAGGGACAAAGTTTTAAAAAAGTACAGCCAGTGGAAAGCGGGGTATTAGGATGAGAATGGACTGGATACAGTGGATCAAGCAGAAGACCGGGCAGAAGCGCCCTGCATGGAACCGGGAAGGAGAGTCCTGCAGGAAGAAGTCCGGCGGGATATACTCCAGGATAGAGAAAGGATGGATGAGGCATCTGGAAGGAACTGGGAGAAGGGGCAGGCCGGGAACCAGGACGGGATCCTGGAAACGGGGAACCGTCCTGGGTATCCTGGGAACCTGTGTCCTGTTCCTTGGGGGCTGCCACGGACAGGGAAGTTTGAAGCCTTTTGAGGTGCCTGAGGCCTTTGATACCTCGAAGGAGTACGAGATTACTTTCTGGGCCAAAAACGATACCAACAAGACCCAGACCAATATCTACGAGAAGGCCATTGCGGATTTCCAGGACCTGTATCCCAATATTACCGTGAACCTGCGGCTGTATACGGATTACGGGAAAATATATAACGATGTGATCACCAATATTGCCACCAATACCACGCCCAATGTGTGCATTACCTACCCGGACCACATTGCCACCTACCTGACAGGAAACAATCTGGTGGTCCCCCTGGAGGGACTGTTTGCAGGTGAAAAATATGGCCTTGGGGGGAGTGAGGTCAGGTATGATGCACCCAGGACGGAGGAGATCATCCCCCAGTTCCTGGAGGAATGCGCTTTTGCCGGACACTATTATGCCATTCCCTACATGCGTTCTACAGAAGCCTGCTATGTGAACAAGACCTTTGTGGAGAAAATGGGATATGAACTGCCGGATATCCTTACCTGGGATTTTGTGTGGGAGGTGTCCGAGGCGGCCATGGAGCAGGATGGGGAGGGTAATTTCAAGGTGAACGGCCAGAAGGTGCTGATTCCCTTTATCTACAAATCCACGGACAATATGATGATCCAGATGCTGCGGCAGCTTGGGGCCGGGTATTCCACCCAGGAAGGGGAACTGCTGCTCTTTAACGATACCACAAAGAGTCTGCTGGAAACCATTGCCCAGCATGCGGGGACAAAGGCCTTCTCTACTTTCAAGATCTCCAGTTACCCTGCCAATTTCCTGAATGCGGGACAGTGCATATTTGCCATTGATTCCACGGCAGGGGCTACCTGGATGGGGACGGATGCGCCTCTGCTGGACATCAGCAAGGAGAACCTGGTGGAATTCGAGACGGCTGTGCTGCCGGTTCCCCAGTTTGATCCGGCCCATCCCCAGATGATCTCCCAGGGGCCCTCCGTGTGCCTGTTCAACAAGGCAGATGCCGGGGAAGTGCTGGCATCCTGGCTCTTTGCCCAGTATCTGCTGACCAATGAGGTCCAGATCGCCTATGCCCAGACAGAAGGCTATGTGCCTGTGACCAGCAAGGCCCAGGAATCCGTCCAGTACCAGGAGTACCTTTCCCGGTGCGGGGAGGACAATGGCCTGTACTATGATGTGAAGATCAAGGCCACACAGCTTCTGCGGGACAATGTGGGGAACACCTTTGTGACCCCGGTGTTTGGCGGCTCCGCATCCCTGCGGGATGCAGCGGGACAGTTGATTGAGAATACCGTGAAGTCCGTGCGGCGCAAGGAGGAAGTGAACGATGCTTACTATGAGAAGCTCTTCCAGGACACTACGGCCCTGTACCGCCTGGACCAGTTAGGTGCGCCGGATGAACGGGTGGTATCCGGGAAGGCTGACTTAGGCCCCCTGCCTGGCACGGCGGTGGTACTGCTGGCGGGCCTTGCCCTGTCCTGGGGATTGATACTGCTGTATGTGGCCGGGAAAGCGCTAAAACGCAGATATGAAAAAAATGTAGAGATTCTTAAATAAAAATAACTATATTGATTTCCTGGAAAAAGTGTGTATAATGAGTTTCGTACTAAAAATAAACAGCCTTTTACAGGCTGTGTTGTAAAAGCTCCACCAGAGGAGCTTGGGAGGAGGAACTATGAAAAAATTTGCAGCGTACTTATTGACAGGCATGCTTGTATTGGCATGTGCAGGCTGCGGCACCACACCCGCAGGGAACGATGGCAGTTCTGATACTTCGGATACCCAGTCCGAGGGCAGTTCTTCTACGGAGGAGAGCAGCGCTTCCACAGAAGAAAGCAGTGAGGAATCTACCGAAGAATCTTCAGAGGAATCCACACCGGAGGGGACTGGCGCAGCCAAGTCTGAGGGTGTCATGACGTATGCGGAGTATGTGGCAGCAGAGCTGGAATCCGAAGTTGTCATTGAGGCCTATGTCCAGGCGAAGCAGTCCTGGTGGGAGGACAAGGCAACCGTGTATACCCAGGATGAGGACGGCGCTTATTTCATCTATAATATGGTATGCTCCGAGGAAGACTATGCCAAGCTGACCCCCGGTACCAAGATCAAGGTGACTGGCTATAAGACAGAGTGGTCCGGCGAAGTGGAGATCGCAGAGGGAGCTACCTTTGAGATCGTGGAGGGAAATTATGTGGCAGAAGCCATGGATGTGACTTCCCTGCTGGGAACGGATGAGCTGATCGACCATCAGAACAAGTTCGTGTCCTTCAAAGGCATGACAGTAGAGGCTAAGAAGGATGCAGACGGCAATGAAGTGAAGGATGCAGATGGCAATCCGGTAGCTTTCCTGTACAACTGGGATGGCTCCGGCCAGGAGGGGGATGACCTGTACTTTGATGTGTCCCTGGACGGCCAGACTTATACCTTTACAGTAGAGTCCTATCTGTGCGACAAGTCCACAGATGTGTATGCTGCTGTGCAGGCGCTGAATGTGGGAGATACCATTGACATGGAAGGCTTCCTGTACTGGTACAATGGTGTGAATCCCCACATCACTTCCGTGACAGTAGCTCAATAAAAGTGTGAAAGGTGAAAAGAAAATCTAAGCTTGCAAAGTACACAAGCTAAGATTTTCTAAGTTTCACCTCGAAGAATTGCCTTACGGCAATTCTTCCCAAAGTTTCACGAATTGTTTGTGCCATTTTAATGGCACTGACGATTGCATCGACATAACCGGAAGTGTGTAAAGAAATGAAGTGTGAGAAGTAAGTTGTATAGAAAATGCCAGGCGGATGGATTCGCCTGGCATTTTCTATAGGAAACCAAGACGCACGAAAGTGCGTGGGAGTCAGGAAGTGGGTTTGCGCAGGGGGCAGTCAGACATGCTGATCTTGTCCCGGAGCACACTCAGGCCACAGTCCTCCAGGTAATCCTGCAGGATGGGCAGGGACTGGGAGGAGGTGGGGCCGATGATGACCTCTCCCACCAGATCGGACAGATGCATATGCAGCCTGCCGCACATCCTGTTCAGGTCCAGGGGGTAGTATTTCTTGATCCGCTCTGCCGCCACATGGTATTTGGGCTCCACGGCGAAATCATTGGAGATAAAGGGGGAGACCACCAGCCGGGATTCCTTCTCGCTGGCGAAGGAAGGATGTTTGAAGGCTGCAGACTGTACCCAGGCCCTGTTCATAAGGGCCTGCAGACTGGGCAGGATATCATCGAAGTCCCTGGCTTGTGTGATCAACTGGTAGAATTCTCCCACAAGGCTGTGTCCGTGCATATCCTTCTGGTAGTATACTTCCTGGAGGGATACCACGCCACCCATCATCTTCTGCATTAGGTCCCCCTGGAAGGCAATGCAGACCCCCTGTCCCAGGTGCCCGTACCGCTCCCACTGGGCGGCATCATCCCGGTATTTGGAGAAACAGGCAGCGTAGGCAGAATAGTGGAACTCCTCGGCCAGTTCGTTCTGGAAGAACTGTTCTGTCTTCCAGCTTTTCTCCATTTCACCATCCTGATAGAGTCTCTCAATGACAGCCTTGCAGATGCCGTTCATAAACAGACGCATCTCGGAGGCGTCATTCATGTTCAGGATATTATTCAGCCGTAACTCTGCACAGCGTATGATGCCGTCAAAAGCTGCAAAGTCTGTGTAATGATATAACATGGATTTCCCTCCGGTGCCTTCTCTCTATTGTTTGTGCTGCCAAAGGCAGCATATCTGGAAGCGTGGCAGGATCCTTTACACTTTCTGATAGGCTTCCCACAGTCCGCTTACAAAATACATCATGGCTACCCAGGTGGAAAGGGAATAGAAGAATCCTTCCCGGTCCCGCCCTGTCTCCAGGAAATGACGTGTCTCTTCCTTTGTGAGAAGTTCAAAACCGTCAAAAAGTTCCGAGCCGACAGCGCCTTCCTGGGAGAGCCGGGCAGGATCATCCAGGTCGAGGACAGCACACACAAAGGCATTGCACTCATCTGTCATACCGGGGGAGGAGAAGAGCAGGGGATTAAACACGTACAGGATGTCCGTATCCTGCACGATAAGGCCGGTTTCCTCCTGGATCTCCCGGCGTGCGGCAGACAGGACGGCAGCTTCCCGACTGGCATCAGCGTCAGCGGTAGACAGATTTTCCTGGCCTGCGTCTATGTCTTCCGGATCCAGCAGCCCGGCAGGCGGGTTTAACAGAAACTGGCCTGCCGGATAACGGTACTCCTTTGAGAGCAGCAGCCGTGGGGTACCATCGGCACCCTTTACCACCACCACGCAGGTGACGGCATCGGGAAGCATGGTGCGGAATTCCTCTGCGGACTTAGTGGCCACCAGGTTCTCCCGGTCACGGCGGGTGGCATCATAATAATGCTTCCCCTCCTCATACTGCAGGTCGAAGACCTTGATGAATTTGGATTCAAACAGGGGGATTGTTTTTTCCTTAGGGATGATTAATTTCATGGCGTCTGATTCCTTTCTGGCCGCTGCTTTGTCTTGCAGACTGTCTGGCACGGTTTATAGTAAAATGCTGTCCGTCATCCACCATGGACCTGACTTGTCTTAGACGGTCGGTAAGGTCTACCATATAGTGTAGCCTTGGTATGCAATTTGCATTGACATTGAAAATTTTACCCATGGTGTCTTTGGCTTTTCCTTTTTTTAGAATTATAGCTGAAATGCCGTGCGTTTACAAGAAGATCATGTTACTGTTCACGTGAATTATTTTCCTAAATTTTATGGACGATTCCCCCTCCCATAAGGTAAAATATGGAATTAGAGGGAACAGGAGGATCAGATTCCACTTATGACTTCAGATGCGCCTGGCGTATGATGTCAGGATAAAATGTGGAACAGAAGGGATTGACACCATTTATGATCCCCCCGGTCACGGCGAAAGGAGAACACTATGGCAATCAAGGTAGACAAAGAGGGAAGGTTATTCCACCTACAGACAAAAGACAGCACATACCAGATGTATGCGGACGAAAAAGGGATTCTGCTGCATACTTACTATGGGAAGAAGATAGACGAGGAGAACCTGCGGGGCTTGATCTGCCGGGCAGATGTGGGCTTTTCCGGCAACCCGCCGGAAGCCGGGGAGGACAGGAGCTACTCCCTGGACTGTCTGCCCCAGGAGATGCCGGGCAGCGGTGTGGGGGATTACCGGGATGACTGCATCCGGCTTTGGCACAGTGATGGCAGCATGGCGGCAGATTTCAGGTATGTAGGGTATGAGATCCTGGCGGGATCTTACAGGATTCCGGGCCTGCCAGCCCTTCATGACAGTGAGGAGGAGCAGGGGCAGACCCTGGTGATTACTTTGAAGGAGGTGGCCTCCCAGGTGATGGTCTGCCTCTATTATGGGGTATTTGAGGCAGAGAATGTGATCACCAGGGCTGTCCGGGTGGAGAACCAGGGGAAGGAAGATGTGATTCTGGACGAATGCCTTTCCTGCTGCCTGGACTTCCAGTTCGGGGACCTGGACATGGTGACTTTTGCGGGAAGGCATGCCATGGAGCGGGGGCCAGAGCGGAACCCGGTGGGACGTACCAGACTGGAAGTGGGCAGTGTGCGGGGCACATCCAGCCACCAGTATAACCCGGCCGTGATCCTGTGCAGTCCCCAGGCCACGGAGGACTTCGGGGACTGCTATGGCATGTGCCTGGCATACAGTGGGAATTTTGTGGTCTCTGCCCAGAAGGACCAGAGGGGGCAGACCAGGGCAGTCATGGGGATCAACCCCAGGCAGTTCTCCTTCTGTCTGAAGGAGGGGGAGGCCTTTGACGCTCCCCAGGTGATCTTAAGCTATTCAGACAGAGGCTTTACCGGGCTTTCCCACCAGTATCACAGGATTCTTAGGGAACATATGTGCCGCGGGAAGTACGTAAGGGCCAGACGCCCGGTGCTGATCAACAACTGGGAGGCAACTTACTTTGATTTTAACGAGGAGAAGCTTATGGCCATTGCCCGGAAGGCTTCATCCCTTGGCATAGAGATGCTGGTGCTGGATGACGGCTGGTTCGGCAAGAGGGACAGCGACAACAGCGGCCTGGGCGACTGGTTTGTCAATGAGAAGAAGCTGGGAGGCAGCCTGAAGCGTCTGGGAGACAGGATCCATGACCTGGGCATGCAGTTCGGACTGTGGTTCGAGCCGGAGATGGTGTCACAGGACAGTGACCTGTACCGTGCCCATCCGGACTGGGCTGTCCAGGTCCCTGGCAGGGAGCCGAACAGGGGGAGGAACCAGCTGGTGCTGGACATGAGCCGGAAAGAGGTGCGGGATTACCTGCTGGAGCGGATGACGGACATCCTGTCAAATGCTCCCATTGACTATGTGAAATGGGACATGAACCGGAGCGTATGTGACATATACAGTCATACATACAACCGTATCGGGGAATTTTACCACCGCTATGTGTGCGGGGTATATGACTTGCTGGAGCGCCTGCTTGCCAGGTTCCCGGACCTCCTCCTGGAGGGCTGCAGCGGAGGCGGCGGCAGGTTTGACGCAGGGATGCTCTACTACTCACCCCAGATCTGGTGCAGCGACAACACGGATGCCATCAACCGCCTGGATATCCAGTATGGCACCTCTTTCTTCTACCCGGTCAGCACCATGGGATCCCATGTATCCGCGGTGCCCAACCACCAGACAGGCCGGGTGACGCCCTTCCAGACCAGGGGACATGTGGCCCTGTCCGGAAGCTTTGGCTACGAGCTGGACCTGAATAAGGTCACAGAGGAAGAGCAGGCACTGGTGAAGGAACAGGTGGCCCAATTCCACAAATATTACGAACTGACCCATGAAGGCACCTATTACCGCCTGTCTGGTCCGGCGGGAAGGTTCTGTGCCTGGGAGTTCGTGGACGCAGACCAAAGTCAGGCCCTGGAGACCCTGGTGATGACCTCTGCAGAGGGCAACCCTATGCCGGTGCATACCACCGTAAAGGGGCTGGATCCGGAGAAAAGATACCGCTGCTCTTACAATGACATGGTCTGCAGCGGCCGTACCTGGATGAATGGCGGCCTGACCCTGGAAAGGGTGCCCGGAGAGTATGAGAGCCTGCTGATCGAGTGGAGGGCAGAGGAATAAAGTAAGGAAGGAATGGCAAGATCTGGGTAAGGTAGTGGACGGTATGACCGATGCGGTCTGGCGATGCCAGACCGTACCGGCCAGATGTTTCCTAATGCCTTTCAACGCGATATAATGTGATGATGCGATAGATGATATGCTGATTTTAGCATATTATATATTTTTAATTTTAGATTTACTTAGATATAAATATGGACTTTTTTGAAAAAATATAGCATAATGGAAACAGCCAGTTCAGTATATGATTTCTTGGAAGGTGAATATGCAGGAATTAGATTATCCTTTTGATGCGGAGTTGATCCTTAAAAAGAAAAAATCTATTAGAAAAGAATTATTAAAGGATTCAGATGATTTTCTGGAAAAGAGGATTGCAATTTTAGGAGGAAGCACCACATATGAAGTAAAAAATATTTTGGAATTATTTTTGCTTCATTATAGGATTAAACCATCCTTTTATGAATCAGAGTATAACCGATATTATGAAGATGGTGTATTCCCTAATTTTCAATTAGAACAATTTGCCCCGGATTTTATCTACATTCACACATCCAACAGAAATATCGTGTTGTTCCCGGAAGTGTCGGATACAAGACAAATGGTTGACGAGAAATTGGATGCAACTGTTGACAAGTTCCGGCGGTTATGGGAACAGTTGGAAAATAAGTTTCATTGTCCGCTGATTCAAAATAATTTTGAACCACCGTTTTACAGAATCCTGGGAAACAGGGATGTTACAGATTATAGGGGAAGAGTAAACTTTATTGCCCGATTAAATAAGACGTTTGCTGATTATGCAGATGCACATGAAAATTTTTATATACATGATATTAATTATGAGGCTTCAGTTTATGGATTGGAGAGATGGTCAGATCCATTTTACTGGGATATGTACAAATATGCGATGTGTGTCCCGGCGATTCCATACACTTCTTTTCAAGTGGCAAATATTATAAAGGCTTTGGTAGGAAAAAACAAAAAAGCATTAAATCTGGATCTTGACAACACCTTATGGGGCGGGATTATAGGGGATGATGGAGTTGAAAATATTGAGATAGGACAGGAAACATCCTTGGGGCAGGCATATCTGGAGTTCCAGGCGTATGTGAAGGAACTGAAGAATCTGGGAGTCTTGCTTACGGTAAATTCCAAAAACGATATTGAAACTGCAGTCAAAGGATTTGAAAGGCCCGATTCTTTGTTGAGGAGAGAAGATTTTGTCTCTTTTAAGGCGAATTGGGAACCAAAAGGGAAGAACCTCCTGGATACAGCAAAGGATCTGACGTTGCTCCCGGAAAGCTTTGTGTTTGTAGATGATAATCCGGCAGAAAGAGAAATGGTTCGGAAAATGGTTCCTGGGGCAGCAGTACCTGAACTGGATTCCGTAGAACATTATATAAATATCCTGGACAGAAGCGGTTATTTTGAAGTGGTGAATCTGTCTGAAGACGATTTTAACCGGAACGAAATGTACCAGGCCAATGAAAGGCGCCGGAAAGCCCAGGAGACATATACAGATTATACGGAATACTTAGAAAGCCTGGAAATGCATGGAACAATAAAGGGGTTTGAACCGGTTTATTATTCACGCATAACACAGCTGACAAATAAAAGTAATCAGTTTAACTTGACAACACATAGATATAGCCAGTCAGAAATTGAGGAAGCATCTTTGGATTCCCTTCGAATTACTTTATATGGGAAGCTGGAAGATAAGTTTGGTGATAATGGTGTCGTGAGTGTCGTGATTGGAAAAAGGGTAGAGGATATCCTTCATATTGACCTCTGGTTAATGAGTTGCCGTGTCTTGAAGAGAGATATGGAATTTGCTATGATGGATGAACTGGTGAAAAAGTGTAAGGAGACTGGTATATGTGAAATATGGGGATATTATTATCCGACTGCTAAAAATGGCATGGTGAAAGATTTCTATGCTGTACAGGGATTTGATAAAGTTTCAGAAGATGAGAATGGCAATACCGTTTGGAAATATACAATACCGGAATATTATGAGAAAAGGAATAAAGTAATCAGTATCAATGAAAGAAATTGAACTTAGAAATGGTGTTAAAATCCCAGGCATTGGCTTAGGAACTTGGAAAATCACAGACAAAGACCAACTGATGGATGTAATTAGGAATGCGTGGGAAAGCGGATACCGGCTTTTTGATACGGCCGCGGCTTATTCGAATGAGATTGCGTTAGGAAGAGCCTTCCGCGAAATAGTAATAAATAGGAATGAACTATTCATACAAGACAAATTGTGGACTACCTGCTATGGGTATGAGGCCGTCCAGGCGGCATGTAAGAAGTCTTTAAGAAAGTTAAAGATGGATTATCTGGATTCCTATCTGGTCCATTGGCCAGCAGGTCCAGGCCAATTTGAAAACTGGCAGGAAATAAATGCGGACACATGGCGTGGAATGGAGAAACTTTATGAGGAAGGCTATGTAAGGGCAATTGGAGTATGTAATTTTGAAGCGTTTCATTTGGAAGAACTCCGCAAAACTGCAAACATTCTTCCATTTATAAACCAGATAGAATTTCATCCAGGGACATACTGTCCGGAATTACTTTCTTATTGTAGTGAAAGAGGAATACAGCTGGAGGGTAGTAGTCCGTTGGGAAACGGATGTCTACTTGGAAACATATTATTGAATGAGATGGCAGGCAGGAAAGGGATTACTGTGGCGCAGCTGTGCATTGCCTGGATTTTTCAACATGGGTGCATAGCTATACCAAAAACGGTTCAACAAAAGTACATGATAGAGAATATTGGGACAGCAGGTATTACATTGAGTGATGATGAGATGGAGAAGATAAATAGGGTACCTTTCATGGGAAAATTTGTTATGGGCAGAGATGGGGTGATAGGTTTTGAAAAGCTATGATGAGGAAGTTTGCCAGAGGTTAAGAAGAAATATATATCTGACAGCGGTAAGGGGAGGGTTGGGACATCTGGCGTCCTGTTATTCCTGTTTGGAAATCTTGTATGTGTTGTACCAGAAAGATATTTTGAATTTGACGAAGGGGAATATGAGAGACAAAGACAGAAATAGATTTGTTTTAAGCAAAGGACATGCAGGGCTTGCGCTATATTGGGTCATGTGTGAGGCAGGATTGTTAGCGGAAGAAGAGGTGAATTCATTTTTGCAGCCGGGTTGTCATGTGGGAGGAGAACCTTGCATGAGGGATTTGCCGGGGATTGAGGCATCTACAGGTTCATTGGGCCACGGAATATCCATGGGAGTAGGCATGGCAATGGCACAGAAGATGGACGCCTCAGAAGCAAAGACTTATGTTTTGATAGGAGATGGTGAATGCGAGGAGGGGATTGTCTGGGAGGCCGCCATGTCTGCTGCTGCATTTGGATTGGACAACATCACGGTAATCCTGGATTGCAACCAGATTCAGAAGATGACAACAGTAAATAACACCATAGGTTTAGTCAATTGGAGAGATAAGTGGGAAAGCTTCGGGTGGTTGGTGAAAGAGGTGGACGGCCATGATATAGAAACATTGGAGGGGGTTCTCAAAGATAAAAACAAGTCTGATAAGCCTCTTATTATTATTGCAAATACAATAAAGGGAAAAGGAGTGTCAATTATGGAGAATAATCCAGTATGGCACTTCAAGCTACCTAATAAAAAGGAAAAGAGAATTTTTGAAAAGGAACTGAATATTCCAGCCAGGGAGGAGATATAAATCATGCAGAGAGCATATATTAGCACGCTGCTTGAACTTGCAGAGAAAAATGCGGATATACTTCATCTTGTGGCGGACAGCGGAACTGGATTTGATGAAATGTTTCAGCGGTATTTTCCAGGTAGAATGTTGAATTTTGGAATTGCGGAGGAACATATGGTGGCTGCGGCTGCTGGTCTGGCATCTGCTGGAAAGACACCCTTTGTTTATACGGCAGGTGCGTTTCTGGCATATCGTGCATTGGAATTTATTCGGGATGATATTTGCTTTCAGAATATGAATGTAAAAATTGTGGGCATGGGGAGTGGCCTGGCATGGAGTTCCCTTGGACCATCTCATCATACAACGGAGGATATTGCGGTATTGCGTGCATTGCCGAATTTGAGGATTTTGTCTCCGGCAACACCTGTCCAGCTGGCAGAATGTGTGAGAGAAGCTTACCACAGCCGGGGGCCTGTTTATATTCGAATCGGGATGAACCAGGAGGAGGAATTTTTTGAGGGAAATTACCAGTTGCCACAAAGCGGACAGGATATTATGTATGATGAGGGACAAGTCATCATTGTTACTACAGGAAGTATTCTGGAAGAAGTTATGGCGGCATCGGATATCCTGGCTGCCGAAGATATCCGGACAAAAATAATAAATGTGGTTCGTATAAAACCTTTTGAAGAGAGAGAACTTATTCGTAGGACACAGGATGCAAATTTTATTGTTACAGTAGAAGAACATAGTATATTTGGAGGATTGGGGAGTATCGTGGCAGAACTGATAGCGGAGCATGGCACAGGGAAGAAGCTGCTCCGTATAGGACTGGAAGATATGTTTGCCAAGGGATATGGACAGAGACAGAAAGATGTTAGAAGAGAAAACGGCCTGGATGCAGCGGGAATAGCAGAGAAAATACGGGAGAAGTACAATGAATGAATACGTATTTGCTGAACTGGAAGTTGGGAAAAAGGAGAGTTTCTGTGTACAGATAAAAGAGGATATGGAAGATATGTTCCGGGAATTGACAGGGGATATTAATCCATTGCACCGGTATGATGATTTTGCTAGGAAGATTGGTGGAGGACGTTTTGAAGGGCATGTGACTTTTGGCATGCTGACAGCATCTTTTTATTCTACGCTGGCAGGAGTGTATCTGCCTGGAAGAAATAGCCTGATTCATAGCCTGGAGGTTAAATTTTTGCACCCTGTCTATGCAGGTGATCAGCTGACAGTTATGGGTGAAGTTGTTGACAGGCAGGAAGAACTGGGATTGATTCTGGTCAAAGCATCCATTACAAATCAAAAAGGCCAGAAAGTATCAAAAGCAACCATAAAAATTTTAGTGATGGAGGAAGAGGAATGACAAGGGAAAGTGTATATGAAAGGCTTAATAATGTTTTTAGGGATGTTTTTGATGATGAAAGCATTGAACTGAATGATGAAACTACAGCAGATGATATAGAAGACTGGGATTCTTTTGAACATATTAACCTGGTGGTAGCAGTAGAGGAAGAGTTTTCGTTTAAGATTCCCATGGGAAAAGTGATCACTATGAAAAATGTCGGGGAAATGGTTGATATTATCTTGAGTATGGGAAAGTAAAGCAGGAATAGCTGATTGGATAAGTGAGATGTCAATTGTATCGTTTTGGTTTTTGGTATTTATATGCGCTGGCGTTATATTGTATTATACCTTGCCTAAATCCTGGCAGTGGGTCGGCCTGCTGGTAATGAGTATTCTATTTTATTTTATGGCAGCAGTTCCATATACAATTGTGTATGTGCTGGTGTCTGTTTTTGTTGCATATCTGGCAACGAATTTTGCCTTTTTTGCTAGATTCCA
This sequence comes from uncultured Acetatifactor sp., assembly GCA_910586215.1. GTDB lineage: Bacteria > Bacillota > Clostridia > Lachnospirales > Lachnospiraceae > Acetatifactor. Next base: position 14,247 of record CAJUGH010000038.1, on the reverse strand, counting down.
GTCCGGCAGGGGAAAAAAGATTGTCTGTATACTTGGAATATTGGCGATTGTTGTGAATACGGGGTTATGGTTTGTGCTAAAAGGGGCAGATATCTGGGGAAAACTAGTTCCAGGCTTCAATAATGCCCCTGTATTGCCAGTTGCAGCATTGGGAATGGGATATTATACGCTTCAGATAATTGGTTATATTTTAGACTGTTTCATGGGAAATGCGTTACCGCAAAAAAACCCCTTGAAATTATTTCTGTTTGTCTGCTTTTTCCCACAGTTAATTACAGGCCCTATTAGCAGATATGGACAGTTACAGGGTCTTTATGAGGGACATGAACTTTCCTATAAAAATATAGCATTTGGAGCGCAAAGAATTTTATGGGGATTTTTCAAGAAACTAGTTTTGGCAGAACGTGTTGGGATAGCGGTAAATGCGGTCTGGGATATACAAGGACAGGATGCGGTCTGCTTATGGTTTGCTTTTCTTTTATACCCCATTCAGATGTATGCTGATTTTTCTGGCTGTATGGATATTGCCATAGGAACTGCAGAATGTTTTGGAATTAAACTTCCAGAAAACTTTAATAATCCCTTTTTCTCACGAACAATACAGGAATTCTGGCAGCGATGGCATATTACATTGGGAACCTGGGCAAAAGATTATGTTTTGTATCCATTGTTAAAGACAGAAGGAATGCTCCGTTTTTCTAAGGCAGCTAAGAAGAGATTCGGAAAAAGATATGGGAAATTTATTACTTCTGCAGTGGGAATGCTGGTTTTGTGGCTAGTGATGGGCATCTGGCATGGTGGTATGAAATACATAGTGGGTGTCAGTATGTGGTACTGGTTTCTGCTGATGTTGGGTGAATTATGTTCTCCTGGTTTGAAACGGTTAAACAAGATTTTAAAAATCAATGAAGAGTGTTTTAGCTGGCACCTGTTCCAGTCAATTAGGACTTACATGATTTATGCGGTAGGTGCAGTCTTTTTTAGGGCGGTTAATATAAATGAAGCAATTTTATTTTTAAGAAATACCATTGGAGCATTTTTTAAGGGAAAGTGGAATTTTGATATAATATTTGAACTGGAGACGATAATGGGACTATCTGGAAGAGACTGGATCATTGTACTATTGTCTATAGTGATGTTGGTTCTGGTCGGATTGTTGCGCCAAAATGCAGATTATGCCAGATGCTGGGTTGAGAAACAAATTCTTCCATTTCGTTGGGGAATATGGCTTGGGCTGTTTTTGTTTGTGGTAATTTATGGGAAGTATGGTGCGGAGTATAACGCTGTGAATTTTATATATCAAGCATTTTGATGGAAGGATGATATGCGAAAAACAGACCTTTTAAAAATGAGTATTTTTATAGCCATAGCACTTTTTTTACTGATTTTGTGCTCTCAGGTGGCTTTTTTGAATTTGAGAGGGTTTAATGACCATGAGGCATTTTATGAATGTGCAGAGGACTCGATTGATGTGGTCTTTATAGGCGGCAGTATGGCATATACGGCATTTTGTCCAGCAGAATTATATGATCGTTATGGAATCAGCAGCTATAATTTTGGAACATCTAACCAGTCTATGCTTGCAGGCTATATCTGGGCACAGGAGGCATATGAATATCAAAAGTATAAAGTGATTGTAGTCGAGGCCATGGCTCTTACCATGTCCCATGGGGAAATTGCTACAGATATACGTTCGCTTTTTAGCATGGGTATTAACCACAATTATCTGCAGCTTGCTGGAGTATATAAAAGAAATAGTTATAAAGTAGTATTTCCAATATTTGTACTTCATGATGGATGGGAGATATCCCAGAAAACATTTGCGGAGACAGGGAATGAGGGTAATCAGTATCTGAGAGGGTTTGTCCCTTTGTTCAGTCAGGCGGGGGAGAACTATCAGGAATCTATTCTGCGGGGAGATGAGAATGCGACAGAGTATTTGAATTTCACATATATAGACCGATTACGGGAGTATTGTGATGAAAATGAAATTAAGCTAATAATTGTAAAAACGCTTATGGCAAGTAACGAAGTAAATAACTGGAATGATGGATATCATAATCAAGTACAGGAATATGCCACGCAATATAATATACCATTCATAGACTTTAACTCTGTAGAATATATGAAGGATGCAGGGATGGATATTTCTGTAGATGTGGCAGCTGACCTAAGACACATGAGCTATAGTGGTTCACAAAAAGCTACGAATTACCTTGGGGAATATATGTTACAGATGGAGGGGATACAATGGAATTTATATAAGGATCCAAGGTTGAACCATGAAGCGCTGGATAAGTATTATGCAATTATAGATGAGATAGAAAAGGAATAATGGTGGAGGTTGCTATTTGGGTCTTCTAAGGAACCGTTATTTGTAGTCCTAAATAATTCTACGACACTATCAGACTGTCATCTGGAAAAGGAATAGTCTCAGATCAATGGGAAAATAAGATCGGGAGGTGTGCCATGACAAACAGAGAACGGGCAATGAATATTCTCCATTATAAGCCGGTGGACCGTTTCCCGGCAGTCCACTTCGGATACTGGAGCGAACTGCTGGAGGAATGGGCAGACCAGGGCAAGATCCCCAGGGAACTGGCTGTGGACAAATGTGACGGGAATGAAGCGGAACGGGAACTGGACCGTCTGATTGGCTGGGATTTCAACTGGTACCGTACTACCAGCGCCAAAAACGGCCTGTTTCCCCAGTTCGAGTACAAGGTCCTGGAGGTACTGCCAGATGGAACACAGCGTGTTCAGAACAGAGAAGGCCTCATCGAGCGCATCAAGCCCGGTATCGCCTCCATTCCCTCGGAGGATGACTATCTGCTGAAAGACAGGGAGTCCTTTGAAAAGCTATATAAGCCTAAAATGCAGTATCTGCCCCAGCGGGTGGACCTGGAGTATTATAAGCATTTTAACGAGACGAGGCCCCGGGATGTGCCGGTGGGCCTGCATCTGGGAAGCGTCCTAGGGGATATCCGGAATATGGTTTCTGTGGTGGGCATGAGCTATCTGATCTACGACGAGGATGAGGAACTGTTTGCCGATATCATAGACACCTATGCGGAAATGCAGTTCCAGTGCGCCAAGGCGGTCCTGGAAACCGGGGCCAGATTCGATTTCGCCCACTACTGGGAAGATATCTGCTTCAAAAACGGCCCCCTGCTTTCCCCGGATCTGTTCCGGGATGTCTGTGCAAAGCACTATAAAAAGAGAAATGACCTCTGCCACCAGTATGGAATTGACATCATTTCCCTGGACTGCGACGGTGTCACGGAGCAATTGCTGCCCATCTGGTTCGAGAATGGCGTGAATACTATGTTTCCCATAGAGGTGGGGGTATGGGGCGACCAGTTTGAACCGGCACGCTTAAAGTACGGACCACGGATGCTGGGCGTGGGCGGCATGGACAAGACCGCCTTCCGGAAGGACAAGGCGGCTGTGGATGAGGAGATTGAGCGGATGAAGCGCCTGGCAAGCCTGGGGGGCTTCATTCCCTGCCCGGACCACAGACTCATGCCAGGGTCAAAATTCGAACTGGTGCAGTATTATGCAGAGAAGATCAAGGAATTGCGGTAGGGTGGCCGGAAAAGGAAGGACGTAATAACATACAGGGTATAGGCAGAGAAGATTGTGGATAAGGAATTATTTCCGCATAAGTAACAAAACGGCAGAGGTTATTGATATGATACCTGTATCATGGACAGGATCATAGATAATTTACGGAAAATGGAATAGGAGGAAAAACGGCTGTACGGACAGATCGTGGAATCTATCCATAGTGTCTGACCTGGGCTGACAATACCCATGAGAGATAAGGTCTTTTCCAAAAATGTCGGCCATGGCATTTTCCCTGATCACGATCCTTATCTCCTTATGCATCACGGATCATGGGGAGGCGGTGGGAAAAACGATGGCCTCCGGGGATGTCGGCATAGGAGGTGCTGGTTCGGGTCACAGGGACATGAGAGGTACCAGGTCATGGTGGACCACTGGCCTGGGGATTGTGGAGGGGAGGGTCCTTCCCGTTGCACTGATGGTAATGCTTTTCGCCATTCCATATAGTGCCACACAGTCTTTCCTGGTCCAGTATGTTGCCCGGATAGATGCATCTGTGGACACGGCGGTATTTTTCTCTTCCTATGCCATCGTCTTGATCGGACTCCGCGCTGGGCTGCGCAACCTGTTCGACAGGGCTCCTTATGACAGGTTTGTTCCTGTTGGTATCGCCAGTTCTACGGCGGCGCTGTTTTGTCACTGCATTTTCTGGATGGGAATATATACCTGCTTCTTGCTGCCATCTGCATGGCGGGAGGGTATGGCATCATGTGCTCTGTATCCCAGGCGGCAGCGGTCACCATTACCGGAGCCGAAAGGAGGGGGCTTGCAAACAGTACCTACTATATAGGGCTTGACCTGGGCATGGCGCTAGGACCCATTTTGGGCGGGGTGGCGTATGGCTCTGTAGAGATACGGCTGTTTCTTTTGATATTTACGAATAGCTACGCACTGCGTAGCGAATGAAACCATATATACTATTAGATATATGCGGCAGTACCGTTTGAGGTTTCCGATTGGTCACGCATTGCGTGGCGAATTATATCTGGATAATTTATGCGCAGATACAAGACTGCTTGAATACTAACGCGCATGCCATGAATCGCTGTCTGCCGCAATAGTTTTCCAATATTCGATTAAATCTTTGATATATTCTACTGTACTGCCATCGGGATTTTCAAATTGAATCGGAAACTGGAAACATACATTTTCAAATCTTTTCCCAAAAATCGTTTCCGGTTTTCCCTTGGGACATTCTCCGCCGCAGTCAATACAGGGTGTTACGTGGTCGTATATGGATTTCAGAAAATTCTCATCATGCATCCCCTGGTAGGAACCCCTGAAAAAACAAACACGGAATCTGCCCGGACGATTCATAAATATTCCGCCCAGATAATATTCCCCGTAGGGAATTCGCCAGATAGTCGGATCGAACCACATCTGCGGGGTCATACTGTTCTCGTTTAGCCAGGAGGCAAAGGTTAAAGCGTTTTCTGTACATCATTTTGGAGGAGGCTATAGATTACATCCTCTATTTTAAAGGAAGCTGTCATTCTGTCCGAGACCATTAACCTTTCCGGAATGTTTTTTAATTGAGGGCAAATAATATGCCCGCACGGATCAAACCGTCAGATCCCTGCGGGTTTACTGTTATTCTATGCACGATATATCCTCTCCGGAGAAAATACAATTTTCCCTGGGGGAGGATATATCGTGCGTGATGATTACAGCGGAGACGGCGGGATTCGAACCCGCGTGCCCCGGAGGGCAAACGCATTTCGAGTGCGCCCCGTTATGACCGCTTCGATACGTCTCCGAACTTCTCCTATTCTATCTGAAATCATCTTCCATTTCAACCCCCAAAGGGAAATCTTTCAAAAATATTTCGGCGCTTCCCACTGGCTGAACTTTTAGAAAAAAGTTGTGTACAGCCCCGGAATAGGGTATAATTTGAATAACCAGAGACTTGGACAAGCTGCGCCGGGCACGCTGGGGCTGTCTGTGGGGCAGGCGGTGGCAGGGGCGGCAGAATGGAGGAGCACATGAAGAGAATAGGTATGTTGACCAGCGGCGGGGACTGCCAGGCCTTGAATGCGGCTATGAGGGGCGTAGTGAAGACACTCCTGCATAACAGCAGCGAGCCGGTGGAGATCTACGGGTTCCAGAACGGCTACAGGGGCTTGATCTACAGCAAGTTCCAGATGCTCACTGGCAAGGATTTTTCGGGGATCCTAACCAAGGGCGGCACGATCCTGGGAACCTCCCGCACACCGTTCAAGACCATCCAGGATCCGGATGAGAATGGCTTGAACAAGGTGGAAGCCATGAAGCAGAATTACTACAAGCTCCAGTTGGACTGCCTGGTGGTATTGGGCGGTAACGGCACTCACAAGACGGCGAACCTGTTGAGTAAGGAGGGACTGAATGTAGTGACCCTTCCCAAGACCATTGACAATGACCTGTGGGGCACGGACATGACCTTCGGTTTCCAGAGCGCGGTGGATATTGCCACGGACGCAATCGATTACATCCACACCACGGCTGCTTCCCACAGCAGGGTGTTCATTGTGGAGGTCATGGGCCACAAGGTAGGCTGGCTGACGCTGAACGCCGGCATGGCCAGTGGTGCGGACATCATTTTGATTCCTGAGATTCCTTATGACATTAAGAAGGTGGTTGAAAAGATCGAGGAGAGGAACAAGAGTGGCAGTGGTTTCACCATCATTGCTGTGGCAGAGGGCGCCATCTCCAAGGAGGATGCACAGCTTTCCAAGAAGGAATATAAGAAAAAGCTGGAGAAGAGGGTCCACCCTTCCGTGTCCTACGAACTGGCAGAGGCCATCCAGAAAAAGACAGGAACGGAAGTGCGTGTCACCGTTCCCGGACACATGCAGAGAGGTGGAAGTCCCTGCCCTTATGACCGCGTGTTTGCAAGCCGCCTGGGTGCGGAAGCGGGCAAGCTGATCCTGGAAGGCCAGTATGGGTTTATGGTGGGCTATAAGAACCGGGAAGTGGTGCGTGTGCCCCTGGAGGATGTGGCAGGCAAGCTCAAGGCCGTGTCTCCGGATGCATCCATCGTGAAGGAGGCGAAGCTTCTGGGCATAAGCTTCGGCGATTAGGGTTCTTTAGGCAAGGAGTACAGAGATGTCATATACGGCACTATACCGGAAATTCCGCCCGGACACCTTTGCGGATGTAAAAGGGCAGGATCATATCGTGACCACCCTGAAGAACCAGCTGAAGGCCAACAGGATCGGCCATGCCTACCTGTTCACTGGTACCAGGGGGACTGGCAAGACGACAGTGGCGAAGATATTCGCCCGGACAGTCAACTGTGAGAACCCGTCTGCGGATGGCCCCTGCGGGGAATGCCGGATCTGCAGGGCCATTGCCGCCGGTGCCAGCATGAATGTGATTGAGATTGATGCTGCCTCCAACAATGGCGTGGACAATATCCGGGAGATCGTGGAGGAAGTGTCCTACTCCCCGGCAGAAGGGAAATACAAGGTTTACATTATAGATGAAGTGCATATGCTGTCCATAGGGGCCTTCAATGCCCTTCTGAAGACCCTGGAGGAGCCGCCCTCCTATGTGATCTTCATCCTGGCTACCACGGAAGTCCACAAGCTTCCGGTGACGATCCTGTCCCGGTGCCAGCGGTATGATTTTAAGCGCATTTCCATTGAAACCATCACCGGGAGGATGCAGGAACTGATTGCCGCTGAGGGCGTGGAAGTGGAGGAGAAGGCCCTCCGGTATATTGCCAAGACGGCAGACGGTTCCATGCGGGATGCCCTTAGCCTTTTAGACCAGTGCATTGCCTTCCACCTGGGCCGGGAACTGACCTATGACAAGGTGCTGGATGTGCTGGGGGCGGTGGACACGGAAGTGTTCAGCAGGCTGTTTCGGTGTGTGCTGGAGCGGGATGTGCTGGGCTGTGTGCAGCTTCTGGAAGAGATCGTCATGCAGGGCCGGGAACTGGTGCAGTTTGTGACAGACTTTACCTGGTACCTGCGCAACCTGATGCTGGTGCAGGCCTCCGACAATCTGGAGGACGTGATCGATATGTCCACAGAGAACCTGAACCGTCTGAAGGAAGAAGCGGGTATGTTGGACATGGACAGGATCGTCCGGTACATCCGGGTCTTCTCGGAGTTGTCGGGCCAGATCCGCTATGCCTCCCAGAAGCGCATCCTGGTGGAGATTGCATTGATCAAGCTCTGCAGGCCCCAGATGGAGGTGGACCAGGAGGCAGTCCTGGACCGGATCCGGCAGGTGGAGGAGAAGGTGGAAAACGGGATGGTGGCAGCCCCTGCCCCATCCCCTCTTTCCGGGACAGCCCCTGCGTCAGAGAAGAAGGCGAAGCCGGAGGTTCCAAAGGCCGTGCCGGAGGATGTGAAGGAGATCGTGGCCAGATGGCCCTCCATTGTGGGAAGCGCACAGAATCCCATGAGGATCTACATGAAGTCTGCAAAGTTAAGCCTGGGGGGAGACAACCGGCTGCTGATGGTACTGGAGGACGGACTGCCCTCGGACTATTTTATGAAGAATCCGGAGAATAAAGCCCAGCTGGAAGCACTGCTGTCGGATTTTGCCGGGAAAGAGATACAAGTGAACTTCCAGGCCATCCAGGACAGGCGGCAGTTTGAGGAAAGCTATGTGGATCTCTCCCAGATTGTGCATATGGAGATTGAGGAAGAGGAGGTATAGGGATGGCGAAGAGAGGTGGATTCCCAGGAGGCGGAATGCCCGGGAACATGGCAAATCTGATGAAGCAGGCCCAGAGGATGCAGCGTCAGATGGAAGAAGGACAGAAGGAACTGGAGACCAAGGAATTCGTGGCATCTGCAGGAGGCGGTGCCGTGGAGGTGGCTGTCAGCGGCAAGAAGGAAATCCTGCGGGTGAAGCTTGCAGAGGAAGTGGTAGACCCGGAGGACATTGAGATGCTCCAGGACCTTATCATGGCAGCCGCCAATGAAGCGCTGAAGCAGGCAGAGGAAGCCAGTGCTGCCTTGATGGGCAGGATGACGGGCGGACTGGGAGGCATGCCCTTCTGATGGAGTTGTACAGCGGATATATCAACAAGTTAATAGAAGAACTGGCGGCTCTTCCGGGGATCGGCAGCAAGTCTGCCCAGCGTCTGGCGTTTCACCTGATCAATATGCCCCAGGACAAGGTGAACCGCCTGGCAGGTTCCATTCTGGAGGCCAAGGCTAATGTGCGGTACTGTACAGAATGCTATACCCTGACGGACCGGGAGGTCTGCCCGGTCTGCGCCAATGCCAGACGCAACCACGGCCAGATTATGGTGGTGGAGAATGCCAGGGATCTGGCGGCCTATGAGAAGACGGGCCGGTACGAGGGCGTGTACCATGTGCTCCACGGCGCCATTTCCCCCATGCTGGGCATCGGCCCCGGGGACATTAAGCTGAAGGAACTGCTGGAGAGACTGAAAGGGGAAGTGGAGGAAGTGATCATTGCCACCAATTCCAGCCTGGAGGGAGAGACAACGGCCATGTATATCAGCAAGATGATCAAACCTATGGGGGTGAAAGTGACCCGGATCGCCAGCGGGGTGCCTGTGGGGGGTGATCTGGAGTACATTGATGAAGTGACACTGCTGCGTGCCCTGGAGGGGCGGGTGGAAATGTGAAAGGAGAGAGACAATGTCAACAAAAATCAGCCATTTTGGCACCTATCCGGATGGAAGGGAGATCCTGCTCTACACCATTTCCAACAGCAAGGGAATGGAGGTGTCCGTGACAGATATCGGTGCCGCCCTGGTCAGCGTGCTGCTTCCGGACGGGAAGGGCGGTAAGACAGACGTGGTGCTGGGCTTTGACAAGGGCGAGGCCTATCTGGGCAATCCCAGCTTCTTCGGGACGGTGATCGGCCCTTCGGCCAACAGGACCGGCGGGGCAGCCTTTACCCTGGATGGGATACAGTACCGGCTGGATGCCAATGATGGCCCGAACAATCTCCACAGTCACAAGGATAAGGGTTACCATAAGATGCTGTGGAAGGCCATTCCAGGGGAAAACGGTGTGTGTTTTGCCCTGGATGATCCCGATGGGAACATGGGGTTCCCCGGCAACAAGAAAGTCAGTGTGACTTACATCCTGGATGAACAGAACACATTGACCCTGCATTACCATGGAAACAGCGACAGGAGGACAGTGCTGAATCTCACCAACCACTCCTACTTCAACTTAAATAGCCATGACAGCGGCACTATCACAGGCCATACCCTATGGCTGGGGGCATCCCGTTACACAATTGTGGCAGAAGGCTCCATTCCTACCGGGGAACTGGCTGCGGTGGAGGGAACTCCCATGGATTTCAGGGCAGCCAGGGAAGTGGGCCGGGACATTGATGCAGATACCGAACAGCTTAGGATTACCGGGGGCTATGACCACAACTGGGTGATTGACGGATGGGACGGCACCCTGCGCCACTTTGCCACAGTCACCGCCCCGGGAACAGGCAGGACCATGAAGGCATATACCACCCTGCCCGGTGTACAGTTCTATGCGGGGAATTTTATTGAGGACCAGGAAGGCAAGGGCGGGGCGCAGTATGGCTTCCGCACGGGCTTATGCCTGGAGACCCAGTATTTTCCGGATACCGTGAATCATCCGGCATTTCCCTCCTGCATATTCGGGGATGGTACGGCATATGATTCCGTGACGGCTTATGAGTTTGTGTTGGAAAACCCTGGCAGCAAGTCTTGATGGAACACGGCACCTGTCAGCATATCCCTGGTGACAGGTATCGGTAGCTGTCTGGTGCGAATTTTGTCGATGTCTTTTATGCCGCATACGACAAGGATTGCTAAAATACCTCGCATATCGATGCTATCATATGATGGAACGCTCAGTATTGGGACGGGCATATCGGTATGGGAGGTGTTTTTGTATGGAACTGCCAAGAAACATTACACAGATCGGGGAGACGAACCCCACATGCAAGATCTACGCGGAAGATTATGTGATCTCCTACATAAAGCAGATCAACAGGCTGGCGGCAGACAAGGGGCTGGCGGTAGCCTTGTATGGGGTAAAGAAGGAGGAAGGCGGCATCACTTATCTCTTTTTCTATGGTGCTGCAAAATTGAATTTCCTGCAGAGGGAATGCCGCCATCTGTCCCAGGCACAATTGCAGGAGATTGAGAAGATAAGACGGCGGTATTTCGCATCCTATGATTTTCTGGGATACCGGCTTCTGAACGGCGAGATGGTGGAAGGGTTCCATGTCTGTCAGCAGGGCGTGTGCAGGTATATAGCAGGATATGCACAGTTCTATGAGAAAAATGACAGTATGCTCAATTTTATGCTGGAGGAACGCCAGGGGGAGGCCGTACCGGAGACGGTAGACCAGTCCAAGTACCAGGAAGTGAAACGGCGCCAGGAAGAGCGCAGGAGCCAGGCAGACTTGACAATGGCCAGAAGGGGCCTCTATGGCAGTCAGGATCCGGCCAGACAGGGGGCAAAAGGCAGGGGTATGAGTATCCGGGGCATGCAGTGGGCAGCAGCTGCTGCTTTTCTGGTGCTGGGCGTCATCGGGGTGGCCAGCATGGGTGGCCTGGAAAGTCTGGAAGACTTACAGACTGCTGCAGGGAAAATACTGGAAGATGTGACAACGAAGCAGTTGCCGGATACGGTGGAAGTGTCCAATGGATCTGTACAGGTGGGAACCGTAGTGGCAGAGGACAGGCTTACGGATGCCATTCTGAAAGAGAACCAGGCGGCATCTTCCGCAGGAGGCCAGGAGGGACAGGGTGCGCCATCTGGAACCGGTTCTGGCACAGGACAGGGAGATACCATCGGCCAGGAAGGGACAGAACCTTCTGACCAGGAAGGCGGACAGACACCAGGAGGACAGCCGGCATCCGGGCAGGAAAATACCATCGGCCAGGAGGGGACAGATTCTTCCGGCCAGGAAAGTGCAGGGGAAACAGGCCAGGGGACCGCTGGAGACGGGGATACCCAGGAGCTTTCTGTACCCACGGAACCTCCAGTACCCACACAGCCTCCGGCAGCCACGGAACCTGTGTCTGCAGATCCTGTGGAACCAGAAGCCTATACCATACAGAAGGGGGACACGCTGATCGGTATCTGCGTCAGCAGGTATGGCAGTGACGCCAGGGTTCCTGAGATCTGTTCCCTCAATGGAATAGAGAACCCGGACGATATCAAGGTGGGACAGAAAATTTTATTACCATAACGGGGAAAACTATGGTACAATGTGTTCATGGTACCAGGGTGAAAGGGTTCAGAAATCTGTTCCTATTCCCAATGGAAACGGCCGGAAGGGATAGGTACAGTACAGTGCCGGTAAGGCGGGGAATATGGCCTGTGACTGGGAGGCAATATGGCAGACATCAGAAGCTACATGAAGGAAAAGGAAAAGCGGGAGCGCAAGCAGGCCGGCTATAAAGAGAAAATCATGCGGCATAAGCTGGCGGGCATCTACCGGATCCTGTTGGTCATTGTGGCGGTGGCTGCCCTGGCAGTCCTGTTGGTAGTCCAGTACAGAAGGCACATTTATACGGATTATGATACGGTATCTTCTGTCAGCAAAGAGAGCATAAGCGGAGCGTCCAATGTCAGGCTTGGCAGTTCCGTCCTTACATATAGTAAAGATGGTGCCCATTGTACGGATGCCAAGGGCAATGTAACCTGGAACCAGACCTACCAGATGCAGGATGTGCTATATGCTGTCTGTGGGGATACGGTGGCCATCGGGGACTACAATGGCAGGAATATCTATGTGCAGAATGCCAGTGGACAGATGGGGCAGATCACCACTACCATGCCCATACGCAACCTGACTGTAGCCAGGGATGGTTCCGTGACCGCCGTGCTGGCAGACACGGATGCAGAGTGGATCAATACATATGATGCCAAGGGAGAGCTTCTCTATTACGGGGATGCCCATATGAATGATGCTGGATATCCTGCCGCCATCAGCATATCCCCCAACGGGGAACTGCTGTGCGTGGCCTATGAATACGTGGATGCAGGTGTGTTGAAGACGAACATTGCCTTCTACAACTTTGGGGCAGTGGGGGAGAATTACTCGGACTTCATGGTAGGTATCTACATTTATACGGATCTGTTTGTTCCCTATGTGAGGTTTATGAATGACAGCACGGCATTTGCGGTAGGGGACAACAGGCTGTCCATTTATTCCGGCAGCCAGAAGCCTGTGGAGATTGCCGGACATATTTTAAATGAAGAGATACAGTCAGTTTTTCATAGTGACAAGTATATCGGACTGGTGTTCCGCTCTGATGTAAGCGGGTCTAACTACCGCATGGATGTCTATGATACATCTGCAGCCAAGGTGGGGAGTTACTATTTTAATACAGACTATACAGATATCTTCTTTGGGGAGGATACTTTTGTGGCATATAATGAGACGGAATGTACAGTGATGACGCTGGGGGGGACGGAGAAATTCCATGGGAATTTCTCCAAGTCGGTGAGCCTGATGCTTCCGGCATCCGGCGCCTATAGATATATCCTGGTCACGGAGGATTCCATCGATACCATACAGTTGAAGTGAGTTACAGGGGGCAGCCAGTACCGGAAACCGCACGGGATATTTCTTTCTATACACACGAGAACACCTTGCGTATCCTGCCCGTGAAAGCAGCCCTTAGACAAACATATGCAAGGCATAAGGAGAAAGTCTGGAAGTAAACTTCCAATGCCAGGCCTGGAGGTCTGGCATCAAAGGACAAATATGGAATGGACGTCCATGGGGAGGGTGTGTAAACACCCCTCATTAAGCAGACACGGAGGATAAATATGGATATCAACATCAATGTACTGTTCATCGCTGTAATCCTTGTTATGGTCTACAATGTGGTACAGGGGTATAAACATGGAATGGTCAAGGCAGTCATCTCCCTTGTATCCATGGTGGTGCTCTGCGTGGTGGTGGCCCTGTTGGCCAATGCCGTGAGTAGCTACCACGATGGAAAGTATTATAACCTGGCTGTGGTGGTGATCCTGCTGGCGCTGCTGGGAATTGCCCATCATCTGCTGGGAGTGGTGTTCTTTTCGGCAAAGATGATTGCCAAACTGCCTGTGATCAGCTTTCTGGATAAGCTGCTGGGAATCGTGTTCGGGGTATGTGAGACCGTGCTGATCCTGTGGACGGTTTATACCTTTACCATGATGATGGATATGGGGATGATCGGCCAGATGATCCTGGCATATACGCAGGACAATCAGATCCTGTCCTGGCTGTACCAGCATAATTACCTGGCATATGGCATACAGCACCTTCTGGCGGAATTCAGCTTTATTCCCCTGTGACAGTCCATCCCGCGTCATTTGCAAAGGCGCTTTCAGTGCTTCCCCGCTGCTTCGCAGCTAACTTGTTACTTTTTGCGGCCATGCCGTTCAAAATAACGCTAACTTGTAACGATTCAGACAGCGCCATTCGTAAAGTCGCGCCCATGGCGTTTTTCACCGCTTCCTTTACTCGTAAAAAATTACTGTGGAAAATGGGTTGACAAGAATGCCATGGGAGTGTTATACTGTAAGTCCCTTCTGAATAGGATGCTTGATAGGTCTGACTAGCAGATATCCAGGTGGGAAGAAAAAATAAAAATTTTTAAAAAAGTTGTTGACAAAGTGGAGAACCTGTGATATCCTATCAGAGTTGCCGCTG
>CAJUGH010000037.1:32954-36807 GCA_910586215.1 uncultured Acetatifactor sp. | reverse complement strand
CCTATGACCCTCTGCTTGTAAGGCAGATGCTCTCCCAGCTGAGCTAAGATTCCATCTGTCGGCGGCTCGCGCAACCGACTTTGTTATTGTACACTGTGTGTATAGGTTTGTCAACTGTTTTTTTCTATTTTGAATTTAAACAATCTGTGAGAAGAATCGCTTTCCTCACATTTTCTCCGGTGCCTCAAAACCCAGCAGGTCAATACAGGTCTCCATCACATCCCTGGTCAGCACCAGCAGGGCAATCAGCCCTTCCCGTCTCTTCACATCTTCCTCCCCCAGGATCTTGGTCTCATGATAGAAGCGGTTGAATGCATTGGCCAGGTCATAGACATAGGCACATACCCTGTGGGGCGCAATCTCCTCGGCGGCGTTCTGTACCATGGTGCCAAACTGCACCAGGGCCATCTGCAATTCCTTCTCCAGACCACTGCCCGCTTCCAGAAGAGCCAGTCCCTCCATACGTCCCCCCTGTTCGCTATACTTACTTAAGATGGACTTAATACGCACAATCGTATACAGGATATAAGGCCCCGTGTCCCCCTCGAAGGAAGTAAACCGGTCAATGTCAAACACATAATCCTTGGCAGCCTGGTTGGACAGGTCCCCGTATTTCAAGGCAGAGAGAGCCACGATGTCTGCCACGGCCCTGGCCTCTTCTTCCGGCATCTGACGGCCTTCCCGGATCTTGCGGTACATCTCCTTTTTGGTCTCCTCCACCAGGACATCCAGACGCATGACACCCCCGTCCCGGGTCTTGAAGGGTTTGCCATCACTGCCGTTCATGGTGCCGTGGCCTAAAAATTTCAGTACGGTCTCCGGACCCACCAGCTTTGTCTTGCGGGCACAGCGGAATACCTGTTCAAAGTACAGATCCTGCCGCTTATCCGTGATGTAGATGATCTCATCCGGGTCATACAGGCGCATCCGCTCCATGATAGTAGCCAGGTCCGTGGTATTGTACAGGGATGCCCCATCGGATTTCAAGATCATGCAGGGAGGTACTTCCTTTGTGTCGGTCTCCTCCTTCACGTCCACCACCAGGGCGCCATCGCTGATATAGGCCCAGCCACCCTTCTTCATGTAATCTACCATCTCGGGGATCAAGTCGTTCACATCGCTCTCGCCCTTCCAGAGATCGAATTCCACATGCAGACTGTCATAATTCTTCTTCAGATCCACCTTGGAGACATCCACAATATGCTTCCACAGGGCCCGGTATCCCGGCACACCCTGCTGGAACTTCCGGGTGGCCTCCAAGGCCCTTGCCTTAAACTCCGGATCCTCCTTGGATCTGGCACTTGCCAGGGGATAGATTTCCGCGAATTCTGCCTCGGTGATGGGTGTTTCCTCCGGGTACACGCCCTCATAATTTTCATCGAAATACACCAGATCCGGCTTCCGCTCCTGTAACTGTGTGATTACCATGCCTATGGGGGTGCCCCAGTCTCCCAGGTGTACATCCCCGATGACCTCATGGCCTGCGTATCGGCAGATGCGCTTGATGCTCTCCCCGATGATGGCCGGGCGCAGGTGTCCCACATGAAGGGGCTTTGCCACATTGGCCCCGCCATAATCAATCAGGATCTTCCTGGGATGTTCCGGCATTTCCAGCCCATATTTGGCAGAGGATGCCATCTCCTGCAGTATTCCCAGAAGACAGGATTCCCTCAGCTTCAGGTTCAGGAATCCTGGCGCTACTGCCACTGCCTCCTGGAACACGGGATGGTCTGCCAGGTGGGATGCCACCTCACCCGCAATCACGATGGGTGCCTTGTGATATTTCTTCGCCCCTGCCATGGCACCGTTACACTGATATTCACACAGATCCGGGCGGTTGGACAGCGTCACCCTGCCCAGGGCACTGTCATATCCTGCCGCCTCAAATGCTTTTCCCATTTCTTCTGATAATACGTCTAATATTTTCTTCACGCTGATACCTCCACACCTGCTGAAAGAGAGATGTTGACACACCCCCTTGCGGGCAAACCAATCCATTTTTCAATTCTTATCCAGGATGCCATTTTACCATAGCTGCCTTTGTCATGCAACCCAAAGAAATATTGTCAGACATGCTCCAGCCGCAAAATACAAGTCAACACCTCGACATCCTGGAATAGGCGCACCCGCAGTAATCCTGCCGGTACAGCCCATACTCCCGAGACAGTTCCACGGAACGTTTATACCCCTCCCGCTTCTTGAAATCCGAGGGCAGCCAACGGATCCCGTATCCTGATGCCAGTTCCCCGCCGATCTCATTGATCTTCACCGCATTTTTCAAGGGGCTGATGGTCAGCGTGGTGCCGAAGAAATCTGCTCCCCGCTCCACCGCCTGCCTGGCTGTCTCCTCCAGGCGCAGCCTGTAGCAGCGAAAGCAACGCTCCCCGCCCTCGGGGCATGTCTCCAGTCCCCTGGCCATCTCCCGGAAGCGGCCCGGTTCATAGTCCCCGTCTATCAACTGGATGGGCAGTCCCTTTCCTTCCCTGTTATACGCCTCTATGAGCCGTCTCTGCTCTGCCGCTCTTTTCTGGTATTCTGCCTGGGCTGAAATGTTCGGGTTGTAGTAGAACACGGTAATGTGGAAGAACCGGCACAGATACTCCAGCACATAGCTGCTACAGGGCGCACAGCAGCTATGGAGGAACAGGTGGGGACGGGTACCTCCCAGAGTATCCAGAAGGCTGTCTAATTGTTTCTGGTAATTGACCTGGTTCATGGTTTGTGCGGCCTCCTTGCTTATACCACGGCTTTATCCTATTTTATCTGATATCTGGAAAATAGGCAATGCTTTTGCCACCATTTTATCCCGGTTAGGATTTCTCGTGAAAAGTAACTCCTTGTGAACCAATACCCCTTGCCTCCATTCACAGGGAACCGTAGTCTGCCTCCGTCACTTCCCTGTACTTTCCCGGCGTCATCCCATACACCGCCCTAAAATTCCGCAGAAAAGAAGAATAATCCGCGAACCCGCAGGACTGCCAGGCCTGGGTGATGCCGCTGCCCTTCTTGATCTCCTGGCAGGCCCGGATCAGCCGCTTGTGTGTCAGGAAACTATGTACTGTGATCCCGGTAAGTTCCTTGAATTTGCGCAGGAAATAATATTTGCTCATGTGAACCTGTTCTGCCAGCATATCCACTGTAATCCGCTCTGCCAGGTGCGCATCCATATAGACAGAGACCTGTTCCACCAATGGGTGAAATGCCCACCCGCTGCCATCCGTCAGATATTCCCGCCGCCCACACAGCACATTGAGATAGACAAAAAACAGGGTCAGCAGCCCCCTGTCCAGCACCTTCTTTGCACCTGCGCAGGGAACGCCGGAAGCCTCTGTCATATCCGTCATGGCCAGCTTCAGCAGATACCCCTGTAACAGTTCCTCATAATAGATCGGAAAATGATAGGCACAGGAATCCCCCTTCCGGAAACAGGCAGACAGATCCATGTCGCCACCCCCCAGTTCTGCCAACTGTTTCGGTGTCACCCACAGGATAATGCGCCGGGAGGAATCATGCTTTTTCTCCATATAATGATACTTGTGCATCACATTCTGGTCAATCAGAAGAAAATCCCCCTTTTTCATGTGATACGTCCGATTCCCCAGCAGGGAGGAATATTCCCCCTCGCACACATAGATAATCTCATAAAAATCATGATAGTGGAAAGACATGGCGCCAACAGGCGCCCCCTGCTTCTCATAGACCTCGTAATGTTCATTCAGCATATACTGGCGCTCGTCCGTGGCCTCCAGCCTGCGAATCTTCCTGTCCGTCCCTGCTGCCAACGCATGATCCCTCCTGCTCCTGCTCCTGCTCCTGCTCCTGCTCCTGCTCCTGCTCCTGCTCCTGCTCCTGC
>CAJUGH010000037.1:0-32854 GCA_910586215.1 uncultured Acetatifactor sp. | reverse complement strand
TCCTAATTGTATGGCATTTTTTGCATGATTTCAAGCAATATATGGACTTTTCATGCATTATATTTGTGCTATACTATGGACAGTAACATAGTAAATCCCAGGAATGAAACGCTTCCCATTGCGCCATACTAAATACGCCTCAAAAATCCTAAAGCAAACCAAACCTGGAATCACAGTCTGTCTCCGGCAAGACATCCATTTCCAGGTTTCAAAATAGAACAACCTACAAGGAGGACATTTTATGCAGATGACACTGCGCTGGTACGGCAGCAAGTACGACACCGTAACCCTGAAACAGATCCGGCAGATTCCCGGCGTCACAGGGGTGATCTCCACCCTCTACGGCACCGCTCCCGGAGAGGTATGGGAACTGGCCGATATCCTGGCCCTGAAGAAGGAGATCGAGAATGCCGGTCTGTCCCTGGCCGGTATTGAGAGTGTCAATATCCATGATGCCATCAAGGTAGGATCCCCGGACAGGGACATGTATATCAACAATTACATCACCACCCTGGAACGCCTGGGACAGGCCGGGATCCATATGGTCTGTTACAATTTCATGCCCGTCTTCGACTGGACCCGGACGGAACTGGCCCGGATGCGGCCCGATGGCTCCACGGTGCTGGCCTACACCCAGGAGGCGGTGGACGCCCTGGACCCGGAGAAAATGTTTGATTCCATTGCCGGTGAGATGAATGGCACCGTGATGCCCGGCTGGGAGCCGGAGCGCATGGCCAGGGTGAAGGAGCTTTTCGCCCTGTACAAGGACATGGACGATGAGAAACTCTTCGCCAACCTGAAATATTTCCTGGAGCGCATCATGCCCACCTGCGACAAATACAATATCAACATGGCCATCCATCCGGACGACCCTGCCTGGAGTGTATTCGGCCTCCCCCGGATCATCATCAACAAGAAAAACATCCTGCGCATGATGCAGATGGTGGACAATCCCCACAATGGCGTCACCTTCTGTTCCGGCTCCTACGGCACCAACCTGGACAATGACCTGCCGGACATGATTCGCTCCCTGAAGGACCGGATTCATTTTGCCCATGTAAGGAACCTTAAATTCAATACTCCCACGGACTTCGAGGAAGCAGCCCACCTGTCCAGCGATGGCACCTTCGACATGTACGAGATCATGCTGGCATTATACGATATCGGCTTCACCGGACCAATCCGTCCTGACCATGGACGCATGATCTGGGACGAAGTGGCCATGCCGGGATACGGGCTTTACGACAGGGCACTGGGCGCCACTTACCTGAACGGCCTCTGGGAGGCCATTGAGAAACAGCATCTGTAAAACGCAACTGGAACAATTGCATGGATATCGCATACCAATGCGCACAGGAGGACATCCCATGAAACTGACGTTAGCCGGCATCAACGCAGACCGCGCCGCCTATGAAGCCGCCGGATACAGGCTTCCCACTTTTGATTATGAAACAGTAAAAGAGAACACCCATAGCCGCCCTGTCTGGATCCACTTCGGGGCAGGCAATATCTTCCGGGCCTTCCAGGCCAATCTGGTACAGAACCTGCTGAATACAGGTATCCTGGACACCGGGCTGATTGCCGCTGAAGGCTATGATTATGAGATCATAGAAAAGGGCAACCGCCCCCACGACAATCTGTCCATCCTGGCCACCTTAAAAGCAGACGAAACCGTGGAGAAAACCGTAGTCGGCAGTGTTCAGGAATCCCTGGTCCTGGACAGTTCAAACGAAAAGGAATATACCCGGCTGAAAGAGATTTTCGCAGCCCCTTCCCTGCAGATGACCAGCTTCACCATCACGGAAAAGGGATATGCCGTCATGGATGCCAGGGGTAATGTCCTTCCCGCCATCCTGGCAGACTATGCCAAGGGTCCAAAGACCCCTGACAGCTACCTGGGCAAGGTAGTCTCCCTGCTCTATCACCGTTACCAGCATGGTGCCCTGCCTCTGGCCATGGTCAGCATGGACAACTGCTCCCACAATGGCGACAAGCTGAAAGCTGCCGTCACCGCCTTCGCTGATGCCTGGTGCAGCCGCGGCCTGGCAGACCAGGGATTTTCTGACTATGTGCGGGATCCCGGCAAGGTGTCCTTTCCCTGGACCATGATTGACAAGATCACCCCCAGGCCGGACGCAAAGGTGGCAGATCTGCTGGCTGCTGACGGCCTGGAGGGGCTGGATGCCGTCATCACCTCCAAAAACACCTACATTGCCCCTTTTGTAAATGCTGAGGAATGTGAGTACCTGGTGATCGAGGATGCCTTCCCTAATGGCAGGCCCCCCCTGGAAAAGGGCGGCGTTATCTTCACAGACCGGGAGACCGTGGACAAAGTGGAGAAGATGAAGGTCTGTACCTGCCTGAACCCCCTGCACACCGCCCTGGCCATCTTTGGCTGCCTGCTGGGTTATACCCTTATATCGGAGGAAATGAAGGATCCACTGCTTCGCAGGATGGTGGAACGCATCGGCTATCAGGAGGGACTTCCCGTGGTGGTGGATCCCGGGATCCTGGATCCGAAGGAATTCCTTCGCCAGGTGGTCAATGTGCGCATCCCCAATCCCTTCATGCCGGATGCTCCCCAGCGCATTGCCACGGACACCTCCCAGAAACTGGCCATCCGTTTCGGGGAGACCATCAAGGCCTACCACAGATCCCCCAATCTCCATGTAGAAGATCTGAAGCTAATCCCCCTGGTGTTCGCAGGGTGGCTGCGCTATCTCATGGCAGTGGACGATGCAGGCACCCCCTTCACCCCAAGCGCCGATCCCCTGCTGGAGGCCGCCGGCGCCTATGTGGCAGACTACAGGCTGGATGATGTCCCCAAGGATCTCTCCGAACTGGACAGACTGCTTTCCAATGAAAAGGTGTTTGGTGTGAACCTGGTGGAGATCGGCATGGCAGACCTGGTGAAAGACTATTTCTCAGAATTGTCAAAGGGCATCGGTGCCGTACAAAAGACTTTGGAAAAATATGTAGAAGCATAATCCCGGCGAAGGATGAAAATCGAGTAGGAGGATGTGGCTGGTATCCGTCACATCCTCCCCTTTTTGGCCATTCCCTGCCTTATTCCAAGTACAATCTCATGAATGCATATCCATCTTCCACGGAATCCACAAAACTCTCATTTTTCACGCTGGCTTTGAGATTCAGGCAGTCTATATAATTGTCCTCATTGATGTTTCGTAGTTCAACCACAGAGTCACCTCGCAATCTACGGGAACTGGAAGGAACACTTCCACACCTCCACGCCGCTGTCCCGGAACACTTCCCTAAGCCTAGCCTGCATCTGTTCCACTGTAACACCGCGTTTCAGCACCACCTGCAGGAAGCCTCCACCACCTGCCCCACAGATCATCCTGCCACAGACCAGATCCTCCACCGCATGGAAGATCATGTCGATACAGGTATTGGTGCAGCCCTCATCCAGCTTCTTGGACAGTTCCCAGTGTTCGCTAAGCAGCCCTGCAAAACCGTCCACATTTCCCTTCTCCAGCTCAAAGCGCATGAGTACCGCCAGCCTCTGTATCTCATACAGCACATCCACCGCTTCCCGGACACCGCCCACGTAACGTCCCACCACATCACGCAGGAGGTTCCTGGCCAGCCTGCGCTGTCCCGAATAGATCAGGCAGAACCGCCTCTCCAGTTCCTCCATGGTCTCCAAGCTGATCCTGCAATGGGTGCAGCTGATCTTCTGCCGGATACCGGCTTTCGATGTAATCATCTTGATACCCGGTGTCAGTCCCCCCACCTGGTCCTGCCAGCCTCCACCTGTGGACATCAGCTGCTCCATGCACAGCACTCTCTGGTACAGTTCCTCCTCCGACAGTTCTCTCCCCAATATCTCGTAGAGCGCCTTCACACAAGCCCCCGCCAGGATGGAGGAGGTCCCCAGACCGGATCCCCTGGGAATATTGACCACCTGGGTCGATAGATATAGCCCGCCTCCCAGCTTCCCCGTAATCTCCTCCATGGGAACCACTTCCCTGTAGGGAATGATCCCACAGGCGATCAGTGCCGCCTTGTGCAAGGCATAGGGATCATAGGGATTGCTGGAATCCTGTAGTCTGGCCACATCCGTGAATTCCTGCCTGGCACCGCTGTCATCGCTGGCCAGCACAATCCGATTCCCTTTCATCTGCCGGGCCACGGCCTCCACCGGACAGTTCCCGTCCAGCAGCACAGCCGCATTCAACACCGTTCCCCCGTGTTCCATGCAGTAGGGCGGGGTATCACTCCAGCCACCCCCCCAGTTCACCCGCACAGGCAGCCGCACTAATACCTCCTGCTTCTTCATTTCTGTCTGGCCCCAACTATCATCCTTCAGATTATCGACTGCCGCAGTCAATATAGCGTCACTGATGGTATGAAAGCAGGCATCCAGATATTTTTCTGCCTGCTCCCCAGTCTGCCCCAATGGCGCTCCTACAGCATATCCGGTCTCTTTCCCTCTTGTCCCTTCCCAGACCGTCCCCGCAATCTTATCCGTTGCACATTCTTTTACCTGCACCCAGGGTTCTTCTGCTTCCCTGCTTCCTTCCTCCAGACAGGAAAGCATATAGTAAATTCGGATCTTCCGGCCAAATTCTTCCAGTTTCCCCTGGTCCAGCCTCTCTGCCTCCTGAACCAGCAGACGGACGACCCGGTCTGAGACTTCGCCGCCCATGGCATGAAGTACCTCCCTTACATCCTCCCGCCTGTCCACTGCCTCCAGCAGGAACTCTGCCCGCACTTTGTCCTCCAGCTTGTCCTGCCAGGGAAGGATGGCCGTCACATCTGCCTGTTCAAAACTGTCACGGAGACTGACACAAGTGTCGTTCTCTGGGAATCCCCTGTCATATGCTGCCAGCACCGCCAAGACGGCTTCTTCCATGGTATTCCCCACGGGATATACAGGCGCTGTCCACAGAGGTTCCTTCAGCTTCCGCCCGAAGAGCGTTATCTCCTTGGGATTGTCTGTCACAGCATACATCCGGGCCACAAAACGCCCATCCTTCAGCTTCAGTCCATGAAGCACTGCCTCCTTTGGCACCTTCTGCCCATTCAGGGTGACGCCGGAGATCACACACCCCCTGCCCACCACAGTATCCCCATGGATATAGCTGTCCTCTATATAGCATCCCTCCGCTACTACTGCCCTGGGACTGATATAGCTGTTACTGACAGCATACCGGAGTGCCCCGCATCCCCTGGCATGATACGGCGCCGGACGTGAGGCCGATTCCGGATCCCCTTTCCCACGGTTTGTCTGGATCCAGGCCTGCCAGCCCAGATACCGGTACGCCTCCAGGCCATCGGTCATCAGATGCCGCAGTTCCCTGGTGGTGCCAAAATGGATGAAAGCTGCCGGGGACATGCGGATCAGCTTCATGCGGTAAGGATGCAGCACCTGCCACAGGGCGGTACGGCATGCATGAAGTTCCGGGGTGAAATCCCCTTCTGGCGTCTCCTGGTAATACTCCTCCAGGGTGGCGGCAGATGCCAGGGGATATAGGAAATCCCCGTAAAAGGACAGCCTGGCCTTTCCATTCACATAAGCGGCGAATTTCTCCGGCGTATCCACCAGGCCATAGAGATCCGCAAGCATGGCGCTGTCCAGGATCACCGCCCCTGTGTCGATATCCACATGGCCCTGGCCATCCACAGCGCCCAGACCTTCGAGCTGGTCCACCGTTTTCTTGTGCAGGAATTGCCCTACGTTTCCTTCCCCATCCACCCGGAAGACACCGTGGTTCCTGCCCACCTCCGCCGGCTCCTTGATGGACAAGGCTGCCGCACCCTTCCCATAGAAATCAATCTGCAGCGGATTGAACAGCAGCAGCACATCCCCGGAACAGACCAGCATTCCCCCGCTGATCCGGGCAGCCACGCCGCCGCAGGCAATCATAAATTCATCAAACAGGGTAGATCTCCTGCCATTTGGAAGGAGGCGCGGCACAGGGGAAAACAGCTTGCCACAGGCAGAATACTGGGGAATGCGCTTACTGTCCCCACCGGAATGGATCACCAGGATCCGTTTCCCCGCAAAGGAGCCTTCCCGCTCATGGACATACCGCAGCACATGCAGGGTAGCTCCACCGCTTCCCACCCTCTGACCATCCGGGTCAGGAAGAACGGCATAATGGGAACCAGGTGGCAGCATGCCCTTCCTTAGGCGATAGGCAATCTGCATCCGGTAGGACTCTGCCTGGGATTCGTTAGAGGCCGTGAGGATAATATAGTCCCACAGGGGCAGATTCGGTTTTTGCAGGATCTGTATATATTGTTCCGTGCAATCCAGATAGGACTGCTGGAGGAATAAGGTCTGGTGTGACATGTTCTGTTTCCTTCCCTGGCTATATGTATTTATATACTACTACGCCGCCTTGCATACGCAAGGCGGCGTTCTTCCAGTCCTCTTATTTCCAAATGGTATAGTCTATCTATTTGTAAGCAGCAGCATGATCTCATTGCTTCTGGCGATGAAAGCAGACATATCCTGGGCCGGAAGAGGTGCATGCTGGATCCTGGCCAGGTCATAGAGCTGTTCGCAGATCATCTCCACGTTCTCCCCCTCCTTGTGTTCATTCACATACTGCACCAGGGGATGGCTGGCATTCAGGACCAGGGTCTCTCCCTCCCCGCCAAAACCACCCATATCCATACCAGGCATGGAATACATCTTCATCATATCCTGCATCCGCCTGCTCTCCTCAGAGAGGGTGATCATGGAGGAGATCTTCTCATCCTTCAGCTTCTCCACCTTCACCGTGAGCTTGTCATTTTTCAAAGCCTTTTTCAAGATCTCACCCAGACTCTCTGCCAGGGCATCCAGTTCCTCCTTGGCCACTCCGGAATCATCGGCCTTCATGGCATCCGTCACATCTGCGTCAATGCGCAGGAACTTCACGCCCTCGTTCTTGGACTCCAGCTGGGAAATGAAGGGCTGATCGATATTGTGGGTAAGGATCACCGCATCCATTCCTGCCGCCTTGAACATATTGATATACTGTCCCTGCTGCTGTTCATCGGTGACATAGTAGATGGTCTTCTCCTTCTTCTCCTCTTCCCTGGAGCCTTCTCCTTCTGCAGCATCTCCCTCTCCAGCCTCCTTGCCATCGGAGACTACCTCGGCCTCGATCTTCTCACCGTTCTCATCCACAGCGGTCTCCGTCTCCGGCTTCTCCGCATCCTGGGGCTTCACCTCCAGGCATTCGGGCAGTGTAAGGTACCTGCCGTCCAGGTTCTTGAAGAGGATGTAATCATTCATCTTCTCACAGAACTTGTCATCCTTCAAGCAGCCGAATTTGATGAAGGGGCTGATGTCATCCCAGTATTTGTCGTATTCCTCCTTCTCGGTCTTGCACATGCCAGAGAGCTTGTCTGCCACCTTCTTGGTGATATACTCGGATATCTTCTTCACAAACCCGTCGTTCTGCAGGGCACTCCTGGACACATTAAGGGGCAGGTCCGGGCAGTCAATGACACCCTTTAAGAGCAGCAGGAATTCCGGGATCACTTCCTTGATATTGTCCGCGATAAATACCTGGTTGTTATAGAGCTTGATAGTGCCTTCAATGGACTCATACTCCATATTGATCTTGGGGAAATACAGGATTCCCTTCAAGTTGAACGGATAGTCCATATTCAAGTGGATCCAGAACAGAGGCTCCTTGTAGTCGTGGAATACTTTCCGGTAGAACTCCAGGTACTCTTCCCTGGTACAGTCATTGGCATGTTTTGTCCACAGGGGAGCCGTCTCATTGAGCAGTTCCGGACGCTTCTTGATCTTCAGCTTTGTGGGCTCCGGTTCCTTCTCCTGGGCCTTGCCCTCTGCACCTTCTTCCCCTTCCTGGTCTTCGGAAGCATCCCCAGAGGCATCTGTTCCTTCCCCGGAATCCTCTGCCTTCTCTTCCTTCTTCTCAGGCTCGATGACCTCCAGCACCACATCATCCTCCCGTTTCTCATCCTCCTTGATGATCTGGGTCTCTGTGGTATTCGCCTTGGACAGGTAGATCTCTGTGGGCATGAAAGAACAGTACTTCTTGATCACTTCCCGGGCCTTGTACTCGTTGCAGAACTCCAGACAGTCTTCATTCAGGAACAGGGTCACTGTGGTACCCACTTCCGTCCTGTCGCCGTCCTCCATAGAAAACTCTGTACCCCCATCGCATTCCCAATGGACGGCAACAGCGCCATCCTTATAGGAAAGGGTATCAATGTGAACCTCATCTGCCACCATGAATGCAGAATAGAAACCCAGGCCGAAATGTCCGATGATCTGGTCTGCATTGCTCTTGTCCTTATACTTCTCGATGAAATCCGTGGCACCGGAGAACGCAATCTGGTTGATATACTCCTCCACCTCGTCAGCGGTCATACCCAGCCCGTTGTCCGCAAAGGACAAGGTCTTCTTCTCCGGGTCAACGGTCACACTCACCCGGGCCTTGTAACCCTCCGGCAGGGTATATTCCCCCATCATGTCCAGCTTTTTCAGCTTGGTCACGGCATCACAGCCGTTGGAGATCAGCTCCCTGTAGAAAATATCATGGTCAGAGTACAACCACTTCTTGATAATGGGAAAAATGTTCTCACTATTGATTGATAAATTTCCGCTTCTTGTAGCCATCTTACCACATCCCTTTCTGTTCTGTTTTTGGAACTGCCTGTTCCTCTATTCCTCTGATAAAATGCACCTGTATCTACTGCCTAAAACCCAGTTTAAGACTGCTTCCCCCAAAAGTCAAGAAGAAATTAGCACTCATTTCAAGTGAGTGCTAATAACGGCTGGAAAATGCCCGGAAATCAAGCCTTTCCACATTTCTAAAATTTTTCTAAAACCCATTTTCCTCTGGGAAATGCTTCTCATACACCTGGAAAAAACTGACAGCCTGTACATCCCCCTCATGATCCAGCCCGATCTCCTCCCAGAGCTTCTCATTCATCTGACAGGCAAGATCCTCCACAAAAGCATCGTATTCTTCCCCGAACACTTCTTTCTTCCGTTGTTCCACGATCTCCAGTTTATTGAGATCCGTCTGCTCCCGGTCAAAGGTACTGATACATTTGATGATATGATATCCAGCCTCACTCTTCACCACCTGGCTGATCTCCCCTGTCTCCAGTCCGAAGGCTGCCTGCTCGAAGGCCGGGTCCATCTCTCCCTTGCCAAAGGAATACGTGATCTCTGGATCTTCGCTGTACCTGGTGGCCAGTTCCAGGAAATCTTCCCCCTCTGACACAGCCAGTTCCCGGATCTGACTGATCCGGTCATAGACCCCCTGGTCCTCCTCCCTGGCCCGCAGCAGGATATGCTGCACTGTAATGGTCCTGGCCTCATCATCACTGATCTCCGGGTTGACTCCCTGTATCATATAATGGTACACCTGGTCTGCCATGGCATATTCCGTATACATCTGCCGGATGGTACTGACATCCGCATCCATCCCCTTTGCCCTCGTCTCACCCAGGGACTGGAAATATTCCTCCGCTGCCCGTTCTACACTGGCTGTCTGTGCCTCATCCAGGGTGATCCCCTTGCTTAGGGCCAGCAGGTACATAGCCTTGATCTGGGCGGTCCTGGCCAGCACCGTCTCCTTCACATTTTCCTCCAGGGTAACTCCCTGGTTGGAGATCCCCCACACCCCGGTTCCATACACCCGCTCGTATTGTCCCTGGGCATCGGCCAGGTAGATTAAGATCTCTGCCTTGGTGCATCTGGCATTTCCAATCCGGAACACTTCATTTTTGCCAAGCCCTGTGGTAAAGACCACCTTGGCACCATTTTCCGCAAAGCTGCAGGAGACCAAAGACAATGTGCAAAACATGGCACAGAAAAAGGCCAGGATCCCTTTCCTGGCTTTCTTCCGGATTCTTTTTCCAGCTGCCTGTTCCTGGCAGCCCCCGGTGCCGGCATCACTTCCCCTGCCGGCCCCCTGTTTTGCTATCAATGGATCTGCCAAAAAAACACCTCTTCCTGTCATTATCCACCGTTACAGATTTCACATCACACCAACCGTTACGAACTTCACATCATACCGGCATCACATTACATGGATTGCATGGCATCCATATGTGTATACAGTCCCGTCATGTACTATTCTGCAATCACATGGATCCAGCCCTCCGGCGCCTGGATCCGGCCCATCTGGATACCTGTGAGGGTGTCGTACAGCTTCTGGGTCACAGCGCCCATCTGGCTCATGCCGCTGGGCAGACAGATCTCCTCCCCATGGTCCACAATCTTACCCACGGGAGAGATGACTGCAGCCGTACCGCACAGTCCGCATTCCGCAAAATCCTTCACTTCCTCCAGGTACACTTCCCGCTCCTCCACTTCCAGACCCAGATACTCCCTTGCCACATAGACCAGGGAACGACGGGTGATGGAGGGAAGGATGCTGTCAGACTTGGGCGTCACCACTTTCCCATCCTTTGTGACAAAGAGGAAATTGGCCCCGCCTGTCTCCTCCACCCTGGAGCGGGTACCGGGATCCAGGTACATATTCTCGTCATAGCCTGCCTTGTGGGCAGACACAATGGCATGCAGGCTCATGGCATAGTTCAGTCCTGCCTTGATATGGCCGGTGCCGTGAGGGGCTGCCCGGTCAAAATCGCTGACACAGATGGTAAGGGGCTTCACGCCGCCCTTGAAATAGGGACCCACCGGCGTACAGAATACCCGGAACTGATACTCGTCCGCAGGCTTCACGCCGATCACCGGGTTGGACCCAAACATATAGGGACGCACATACAGGGTGGCACCGCTTCCATAGGGGGGCACATATGCCTCATTGGCTGCCACGGCCTTTGTGATGGCATCCACGAAACGCTCCTTAGGGAAAACGGGCATCTCCAGCCTGGCGGCAGAAGCTTCCATGCGCTCCCCGTTCAGATCCGGCCGGAAGGTCACGATACGCCCGTCCTCAGTGGTATATGCCTTCAGTCCTTCAAATATGGTCTGGGCATACTGCAGGACCCCTGCACACTCATTGAGTACCACAGTGGCATCCTCCGTGATAATGCCTTCATCCCAGGCCCCATTCTTATAATTGGATACATACCGCTTCTCGGTCTGCACATATCCGAATCCCAAATTGCCCCAGTCAATGTTTTTCTTTTCCATCGTAAGCCTTCTTTCCTTCACCTTAACGCCCCAGGCCTGCTGCACACAGACACATGCGAAAGCAAATCCAAAAAATATTTGTTGCTACCCATTATTATACGTTTGCCCCAAAAAGTCAATATTGATTCCTTATTTTACGGAAACAAAATCCCGCCACCCGTAACAGTTCAGACAGCAAAAATAGGATACACCTGGCAGCGGATCCTGCCACAGGGGACTACTCCCCTGTGGCTTCCCGGTATGCCTCACACCCCACCTGGTCCCAGGCCCTCTTGCCCGCGGCAGTCACGCTGCCCGTTTCCTTGTCCACGGCATAGAATTCCAGGATGGCCGTGCTGTCATTGTAGCCTGTACTGGTGCTGTATCCGGATCCCTCCTTGGGCGTATAATGCTCCTTATATAACACGAAAAGCTCACATTTGTCGTTTTTGGAGGGCCGGTCATACACCAGTGTAAAGCGGTAGCTTCCTTCTGCATAGGCATCTTCCTCCCGCCCCGCCGGGCGGCTGCCCAGATCAATATAGAAATTTCCTTTGGCATTGTAACAGACCTGGAAGGAATAGTCCTCCCCCTCCGGCAGCACTTCATAGACCAGCCTGGCCATCTCCTCCAGGGGATCCGGAATCACAGGCTCCTCCTGTTCTGGTATCTCTGCAGCGTCCTTGCCATCCCCTGTCTTCTCCTCATCCCTGCCCTGGGGAACCCCCTCACTGCCCTGTCCGGATATCTCTTCCAGTTCCTTCCTGGCAGTCTCCTGGGAATCCTGGTATGCCTTCCATTTCCTGGCCTGTTCCAGATCGCTCTCATACCGATCGGCCACATATGTCTCCACCAGGCCGGGAGTCAGCCAGTAATCCTTCCCCACCTCATCATGGATACTGGTTTTTCCGAAGGGAATCCTACTTACAAATTCCAGGTCTTGTGTCCGGCACTTGAGATAGAGCATCCCTCTGTATGTCCGGAAGAGATCTGTCTGCCCTGTCACATACTGTAGCAGCCTGGCCACATCCCCAGAGCAGGCCGACACATCTTCCCTGCCCTCCAGCAATAGATAGAACCTGGAGAAAGATCCCTCCCTGCTTTCCGCTTCGTACTCCCTCTGAATTCCCAGCCTGCGGCAGCCTTCCTCCAGGTATCTTACCGTCATGCATTCCACATAATCGTCTGCAAGGCTGCGTCCCTCCCGGTACACACTGACACACACATCAGGATATTCCACATCCCGGAACAAAATCCTGGCATCCGGATTCCCGTACCCACCATCCTCCCCAGGGGCTGAAACCGCTTCAAAATCCCTTCCATACTTTTCCTCCAGGTATTTTTCCCTGTCCGCATCCGTCAGTTCCCCAGGGATCCGGAAAAACAGGTATGCCTGTCTGCCATAATACTCTGTAGACGCATCCAGAAAATTCTGCCGGGAAACCAGC
Source organism: uncultured Acetatifactor sp. (assembly GCA_910586215.1). Classification (GTDB taxonomy): domain Bacteria; phylum Bacillota; class Clostridia; order Lachnospirales; family Lachnospiraceae; genus Acetatifactor. The sequence continues at coordinate 20,320 of CAJUGH010000037.1, read as the reverse complement.
AGCAGATCACCCACCAGCCTGGTCTCTGTATCCACGGTAAAAGCCACATACAGGATAGCGAAAGGGCACCAGAGAAGATAGAGGAAAGCCGCCGCCCCACCCAGCAGATTGACGACTGCCTTTTTCCACTTTTCCAATCTGCGCAGTATCAGCCAGCCGTCCAGCAGCAGCAACAGGGGCAGCACCATCAGAATCATTGTTTTTCCAAGGCTCTTCACCCACATGCGGTAGGTATAGTCGCTCCCCTGCATCAGAAACATTCCCAACAGATACAGGGCTGACAAGACTGCCCCGGCAGTTGTCAGCCCTATTAAGATTTTCGCCCCTTTTCTTTTCCCTTTCCCCGGTCTCATCATCCTTCTTCCTGCACTTCCCGTCAGATCGCCCCTAAGGCAATGCCTTAAGAATCGCGGCCCACCCGCACATATTTCACGAACTGGTAGGCAATGTCAAAATAGGTCTGCTCCTCGCTGTCCTCTTCCACCTTCCAGTCCGGGTCTGCATCCAGATTCGGGAAATAGGTGTCTGCCTCATAGGCATGGTCGATCTTCGTCACATGGGCCACATCACAGTAGGGCAGAAGCTGCCTGTAGATACTCTCCCCGCCGATCACATACACGTCCGTGGTATCATACTGCCTGATCTCCTGAAGGAGAGCCTCCACTGAATGGACCACGGTGGCATCCTTTACCTGATATTCCTCATTTCTGGACAGGATAATGTTCGTCCTGTTCTTCAAGGGAAGTCCCTGGGGAAAAGTCTGCAGGGTCCTGCGTCCCAAGACCACCACCTTGCCGGTGGTCTCCTCCCGGAAATGCTTGTGGTCATTGGGAATCCGGACCAGGAGCTGGTCATGGTTGCCAATGGCCCAGTTTTTGTCTACCGCTACGATGATGTTCATATTCCTCCCATCCTTTCCTGCTGCCTTTTGTCCTCACCCACCTCATGCCGCCCCCGGGCAGAATGATCCTTAGGGCAGAATAATCCTCAGACCATGATTCACCACATGCCTTACACCGCAACCGGAATCCCCACAATCTGCCCTCCGGTCTCATACCCCTCCACCTTCACGTCCTCCCTGGTAAACTGGTAGAAATCGTGAACCTCCGGATTCAGCCAGAAGGCCGGAGCCGGATACTGCTTCCGGTCTATCAGTTCCCGTACCAGGGGCACATGGCGGTCATAAATGTGGGCGTCTGCAATCACATGCACCAGTTCCCCCACCTTCATGTCACAGACCTGGGCCAACATATGCAGCAGCACTGCATACTGCACCACATTCCAGTTGTTGGCCGTGAGCACATCCTGGGAGCGCTGGTTCAGGACTGCATTCAAGGTCAGTTTCTCTTCCCCCTTCCTCTGCGTCACATTGAAGGTCATGCTGTAGGCACAGGGGTACAGGTTCATCTCATGAAGATCCTGGTGGACATAGAGATTGGTCATGATCCGGCGGCTGAAAGGATTGTGCTTCAAGTCGTAGAGCACCCGGTCCACCTGGTCCATGGCACCCTCCCTGTACTGGTGTTTCACTCCCATCTGGTATCCGTAAGCCTTGCCGATGGAGCCGTCCGCATCTGCCCACTCATCCCAGATGTGACTATGCAGATCGTGTATATTGTTGGATTTCTTCTGCCAGATCCACAGCATTTCATCTGTGGCCAGCTTCAGCGCTGTTTTCCGCAAGGTCATAATGGGGAATTCCCTGGACAGGTCATACCGGTTCACTACCCCGAATTTTTTGATGGTATACGCAGGTGTTCCGTCCTCCCAGCGGGGACGCACCTTCTCCCCTTCCGTACTGGTGCCATTCTCCAGGATATCCCGGCACATTTCTACAAATACACGGTCTGCATAACTCATTCTTCTACTTTCCTCTTTCTCAAAAAATATGTTATTCCTGTCATGCCTCTATAACGGCACAAACAATGGATGAACTGGTGCAGGCAAAGCGCAAAATCGCGCTTGGAAGAACGCTGCACTTGCGTTCTTAAAGGAATGGCAAAGCCATTCCTTGGGAATGACTTAGATTTTCTTAGGTCAAGTTCTTTCTGACCTTAGAAAATCTTCATTCCGTTCACACTTGCCACTTGTCACACAAAGAATTGATCTGGTCTGCGAATTTAGCCATATCCTTGTTCGGCATCCCATCGCTTCTCTTCACCAGATTCATCAGGCGCTGTGCCGCCGCCAGAAGCCTTGCATACACACCAGACAAAATGGAATGCTTCGTCTTCTGCACAGGTACCGGTACTGCCTCGTACTCCAGCTTTCCTGTGGCCAGATTGAATATGGTGCCACTGTAAGGGGCATAGGTCCGGTAGCCATGCTCTACCTTCAGACATTCCGCGAAAACATTGCATACACTGTCTTCCCCATGTACCAGAAATACCTTCTTCGGCTTCTCCTCAAAGCCCCCCAGCCATTCGATGAGTCCTTCCTTGTCCGCATGGCCGCTCATGCCCACCAGCTTGCGGATCTGGGCCCTGACCTGGATGGGCTCTCCGAAAAGTCTCACCTCATCCACCCCTTCCACCAGCAGCCGTCCCAGGGTACCTACCGCCTGGTAGCCCACGAAGAGAATGGTAGATTCCGGACGCCACAGATTATGCTTCAGATGGTGACGGATACGCCCCGCCTCACACATACCGGAAGCGGAGATGATGACCTTGGGCTGGTCGTTAAAGTTGATATCAATGGATTCCTGACTGGTGATGGCCAGCTTCAGCCCGGCAAATCCTATGGGATTGATCTTCGCCTTCACCAGCTCCAGGGCCTCCCCGTCAAAACATTCCCACTTGCTTTCCTCAAATATACCTGTGGCTTCCACTGCCAGGGGACTGTCCACATACACAGGGAAATCCTCATGCCCTTCCACCAGCCTCTCCACTTTCACCTTCCGCAGATAGAACAGCATCTCCTGGGTACGTCCCACAGCAAAGGAAGGGATCACCACATTGCCGCCCCGGTCAAAGGTTTCCTTCAGAATGGCAGCCAGTTCATGCACATAGTCAGGATTCTCTGCGCCGTGGGATCTGTCCCCGTAGGTGGATTCCATCACCACATAATCCGCATCCTTCGTGTGGATAGGGCTGCGCAACAGGGGTTTATTCTTGTTCCCCACATCCCCGGAGAACACTACCTTCTTCTGGCTACCTTCCTCTGTAAGCCACACCTCGATACTGGAAGATCCCAGCAGATGACCGATATCTGTGAAACGGATCTTCACTCCCTCGCACACCTGGATCTCCTGCCCGTAATGACAGGGCACCAGACGCTTGATCAGCCCTTCCGCATCCTCCATGGTATAGATCGGTTCTGACACTGCCAGGGATTCGCTTCTCTTGGCCTTCCGGTTCTTCCATTCTGCCTCCATAGCCTGGATATGGGCACAGTCACGGAGCATGATGCTGCATAGCTTTGCTGTGGCCTCCGTGGCAAAGACCTGCCCCCTAAACCCCCTGGCGTAAAGCAGGGGCAGCAACCCCGAGTGATCCACATGGGCATGGGTCAGGAACACATAGTCGATCAGGGATTCCTGCACAGGCAGGGGCACATTTTCAAACACATTCTTCCCCTGTTCCATACCATAGTCCACCAGCATATGCTTCCCCGCTGCCTCCAGGTAGTGACAGCTTCCTGTTACCTCATGGTCTGCTCCCACAAATACTAGCTTCATTGGCACTCCTCCTTCTCTTTGTTTTATCATTTCAAGGCATTTGCTGTCTCATAAAAGTGGTAGTACATTCCCTTCCTCCGAAGCAGCTCCTCATGGTTCCCCTCCTCCACGATGCCCTCCTCCGTCAGCACCAGGATCCTGTCGGAATTCCGGATACTTGAAAGCCTGTGGGCGATAGTCAGGGTAGTGCGCCCTTCCGAGAGCTTTGCCAGGGACTGGGCCACGGCAAATTCACTCTCATTGTCCAGGGCTGAGGTAGCTTCGTCCAGGATAATGATAGGAGGGTTCTTCAAAAACACCCGTGCAATGCTGATCCGCTGCTTCTGGCCGCCGGAAAGCTTCACTCCCCGCTCCCCCACATAGGTGTCATATCCGTCCTTCAGCCCCAGGATAAATTCATGTGCCCCTGCCCGCCTTGCCGCTTCCTCCACCTCTTCCCTGGAAGCGCCAGGCCTTCCGTATATGATATTATCATAAATGGTACCCGAGAACAGATATACATCCTGCTGGACGATACCGATATTGCCCCGGAGACTCTTTAGGGTAAAATGCTTCACATCCTCCCCATCCAGGGTGATACGCCCTGCAGACACATCATAGAACCTGGGGATCAGATTGCACAGGGTGGTCTTGCCCCCACCGGAAGGACCCACAATGGCCACCTTCTCCCCGGGATGGATGCAAAGGTTTAAATTGGAGAATACCCTGTTATGGTCATCCGGATACTCAAAGCTCACATTTTCAAAAGTGATAAGCCCCTGGGTGCCGGCCAGTTCCACCGCCCCCGGCTCATCGAATATCTCAATGTCCGCATCCACGATCTGCAGGAAACGCTCGATACCCGTCATGCCTCGCTGGAACTGCTCCGCGAACTCAATGATCCTGCGGATGGTGGCAATCAAGGTGGTCACATACAGCATATACGCCACCAGGTCCCCCGGAGCAATCATTCCCCGGATCATGAAGACACCCCCGGCCACCAGCACCAGCAGGTACATGAGACCGTCAAAGATCTTCACCGCCGTCTGGAAAGCCGCCATGTACTTGTAGGACTGTTTCTTGATATCCAGGAAAGACCCGTTGTCCTGCTCGAACTTCCCTGTCTCAATCTCTTCATTGGTAAAAGCCTTCACCACCTTGTGGCCCAGAAGGCTGTCCTCGATCCTGGCATTCAATTCCCCGATCTGGCTGCGCTGTCTGCGGAACACAGCCCGCATCCGAAAATTCAAGGTCATGCACACCACCAGCATCAGGGGAATACAGAGGAAAATCAGCAGTGTCAGAGGCAGGTTGATCCCTGCCAGGACCACGAAGGCGATCACTGTCTTGATCCCCGCAATGAAAAATTCCTCCGGACAATGGTGGGCAAATTCTGTCACATCGAACAGATCATTGGTAATCCGCCCCATGATCTGCCCTACCTTCGTATTGTTGTAATAGGTATCTGACAGCCTCTGCAAATGGCTGTAGGCATCCCTGCGCATGTCCGTCTCAATCTTAGCCCCCATCACATGCCCCATGTCTGCCATGTAATACCCCGCAAAGCAGTCCAGGATACGAAGCCCCAGGTAAAGAAGCCCCAGGCCTCCTACTGTGCGCACGGACAGGGAAGCCAGATCCCGGATGCCTTCATTGGTGATATAACGCATAATCAAGGGAAGCACCAGTTCACACACTGTTGTCAGCGCCGCACAGAACAGATCCAGCACCAGGGTTTTCTTATATCGTCCAAAGTAAGGTACAAACCTCCGCAGCAGTTCCTTTGTACCGTATTGTCTTGTTTCCTTCTCCATACCATTCACACGCTGCCCTCCGGCAACGCTGTCCTCCTTTCTTCTATTTTAATATGAGATGCCCGGAACCGCAAGGACATTATTCGTTACTTTTATCTTGCTTACATTTGCTTGCATGTATGACCAATATTGTCTATAATAGAGATATGTAGTATCTACCATACGATGCCAGGAGGTAACGCTATGACACAACACAGAAAACAGATCATTCTACTGATGACAGATGCCACCAGGCAGGACATGGTGGGATGCTATGGGAACCCGGCCATGCATACGCCAAACCTGGATGCCCTGGCTGCAGGGGGGATACGCTACCAGAACGCTTACACCTGCCAGCCCGTCTGCGGCCCGGCACGCTCGGCATTGTTCACAGGGATGTATCCTCATTCCAATGGCAGCGTTGCCAACTGCATGCCCCTGGGTGCCAATGTGAAGACCATCGGGCAGCGCCTTGCGGACAATGGCATCCGAACCGCCTATATCGGCAAATGGCATCTGGATGGAGGCGATTATTTTGGTCTTGGCAGATGTCCGGAAGGATGGGATCCCCAGTACTGGTATGACATGAGATGTTACCTGGAAGAGCTGACACCTGAAGAACGTCTGTTATCCCGCAAGAGCAGCTCCAACCGCCTGGGTCTGTCTGCAGACTTCACCTTCGGCCACCGCTGCGCCAATCGTGCCATCGACTTTCTGGAAACACATGGCTCCGAAGATTTCTTCCTGACAGTATCCCTGGATGAACCCCATGACCCCGGACTCTGTCCGGAGCCTTATGCCTCCATGTTCAATGACTACGAATTCCCCAAGTCCCCAAATGTGTGGGATACTTTGGAAGGGAAGCCTAAGTACCAGCAATATTGGGCTGGCAGGAACCGGCTGACTGACCGGGATGCCCTGCGGATCAAAGTTCCTACCTTCCTGGGCTGTAACGCTTTCGCTGACTTTGAACTGGGCAGAGTGCTGGATTGTGCCAGGCAATATGCGCCAGAGGCCATGATCCTCTATACCTCTGACCACGGGGACGGGCTGGAAAGCCACTGCCTATACGCCAAAGGCCCTGTCATGTACAATGAAATCGCACGGGTTCCCCTGCTGATCGCCGGTCCCGGGGTGCCGTTGGGCATAACGGATTCCCACCCTGTCAGCCACATCAATCTCCCGCCTTTTATCCTGGAATATATGGGCCTGCCCATTCCAAAATGTTTTGAAGGGAAAAGCCTGCTGGAAGAAATATATCATCCCCAGGTCCGGACCAATGACTATATCATTACGGAATTTACCCGCTATGAAGTTGACCACGATGGCTTCGGCGGCATACAGTTCATGCGGGCCATTTTCGATGGCAGGTACAAGCTGGCCATACACCTCCTGGACTCTATGGATGAATTCTACGACCAGGAGACAGATCCCTATGAGATGAATAACCTCATCTGGGAACAGGCATATGACAACCACAAGATCCGCCTCCATGACCTCCTTCTGGAATGGATGAACCAGACCCGGGATCCTTTCCGGGGATATCAGTGGGAACACCGTCCATGGCGACAGGGTCTCGCGTCACCCTCCTGGGATAACACTGGTTATACCAGGCAGAGGGAAAATGAAGAATATGAACCCCGCCAGTTGGACTATCGGACCGGGTTGCCCATGGAAGAGGCCACCAGGCCAAAGTAGTTCCCCACATGGCTGCATTCTGGCAAACACTTATCCAGGATGGGTGTCTGGCATCCTCCTGCCCCGTAACAGTCCAGAAACCGTTACGGGACATGCAAGCCATGCAAGATTCTTTCAAAAATATATTGACATTTTCTGATTCCTATAGTATTATATCAACTGTGCCAGACATGCGATAGTGGCTCAGTTGGTAGAGCGCCACCTTGCCAAGGTGGAAACCGCGGGTTCGAGTCCCGTCTATCGCTCTCGTAAATGATATGGAATCCTTGGGAAAGCAAGGATTCCTTTTTCTTTTTCACTCTCGACAAAACAGGCGCGGCTTCTACAGACCGCGCCTGTCCTGTCCCTCTGGGCTTTCATCCTATTTTTCATGGCACCAGGCAGGCTTCATATACCTGCCTCATTGCCCATAGGAGTAAGCTTAAATTTTTCCGGACAATTCCTTATCACTTCAGCACCACAGGAATAGGCAGTTTGGGAGTCTGGATCAGTTCTCCCCCTTCTTCCACCCTAAATTCAAAAACATAGACATCGGCATAAATGTCTCCATTTTCCGAGAGTCCGGAATCTACTATTTCAAATCTGATATAAGCACATTCCGAAAGCTTTGGCACATCATCCCCGGCATCCGGCCTGCTGAAACGGACCGCCACATCCTTCGTCTCCCCACCAGCCAGGGTAAGGATCCCTTCATCAGTCTGCCACTCACTTTCCCAGCCACCTATCAGCAGCCGGTCACCGTAAGCGCAAACAGCAACAATACAAGCGCCGGGAATATCTTTGCTCTTTTCATCGATTTATTCCTCTCATTCCGCCATTGTCAAATACCGCTTTGTATTCGTATTTTTATTTTATTTATCTCATTAGAATGCGGTATACTGGCATTCTGTCCCTCCCCGGTACAGGAACACTGCAATATACATATGGAAGGCTATTGTCCGGCTTAAGCCAAGTTTATCCATATTGCTACCCCTTATTCCGCAATCCGGTCCGCATACTTGATCCGGTAGATCCTCCTCAGGGAATCATTGATCCTCTCCTCGGAGATCACCCCGTCCCGCACTGCCTGCAGCACACCGTTGTAGGCCTTCTCGAAGTCTTCCGGCATTAAGAGCATATCACATCCGGCCTTCAAGGCCAGGATAGCAGCCTCGTCCGCGCCATAATATTCGGACACTGCTGACATGTTCAAGGCGTCCGTGATCACCACGCCCTGGAATCCCAACTGGCCCCGCAGCAGGTCTGTGACCACTTCCTTTGACAGGGCGCAGGGTTCATTGCTGCCAGTCAGTGCCGGGGCTGCCATGAGGCTCACCATAACCATAGGCGCCCCAGCATCTATTCCTGCCTGGAATACCGCGAATTCCTCTGCCTGGAACTGCTCCAGTGTCCTGTCACTGACCGCCTGTCCGGTGTGGACATCCTGAGCAGTGGCACCGTTTCCGGGGAAATGCTTCAGACAGGGTGTCACATTCTGTTCCGTCAGTCCCTGCACCATGGCCGTTACAAAAGGAACTGCTGTTGCCGCATCTTTCCCGTAGACCCGCTGGGCCATGAAACTGTTCTCCACACTGGCCAGGTCTGCCACAGGAGCCAGATCCAGGTTGAAGCCCAGACTGTTCAAGGTACTGCCTATGGTAGTTGCCGCTACATAGGCATTGTTGGCATCCCCGGTGGCACCGATGGCGCTGGCCGAATCCACTGGCGTGCCGATCCCTGCAGAGGCCACCCTTGCCACACTGCCCCCCTCCTCATCCACTGCCAGAAACAACGGATACGGGGCTGCATACATCCGGGTATTCTCCAGCATCTGCCGGATCTGCTCCTCGGACTGGATATTTTTCTGGAAATAGATGAGTCCTCCCACCGGGTACTGGGCAAGAGCATTCTGGGTACCTTCCCCCGCCTGGACCACTGTCTGTACCCCCGTGATGGATTCTGGCGTCACCAGGAACAGCCCTGCCACCTTATCCTCCAGTGGCATGGCCTCAATACCTGCATTCACGATATCATCCAGACGCTCTTCCGGTGTCAGTTCCGGCACTGGCGTAGGTGTCGGCTCCGGCACCTGGATATCCGGCTCATCCGAGAAGATCTCCTCCATCTTCGCCTGGCTCTCCTCCTGGTCTTCCCTGGCATCCCGCAGGCCAGTCAGCCATTTCACTCCAAATACAATGCCCACTGCCACCGCCAGGATCAGCACAATCAAAGTCACATACACCAGAATCTGGTTCCGGATCCGTCTCTTCCGTCTCGCTTCCCTTCTCTCCTGCTCTTTCAACTGATTATCTGCCATGATTACTATCTTACCTTTCCATACTACTTTTCCTTCCGGGCCGTTGTATCCCTGGATTCCTTCCTAAAAGCAGGAATTCTTTTCCGGTCCGGGCTTTCCTTCATCCATACCTATCCATAATACCTTATATCTTTTCGTTTTTCTACAGGAAAATGTAGCTTTTATAAAAAACAGGAAGTCCACCCACACCCCATCAACTATAGCAGGCCTTCCAGGATCCAATATGTGGAAAAAAATCTGAACGTTGTCTGACAAACAGGAAATAGCAAAAAATGGTGTAAAAACCCGATATCATTCCTTCCATGGCAATGTGAAAGGGTGTATCGATTATTCCTAATCAATACACCCTTTCAAACCTCGTTATCCAATGGACGATACCTCTCTTTCGTATTTAGTTTTTCTTACTTTTCTTCCATTTCATCCTATGTGCTTTTCCACTTTCTCATCTTTGTACCAGGTACTGTAACGTCCTGAATCTTGCCCTCAGTGATTCGTTACTTTTTCATATGTGTACTAGCACATCATTTGTGAACCATTCGTTGGTACACTATGGAAGAAGTTTTGTTTTATTTTCTTTTGTTGAGTCCAGTATAACGCACGAGACGACATTTGTCAACACATTTTTTTATTTTTTTCTTGATTTTTTGCATTATATCTGCAAATATTTCCATGATTTGGCATATTGTCAGTTACTTTTTATGGGAGGGTGCCGCAAGGCATTTTCAAACACTTTTTGCGTGACAGTCATGGTAATCATGATTGCCTTGACTGCCTTGCGCCAAAATGGGATGTCCTTGCCCAGGCGGACTGCCCTGGAACCAGCCTAAGCCGCCTGCCCGGAGGGGATCCTGCCCCAGCCACGGCAGACGGGTGCAGGTTCCTCAGATCCTGGTCACAACAAAGATATCATAAATGGCTTTGATGGCTGCCTCAAAGTCCTCATTGGCCACGCCAATGATAATATTCAGTTCGGAAGAACCCTGGTCGATCATCTTCACATTCACATTCACATGTGCCAAGGCAGAGAAGATCCTGCCTGCCGTTCCCCGGGTGGATTTCATGCCCCGGCCCACCACGGCGATCAGCGCCAGGTCAGACTCGATATCAATGAAGTCCGGCTTCGCCAGTCTGTGGATGCCTGCCACCACCTTCTGCTCCTTGTGCATGAACTCATCCTGATGGGCGAACACCGTCATAGTGTCGATACCGGAGGGAACATGTTCGAAAGAGATGCCATTTTCCTCAAAGGCCTGCAATACCTTGCGGCCAAACCCGATCTCTGCATTCATCATGTCTTTCTCAATGTTGATGGAACAGAAGCCTTTCTTGCCCGCGATGCCGGTGATCACATATTCCGACTTCTGGCAGGTACTGCCCACGATCCAGGTGCCATCGTCTTCCGGCGCATTGGTGTTGCGGATATTGATGGGAATGCCCTCCCTGCGCACCGGGAAGATGGCATCTTCGTGCAGCACCATGGCCCCCATGTAAGAAAGTTCCCGCAGTTCCCTGTAGGTGATGGTCTCGATCTTCTTCGGGTCTTCTATGATCCTTGGATCCGCCACCAGGAAACCCGACACATCTGTCCAGTTCTCATATACATCCACCATGGCAGCCCTGGCCACGATGGAACCGGTCACATCGGAACCGCCCCGGGAGAAGGTCTTCACACTGCCGTCCGGCATGGAACCGTAGAAGCCGGGAATGACTGCATACTCGCAGGTCTCCAGGCGCCTGCCCAGGACCTCATTGGTACGTTCCGCATCAAAATTGCCCTGCTCATCGAAGAGAATGACCTCTGCTGCATCTACAAAGGCAAATCCCAGATAGGCAGCCATGATCCTGCCATTTAGATATTCGCCCCTGGAGGCAGCATAATTTTCCCCTGCCTTGTCCCTAAAATTGTCCTCAATGACCCGGAATTCCCCGGACAGATCAAGTTCCAGGCCCAGCCCGTCGATGATCTCCTGGTATCTGGCCGCAATCTCCATAAGGGCCCTGGCAAAGTCCTTTTCCTGCTGCGCCAGACCATAGCAGGCATACAGCATGTCTGTTACCTTGGTGTCCCCGTCAAACCGCTTTCCAGGTGCGGAAGGGATCACATATCTCCTTGTGCTGTCAGCCCGGATGATCTCCCCCACCTTTTTAAACTGTTCTGCGCTTGCCAGGGAACTTCCCCCGAATTTTACTACTTTAGACATCTCCTACCTCCCTGCGTGGCCAAAGAAAAGTGCTGCACACCCTCTCACACGCTTACCTCTTATATGATGTATATGATTTTCCTTCTATTTCCAGATATGTCACACGAATACTCCGCACCAGGGCGTGTCTGAACCTGCACTTATCCGGCCTGGATGCCATCCCCCAGGAACATTTCCATCAGTTCATAGCCTTTTTCCACCAGAAGTCCTGCCCTGCGGCCTTCCTCTTCGTTGTACACCCAGGTATGTTCCTCCTGTACCCTGCTGTCATAGAGCAGAAAAGGCACGCTGTCTGCCGTGTGGGTCCGCACCCTGACCGGTGTGGGATGGTCGGGCAGCACCAGCAGGCAGAACTCCTCCCCTGCGGCTTCCAGCCCCTCCACCACCGGGCCGATGACTTCCCCGTCCAGATGCTCTATGGCTTCCACCTTCTTCCCTGCACTGCCCTGGTGCCCCATCTCGTCCGGAGCCTCCACATGGATGTAGGCGAAGTCATAACTCTCCTCTGTCAAGGCCTGCACCGCCGCCTTTGCCTTGCCCAGATAGTTGGTATGCAGGCCCCCTGTGGCACCTTCCACATGGGCCACTGCCATACCCGCCCCCACAGCAATGCCCTTTAGGAGATCCACCGCGGAGACCATGATGCCCTTTTTCCCCGTTCTGTCTTGAAAAGAATCCAGCTTCGGCCTGGTACCTGCCCCCCAGAACCAGCAGCAGTTGGCAGGATGGAGTCCCTTTCGTTTTCTCTCTTGGTTAATAGGATGTGTGGCCAGGATGTCATAGCTTCTTTGCATCATTTCCCGCAACTTCCCGTCTTCCGGCAAGTACTGGCCGATGGTCTGTCCCAGCACGTCATGGGGTGCCGTCAGTTCCAGCACCCTGCCGCCGTTCCAGATCAGACAGTGTCTGTAACTGGTACCTGCGTAGAACTGATAGGTCTCGTCTGCCAGTTCCCGGGACACCGCATCCAGAAGCACCCTGCTCTCCTCTGTGCTGATCTCAGAAGCGCTGTGATCCAGGATCACCTTCTCCCCGAAAGCTTCCTCCCCCTCTGACAAGGTTACAACATTGCAGCGGATGGCAATATCTGTCTCTTTCATGGGCACCCCGATGCTCAAGGCCTCCAGGGGGGAACGGCCTGAGTAGTATTTCCGGGGATCATATCCCAGCACTGCCAGGTTGGCCGTATCGGAGCCTGGCTTCATGCCCTCTGGAATGGTCTGCACCATGCCGAGCCTGCCGTATCTGCTGAGCCTGTCCATATAAGGGGTCCTGGCAGCGGCCAGTGGCGTACATCCCCCCAGTTCCCGTACCGGCTCATCTGCCATACCGTCCCCCAATACCACCACATACTTCATACACACGTTCTCCTATCTGCCTATCCGTCTTTCTGCCTATCCGTTTTACCCGGCCAGGTACCTTATTCTGCCCAGCACCTTGTTTCCCAGCTTTTCATACTGGTCCGCAAACGTCCCTTCTTCCATGGCCTTCGTGAAGAAACCAAAGTCCTCTGCCCCGCCTTCCGCTTCCAGGAGCCTGTCCACGGGAAAGGCTGCCAGTACCGCCTCCCTGTCTGCCTCCCTGGCCCTTACGAAGAACACATGCTCTGCCTGGGAGAAATTCCCCAGACTGGCTGCCTCCCTGGTCCATCCGCAGGGTGTGGCCCCTCCACCGCTTTTCGCACAGTCAATCACATCTGCCACCACAGCGCTGGCAGTGGGCAGCTTTCCTGCACCGGGTCCATAGAACATCACATCCCCTACCATATTGCCCGTGACCAGTACCCCGTTGAACACATCATTCACTGCCGCCAGAGGATGGGAGGCCTCCACCAGGAAGGGTGCCACACAGGCATACACGCTGCCGTCCTCCTGGATGCGGCTGCTGGCCAGGAGCTTGATGGAACATCCCGCTGCCCTGGCATAGGCAAAGTCCCCAGGGGTGATACTGGTGATTCCCTCTGTATGGATCTGCCCTGCATCCACATGTTTCCCTGTAATCAAGGAGGAGAGGATGGCAATCTTGCGGCAGGCGTCATGTCCCTCCACGTCTGCCTCCGGGCTGCGCTCTGCATAGCCAAGTTCCTGGGCTTTCTCAAGCACCTCTCCGTAATCTGCCCCCTCCCTGTCCATCTTGGTGAGGATATAATTGGTGGTGCCGTTCAAGATACCTGTGACAGCCAGAAGCCTCTCTGCCGTCAAAGCATTGCAAATGGGACGGATCAAAGGGATACCGCCCCCCACACTGGCCTCAAACAAGTAGCTGCACCCATGCTCCCTTGCAATCTCCAGAAGCTCTGCACCGTACTTTGCCACCAGTTCCTTGTTGGAGGTACACACACTCTTGCCAGCCTCCAGGGCCTGCCTGGTAAACTGGTAAGCGGCCCCCACCCCTCCCATCACCTCACATACAATGCGCACTTCGGCATCCTGCAGGATCACCTGGAAATCATGGACCACCTTATGGGCATAAGGATCCCCGGGGAAATCCCTCAGATCCAGGATATAGCCCACCTGCAGTTCCTCCCCGGCCTTTTCGGCCACCTGCTTGCAATTCTTCTCCAACACTTCCACCACACCGCTTCCCACGGTGCCATATCCAAGTACTGCTACTTTTATCAAACTTACACCTCCTGTGCGCTTCCGCACAAACAATCAACCCAAAATCATCCGATGTCCTGTTTCGCCATCACTTTCACATGACGGACCCCTTTTTGTTCTTCCATCTGCCCCAGCATCCTGGACATATCTCCCGTGTCTTGAAGCACCTGGATGCTGAGGCTTAAGGATGCCACCCCGTCTATGGGAATGCTCTGGTGGATGGTCAGGATGTTGGCACGGTACTGGGCCACAATCTTCAGCACATCCGACAGCAGACCCGGTTCATCGTCCATCTGGAAGGACAGGGTCAGTGTCTTCCCCTGGGAATTGTCATGAAACGGAAAAACATCGTCCTTGTACTTGTAAAAAGAACTGCGGCTGATACCGACAGCATCAGCCGCTTCCTGGACCGTCAGAACCTTCTCTGCATCCAAAAGCCTTTTTGCCTCGACCACCTTCAGCAGCACCTCTGGCACTGCCTTCTGCTTTACCACATAATATCTGGCTTCCTCTTCCATATGCGATTCTCTCCCCGACAGACCAAATCCTCTGTCCGTTCTTGCAGCACGGACACTTGTCTGCCAACGAGAGATATTCTAACACATGTCCGTGGGAAGCACAAGACCTTTTTTAGAAAAGTTCACCCATTGCTTTCCACTGAGGGAGCGCAACCTCAACACAGTTGAACTGTAAATGAGCAAAGTTAACTGCGCAAGCAGCGGGAAAGCGCTGAAAGCGCCTTTGCGAATGGGCACTGGCTGAACTTTTCGCGAAAAAAAGGTTAGACCCTTAAGACAGAATCTAACCTAATACGGAACGAACTGTTACTGTTCACTCCGTTCACAGCAACATATGCACACAAAACGCCAAATGCGGGCGTTTTGGCGCGAGACAGTCTCGGATTTGTCACGCAAAAAGCGCATGAAAATACCTCGCGGTGGCACCTGTGTGAACAGTAACAACGAACTGACATTGCCCGTGAACAGTAGCTGGGGTTCCTTTAGTCCAGGGGATACTTGTCTGTCAAGGTCTGCACAATGGCCCGGGCCGCAGGCACCTGTTCCTCCCCGCCCTTCACCACCAGGGCGATGGCTTCTGCGATCCTGTCCATATCCTCCACCTTCATGCCCCGGGAGGTCACCGCAGGGGTACCCAGGCGGATGCCACTGGTCACAAACGGGGACTGGGGATCATTGGGGATGGTGTTCTTATTACAGGTGATATGGGCCTGGTCCAGCAGTTTCTCCACCGCCTTGCCGGTGAGTCCGAAGTTTGTCAGGTCTACCAGCATCAGATGATTGTCCGTACCTCCCGACACAATCCGGATCCCCCTCTCCATCAGTCCCTTGCACAGGGCCTGGGCATTGTCAACGATCTGCTTCTGGTATGCCTTGAATTCCTCGCCCAGGGCCTCCTTAAAGCACACAGCCTTGGCCGCAATCACATGCATCAAGGGGCCTCCCTGGATGCCGGGGAAAATAGCCTTGTTAAAGTTATATTTTTCATTGACTGCATTGCTGGAGAGGATCATGCCGCCCCTGGGTCCGCGCAGGGTCTTGTGGGTGGTGGTGGTGGTCACATGGGCATAGGGAATGGGGTTGGGATGAAGCCCTGCGGCCACAAGTCCTGCAATATGGGCCATATCCACCATGAGAACAGCGCCCACCTCGTCTGCCACCTCACGGAATCTTGCAAAATCAATGGTCCTGGCATAGGCAGAGGCCCCGGCAATGATCATCTTGGGCCTGGATTCCAGGGCAATCTCCCGGAGCCTGTCATAATCGATGAATCCCTCATCGTTGACACCATAAGGTACAATGTGGAAATATTTCCCGGACATGTTCACCGGGCTGCCATGGGTCAAGTGTCCGCCATGGTCCAGGTTCATACCCATGATGGTATCCCCGGGCTTGCAGACTGCAAACTGTACCGCCATATTGGCCTGGGCACCGGAATGAGGCTGCACATTGGCATACTCACAGCCAAACAGTTCCTTGGCCCGGTCTATAGCCAGGTTCTCCACCACATCCACACACTGGCAGCCGCCATAGTACCGCTTACCCGGATAGCCTTCCGCATATTTGTTGGTAAGCGGGCTGCCCATGGCCGCCATGACTGCCTTGCTCACCCAGTTCTCGGAGGCGATCAGTTCTATGTGGCTGTTCTGTCTCTCCTGTTCATCGGCAATGGCCTGGGCCACCTCCGGATCTACTTTTTTCACTTCGTCAAATGCATACATGCTCCTGCTCCTCCTATCCTGGTCTCCCCTGGGGGAATCTCTCATCCAGCCTATTATGTCATGAATCCGCCGGGAACGCAATTCTTTTTTCTGGTGTACTCATTTTCATGGCATTGCCGTTTTCTCTTTACAACTCCAGACAGACCACCTGACCCTGCTGCAGGGAGGCCTGTACATCAATCAGCCGCTGGTTCCCGGATCCCCGGAACGCCAGCCGCAGATTCTTCTTCTCCTCCACGAATTCCCCGTCCACCAGCACATCGATAAGCCCCAGAAGTTCTGTGACCACCTCTTCCCTGCCTAGCAGGTCCTTCTCATACTCATACCCTGTGTAGCACCAGATATCCTTCCCCGGATACCGCCTGCGCACTTCCTGCAGCAGATGAAGCACCGTACCCCGGTTCGCCGGCTCCATGGGTTCCCCGCCCAGGACACTTAGCCCCCGGATGTACGCCGGGGCCAGTGCCTGCAGGATCTCTTCCTGAGTCTCCTTAGTGTAGGCCTGGCCATACTGAAAGTCCCAGGCCTCCCTGTTAAAACAGCCCTTGCAGCCATGGGTACAGCCGCTGACAAACAGGGATACCCTTATGCCGGGACCGTTGGCCACATCCGTCTTCTTGATTGTTGCATAATTCATAGGTGCAGTACCCTCGCCTTGATCTCCTTTGTCTTGCCTGTATTCCAGAAATTCTCTCCCAGGTAACCGCAGGTCCGTCTGGTCACATTCATTTTGGAGTGATCCCTGTTGTGGCACTGAGGGCATTCCCACTCATTGTCATCATTTACCATGATCTCACCGTCATAGCCGCACTCATGGCAGTAATCGGACTTGGTATTGAACTCACCGTACTGGATGTTCTCATAGATATAACGGATCAGCTCCTCCAGGGCCTCCACATTGTGAAGGAGACTGGGCACCTCCACATAGGAGATAGCACCTCCCAGGGATTTGTGCTGGAATTCGCTCTCAAAGGTGAACTTGGCGAAGGCATCTATGGGTTCCCTGACATCTACGTGGTAAGAGTTGGTGTAATATCCCTTGTCTGTCACATTGGGGATATCCCCATATTTTTCCCGGTCTATCCTGGCGAACCGGTAGCAGAGGGATTCTGCCGGGGTCCCGTAGAGGCTGAAGCCGATTCCTGTCTCCTGTTTCCAGCGGGCTGCCGCATCCCGCATATGGTCCATGACCCGCAGGGCGAATTCCTTACCCGGTTCCTTCGTGTGACTGCAGCCCTTCATCAGGTAGGTCAGTTCATATAGGCCGATATAGCCCAGGGACATGGTGGAATAGCCGCCTTTCAGCAGCCTGTCTATCTTCTCTCCCTTTTTCAGCCGGGCTATGGCCCCATACTGCCAGTGGATGGGACTCACATCGGACACCGTCCCCAGAAGGGCCTTGTGCCGGCACATCAATGCCTCATAGCACAGGTTCAGGCGCTCGTCCAGAAGCTTCCAGAATTTCTCCTCGTCTCCGTCTGCCAGGATACCGATCTGGGGCAGGTTCAGGCTCACCACCCCCTGGTTGAAACGACCCTCCCACTTGTAATTCCCCTGTTCATCCTTCCAGGGGGAGAGGAAGGAACGGCAGCCCATACAGGAAAATACATTGCCTTCATAATTCTCCCGCATCTTCTTGGCAGAGATATAATCCGGATACATCCTCTTGGCAGAGCACTGGGCCGCCAGCCTGGTCACGTAGTCATACTTCCCGCCCTTCAGGCAGTTATTCTCATCCAGCACATACACCAGCTTGGGGAAGGCCGGGGTCACATACACACCTTTCTCGTTCTTGGTGCCCTGGAGCCGCTGCCGCAGGATCTCCTGGATGATCTGTACCGTCTCCTCCACATAGGGATCCGAATCCACAATATGCAGGAACAGGGTCACAAAAGGAGACTGTCCGTTGGTGGTCATCAAGGTATTAATCTGGTACTGGATGGTCTGGACACCGCTGCGCAGTTCATCCTGGAGACGCAGTTCCACTATTCTTTCCTTGGACGCTGCATCCAGGCTGTCCCCGAACTCCTCCTCCAGCTGGGAGGCGAACTTCTCCCTGCTCCTTCGCAGGTATTTCCCCAGATGTCGGATATTCACCGACTGGCCGCCGTACTGGTTGCTGGCTACTGCCGCAATGATCTGTGTGGTCACAGTGCATGCCACCTGGAAACTCCTGGGCGTCTCGATCATCTTACCGTTGATGGATGTGCCATTATCCAGCATATCCTGGATATTGATGAGACAGCAGTTGAAAATGGGTTGTATGAAATAATCTGCATCATGGAAATGGATCACCCCGTTGTCATGGGCCATAGATATATGCTCCGGCAGCAGCATGCGCCTGGTCACATCCCGGGATACCTCCCCGGCAATATAGTCCCGCTGGGTAGAGGCCAGGCGGGTATTCTTGTTGGAATTCTCCTCTGCCAGTTCCTTGTTCTCATTCCGGATCAGCTTCAGGATGGATTCGTCCGTGGTATTGGACTTTCGGAGCAGGCTCCTCTGGTAACGGTACACCATATATTTCTTGGACAGCACATATTTGTTGTGTTCCACCAGATGCTGCTCGATCACATCCTGGACATGCTCCACCGTCTGAAGCTGCCGGCCCTCGTGTTCCACTGCATCCAGGATCTCCGTCATCAGGCCCTCATCCGCCCGGTCCTTCTCTTCTACCTCATTGTTGGCTTTGCGGATTGCCGCCAGGATCTTCTCCTCCTCATAGGGAACTACCCTTCCATCTCTCTTCTGAATCTTCATACCCACATCTCTCCAATCCTCATTTTATTCCCGCGAGCAATGTGCCAAGTCAACAAGGTTGACTTTGTGCCGCTGCTTCAAGCCAACCACGGTTGGCTTGCGCATCTGACGAATGCCGCGGGGATCAGATACCCTCCCACTTTCATGTGCTTTGCTTTGCAGCGGGGTATTCGCTTTTGTCCGTTGCCAGTCCCGGCCATACCCAGAACAAAGGAGCCGCATCCCATGCAGGATCCTGCCCTGACAGATCCCAACTCGATACGACTCCCTATATCTTGTATCACAAAGCACTTCTCGTATCTACATCTTGTGTCTATTATAAACACGGACACAGCAAAATGCAATACATATTTTATATCTCCTCAGGAAAGTGTTCCCACTGCGCAAATTCCGGGATATCATGCATTCTTATATATAATTGCAGGATTTGCACTCCCCATCAGTTCTGCAAACCAGACCTCAACAATGACTGCGAATCTTGATCAGACGAAAAACATATTCGCCTATCTCCATAATGGTAGGAGGGTAATTCTTATCTTGTAAATGAATCATATAGTTACAATCCCCCAAAATCCCGATTATGATTTGATGATTTTTAAGGGAAGTATTAGCTGTTATATTTTGTTATTAAATTTTCCGCTAACCCTTGAAAACACTAAGTTTATCGCAGGTGAACTTTCCCTTATCTTTTCCCTTGTGTTATGTCTTCCCACAGGGCATTACAAACCTTGATAAGGGAAAAAATGAGGGAAACAAAATCACATAAAACATTATAACACAAAATATACGGGAATTGGTAAACTGATTGAAATGCTTTCAAAAAATCAATGAAAAGAGGACAGATAATATGAATGTGATTTACGCAACATACAATATCCACCATAACAGTATTGACGTATACACCTATGCAGGTTATTTCTTGCGGATAGACTGCAATAAAGCAGAAAAAGGATTGAAAACCACTCCCTGCTCTGAATGTGCCTTAAATGCTCTGGCAATAGATGAGCCACTTGAATATGCAAAACTGTATCTTGAGGGAAGTATGCAGATGTGGGTGGATGCGGAAGACAGTCTTGAA
>CAJUGH010000036.1 GCA_910586215.1 uncultured Acetatifactor sp. | reverse complement strand
GAGCGCCACCTTGCCAAGGTGGAAACCGCGGGTTCGAGTCCCGTCTATCGCTCTCAAAGTGATGTGGAATCCTTGAGGTGTCAAGGGTTCTTTTTTTGCCCTATAGAAAAGTCCCATGCCAGACGGACAGTATTCGCAATTTTCTTCATACACACCTAGTAGTTCCGCTCCCTGGTATGGGGGGCGGTCTCTATTTTCCGTTCCAGTGTGGGGACATCGGTCTGCCAGTCTGCGCGGATGCTGCCGCGCTCCAGGCAGCGCAGGATCTCCTTTATGCGTGCAGAGTCCGTCTGGGAGGTTCTGGACTCAAGGAGAACCTGGGCGGCGGCCTGGTCATAGACTGGGTGGGAGAAGCGGTGGGCCACTTCCAGGTATTCCAGTTCCAGCAGATGGGAACCTGTCACATCAGGCAGGTAGCAGGCATCTGTCCCCTGGCGGTCCTGGGCTTCCAGGTAGGCTCTAAGCGCCTGGTTCCACTGACGCAGCAGGGCGCTGGTGGGGACAACGATCCGGACATACAGTTCCTGCCCAAAGGTCTGTTCCAGCCTGTGAGCCGCTGTTAGGGCAAGCAGGGTCTTCCCGGATCCGGTGACAGCCTGTACCATGCCCCGGCATTTATTCTGAAACCATTTTTCCAGGCATTCTTCCTGCTATGGATAGAGTGTTGTTTCCATAAGATACCGTTTCTGAAAATAAAATGTTGAAAAGCCCTGGAACTTCCTATATACTGTAAAAATAGGAAAAAACCACTGCACAGGTGGAAAGATTGTATATGTCGGGGAAGGTGTGTACCCCCTCTTTAAGCGTACACGGAGGTATAAGAATGCATTACGAAGCATTTTTTGAGGAATTACAATCCCAGGAGAAGGCGGACAGTGCTGGATCAGCTTGTGAAGGCTCCCCAGTTCCTGCCCCTGACCAGGGCAGAGATCAGTGAAGTGCTGTGTAAGATACAGGATTTCCATGGGAGGGCATACGACTGGACGCCCAGCCTGCCAGTATCGGCCCTGGAGGAATCCACCAGACAGGGTGGATTTTTGCTGCGCACCAAGATCCGGGCAGCCATTGAGTTCCTGGATCAGCTCTATCAGTATGGAAAAGCCGGTACCACCACCATCAATGAACTGGGGGAGGAGACTTTCACGGAGGATGTGCCAAGCATCGAGTGAGGGTGGCAGTCCAGCCGGTTCCTGTAAATGGCGCTGGCGGTCCGGCTACGAGTGAGGGAAAGAATCAGTCATGGACTTTTCCACGGTCCCAGACTTTCGTGGGCTGTGCCTTGGGCGTAGGACTGCGCAGCAGCAGCCTGCCCAGGGCTTTTTTGTTGAAGGGAAACAGGGGCCAGAAATAACTGTAGCCGCCAAAGGTGGGGGTGGTGGCCACAGACAGGAGTACCAGGAACAGCCCTGAGAGGAATCCGGGAAGTCCGAAGAAGCCGGTGGCAGCCACCAGCAGCATCCGGTACAGACGGATACCATCACTGAACTCCGTGCTGGTGATGGACAGGGAGGCCAACAGGGTCACGGCGGCGTAGAACAGGACTTCCACGGAGGCCCAGTTCAGGCCTACAGCCATGTCCCCGATCAAAAGTCCTCCCACAATGGACAGGGAGCCGGAGAATTTGCCGGAACTGACGGAGGAAGAGTATTTGAAGAGATCCAGCAGCAGTTCCACTGCCATCACATAGAAGAAGAGCCGCTGGGGTGTGATGTCCTGGTCTGCCAGAAGACCGATACGTGCGGAGAATTCCGGGAACCAGGCACCGGCCAGCAGGAATAAGGGCATCAGAAGCAGGCTCACCGGGATGCACAGGAGGCGTATGAGCCGGAAATAGGTACCCACGGAAGGGCTTTTGTAATAGTCCTCCGGACTCTGGGTAAACTGGAAGATGGAACAGGGCAGGATCATGACCAGGGGGGAGTTGTCCACCAGTACCAGGATATGCCCTTCCAGCAGATAGCTGCAGGCTACATCGGGCCGTTCGGTCATCTGGATGGCAGGCAGGGGATTCCACCAATGCTTGTGCACAAGGAGTTCTTCCAGGCTTTTGGTACCCATGGTCAGGGAGGTGGCTGTCAGGGAATCCATGGCATCTGTAAGCTTTTTAAGCAGGTCCTGGTTCACCGTGTGGCCCAGATAGGCTACGGCCACATCCGTGCGGCTGTCTGACCCGATACTGTGCATGGCAAAACACAGGTCCGCAGCCCGTACCCGCCTGCGGATCAGGTTGGCATTGAACAGTAGTGTTTCCACGAAACCATCCCTGGCTCCCCGGGTGGCCCGTTCCAGGTCTGGCTCTGCAATCCCCCTGGTGGGGTAGGTGCGCACATCGATCAGGATGGCCTGGGCGAAGCCGTCCACGAAGAGTGAGGCCGGACCGCTAAGGACATTTTGCAGGACTGTTTCCCAGGAATCTGCCAGGGAGGTCTGTACGTAGCCGATCTTGGCACTCACATAGGCGGCAATGTCTATGATTTCCTCCTTCTGGACGTAAAGGGGATCCTGCAGGTCGGCAAATATCTGCTGTAGGATTTCGGTCTTACAGAAGCCATTTACCCCCAGGAAGAAAGCCTTGGTTTTCCCCAGGGTGAGAGTCCGGTGCATCAGGTCAAAACTTTTTTCTAAGGGAACCTGTTCGCGCAGGCTGGCTATATTTTCATCTAGGTTTTGGGATAATTTCATAGGATAGTCTCACTTTCGGGAATCTTCCGGGAACCGGCATATCTGTCTGTGGACAAGGGTAGCAGGGTGCTGGTTGCCGGGCATTTCGCGGTCCATAGGGATGCGCGGGGACAGTAACGGATGCTGTCCAGGTAGGATGCCCAGGGCGGGGATATTATATACGTAACAGTCTGGAAAGGGCAGGGCGCAAGGTTACTTTCGGGGGAGAGTCTGCCCGAATCGTTCCTTATACACAGAGACATTCTGGTACAGACAGAAGGGAGCAGGTTATACCATGGGGCAGATGGATAAGGCAGAGCAGGACAGGGAGAAGGGAAAGGGTCTTCCCCAGGCTTTTCTACAGCGGATGAAAGCCATGCTGGGGGAGGAGTACGAGGCATTTATGGAAGCGATTGGGGAAGGAAGGTGCCAGGCGCTACGGCTGAATCCCTTGAAACTGAGGGAAGGCGGGAAGACAGCCCGCCAGGTGCTGGGAGAGGTGGCAGATCCGGAACCGGAAAAGGTTCCCTGGGCAGATCACGGGTACTACTATACGGAAGCCGCACGTCCAGGAAGGCATCCCTACCACCAGGCGGGATTGTATTACATCCAGGAACCCAGTGCCATGATGCCCGCGGAACTGCTGGAACCCAGGCCGGGGGAGCGGATCCTGGACCTGTGTGCGGCTCCGGGCGGGAAGAGCACCCAGATCGCCGGGAAGATGGAGGGAAAAGGATTCCTGCTGTGCAATGAGATCCATCCAGCCAGGGCGAAGATCCTGTCGGAGAATATAGAGCGGCTGGGCATACGGAATGCCTGTGTGTCAAATGAGGAGCCTAAGCGGCTGGCGGAAGTGTTCCCGGAATATTTTGACCGGATCCTGGTAGATGCGCCCTGCTCCGGGGAGGGGATGTTCCGGAAGAACCAGGAGGCATGCGGGGAGTGGAGTCCGGAGAATGTGGACATGTGTGCAGCCAGACAGGATCAGATCCTGGACTGTGCCGGGAAGATGCTCCGCCCTGGCGGCAGGCTGGTGTATTCTACCTGTACCTTTTCCTGGGAGGAAAATGAGGGAAGCATAGACCGTTTCCTGGCGGGCCACCCGGAATACAGGATCCTGCCGGTGAGCAGGGAGGGCCTGGGACTTACAGGGTGTGACGGCCTGTGTGGAAAGGAGGGGGAGAAGGGTCTGCACCTGGAAGGTATAGTGCGGATGTGGCCCCAGCGGATCAAGGGGGAAGGGCATTTCGCAGCAGTGCTGGAAAAAAACGGCACCTGGCCGGAGGGATACCGCAAAGCGCCAGCCTGCGGCGTGGCGAAGGGCATTCCGCTTAAGGAATTGGGGGAGTATATGGCATTCTGCCAGGAGAATCTGCGGGTGCCGGAGGCATTTCTCAGGGGGGAAGGCTGTTACATGGGATATGGGGAGAACCTGTATCTGGTGCCTGGGGATATGCCCTCCATGAGAGGATTGCGGATCCTTCGGGCTGGCCTGCATGTGGGAGAGAGGAAGAAGAACAGGTTTGAACCTTCCCATGCCCTGGCCCTGGCTCTTTCCCCGGCAGATGTGGCCCACACCTGGGATCTGCCATTCACATCATCTGAAGGGGAAGTGCTGTCCGGCGGGACAGCAGACTCCAGGGAACTGGTGGCGGCATACTTGAGGGGCCAGACATTCCCGGCAGAGGGAGAGAAAGGCTGGTACCTGGTGTGCGTGGATGGTTTTTCCCTGGGGTGGGGAAAACTGGCCGGGGGGATCATGAAGAACCACTATCCCAGGGGACTTCGGATCCAGACTTCTGAGAAATTTTAAAGCTTCACACTCGGAAGCGAAGGATTCCGTGGGGCTGGCAGTTGTGCCATGGCGCACAGGGAGTGTAAACATGAGGACAGAGATCTTATATGAGGACAAGGATATCCTGGTGGTCTATAAACCAGCAGGCCTGGCTGTACAGACCGCCCGGGCAGGGCAGCCGGATGTGGCCAGCGAACTGAAAAATTACCTGGCATCCACCTATCTTGGCATTGTCCACAGGCTGGACCAGCCTGTGGAGGGGCTGCTGGTATTTGCCAGGCACCAGAAGGCGGCAGCTGCCCTTACCAGGCAGCTCCAGAAGCAGGACGGGGAGGGTAGCCTGCATAAGCAGTACCTGGGAGTTCTCTGGGGATGGCCGGATGCAGGGGAAGGTACCCTTGTGGGAGAGATGTATAAGGATGCGGCAGGAAGGGCCGTGGTCCTGGACTGTGCCGGGAAGGTGCAGGGAGAAAAGGGAGGTGGGAAGTCCTTCCCAGGTAATGCGGCAGCAGGAACGGCCAAAAAGGCAGTGCTGCATTATAAGATCCTGGCAGGAAGGGAAGTGGATGGGGATTCCCGGGCCGAAGGGATCTGCCTGGCAGAGATTACCATTGACACGGGCCGTTTCCATCAGATCCGGGCGCAGATGGCCCATGCAGGGCATCCCCTTCTGGGAGATATGAAATATGGCACAGAGGATTCCTGTCGGCTCTCCGGACATTTACAGGTAAAAAATGTAGCGCTCTGTGCGTATAAACTGGATTTCATTCATCCTGTAACCGGAGAGATACTGTGCTTTCAAGTGGAACCCAGGGGAAGGGCCTTTTCTTTGTTGTAATCGTTACTGTTCACTCCGTTCACAGTAACTTGTAATCTTCTATACGGCCGCAATCCAATGGCTTGCCTGCATGCTATTCATGGCAAGCTTTTTTAATTCATTTTAAATCCTTTTACGCATGAGACAGGTTATATAAGTGTGAAGGAAATCACTAAGCTCGAAAAGACCTCGCCAAGTGATTTCAAGCTTCACACGGAAGAATCGCAAGGGAAGCGATTCTTCTCACGTATTGTCTGTGCCGATTGCATCGGCATGACGGGAAGTGTGGCGGGAATGGAAAGAATACTACCGGAAGAGCAGATGCCTGTAAAGGGCAGGACGGAGGAAGGGTGTGAGTGAGCGTCAGGAGCGCCAGTGGATTCTGGCGATTCAGAAAGGGGATAAGAAGTATCTGCAGGATATCGCGGAAAAATATTACGATGATATCTTCCGTTTCTGCGCTTTTCAGACGGGCAGCATACAGGATGCCTATGACCTGGCACAGGAGACATTCCTGCGGTTCATCCGTTATGTGGAGAGTTATCAGTACAGGAACTTGAAAGGATATCTTCTGACAATTGCCATGAATGTGTGCCGGAACTATCACAGAAGGAATCACACAGACCGAAGGGAAAATGTGTCCTGGGGGGAGAGGGTGCAGGGGATGGCTGGGGAGGCTGGGCCGGCGGAACACATGTCCTTAGGACATGGAGGCTTAGGAGGACGGATGCTGGCCTATGAAGACGGAATGACAGCAGAAGACTGCATACGGGGAGGGGGGCGTACACCCGAGGAGGTGGCAGTGGAGCGGGAGGGGACAGCCCTGTTGATGGAGGCCCTGGGGAATCTGCCGGATGGCCAGAGGGAAGTGATCCTGCTGCATTATTTTTATGATATGAAGTACTGGGAGATAGGCCGCCTGTCCGGTGTGGGCCTGGCCACGGTGAAGTCCCGGGCCAGGCAGGGGGTGGAGAAACTGCGGGGAATGCTTAGAAAGGAGGATTTCTATTCATCATGAGGGATTGCGGAATGCAGGAAAAGTCTGGAGAGGCCAGGAAGGGCAGGGAGATAGGCAGAAAAGTCGGCAAAAAGGACGGGATGGTAGCAGGCAGGGACGTTCATGCAGGACAGGAAGGAGGGATGGTGAGGAGACTGCGGGCATACGCTGCAG
This sequence comes from uncultured Acetatifactor sp., assembly GCA_910586215.1. Lineage (GTDB taxonomy): Bacteria > Bacillota > Clostridia > Lachnospirales > Lachnospiraceae > Acetatifactor. The sequence continues at coordinate 33,468 of CAJUGH010000036.1, read as the reverse complement.
GACTGGTTCCGGATGCAGGGAAAAAGCAGGCGGCCCTGGAGGCGGTACGCCGGGAGACGGAGAAGAAAAAGGTACGTTATACGCCTTCCTTCCCGGAGGTGGTGGGGATACAGCTACAGTATATGTCGCCTGTCTTCTGGGGAACCCAGGGGGCAGTCCTGGCAGCAGTGCTCCTGCTGCTATGCGGCACGGCCCTAAGACAGGGAGGGCTGACGGACTATCTGTGGTGGGGTTCCATGGCTGCCGCGTGGATGGGACAGATGGCCTGCGGGGAACTGGTGCGGCATCTGGCAGGAGGCATGGCGGAACTGGAACAGAGTTGCTACATCAACCTGCCCCAGATGTGGACAATCCGAATGATTCTGGCTGGCAGTGTGGATATGCTGATTCTCTGTATCTGCTGTGGGGGCATTGCCTGGAATACAGGGAGCAGCCTGCTCCAGGTGGGACTTTACCTGCTGGTGCCCTTTGTGCTGTCCAACCTGTGTGGCTTTACCCTGCTGGAGATCATGCGCGGAAGCCGGGGGCGATACGGGCAGGCGGCTTCCGCTGTCTGGATTGCAGTGCTGGCACTGGTACCTGGGGTGGCCCCGGTGCTGTACGGTACAGGATTTCTGTGGCTGTGGGTGACAGCCCTTGTTCTGGGGGCGGTGCTCCTGGCCGGGGAACTTAGGAGATGCTACCGGAAAATAGAGAGAGGAGAAGCAGTATGCTGGAACTGACACTGGATCAAGTGACGAAGCAATATGGCAGACGGACAGTAGTGGATGGATTTTCCTGTACACTGACCCATGGAGTATATGGCCTTCTTGGGAATAACGGCGCCGGGAAGACAACCCTGCTGCGCATGGTCTGCGGGATATTGGAACTGTCCGGAGGAGAGATACTGCTGGATGGCTGCAATATCCGCAGGATGGGGGCAGAGTACCGAAGGATGCTGGGTTACCTGCCACAGAATTTCGGGTATTACCCGGAATTTACCGCCAGGCGGTTCCTGCTGTACATGGCGGCTTTGAAGGCGATTCCTAAGGACCTGGCGGAAGCGAAGGTGGAAGAACTGCTGGAACTGGTAGGGCTTGCAACAGAGAAGAACCATAAGGTCAAGGGGTTCTCCGGGGGGATGGTAAGGCGCCTTGGCGTTGCCCAGGCCCTGCTGAATGACCCGGAGGTCCTGATCCTGGATGAACCTACGGCAGGGCTGGATCCCAAGGAACGTATCCGCTTCCGGAATATAATCAGCGCCCTGTCCAGGGACCGTCTGGTGATCCTTTCCACCCACATTGTGTCAGATGTGGAGTATATTGCGGACCAGATCCTGCTCATGCGGGATGGAAGGCTGTACGGCAGCGGCAGTATGGAGGGCCTTACGGTAGGATTGCGGGGAAAGGTGTGGGAATGTTATGTGAAGCCGGAGCAGGCAGAAGATTACCAGTCACGTTTTTCTGTGAGTAACCTGCGGAATACGGATAAGGGGGTACGTCTTCGGATTGTATCAGATGGTTGTCCCCTGGAGGGAGCCGTGCCTGCAGATCCGGATCTGGAGGATGTGTATCTGTATTATTTCCGTGAGCAGTCTTCTCCTGGGGTGGATACCCGTTCTCCTTTCTGACTGGCAGGGGGATGAATCTGGAGGGATGAGTCTGGGAGGCTGCTTCCGGGATGGGTTGACAAGCAGGAGGGTGTATAAACACTTTTCCTGAAACACGCAGGGGGTATAGGAGTGATAAAAGGAGAAATTTATCGGATCTTTTCCAGGAAAATTGCATTGGCAGCCATGATCCTGCCAATGGCAGTGGCTCTTTTCTATATGGTATTGTCTTCTGTCTGGAATGAGGCGGTGGTGGACCAGGGGGAGGTCTACCAATATCTGGAGGCCATCAGAAAGGACAAGGAGATTGCCGCAGAATATAGGGGAGTGCTGACAGAAAATGTAGTCCGGGACATCTGGGAGAAATATGGTGCCCCGGTGAATTACAGTGACCGGGACACAGGCCGCGCCTATCTGCTGGGGGCGGCCATGAGAGGGGGAAATGATAATTATACCAACCGTTTGATGGCAAAGCTGTTTGCAGCAGAGGCTATAGGGGAGGATGGAGGCAATACCTTCATCATACCGCAGGATCTGTCTGGCAACCGGTACCTGCAGGGAGACTTCCTGTTCGGGTATGCCGGGGAGGGGTGGGGATATTACTGGGATCGTTTCCTGGTGCTCTCCATTGTGATCAGTGTGGTGATTGTGGTATGCCTGTCCCCCTGTTTTGCGGAGGATTATGCCCAGGGGGTGGCAGATATTGTGCTGCCAGCGGCCAGGGGCAGGAAGAATTGCTTTTTCGTGCGGGTATTTTCCGGGGGGATATTTGCCACAGCCTATTACTGGCTGGTGATGGGGATCTTGTTCCTTGAGACCTTCTGCTTCTATGGCACGGAAGGGCTGGGAGTGAGTTGCGGACTGACCGGGATGCCCATGACATGGGGGCAGGAACAGGAGCCATTGTGGAAAGCCCTGGTGATATTGCATCTGTGCGGCTGGTTCGCGGCCCTGCTGCTCTCCGTCATGGTGCAGGCCGTGTCGGCAAAGTGCAGGAATACCTTCTCGGCAATCCTCTGGTCCCTGGCACTCTATATGGGGCCGCGGGGGTTCTGCCTGCTGGTTCTGGACCAGCTGCCTATGTTGCCGGTGAACCTGTGGCTCCACCAGATTATCTACAGTATGCCTTTTTCCTATCCGGTGATGGTGTTAAATGCACCTGATCTGCTGCGGTTTATCTTGACGGGATTTGCCTTTGTACTTCTGGCAGTGTTCCTGGTCTGGGGGAAGAGGGGATGGTGCAGGCACCAGGTGATGAACTGAGGGAAGCCCAAAGCCATGAGGGCAGAACCATGGAAGCCAGAACCATGGAAGCCAGAACCGGGAGAGTCAGAATCAGGAGGCCAAGACAGCAAAAAGGCCCGGATCATGGCTGGTTTGTCAGTCTGCAACTGCCAGTTGACAAATTGGTTAGGGCCAGTTGGTGGCATGCAACCGGGTCTGGGTGTAAGATGAAAGCACAAAAGGGACAAAGTGCTGCCCGTTTTGTGCAAGGGGTAAAATGCGGCAGCTGGAATTCCGATGAATAGAATAGGAGGAAAGAGAAAATGATCTTTGCAGACAAGTTAATCCAGCTTCGCAAAAAGAGTGGATGGTCACAGGAAGAACTGGCCGGGCAGCTGGGGGTAACCAGGCAGTCGGTATCTAAATGGGAAGGAGGACAGTCCGTTCCGGACCTGGAACGGCTGCTGGCCCTGTCCCGGTTGTTCGGGGTAAGTGCAGATTACCTGCTGAAAGACGAGATAGAACAGGCCGGGCCGGAGGATATCCTGCCCGATACCCCGCAACTGCGGCAGGTGTCACTGGAGGAGGCCAATGCCTTCCTGCGGGTGAAGGAGGAGTCCGTACGGCCGGTTATCTTCGGGACCTTTCTGTGCATTCTCTCCCCCATTTGCCTGCTGGTCCTGGGCGCACTCAGCGAGATGCCGGAATGGGGCATTTCCGAGGCGGTGGCAGGCGGTATCGGGCTGATCGTCCTGCTCTGCATGGTTGCCATCGCAGTAGCGGTCTTTATTGCCAGTGGCAGCAAGACGGCACCCTTTGCCTATCTGGAACAGGAAGTCTTTGAGACGGAGTATGGTGTGACAGGGATGGTCAAGGAACGGCGTGAACAGTTCAAACCTTTTTATACACGGTGCAATGTGATTGGCACCTGCCTGTGTATCCTGTCGCTGGTTCCGCTGTTTGGTGGACTGATCGTCAATGAGGACAGCGACCTGCTGATGGTACTGATGCTTGCGGCCATGCTGGTTCTGATCGGGATTGGAGTGATCTTCTTCATCCGGGTCGGCATCATCTGGGAGAGCTTTGACAAGCTCTTACAGGAAAATGATTACACCCGCCATAAAAAGACAAAAAGCCGTATCACCCAGGCCATTGCCACTGCTTACTGGCTGATTGCCACAGCCATCTTCCTTGCAGTCAGTTTTTCCTCCATGAACTGGCGTCAAAGCTGGATTGTCTGGCCGGTTGCCGGTGTGCTGTTCCCTGCGGTCATGGCTATTTACAGGGCATTTGACAGGCCATAAGGAATCTGTTTTGCACATAAGGCCTGACAGTCCGGATAGTCCATTCATAAGCTGCTGATTTCAGCAGCTTATTTGACTGCTTTATAGGAAACCACCCGCTATGCGGGTGTGCGATTTAATCTTTGTGTGTTTCTGCTGCTGTGAACGGCGTGAATGTAACAGCAACAGTTCAGACAGGGCACTGAACTGTTACACGTAACAACATAATGACAACTCCAAAAAACAATTGGGTCTGGAAATTTTCCTGTTTTTTTTATACAATAGATATAACGTCATAGGAAATGCTCACAGATGGTGCAGTCAGCCGGGCCTGGGAAGCAAGGCAATGGGACAGATACAGGGCCGCCAGAGGGCCTGGCACCATGGCAGGGAGTGGGACAGCAACAGGCAGGTAACAGGACAGACAACAAAAGTGCAGGAGGCAGCAGGGCCGGGCAAAACGGCAGTGGATACGCCTGCACGGAAATGGAGAGGGTATGAAGGACACTATTCTGAAGAAATTCGAGGAAGTATTCGGGGATGCGCAAGGGGCGAAGGCCTATTTTGCCCCTGGGCGTGTGAACCTGATCGGGGAGCATACGGATTATAATGGGGGACATGTGTTTCCCTGTGCGCTGACCATTGGTACATATGGGGTGGCCAGGAAGCGGGAGGACAACAGGCTTCGGTTCTATTCCATGAATTTTGAAGGCCTGGGTGTGCTGGAGTCTTCCCTGGAGGATCTGGTGCCTTCGGAGGCAGCCCGCTGGACCAATTATCCCAAGGGGGTCATGTGGGCCTTTGAACAGAGGGGCATGAAAATTCCCTGCGGCATGGATCTGCTGCTGAATGGCAATATTCCCAATGGTTCCGGTCTGTCCTCCTCGGCATCCGTGGAGGTACTCACTGGGTTTATCCTGCGGGATTTCTTCGGATTTGACGTGACGAACCAGGACCTGGCGCTGATCGGGCAGTTCTCGGAGAACCAGTTCAATAAAGTAAACTGCGGGATCATGGATCAGTTTGCCATTGCTATGGGGAAGAAGGATCATGCGATCTTCCTGGATACAGCAGATCTGTCCTACGAATATGCACCCATTACCCTGGAGGGGGCGAAGATTGTCATTGCCTGCAGCAACAAGAAGAGAGGCCTGGGAGATTCCAAGTACAATGAGCGCCGTAGCGAGTGCGAGACAGCCCTGGCAGAACTGCAGCAGGTGGTACAGATCAAAGGCCTGGGAGACCTGGATGAGGAGACTTTTGAGAAATACAGTGCACATATCGGAAGCGAGGTCCGCAGGAGGCGGGCAAAACATGCCGTGTATGAGAACCAGCGCACAGTCAAGGCTGTGGATGCCTTGAAAAAAGGAGATATCACCCTGTTCGGCCAGCTGATGAATGCCTCCCATGTGTCCCTGCGGGATGATTATGAGGTCACTGGCGTGGAACTGGATACCCTGGTGGAGGAAGCCTGGAAGGTAGAGGGGGTCATTGGTTCCCGCATGACAGGGGCTGGTTTTGGGGGATGCACCGTCAGCATTGTAAAAGATGAGGCCATTGATACATTCATAGAGCAGGTTGGGGAGGCCTATGAAGGGAAAATCGGATATGCGGCTGATTTCTATGTAGTGGAAGTGGGAGATGGCCCTAGCGTGCTGGCATGAAAGATGGAGAGCTTTTTTAGGTGTCGAGAGGGTGTGCGGGATACTGACAATGCGTGATGCGGCGCAGAAATGGAGAAGGGGATGGATATGGTGCAAGAGACAGGGACAATACAGGCAGATATTAAGGAATTGGTAGCTTACGGGGTACAGACAGGGCTGGTGCCGCAGGAGGATGTAATATACACGACAAACCGTCTGTTAGAACTTTTTGGACTGGAGGAACTGGAGGAGCCAGAGAGACAGGAAGAGGCCGGCAGGCCGGAACCGGCCTTAGGGATGGCAGATATGACGGAAGCTGTCCCGGAATCCCAGGATATCCAGGGCGCTGGCCTGGAGCGGCTCCTTGGCCGTATATGCGACTGTGCCTATGAAAAAGGGCTTCTGGAGGAGAATACCGTGACCTACCGGGATCTCTTCGACACGAAGGTCATGGGGATGCTGATGCCCAGGCCCAGTGAGGTGATCCGCAGGTTCCGTGAATTGTATGATACCCACTCCCCGGAGGCGGCTACGGACTATTATTACAAGCTGAGTCGTGATTCCGATTATATCAGAAGATACCGGGTCTGCAAGGACATGAAATGGATAGCTCCCACAAAATACGGGGATCTGGACATTACCATCAACCTGTCCAAACCGGAGAAGGATCCCAAGGCCATTGCGGCAGCGAAGAATGCGAAGCAGTCCGGATACCCCAAATGTCTGCTGTGCTGGGAGAATGAGGGGTATGCTGGCCGGGTGAACCATCCGGCCAGGCAGAACCACCGTATCATTCCCGTGACCATCAACGGGAGCAGATGGGGATTCCAGTATTCTCCCTATGTGTACTACAATGAGCACTGCATTGTGTTCAATTCCCGGCATGTACCCATGAAGATCGAGCACGCCACGTTCTGTAAGCTGTTTGATTTCGTGAAGCAGTTCCCCCACTACTTTGTGGGATCCAATGCGGACCTGCCCATTGTGGGAGGATCCATCCTGAGCCACGATCATTTCCAGGGCGGGCACTATGAGTTTGCCATGGCCAAGGCTCCTGTGGAGCGGACATTCCAGGTGGCAGGATATGAAGATGTGGCGGCAGGCGTGGTGAACTGGCCCATGTCCGTGGTCCGTCTGAGTGGCCCGGACACGGAGCGCATCATTGCCCTGGCCGATGTGATCCTGGAGAAATGGCGGGGTTACACGGATGAGGAAGCCTTTGTCTACGCATATACGGAGGGGGAACCCCACAATACCATCACCCCCATTGCCAGGAAGCGGGGAGAGGATTTTGAACTGGACCTGGTGCTGCGCAACAATATCACCACCAAGGAACACCCTCTGGGGGTGTATCATCCCCATGGGAAGCTGCATCATATCAAGAAGGAGAATATCGGACTCATAGAAGTCATGGGGCTGGCCGTGCTGCCTGCCCGCCTGAAGGGGGAAATGGCCCGGCTGAAAGAGGTGCTGCTGGCTGGAGGCGACCTGCGGGCAGATGCCGAACTAGCCAAGCATGCTGACTGGGTGGAGGAATTTATCCCGAAATATGACAGGATTGACAGTTCTAATATAGATGCCATCATTGAGAAAGAGATCGGTCTGGTGTTCATGGAAGTCCTGGAGGATGCCGGGGTCTATAAGAGAACACCCGAAGGCCAGGCAGCCTTTGACAGATTCCTGCAGAGCCTGGCATGAGGAAAACGGTAAAGAGGTAAATATTGAAAACGGGGAACCAGCGGCAACAGGGAGAACAATATGACAAGACTGGCGCTGATTAGTGATATCCACAGCAATTTCAAGGCGTTTGAGGCTTTTCTGGCTTACCTGGAGGAGCATCCAGTGGACGGTGTGGTTTGCCTGGGGGATTATGTGACAGACGGGCCTTACCCTCTGCGGACACTGGAAATGCTCTATGAGATGCAGCGAAGGCTCCCCTGCTATGTGATCCGGGGCAACAGGGAGGAGTATCTGCTGGATAACCGGGACAATCATGAGGGCTGGAAACCCTCTTCCTCCAATGGCACCTTGTATTATACCCTGGGGCAGATGCGGGAGGGAGACATGGCATTTCTGGAATCCCTGCCCTCGGAGCGGGAAGTATGCGTGGAGGGCTGTCCGGCTCTCTACATCTGTCATGGAACGCCCGGACGGGTGCGGGGAAATATGTATATGGAAGAGGGGCTGAGGGAAGCTGTCATGGGGGAGCTTCCCTATTCCTGTCTCCTGGGCGGGCACAGCCACCACCAGGAGATCTTCCGGTGGGAGGGAAAGGAAGGGTATAAGACCTACATCAATCCAGGATCCCTGGGCTTCTGCATAGACGGCCAGGGCAGGCGTGGGCAGTTTGCCATGCTGACAGGGGACAGCCAGGGATGGAAGGCTAAGCTGCTCTCCATTCCCTATGATGTGGAGGGGTATCTGCAGGCTTTTCAGGAGAGTGGTGTGGACGGGATAGGCCGGACGTTGAACAAGGCAGTGAAGAAGAGCCTTGTGACAGGGGTGAACTATTTTTTCCATGCAGTGCTTGCCATGGAGGAGAGGGCCAGGGAACTGGGGCTGTCTTCTGCCTCCCAAGTGCCGGAGGAGGAATGGGGGAAACTGGAGGCGAGGTTCGGGCTATGAAATTCTTGCTGGTTGCAGTAAATGCCAAATTTATCCATTCCAATCCGGCCATATATAGTCTTCGGGCCAGTGTGGGAGAGACAGCCAGAAGTCATGTGGAACTGGCAGAATACACCATTAACCAGTATCCGGCCCAGATCCTGGCAGATATCTACCGCCGTAGGCCGGATGCCATAGGGTTTTCCTGTTATATCTGGAACTGGAGGCTGATCCGGGAGTTTCTGGAGGAACTTCCCAAGCTTCTGCCAGGGACTGCCCTGTGGCTGGGCGGTCCGGAGGTGTCTTATGATGCCCCTGGAGTGCTTCGGGAGTATCCCCAGCTTACCGGGATCATGGTGGGGGAAGGGGAGGAGACCTTCCGGGAATTGATGGCGTATTATCTACAGGAGGAGCGGCAGGATGCGGCTGTCCATGACGCACCGGGAGGTGCTCCGGAGGATAGTCCGGAACCTGGCACCCATGGCGCACCGGGAGGTGCTCCGGAGGATAGTCCGGAACCTGGCACCCATGGCGCACCGGGAGGCGTTCCAGGGAAGAGTCCCGAACCGGCCACCCGGCCCATGCCCTACATCTCTCTTGGGGATATCCAAGGTCTGTGCCTGCCCTCTGGCTATACCGGTCCACGTCCCCTGGCAGACCTGGACAAGATTCCTTTCCTGTATGGAGACTTGACACCTTTTGAGAACCGCATCCTGTACTATGAGTCTGCCCGTGGCTGTCCCTTCCGCTGCAGCTACTGCCTGTCCTCCCTGGATAAGAAGATACGGCTTAGGAACCTGGAGACCGTGAAGGAGGAGTTGCAGTTCTTTCTGGATAAAAAAGTGAAGCAGGTAAAATTTGTGGACAGAACTTTCAACTGTAACCGGGAGCATGCCCTGGCTGTGTGGCGGTATCTCCTGGAACATGACAATGGTGTCACAAACTTTCATTTTGAGATATCAGGGGATCTTCTGGGGGAGGAAGAGATTGGGTTGTTGAGCCGTTTCAGGCCGGGACTGGCCCAGTTGGAGATCGGTGTGCAGTCCTGCAATCCCCGGACCCTGGAGGCCATTAGACGGAACATGGACCTGGAAAGGCTGGAATGGGCGGTGGCATCCATCGGGATGGCAGGCAATGTACACAGACACCTGGATCTCATTGCCGGGCTGCCCTGGGAAGACTATGCCAGCTTCGGGGCGTCTTTTAACCGGGTCTACCGCATGCGCCCGGAACAGCTTCAGCTGGGGTTCCTAAAGGTGCTGAAGGGATCTGAGATGGCAGGCCGGGCCGGGGAATATGGAATCTGCTGCCAGGGACAGCCACCCTATGAGGTCTTATATACCAACTGGCTTTCCTATGAGGATGTGCTGCGCCTGAAGGGTATAGAGGAGATGGTGGAACTGTATTATAACAGCGGCCAGTTTGCCCATACCCTGCTCTTCCTGGAACAGGCTTTTGAAAGCCCCTTTTCCATGTATGAGGAACTGGCGGCATATTATGGGCGGAACGGATACTTTGGGAATCATCCGGCCCGCGTCTACCGGTACCAGATACTGCTGGCATTTGCCAGGGAATACGACAGTGCCAGCAAAGAGGCTTACCGGGAACTGCTGGTCTATGACCTGTACCTGCGGGAGAATATGAAGAGCAGGCCGGAGTTTGCCAGGGACCTGGCAGGGTACAGGGGGAAGATCAAGGATTTTTACCGCAGTGGGAAGAACCGGCAGCAATACCTGCCGGATTATGACAGCTATGACAGCAGACAATTGGAAAAAATGACACATATGGAAGTTTTTTCCTATCCGGTATGGGACAGGGAAAACATGGCGGGACAGCGGGGGATGACTGGCCAGAAGGCGCATTTTGTGTTGTTTGACTATGGGAAGCGTAACCCAGTGAACGGGGAGGCTGCCCACTGGTGTGTTATGGAGTAGAACAATATGATACATTCCTACATCAGCATAGACTTGGAGACCACTGGCTTGAACCCCAGACGGGACAGGATCACGGAGATTGGCGCAGTAAAAGTCATAGATGGGACCGTCACAGGAACCTATGCCACTCTGGTGAACCCTGGAAGGAAGCTGGATCCCCGGATAACAGCCCTTACGGGGATCCGGGATGAGGAACTGGAAGGGGCGCCCACGATCGGGCAGGTACTGCCGGAACTCCTGGCATTTTTGGGGGAACTGCCGCTTCTGGGACATAGTGTACGGTTCGATTTTTCCTTCTTGAAAAAGGCAGCGGTAGACCAGCGCAGGGACTTTCAGAAGACAGCGGTGGATACCCTGCTGATTGCCAGGAAGTACCTGCCACAGTTGGAACACAGAAGCCTGGATTACCTGTGTGTGTACTACGGGATTCCCCATCAGGCCCACCGTGCCCTGGAAGATGCCGTGGCCACGGAAGCGTTGTACCAGCGGCTGACAGAAGAATTTGGCGGGGCGGGGGATCCTGTCTTCGAACCGGTGGAACAGGTATTCCGGGTCAAAAGGGATACGCCGGCCACAAGGCCGCAGAAGGAGAAGTTATACCTTCTGGCAGGGCGGCATAAAATAGAACTGGGAGTGGATGTGGAACAACTCACCAGGAGCGAGGCCAGCCGCATGACGGACAAGATCCTGGCCCGGTTCGGAAGATGAAGAGAGGCGTGTAAGTATCTTCACGGCAAATCCTTACAGCGTTCCTTCAGACGACGGACAATGGCGTTATGGTTGGCAGTGGGCAGCTTTTCTGCGGCATCTATGAGACGCTGTACCTGGAAGGTCTCCCCCTGGGAAATCCAGTAATCGGCCAGGGCATAATAGGTACGGCTGATGTCGGTCCTGGTGCTGAAGGCGAATTCCATTAGGACAGCGGCTTCCTGTGCATATCCGTTTTCCAGCAGGATATCTGCCCATTTCTGCAGGGTACGCACCAGGATGGTGTAATTCTGGTCATATTCCGTCAGCTGGGTGATATTGGCAGTGCCATATTCTAATTTTAAGTCCGTGTTGGTGTAGCCGGATAGGTTCAGGACCTTCTGGGAGGTCAGGGACATGACAGTATCTATGCATTCCAGCACCACCGGATCTTCCTGCATCACATGGGTGGGAAAATCCTCCAGCGGAATCTTGATGTAGTCCAGGTCGTCCAGGGATTTGCGGCGCACCTGGTTGGAGCGGCGCTCACGGCTCCAGAATTCCTGTTCGGTCTGTTTCTTCAGTTTATTCTGTCGCCGGATACCGGAACTTACGATAAAGATAAGGACAAATAAACTTGCCAAAATCACTAAATTCATATATAATATCCTTTCAAGGTTTTTTATTTGCAGAATAATTTCCAACTGTGCGGAGGTTTTTATGTTTCATATGAATAACAACAAGACCAGGCGCCGTATATCTGCAATCATTATCGTATTGCTGGTACTTGCCATGGTCATACCTACTTTAGCATATTTTGCTTGAGAATTCAATGATGGGAATTGATTGGTATGTGCGGCATAGCGCACAAAGGGGTATAAGTATGAGAGTGTGGAAAAAGACAGGCCGCATAATTGCGTTGCTGTTGATGGTTATGTTGTGGTCTGGCGTACCGGTCCATGCGGCAAAGACAGAGGATCTGCCCATAAAGGGAGGCATCTATGCAGGGGACATTGACCTGTCGGGTATGACGGCGGCACAAGCCACGGAAGCCATAGAAGCCTATGTGGAGGAAGTGCGGCAGACGCCTGTGACGTTCCTGGCGGCTGGAGATACCGAGGTGGAGGTAACAGCAGGCGAACTGGGGGTGCGCTGGGTGAACCAGTCCCTGGTAGGGGAAGCAGTGTCTGTGGGTTCCAGGGGCAATGTCATCGAACGGTACAAGGTATTGAAAGACCTGGAACAGGAGAACCTGGTCTATGACATTGAACTGGAATTTGACCAGCAGGCCATCAGTGATGTACTGGTGGAAAAGTGTGAGCCGTACAACCAGGAGGCAGTAAATGCCACATTGGTCAGGGAAAATGGGCAGTTCAAGGTAGTGGGTGGACAGACAGGCTACACATTGGATGTGGAACTCTCTATTGATACGATATACGAGTACCTTACACAGCAGTGGGATCACCAGGCCTGCACGATTCCTTTGCAGGTGAACGTAGAGGAACCGAAGGGCAGTGCGGAGGAACTGGCCCAGGTGAAGGATGTGCTGGGGACATGTACTACGAACTTCCGTACTTCCAATGCCTCCCGCTGTGCCAATATAGAGACAGGGTGCAATTTCATCAATGGAACAACCTTGTATCCAGGGGAAGAATTCTCCACCTGTGATGTGGTGACGCCTTTCACCAGGGCAAACGGGTACCAGATGGCCGGTTCCTATCTGAACGGCAAGGTGGTGGACAGTCTGGGAGGTGGGATCTGCCAGGTATCCACCACGCTGTACAATGCAGTGCTGCTGTCAGAACTGGAGGTGACAGAGCGGCATAACCACTCCATGATTGTGTCTTATGTGGAGCCCTCTGCGGATGCGGCCATTGCGGAGAGTTCCGGGAAAGATTTCAAGTTCATCAACAACCTGGAATATCCCATATATATTGAAGGCTACATTGAGGGAAAGGATATTACCTTTACCATCTACGGCAAGGAAACCCGCAAGGAGGGATACCAGGTCCGCTATGACAGTGAAGTGCTGGAGGTGAGCGTTCCACCCTCGGACAATATCAGTGCGGATGCCTCCCAGCCCCTGGGTTATATCACCACGGCCAGCGCCCATGTGGGATATAAGGCAAGACTGTGGAAGGTAGTACTCCAGGATGGCGTGGAGGTCAGTCGCACCCAGGTGAACAGCAGCAGTTACAAAATGGTGCCAAGGTCTGCCACGGTAGGGGTCTCCACATCGGATCCGGCTGCCTATGAGCAGATTATGGCCGCTATTGGGACCGGCAGCATTGACCATGTGAAGAATGTGATTGCCATGCTGACTGCACCGCCGCCGGCACCGGAGACACCGCCGGAGGGACAATGAAGACAGGCAAGATATCCGGGAACATTCTGAAACGGTCTGTCCTGGGGCAGATCCGGAACAGAAGGGAAGAGGTGTTACATGGCGCAGGGACAGGACAGGACTGCGCCATTTTTGGGCAGCTGGGGACGGGGGTCCCGGTGGTCTGTATGCAGGAGGCACCAGTAAGAATCCTTATGGAAAGGGATGCTGTTAATCTGACATTTCCTGTATTTGCCATAGGACATCTGATCCAGAAGTGTGCTAACAACCTTGCGGCATCAGGTGCCAGCCCACAGGCGGTGCTGATTACCCTGCTATTGCCCTCTACGGAAGAAGAGCCATTGCTGCGGGCGCTGATGGCAGAGGCAGAAGAGACCTGCCAGGAACTGTCCATGCAGATTGCCGGTGGACAGGCCCGTGTCACAGAGGCAGTATGTTTCCCCGTGGCTGTGGTCACAGGGTATGGGGTGCGGGAACAGGCACCAGATATCCAGGCTTTGTCCGCCCGGGGATCTGTGCCAGGTGTCCTGTCTGGCGGAGGAATCGTGGTCAGCAAGTGGATCGGCCTGGAAGGCACGGCACTGCTGGCGGAGCACAGCCGGGAAAGGCTTCTGTCCAGGTATCCCAGGTACCTGGTGGAGGAAGCCGCAGGCTTTTCCAGGTATCTGTCTGTGCTGCCGGAGGCACGGATTGCCCTTTCCCGGGGCGTATATACCATGCATGATGCATCGGAAGGAGGCATCTTCGGAACACTCTGGGAACTGGGGGAGCGGCTGGGCGTGGGCCTGTCCGTTGACCTGCGGAAACTGCCCCTGCGGCAGGAGACAGTGGAGATCTGTGAGTGTTGCAATGTGAATCCCTATCAATTGCTCTCGGGTGGGAGCCTGGTGATGGTGGCTGAGGATGCTTCCGGCCTGGCGGCTGCCCTGTGGGAGAAGGGGATCCCGGCAGCAGTGGTGGGGAAAGTCACACAGGGCAATGACAGGATCCTCCTTAACAGGGAGGAGATCCGTTATCTGGACAGACCGGGGCAGGATGAGGTGTACCGGTATTTTGAGGATGTAAGAGAGAAAGGAAGGTTTGTATAAGTATGAAGAAGAAACTGATTATGGTGATTGTATCGGCAACCCTGCTGATGACAGGATGTGCGGGCCTGCCCCTTCCAGGGCTGGACAGGCAGCAGGATGATTCCGGTTCTGCCCAGGATGGGGAGGCCCTCTCTCAGGAGGATCCAGGCAGGACACTGGGAAACAGGCTGGATGGGAATGCTGGCGGGGAAGAAGCAGACAACAGTACCCAGAATCCGGATGGAACCGGAGGGACTGACAAGGAAGGCGATGCAGACGAAGGAGCCAGTGTGCAGGCCATGGGAGGATATGTCAGGGGCATCACCACGGACACGGGCTGGGAGAGCGAATTCTGGGGCCTGCGCTATACGGCGCCGGAGGGTCTGTACATGATGAATGAGGAGGGCCTGAACATGATGATGGGCCTAAGCCAGGATGCCCTGTCTGACAGCTATGACGAGCGTCAGCTTGAATACATGAAGCTCACCAGTGTATACGAGATGATGAGCACGACCCAGGCAGGGGATGCCAATGTGGTGATCACGGCAGAGAAGCTGATGATGAAGAACCTAAAAAGTGAAGACTATGCAGATGCGGTGCGCAGCCAGCTTGATACCCTCTACGGCTCCCAGTATACCTTGAAAGAGGGGGAGGAGACCGCGGAGATTGGCGGTGAGACCTACTGTGTGATCCGCTATTCGGTGGATAGCACGCCATCTTATTACCAGGATTGTTATGTCCGTGTGAAGGATGACAGGGCCATCTCCATGATCATTACCTACCAGGATGCAACGGAAGAGACGGCAGCATCCATCCTGGAGGGTTTCGGGGTATACTGATATGCACATTATATTGCACCAGCCAGAGATTCCCGGGAATACCGGCAATATTGGGCGTACCTGCGTGGCCACAGGTACGCCCCTGCATTTGATCGAACCCCTGGGCTTCAGGATGGATGAAAAGTCCATCCGGCGGGCCGGGATGGATTACTGGCATCAACTGGAAGTCTACAGATATACGAATTTCCAGGAATTCCAGGAAAAGCATCCTAATGTGAAAATCTGGATGGCTACTACCAAGGCCAGGCAGTCCTATACGGATGTTGCATATGGCCGGGAGGATTATATTATGTTCGGCCGGGAGAGTGCAGGTATTCCGGAAGAGATCCTGGTGGAACATGAGAAAGACTGCATCCGGATTCCCATGTTGTGTTCCATCCGCTCCTTGAACCTGTCCAATGCCGCTGCCATTGTACTCTATGAGGCACTACGGCAGAATGGTTTTGCAGGGATGCAGCAGGAAGGGGAACTCCACCGGCTGCAATGGAAATGATGAGGTTACAGTTCACAGGTGCCACCGCGAGGTGTTTTCACGCGTCTTCTGCGTGACAAACCCGAGAATGTCACGCGCCAAAATGGGCTGTCCTTGCCCATTTTGTGTGCATATGTTGCTGTGAACGGAGTGAACAGTAACTGGATATGTAAACATATGTCACAAAGCCCTTGCATTCAAATGGCAGGGTATATTATAATGAAGACATCTATGAAGCAGCCACACAGGAGTGCAAAGGGAAGAGAAATCCCATTGGTACGGGCAGGAGGTATCGTTATGACAGTGAAGGAGTGCTATGAGGCACTAAACGCAGACTATGAGGGAACTTTGGGACGTTTCAGCATGGAGCGTCTGGTCCAGAAATTTGCATTGAAATTCCTTACAGACAAGAGTTACGGGGAACTGGTGCAGTTCATGGCAGAGGAGAATTATGCAGAAGCTTTCCGCGCTGCCCATACCTTGAAGGGAGTAAGCGTGAATCTTGGTTTTACGCAGATGTATCAGATCAGTGATGAGATGACAGAGGCCTTGCGGGGTGGTAAGAAGCCTGAAGAAGGCCTTCTGGAGAAGGTAACTGAAGAATACCAGCGCACCGTGAAAGTCCTGCAGGAACTGGCAGCTTGCAGCGCGTGAGGCAATTAGGGGTAAAGTGTGCGAAGCAGTTTTTTTGTAGTCCTGCACATTGGCGCTGGCTGTCAGCAGACAGCAACAACGAAAGAGAGATACCAGGGACAAAAGGACAGTTTGTTAAAAGGGATGGAATATGCGCAATATAGTATTGATTGTAGATGATGTGGAAGTGAATCGGGATATCCTGGCAATGATACTGGAAGAAGAATACCCGATTATAGAGGCAGAGAACGGCAGGGTGGCTGTGGAACTGATGGAGAAGCACCAGGACGAAATTGCCGTTGTGCTGCTGGATCTGATCATGCCCGAGTATGATGGTTACGCCGTGCTGGAGACCATGAATGAGCGCAATTGGATAAATATTATGCCTGTGCTGGTGATCAGTGCAGAGGCTAAGGGTGAGGTGGAGCAGAGATGCCTGGATCTGGGTGTGTCTGACTTTATCCGCAAGCCCTTTAACGCCATGCTCCGAAAGAGGGTGAAGAACATTGTGGATCTGTTCCTCTACAGGAATCAGTTGGAGGAGAAGGTGGAAGAGCAGACCATCACCTTGAAGAAGCAGAATAAGCAGTTACAGGAGCAGGCTGAGCGACTGAAGGAAAGCAATACCAAGATCATAGATATCCTGGGTACCGTGGTGGAGTCCCGGAACCTGGAGAGTGGGGAGCATATCAAGAGGGTGAAGGGCTTTACCCGGATCCTGGCAGAACAGATGCAGAAGGACTATCCGGAATATGGACTTACAGATGAGAAGATTGAGATCATTGTCTCAGCCAGTTCCCTGCACGACATTGGCAAGATTGCCATACCGGACAGCATTCTCTTAAAGCCTGGCAGGCTCACAGAGGAGGAGTTTGCCTGCATGAAGACCCATACCATCAGGGGTGATGAGGTATTGGACAGCATCCAGGGGGTCTGGGATGAGGACTATGACAAGGTCAGCCATGAGATCTGCCGCTACCATCATGAGCGGTATGACGGAAGGGGCTATCCGGACGGGCTGAAAGGGGAGGAGATCCCCATCTCTGCCCAGCTTGTGGGGGTGGCCGATGTATATGACGCCCTTGTCAGTGAACGGGTGTACAAGAGTGCATTTTCTCCGGATGAGGCGTTTGAGATGATTCAGGGGGGAAAATGTGGGAATTTCTCACCCAAGATACTGGATGGGTTCCGTAAGGTGAAGGCTGACTTCGAAGCTTTGAACAGGCTGCAGAATAAGCCCCAGGAGCAGAAAGAAATGTAAACAGAAGAGATAAGACGGGAAATAAAAGACAGGAAATATAAAGAAGGAAATATGGGACAAAAATATGGCCCCGGCATGGGAAAATGCCGGGGCTTCTTGATGTTGTGATCCTACGTCATGGCCCCTTTCATACTTCTCACATAGTCCTCAATATGTGCCGGAGCCTGGCGGCCATAGGTTTCCAGCAGCTTCACAATGGCTGATCCCACGATGACTCCATCCGAGAGGGCAGCCATCTGGCCGGCCTGGTCAGGGGTGGAGATGCCGAAGCCGATGGCGCAGGGGAGATCCGTGTTCTGCCGCACCACTTCCACAATAGAGGCCAGGTCAGTGGTGATCTCGCTCCTGGTGCCTGTCACCCCCAGGGAGGACACCAGATATAGGAATCCCGTTGCATCCCTGGCGATCCGGGCAATACGTTCCCTGGAGGTGGGGGCGATGAGGGAGATAAGGTCTAAGCCGTACTGGGTGCAGAGTGGCTGGAATTCCTCTTTCTCCTCGAAGGGCAGGTCGGGCAGGATCAGCCCGTCTATGCCGATGGCCTGGCAGGTGGAGATAAAACGTTCTGCACCATAGGAGAATACCACATTGGCGTAAGTCATGAACACCAGGGGTACCTTCACGTCCTGGCGGATCTCCTGCACAAAGGTGAAGATCTGGTCTGTGGTGATACCGCCCTGGAGGGCACGCAGGTTTGCCCCCTGGATCACAGGGCCTTCTGCGGTGGGATCCGAAAAGGGGATGCCCAGTTCAATCAGGTCTGCTCCCCCTTCCACGGCGGCGCGGACCGCGGCAGCTGTGGTCTGAAGATCGGGATCGCCACAGGTGAGGAAGGCTATGAAGGCCTTTCCTTTCTCGAATGCTTTCTGGATGTTACTCATGGATATCCTCCCCTCTGTAGCGGGCAATGGCGGCACAGTCCTTGTCACCCCTGCCGGATATGGTGATGACGATGATCTGGTCTGGCCGCATGGCAGGTGCCAGCTTCATGGCGTGAGCAACCGCGTGGGCCGATTCAATGGCAGGGATGATGCCTTCCATCCGGGACAGATACTCGAAGGCGGCTACTGCCTCCTCATCTGTGACGGGTACATATTCGGCCCTGCCCGTATCATGCAGATAGGCGTGTTCCGGCCCGATACCCGGATAGTCCAGTCCTGCGGAAATGGAGTACACCGGGGCGATCTGTCCGTACTGGTCCTGGCAGAAATAAGACTTCATGCCGTGGAAGATGCCCAGTCTGCCAGTGGCGATGGTGGCGGCTGTCTCAAAGGTGTCTGTGCCCCTGCCAGCTGCCTCACAGCCGATGAGCCGCACCTCTTTATTCTCAATGAAATGGTAGAAGCTGCCCATGGCATTGGAGCCGCCGCCCACACAGGCCAGGACTACGTCCGGCAGCCTTCCCTCCCGTTCCATGAGTTGTGCCTTGATCTCCCTGGAGATCACTGCCTGGAAATCCCGGACAATGGTAGGGAAGGGGTGGGGTCCCATGACGGAACCCAGACAGTAATGGGTGTCGTCTATGCGGGAAGTCCACTCCCGCAGGGCTTCAGATACGGCGTCCTTCAAGGTGGCTGTGCCAGTCTTCACGGGGACGACTTCTGCCCCCAGCAGCCGCATGCGGTATACATTCAAGGCCTGCCGGATGGTGTCCTCCTCCCCCATGAAGACCACACATTCCATATCCAGGAGGGCTGCGGCCGTGGCAGTGGCCACGCCGTGCTGTCCGGCACCAGTCTCGGCGATCAGCCGCCTCTTACCCATCTTCTTCGCCAGGAGTGCCTGGCCCAGCACGTTGTTGATCTTGTGGGAGCCAGTATGGTTGAGATCCTCCCGCTTCAGGTAGACCCTGGCGCCGCCCAGGCTGCGGGTCATCTTCTCCGCATAGTAGAGCCGGGAGGGCCGGCCTGCGTATTCGTCCAGCAAGGTGGTAAGTTCCCGGTTGAAGGCAGGATCCTGTCTGTAATGGTTGTATGCTTCTTCCAGTTCTATGACGGCATGCATCAGCGTCTCAGGGATATACTGTCCGCCGTGTATGCCGAAGCGTCCATTTGGATTGCTCATATTGTGGTTTCCTCCTTATAGGGTAGTACGGGATATGTGTGTCAAGTATGTGCCCAGGCTTTTTGCGCATGGTTAACGCAGGAAGGTCCGGCTGCGCAGGGCAGATACAAATGCCGCCATTTTCCGGCTGTCCTTATGCCCCTTCGTCTCGATGCCGGAACTGACATCCACCCCGTAAGGGTGCAGGGTCTCCACAGCCCTGGCTACATTTTCCGGGGTAAGTCCCCCTGCCAGGAAATAGGGCCGCTCCATGTGCCGGGCCAGGTTCCAGTCCAGCAGGGTACCGCCTCCGGCCCCGGAGTCCAGGAGCACGCCATCAGCAGTACTTGCCTGGGCAGCGGCCAGATCCTGGCTGGTACGGATGCGGAAGGCCTGGAGGATGGGACGGTCTGTCAAGGCCCGTAGCCTGCGGATGTAAGCTTCGTCCTCACCGCCATGGAGTTGTGCCATGTGGATGATGCCCGCCTGGAGCAGATCTGCTATCTGCACTGGATCCTCCCTGACGAATACCCCCACCACCTGGATGCCGGGGGCCAGCAGCTTTTTCAGTGTGGCTGCCTGTTCCGGGGTCACGTACCGCCTGCTGTCCGATGCGAACACGAAACCAATGTAATCCGGCTGGCAGGCATTTGCCGCCTCTATGTCACAGGGCCGAGACAGCCCGCACAGTTTTATCTTCGTGCCGTATCCTGTCATAGGCCACCCCGCATTTCCAGGCCGCTTTGCATTTCTGCCAGCAGGGCTGCTTTGTGGGCTGAACGCATCAGCGCCTCGCCTACCAGCACGGCATTGGCGCCTTCTGCCCGCAGCCGGGCCACGTCCTGGGCATTCTGTACACCGCTTTCGGCAACGAAGAGAATGTGTTCCGGCACCATGACCCGGAGCCTGCGGCTGTGGCCGGTATCCACGGTAAAATCCTTCAGGTTCCGGTTGTTGACACCGATGATACGCGCTCCGGCCTCCAGGGCCATGGGAATTTCCTGCTCGTCATGCACTTCTACCAGGGCTGACAGACCTAGTTCATCACAGATGGCCAGGTAATCCCGCAGCTGTGCACCATCCAGCAGGGAACAGATCAGCAGCACGGCAGATGCCCCCAGCAGCTTTGCCTGGTACAGCATGTATGCATCCACGGTAAAATCCTTCCGCAGGCAGGGAATGTGGACAGCGGCAGCAATCTCGGCCAGGTACTGGTCGCTGCCCAGGAACCATTTGGGCTCGGTGAGCACGGAGAGGGCCTGGGCACCTGCCGCTTCGTATTCCAGGGCGATCTGTAGATAGGGGAAATGGGGAGCAATCAGTCCTTTGGAGGGGGAGGCCCTCTTGCACTCACAGATTAGGGAAAAAGGTTCCCGCCGCAGCGTTTCCTCGAAGGATAAATCCCCCTTAGGAAGGGAGAGGGCCTGGCGCCGGATGTCAGCCAGGGGCAGCACACCCTTTGCCTGCTCCACACGTTCCCTGGCATGCGCAGCCAGTTGGTCTAAGATGTTCATAGGGACACCTCCCCTGTGTTGCTGATCTCTATGAACCGGTGCAGGGTATCCAGGGCTTTGCCGGAATCAATCAGTTCTGCGGCCAGCCGGATGCCTTTCTCCAGATCCTCTGCCTTGCCGCCGATGTAGAGGGCAGCCCCGGCATTCAGCAGGACGGCATTGCGTTTGTGGCCTGTTTCACCTTCCAGGATGGCCAGGGTGATCCTGGCATTCTCTTCAGGGGTGCCTCCCTGCAGGTCTTCCCGCTTGCAGCGGGGAAGGCCGAAGTCCTCCGGGGTGATCACATAGGATTTGTACCAGCCGTCCCGGATCTCACAGACAGTGGTGGGGGCACTCATGGAGATCTCATCCAGCTTATCCTGCCCGAAGACTACCATGCCCCGCCGGACACCCAGGCTGACCAGCACACGGGCCAGGGGTTCCACCAGGTAGGCATCATACACTCCCAGTAGCTGCATGGAGGGGGAGCCGGGGTTGGTCAGGGGCCCCAGGATATTGAACACTGTGCGGAATCCCAGTTCCCTGCGGATAGCGCCCACATATTTCATGGAGGTGTGGTACTGCTGGGCGAAGAAGAAGCAGATACCCACCTTCTGTAACAGTTCCAGACACTTTGCGGGATCCTGGCAGATGTTCACCCCCAGGGCCTCCAGGCAGTCTGCCGTGCCGCACTGGGAGGAAGCGGCGCGGTTGCCGTGTTTTGCCACTTTCATGCCTCCTGCTGCCGCCACCAGGGCAGAGGTGGTGGAAATGTTGAAGCTGTGGGCATTGTCCCCGCCGGTGCCCACGATCTCGAACAGTTCCATTCCCGTTTCCACCTGGGTGGCATGGGCACGCATGGCAGCCGCACAGCCTGCGATCTCGTCCGTGGTCTCGGCCCGGGCGCTTTTGGTGGACAGGGCCGCCAGGAAAGCAGCGTTCTGGGTGGGACTGGTCTGGCCATCCATGATCTCATTCATTACGGCATAAGCCTCCTCATAGGTCAGGTCTTCTTTGTTTACGATTTTCACAATTGCTTCCTTGATCATGCTCTATATCTCCTCTATAAAATTATGCAATATGGTCTTCCCGTCCGGTGTGAGGATGGATTCGGGGTGGAACTGCACCCCATAGATGGGGTAGTGTCTGTGCTGCACGGCCATCACCTGGCCATCAGCGGTCCGGGCAGTGACCTGCAGGCATTCCGGCATGGTGGCGGCATCTGCCGCAAGGGAATGGTACCGGGCAACCGGCGCGGTGGAAGGACAGCCCCGGAACAAGGGGGTATCCGTGACAAATGTCACAACAGACTGCTTCCCGTGCATCAGTTCCCTGGCATAGGTATTCCCGTTCTTCTGGTAGGCCAGCCGGATGGCAATGCAGGTATCCATGTTGCCGGTAAAATCGATGTAGCCAATGGCGCCTCCGTAGATCCCCCGCTTGCTGCCCTCCAGTTCCCCGATGAGCTGGCAGGCCCGGATCTTCGGTGCACCGGAAAGGGTACCTGCCGGCAGGACGGCCTCTATGGCATCCAGGGCGTCCATTCCTTCCCGGATCCGGCCCCGCACCGTGGAGCCGATGTGCATCACATGGGAGAAACATTCGATGGAGTGAAGCTTTTCCACCTGTACGGTGCCAAACCTGCTGATCCGGCCCAGGTCATTGCGGCCCAGATCCACCAGCATGTTGTGTTCGGCCAGTTCCTTCTCGTCCTGGAGGAGTTCTGCTTCCAGGGCGGCATCCTCTGCCGGGGTTCTGCCCCGGGGCCTGGTGTCCGCCAGGGGAAAGGTGTGCAGCACGCCATCTTCCAGCTTTACCAGGGTCTCCGGGGAGGCTCCGGCCACCTCCACGTCCGTCCCGGCAAAATAGAACATATAGGGGGAGGGATTGATGGTGCGCAGCATGCGGTAGGTGTGGAACAGGCTGCCTGCAAAGGGTGCCGACAGGCGGTTGGACAATACGATCTGGAAGATGTCCCCCTCCCGGATATGCCCTTTCGCCTTTTCCACCATGTCACAGAACTGCTCCCTGTGAAAGAGGGGGGTGACTTCGCCCAGCAGCTTTCCGGCAGGTTCCTGTTTCTTCTTCCCGTGGTGGAGAAGTGCAGCCAGCCCTTCCAGTGCGGCAACTGCCTTCTGGTACTCTGCCTCTATGTCCTGGAGTGGCATATTGACCATGAGGATGATCTTCTGCCGCACATGGTCGAAGGCGATTACCTGGTCGAAGAGCATCAGATCCATGTCCTTGAAGCATTCCTTGTCCTCCACGGCACACCTTGCGGAAGGTTCCCGGTATCCCAGGTAGTCGTAGGCAAAATACCCCACCAGTCCCCCGGTAAAGGGAGGAAGATATGGAAAACGGGGACTTCTGTAGCGGGACAGGAGCTGGCGCAGGTAGCCCGAAGGATCCTGCGTCTGGCACCGGAACTCCCCGGCCTGGAGCCAGCCGTCCACACAGGTGATCTCCAGCTTCGGATGGAAGCCCAGGAAGGTATAGCGTCCCCAGGTCTCATCTGCCTGTGCGGATTCCAGAAGATAACAGTGGCTGGAGACATTTTTCAGAATCTTCATCACCTCAATGGGGGTGGTAAAATCCGACAGGATCTGTGCGCTTACGGGCAGTACATCATAGCTGCCGGAAGCGGCAATCTGCCTGACATCATGCAGGGAAGGTGATACGACCATGTTCATTACCTCTTTTCTCATAATCTCTTGCTTTTGAACCACAAAAAAAGTCCTTGACAGAAAAACTTCTGTCAAGGACGAATGTTACACGTACACTGATAGTACGGCACAATCCGCGGTGCCACCTTGATTCACGGTATGACCCGTGCGCTTAGCAGGATACCTGCATATCCCCGGCATATGACGTCTGCCTCCAACGTCGCAGAATACTCTGTGTCTGAATCATCCACATTTGACTGCGCCCTCTGCGGTCCATTTGACAACTTGTTTCCCACCTGCTTCTCAGCACCACAGGCTCTCTGTAAAGGCATCATTGCCGTTATCTCCGCTTCAACGGTTTGAAGTATGAAATTGAAAATAGTGTAGCACGCCTGTGGGGCGGTGTCAATAGGAAATTTGTACCCCGTGTGCATTAGCGTAACGGTTTAGTGCCCTGTCTGAACTGTTACGTTGGCGTTATTGTTCACAGGCGCCAACGCGATCGGAGTGAACCGTTAGTCGGCCGTCAAGGTACCTTGGTAAGTCGCAAGGGTCGTATGGCTCCGGATATCATAGCGGAAGGACACCAGGGAAAGGGTACCGGAGAAGGGATGTCCCTGTATGTTTTCCGTCCAGGCAAGGGTGGAAGAGGGGGTAATATCTCCGCTATATGCGACTATGCGTGTGACTTCCACACTGTTGCTGCGCTGCGCGGGAATCTCGCCGTGTACCTCATAGTAAACGCCTTCTTCCGTGTACCCGCTTGTGATCATGGGCAGATCCGGCATGGCGGCCTGGGCAGGAAAAGAGAGGGATAAGGCCAGGGCAGCAGTAAGGATAAGGGAATTAAACTTTCTCATACTAGAATACTCCTTTACATTTATATTTTTACCAGAACCTATTGCGTTTCCAATGTGGGCACGGGCTCCGGAAGTAATACGCCTATATAGTCTGCCCGTTCAAAGCCTTTGTCCCCAGAATAGGCATCCTCATCCGAGTAGTAGGCAATGACAAGCCACTCCACTTGCTTGAAATAATCGGAGTAGTTTTCCCTGATAGAATTTTCATATAGATTAAGTGGGAAATCCGGGTTCTCCCATGCTGTGTATCCGTCTATATCACCGGTATAGGTCACTACCAGGCAGTAGGCGCTGTGTTCCCGGTAGGTTCCATAGTATTCCTCACGCAGCACGAACTCTGGCTGGGCGGGAAAAAGCCTTGTACAGATCCAGGCACACAGGCCAGTCCCTGCCAGGAGGAGGCAGACCACCGAAATGGCCAGGCGCCTTGTCCAGGGTTTTCCTGCCTTTTTCTGTTTGGGAGGCACAGGCTGGGGAACTGGGTCTGGCAGTGGAGATTCCGGCTCCGGGGTGCTCTCTCCTAAGAGCGCCATGAGGGGGATTCCCAGGATTGCAGAGAGTGCCTTGAGGCTTTCGATATCGGGACGGTTGATACCCTTTTCCCACTTGCAGAGAGTGGTGGGGGATACAGATAGCTGACTGGCAAGCTCTGCCTGTTTCATCTGTTTCTCCATGCGGGCTTTGCGGATGTGCATGCCTAATTCCTGTGTATCCATGGTGATCCTCCTGCGTATATATAGAAGACAAAACATATAATGCGATGCTTTTGAGTTATATTTGCTTCTTGCAAATCTGGAACCTAAAACTATTATATTATAACATAATCGGAAGATTTATGCAATTGATTGTTGGTCAATTTTGTGGATAATGTGGAAATAATGTGATGATTTAGGGATTGACGAAGGGTCAATTGACGGGATTGGAAAAAGATAGTAGGATGTCAGAAAAGAGGGAGACGTAGGGAGGGGGTGAGGATATGGCTGGGGCCAGGGGTGGATAGAAAGTGCAAATATAAAAGGGTGATAGATTTCAGAAGGCCACTGCTAAATGTTGCAAAATGAATATATGGCAAAGGAGAAAACATATGGGTAAGATGAGAAAAATTGGAGTGATGGTGTGTTGTCTGGCGCTTATGGGACTGTTTTTTTCCAGTACATTGCCAGTCCAGGCGGCTACGAATGTGTATTGTGAGCATGCACATTATATGATAGTCTATAATGCTAAAAATGTACGTCTCAATAAAACAGATGGGCATTACGATGAGATTGGCACAAAGCATGTGTGTGCTGGCTGTGGCCATGTATATTGGACGGATTTGCATGAAGTATTTGTATCAGGGCATAGTTGGGTAGATAAATTTATCGGAACAGATAAAAATGGAGATCCTGTCTATAGACAGATTTGCTCGGATCCGGAATGCAATAAATACAAGTGATAAATAGAAATTGAGCGATACAACAAATTTATTTCGATGAAAAAATATGCAATAGGGAGAAGGTATTGTCCTTTTCCCTATTTCCTTATACAATATATAATAAATTATACTTCACTATGAATTGTATTTGCACTCATAACAGTATTTGATGAGATATAATAAACAGATTGAGGAGGTATATGAACAAATCCATATGAAAAAATGCAGATTTGTAACAATTTTGGTCTTACTGTGTATTATGTCTTCTGCCTGTGGAACGGCAGAAAAGGAAGAGGCCACCTGGCAGGGGGTGACACCCAGCATGGAGGACCTGTCAGCCATTACGGACAGGACGGAATATTACGATCTCTTCGTGGAATCAGAGGAACTTTTCCAGTTCGGGCTACTGGAGAAAAATCCGTCAGACCAAAGTCCGGGGGACGCCCTGGCTGTGGGGAAGACAGTCTATGTCCTGCTGGGAACCCAGTTCCACCAGGGGGAACCCATACAGCTCTGGGCAGAGGCGCGTCCAGAAGACTCGGACATTTACCTGTACAGGAAGGACGGCAGCAGTGAACTCCTGTTGCAGGGGATTTCCACACAATATACTGACCCGCGCAACAGGTACCAGTGGTGTATGGACCAGGAAGGGAGCTTTTACTGCTATCACAATGCGAATTATAGTTATGAAGACCCGGATGCAGTAAGAAACAAAGAGAATGGTTCCTTCCAAAAAATCCTTCCCACCGGGGAGATCCAATATGAGATCCCCTTTGATGCCAGCCTATATGTGGAGGATGTGTGCCTGCTGGAGGAAAGCAGCCCATATGTGCTCCTGCAAGATAAGGCAGGGGATCTTAGGAAGGTAGTCAGCATAGACCCGGATGCCGGGCAGTTTGTCCTGGATGACAGGCTGCAGATGGAGATGACAGTAGAGACACCATGGCTGGGAACTGCCGGGGACAGCCTGGCCCTGGTGGAACCGGGTCCTGCGGGAACAGGGAGGAAGGTGGTGAAGTGGAACCTGGCAGATGGCGGCAGGAGCCAGATACTGTCCTTTACCGGCACATCCTATGCGCCCCACAGTGACCTGAAACTGCAGGATTTCCGGGTGCTGGAGGATGGAGGCGTGGAATTCCTCTGGACGGGTTTCCAGGAACCGGAAGGGCTGCTGGAACGGCTGCGGATGGACAGGGTGGAGAAGGTCCCCGTTGTCATGCGGGGGGATTTCGGCACGGATTCCTGGATCACGGAG
Organism: uncultured Acetatifactor sp.; assembly: GCA_910586215.1. Lineage (GTDB taxonomy): Bacteria > Bacillota > Clostridia > Lachnospirales > Lachnospiraceae > Acetatifactor. The sequence continues at coordinate 6,161 of CAJUGH010000036.1, read as the reverse complement.
CGGGTGGCCTGGTTCAACCTAAAGAGTGATACCTACCATGTGATCCTGGAGGACTGCGGAAGTGGCAATGATGCGGAGGATTTTGCACGGCTGACCAGCATCCAGGTGGCAGCCGGGAAGGGGCCGGACATCCTATGTGGGGATGGGCTGTTACAGGATTACATTGTGGGGATGCTGGAGAAGGGGGCACTGGAGGAACTGAACCCTTACATGGAAGGCTCCGGTATCCGGGAGGAGGATTACTTCCCCGCCACTTTTGCCACCTGGCGGGTGGGGGAGAGAATATATGGGATCAATTCCCGGCTGAACGTGGTAGGCATCCGGATGGACGAGGGGGTGCTGGGCAGCCGGGAGGTGCCGGATATAGGAACCCTGGTGGATGCCCTGCTGGCCCAGGAAGGGGACGGCGTGTTCCTTTGGAAGGATGATTCCGGCAGGCTGCTGAATTTGTTCCTGCGGGGGAGTGACAGCCTCTGGGGGATGGTGGACTGGGAAGGGGGGACCTGTGACTTTGACACCCCGCTGTTTGCAAAGCTCCTGGAGGCTGCCAGGCGGTTCGGGGATGACGGAAGGAAGCAGCCGGAATCCAGCATAGCAGAAGACAGATGGTACTATGACGTATTTGAATATGACAGCCTGGCAGAGCAGGAGAGCGAGGGAAAGGTATCCTGCGGGTTCCTGTTTGACGATGGGTGCTACGGGGCCTCAACGGCCTGGTACACCATGGCAATCAATGCCAATGCCGCCCACAAGGAAGGGGCCTGGGAATTCCTATGCTTTCTGCTGGGGGAGGAGTCCCAGGGGGCAGGGGACAACAGGCCCGTGAACCGGGCGCTCTTTGATGTGTGGATGCAGGATGATATAGAGCGCAAGACAATTGCATATGACCGGTACGGAACCCCCATCATCACAATAGGAGGATACACAAAAGAGGATGCCACTGAGGAGAAGCAGGCAGAGTACAGGGAGGCTATGGAGGAGGCCCGTCCCTTTCCCATCCGCACGGTTCCCATCCTAAACATTATCCTGGAGGAGGCGGCAGAGTATTTTGGAGGCGCCAAGAGTGTGGAGGAGGTGAGCCGGGTGGTGACGAACCGGGTGCAGCTTTATCTGGATGAGCGGAAGTGAGGTAGGTGTGATACGGTATGTTGTTTGCTTCGATGATGAAAGATCCTGGAATTGTGATGTTTTTGAAAGGAGGTTTTATGAGGACTATTAAAAAAGGTAGATGGTTGTTATGCTGTGCTATTCTATTCTGGCAGTGGTAATTTCGTTTAGTCCGATACATGTGTTGGCAGCAACAAATGAGGTCTGGAGATATCGATGTACCAATTCAGAATGCAGGTGGGCCACTGAAAAATAAATTGTTGACTTTGGCCAGGCGTTAATTTTTATGCTGGGTAATCGATTCATTGTTGAAGCATATAGGGGAGAAGGCATTGACCATCTCCCCATTTTCCTATATGCTGAGTATGGATAGGCAATTATTTTCATTTTGAGAGTGCTTATGTGTTAATGAAAGAGTCTCATCAGTAATGTCAAATATAAGGGGGAAATATATGGGAAAAAACACAGTATTTGCTTTTCTCGCGCTGCTTAGTGTTTTCTGCCTGTCTGCCTGTGGGGCAGCTGAACAGGAAGAAGGCACCTGGCAGGGGGTGATGCCCGGCATGGATGACCTGTCAGATATTACGGATCGGACGGAATATTATGATATCTTCGTGAAATCAGAGGAACTTTTCACGCATGGTCCCTGGGAACAGAATCTCCAGGATCAGTATGCAGGGAATGTCCTGGCCGAAGGAGGCACCGTCTATGTCCCCCTGGGCACCCAGTTTTCCCAGGGGGAACCCATACAACTCTGGGCAGAGGCGCGTCCGGGAGACTCGGACATTTACCTATGCAGGAAAGATGGCAGCAGCGAACTCCTGCTACAGGGGATCTCTACAGAGTATACGGATCCGCGCAACAGGTACCGGTGGCATATGGATCAGGAAGGGAATTTCTACTGCTACCGTAATGCGAACTATAATTATGATAGCCCAAACGAGGTACAGGAGGAATACAGGGAGGATGGCTCCCTCCTAAAAATTCTTTCCACCGGGGAGATCTTATATGAAGGGAACCAGTTCAGCGCCAGTATATCTATACAGGATTTCTGTCTGCTGGGGAACGGAAAGGTATATGCATTGCTGAAGGATGATACAGAAAATCTCTGGAGGGTGGCAGGGATCAATCCTGCCACAGGGCAGTTTCTTCTGGATGACAGGCTGCAGATGGCTATGGAGGTCATGACGCCGGCCATGAGGAGTGCAGGGGATGCTCTGGCCATGCTGGCGCATGGTACTCCTGGCGCAGGTTCGGGAATCGTGAAGTGGAATCCCTCAGATGGCAGCAGGAGCCAGGTACTGTCTTTTACCGGCACATCTTACACATTGCGAAGCGATAGGAAGCTACAGGATATCCAGGTGTTGGAGGATGGCAGTGTGGAATTCCTCTGGACGGATTACCAGGAACCGGCAGGGCTGCTGGAACGGTTGCAGATGGTTAAGGTGGACAAGGTGCCCGTTGTCATGCGGGGCGTATTCTATTCGGATCCCTGGATCGGGGAACAGGTCTCCAGGTTTAACCAGGAGAATGACACTTACCATGTGATCCTGGAGGACTGTGGCAGCGGTAATGACATGGAGGATTTTGCACGGCTGACCAGCATCCAGGTGGCAGCAGGGAAAGGGCCGGACATTCTGTGCGGGGACAGGCTGCTGCAGGATTACATTGCAGGGATGCTGGAAAAGGGGGCGCTGGAGGAACTGAACCCTTATATGGGAGGATCGGACATCCGGGAGGAAGAGTATTTTCAGGCCGCCTTTTCCACCTGGCGGGTAGGAGAACATATCTATGGGGTCAGCCCCAGACTGAACATAGTTGGCTCCAGGATGGATGTGGAGATACTGGGCAGCACAGAGACTTTGGACGTAGAAGCCCTGGTGGATGCTCTGCTCTCCCAGAAAGAGGATGGGGTGTATGCAAGGGGGGCAGATGCCGGCAGGGTATTGCGGTCCTTTCTGGAGGGAACGGACAGCCTCTGGGGAATGGTGGACTGGGAGGAGGGAACCTGTGATTTTGATACCCCGTTATTTGGAAAGCTGCTGGAAGCTGCCAGACGGTTCGGGGATGACGGAAGAAAGCAGCCGGAGGCAGGCATAATAGAAAGCAGATGGTTTCATGACATATTTCGGTATGACAGCCTGGAAGAACAGGAGAGCCAGGGAAAGGTATCCTGTGGGGTCCTGTTCGATGATGGATGTTATGGTGCCGTCCGGTCTACATTTACCATGGCAGTCAATGCCAATTCCACACACAAGGAGGGAGCATGGGAGTCTCTTCGTTTCCTGCTGGGGGTGGAGGTACAGAATGCAGATTCTGCCACTCTACCAGTGAACAGGGAAGCTTTTGAGCAGTGGTTGCAGAGGAATATAGAGCAGGGTTCCAATCTTATAACCCAGGAAGGTGTGTTCTGCTATACCAAGGAAGACATTACGGCTAAGAAGCAGGCAGAGTACAGGAAGGCCATAGAGGAGGCCCGTCCCTATCCCATCCGCACGGTTCCCCTCCTAAATATTATCCAGGAAGAGGCAGCAGAGTATTTTGGCGGCGCCAAGAGCGTGGAGGAGGTCAGCCGGGTGGTGACGAACCGGGTGCAGTTGTATCTGGATGAGCGGAAGTGAAGGCATTTCTGGACAGGGAGGTATAACCATGGATCTGCAGAAGAAGTTTTTTCGTCCCCGTATAGTTTGGTTTGTGGTCTTTCTGCTCCTGCCGGTGGCCATACCGGGCTGTGGCAGGAAGGATGATGCCTACAGCCTGGGCATAGACGGCCATGTCTATGTGGCAGAACAGGTGGAACTGCCGGAAGGGGCCATGGAGTACAAGGTCAGGGGCGGGTACCTGTACTGGCTGGAGGACAGGGGGAACCGTTTTGGGATATACAGGGCGCCTGTGGAAGCAGCCTTTGAAAGGGGGACGGCTTCCACACCGTCCCTGTCCCAGGGGGAAGAACTGCTGCCTGCAGGGACGGTTATTTCTTCCAGGCAATATGAAGCGGACGGGGAGGGAAATCTCTACTATGTGGACAGGGACAACCTCCTGGTGAAGCGCCGGCCGGATGGGACGGAAGGCTACAGGGTGCAGCCGTGGGACGGAAGGGAAGGCATATCCTCCCTGGCAGCGGGGGATGGAGGCAGGCTTTATGTGGCGACAGACGCATCCATCTATGCACTGGACGGGGAAGGGAACGTGGAGGGCCAGGTATCCGTGGGGGAGTATACCCGGATGGAAGGTTTTTCCGGGGAAACCCATGCCATGGGATACCTGCTGAAGGGGGATGATGGCGGCATCTATTACAGGACGGACCACAGCCAGATGATGAAGATAGAAGAAGAGAGTCCTGGGAACCTGCACCTAAAGGCCTGGGAGGCGCCGGGGAAGGCGTGGCACAGGTTCCTGCCCTCCTCCCAGGGGATGATGTACAGCGGGGAAGACGGGACGTTATACCAGTACCGGGAAAGGGAGGCCGCCTTTGAGGCCCTGCTGCGCTGGGCGGACAGCGACCTGTCGGAAAACGGGCTGTATGGGGAGATCCTGTGACTGGAAGAGGGGAAAATGGCGGTGTATTACGATGCGGCATCCTTCATGTCCGGCATGTACCTGCTGGAGAAGACCCCCGTGGAGGATCTGCCAGAGAAGGAGACGGTCGTTTTCGCGGTCTTCTCCCCCAGCAGCCAGATGGAGCAGTTCGTGATGCAGTTCAACAGGAACAGTGACAGGTACCGCGTCTCCATGGTGTATTACCAGGGGGAGGAGGGCCGGGCCAGGCTGGATGCGCAGATCCTGTCCCCCGACCCGCCGGATCTGATAGAACTGTATGATGAGGACATTGCAAAGTATGCCAGGAAGGATGCGCTGGAGGACCTGTCCCCCTACCTGGAGACAAGCGCCGTGCTGCAACGGGAGGACTTCCTGGAAGGGATCCTGGAGGCATACACCATAAGGGGGAGGCTGGTGTGCATCCCCAGGGAATTCTGGTGTGACATGGTGATAGGCCGGTCCTCCCAGGTGGGGGAGGAGCCGGGCTGGACCGTGGAGGACGTGGGGGAGCTGATGGACAGACACCCGGGGGCAGAGCTTTTTGCGGACATGGGATTCCCCATCCTGGTGCGGGACTTCTTCGGGAATTACATCCTGGGGCAGTACATTGACTGGGAAAGCGGCACATGCAGCTTTGACGGGGAGGAATTTGCGGCCTTCATGGAGTGGGTGGCCGCACAGTCCCGGGAGACGGACCGGGAATTCTCCATGGAGCCGGTGGTGGGAACCATGCCGGGGGACCGTCTCCTGGCCATAAATGCGTCCCTGCTGGACCTGGAGGCCCTGGTAAAGCAGGAGGCCTTCTTCCAGGAGGCGGTGACGGCCATAGGGTACCCCACGGCAGACGGAAGAGCCTGCTATAAGGGGAATATCCTGGACCGGGTGGGGATCCTGGCGAATTCCTCCAGGAAGGAGGCAGCCTGGGAGTTCATCGAGGCATTCCTGGCCTGGGAGGATGGCAGGCCCATGGGACTTCCCTCCCGGAAAACTGCCCTGGACAAGAGGATGGAGGAACTGACAACGCCGGACTACGTCCTGGACGGGGAGGGGAATCCGCAGATGGATCAGAACGGTAATCCCCTGGTAATCCCCAGGATCACGCTCCTGGGGGTCGGGGATGGCAGGGTCGAAGTGGACTATATGACCCAGGAGCAGGCAGACCAGGTATACCAGGTGATCGCCGCCACAGATTTCACCCCCAGGGACAACATCCGGGAGGAGATCCTGGACATCATTGTGGAGGAGATATCCCCGTGCCTTACAGGGCGCAAGACCTTCCAGGAAGCGGCAGAGGTGGTGCAGAACCGGGTGCAGAACATGGTGTGGGAGAACATGTAGAAATAAGGAACGCTCTTGTTACTGTCTACGGGAGGTACTGTGAACGGCATGGCCGTGAACAGTAGCAATTATTATGAGTAAAAAGTATGGCTGAACTTTTTTCATTATTATATTGACAATGCGGCAGAACCTGCTATCCTATTTGTGTAGAGCATATTTTTTTCTTGGTCATTTAT
>CAJUGH010000035.1 GCA_910586215.1 uncultured Acetatifactor sp. | reverse complement strand
TGAGTATTCTGGACTTGTGCAATCGGGAAAATAGACCGAAATATTTGCACAAGGGTTTTCAGTACGGAGTACTAGTACAATCCGGTCTCAGATCACACTAGCAGGTAGCCCCGCCCTTTAAGTGCAGCTTCGCCCCGATGATCTCATCCTTCCTGGCCAGGATCTCATCGGACATCAGCTGGGCCTGTACATTCTCGAATCCGATCCTGGCAATGGTATCGGCAAAGCGCTCCCCTGTCTTACCCTGCTCCCTGAACAGGAGGATGGCTTTCTCCAGGACGGATAGCACTTCCTCTTCGCTTAGGAATACCTTTTCCAGCTTCTGTCCCTGGGCCACGCGCTTGCCCCAGCGGCCGCCCACATAGACACGGTACCCGTAGGTGCTCTCCTCTGCCGCCTTGAAAGGACATTTGCCCACACAGCGTCCACAGTTGTTGCACTTGTCGGGATCGATCACCAGTTTCCCGTCCACCACCTGGCTGGCTCCCACCGGGCAGGCCGTGGACACCTGACATTTCCCGCAGCCCCGGCATTTCTCCAGATCCACCACAGGGACACGCTGTCCCACGATGCCAAAGTCATTCAGATCCGGCTTCACACAGTTGTTGGGGCAGCCTCCCACTGCAATCTTGAATTTGTGGGGCAGTTTCACATCCGCATATCCATGGAAGAACCTCTCATGGATGGTCTCGGACAGCCGGTAGGAATCCAGCAGGCCGTACTGGCAGGTGGTTCCTTTGCAGGCCACCACAGGGCGCACCTTGGAGCCGGTTCCTCCGGTCTCCAGCCCTTCCTCTGCCAGGAATGCCCGCAGATCCTCTATTTTGTCAAAAGGTACTCCCACGATCTCCAGGGTGAGCCTGGTGGTCATGACCACATCCCCACTGCCGAATTTCTCTGCCGCTTCCGCTATTTTCCTATGCTCTGCGGTGGTAATCTTCCCGTTCCGGGTGATCACCCGCACATTGAAATTGTCTGTTCCCTTGTTATGCAGGCACCCTAAGGCCTTCACCCTGGTGATCTCCTCCGGGGAGACCGTCACCTGCCCAGGCTGTTTCTCCACCTTTACCTCATTGAAGAAGGAAGATCCCTCCAGCACCTTTGTGTTCGTATAACCGTATCTTTTGAGGCGGTTCTGCAGCAGATATGCCCTTTTGCCCTTGGCACAGACTAAGAGCAGCTTCTCGTCTTTCCCAAGCCCCGGCACCTCCCCTTTTACTTTCAGCAGATCCACGTAGGTGGCTCCCGGAATGGTAGGCCCTGCCGGATTCACATCCACCACACGGTAGCCTTCTGCGGCGCCTTCCCGGTACTGGGCAGGGGTGAAGCTGTCCAGGTCTCCCTGTATCTTATTGAGCAGCATATGTACCGCCTGGACAAAAGGATGGATGGCCGTGGAAAAAGGCGGCGCATAGGCCAGGTCCAGACAAGTCATCTGCTCTAAGGTAGCCCCGAAGGTTACTGCCATGACACCGATATCCGTCACCTTGTCCACCGCCCCGGGCCCCAGGACCTGGACGCCCAGCAGCTTATGGGTGCCTGCATCTGCCACCAGCTTGATGGCAAACCAGGCGCTTCCCGGATAGTAATGGGCCTTGTCGTCTGTCACCGCCAGGGCGCATATGGTCTGGTACCCTGCTGCGCACGCCTGTTCCTCGGACAGGCCCGTCCTGCCGCCAGACAGTCCGGGCAGCTTCACCACGCCCGTTCCCAGCACACCGGGATAGGACACCTCCCTGCCGCCCAGGATAAGGGCCAGGGTGCGGCCTTCCATATTGGCAGAAGAGCCCATGGGAGACCACTGGCGCTCTCCTGTGAGACGGTTTTTCACCATGGCACAGTCGCCGGCCGCATATACATCTGCCACATTGGTGGCCATCTTCTCGTCCACCAGGATGGTGCCTTTGAACATGTCAATCCCGGTATCCTGCAGAAATCCCGTGTTTGGCCGGATACCGATGGAGAGAATCACCACATCTGCGGGAAGCAATCCCTTGTCTGTCTGCACCCCTTCTGCCCGTTCTGTACCTGTGACTCCTTCCAGCCTGGTGGAAGTCATCACCTTGATTCCCTTTTTCCCCAGATGGCGCACGGCGTAATCTGCCATCTCCCCGTCAAAGCCCGGCATAATCTGGGGCGCCATGTCGATCACCGTCACAGACAGCCCCTTTTCCATTAAGTTCTCTGCCACCTCCAGGCCGATGAAACCGCCGCCCACTACCACGGCACGTTTCACGCCATCCCTTCCGATGTAATCCCTGGTCTCTATGGCATCGTCCGGGGTGCGCATCACGAAGACGCCTGGCAGGTTTAGTCCCGGCAGAGGTGGCACCACCGGGGAAGCCCCCACCGCCACGATGCAGGCATCGTATTCATAGGTCTCTTCTGCCCCTGTGCGCAGGTTCTTCACCGTGGCCTTTTTCCCTACGGTATCCAGGGCCGTCACTTCCCGCTGGGCGAACACCTGGGCACCTGTGAGGGCAGTATATTTCTCCGGGGTGTTTACAATAAGCTGCTCCCGCTCCGGGATGGAACCGCCCACATAATAGGGCAGGCCGCAGCCTGCATAAGAGATGTCCTTACCCTTCGTGACAATGGTCACATCTGCCTCCGGGTTCACCCGCTTGAACTTGGCGGCTGCTTTGGTTCCGGCAGCCACACCTCCGATTACCAGTAGTTTCATGTGATACCTCCTTTACCTCTTGTTATTCTTTTCTATTAATATATTTTCTTACTGTTTATTAATCCTTGACCAGATAATACTTCGTTCCTTTATTTCTTCCATCTGCCCTTATCATATGCATCTTGCAAAGCTTGTGCAGATACCGGCGGACTGTGGAACTTGGCAGGTTTGTAACATCACACATGATCTTAGTAGTCACAAATTCTTCTTCGGTGAATACTTTCACCATTGTCAGATAAAATATCCTATCTTTTTCACTCATTTTATCGCTCACTTTATCGCTCACTTTATCGCTCACTTTATCGCTCACTTTTTTTACAGTCCTTTCTACAAAAGAAAGCGACAGAATTGTCCTGTCTGGGTCAAACCTCTCTATAATCTCTGGTTCTTCCCATCCTTCATCGTCCCACACATTGAATATATTTGGCACACCGCTTCCAGCCCGTTCCCCAATATTAATAAGATTGAACATTTTCATCAACGCTTTGTTACGAGGATCTGACTCACCACCTATACGCATCTGCTTTTTGCCCGTCCTAATATATCCAGGATTTTCCAAAATTATTTTATCTGGCTCTTTTTTTATAACAATTCCTCTTACACCATAATAATCCGCATTCACAAGACAGTTGGCCAACGCCTCTCTAATTGCCTTGTGTACGGGCGTGTCATCTATCCTGTCACCACCAGACATTTTAAATGGCACCTTGATATCTTTGATAATCTTATTGTAAACCCTAAAATAGAAGTCACATAGATTTCCGGACCATTCCCCAGAACTTGACTGTAACCTGTCTGTCCATCGAATCACCGGATCCAGCATTTCCCTGTAATCCAGAAAGTATTCCGGGAAATGTCTCACAATATTGTACTCCTCCCCGAACATCAGCATTCCGGCTGCTGTAGGATACAGCCGTCCATCTTTCGAGGAAATGGCAGCGGCACCAATACTCCTCAGATACTCCTGGTCACTTAGGCGTCCAAAAGGATGCCCCTCCTTTAAGGTGCGATGTCGGTTGCGATATCCTTGTATAGTTTCATGATTCAAATCATCTATGGAAACGCCATCCAGGATTCTCATATCCATGGTTTCCTCTGTCTGATCCCGAAGCATGGTTTTTACCTGTAACCTGGTACAATGATAATCCCCTTCAAAATTTCTACGGAATGTTCCTCCAAAAATGTCATCATTGATATAAACTGGCTTCTGCTCCCTTCTTGCCATGGGTACATAGATCACCATGATTATATCGCTGTTAGGCCTTACGGTGTATATCTGCACATCATCTTCTGACAGAAGGTTTATGTTCACCTTCTTGCGATTATTGATGGTATCCCAGAATTCTTTGTATAGTCTGGGCGCATTCTGTAGTCCAGTCGTTCTCCAACTGCCGTCCTTTTCCTCTCTGACCCCCAGAATAATCACACCGCCATAACTATTTGCAAATGCTGAGTAGGTATCCCAGAGGGAATTGGGCAGGCCCCCATTTGCCTTCTTCACTTCTCTTCGATTGTCTTCCCTATATGTATCAAATTGTGAAAGATCAAATTCTTTCCCCAAACTGCCCACCCTCCTCTTCATTCCCTGCAAATACTTGCTTCATGGATATAGCCGAATACGCCCATTCCCTGTCTTCCTGCCCAGACCACTCCCATCCTTCTCCTACACCCCTTCCAGCAGTTCCACCTTCGCTCCCCTGGCCGCCACTGTCTGTTTCCGGTCATAGGTCAAGGGATTCCCCTCCAGGTCGCTGACGAATCCCCCGGCCTCCTCCACCAGCAAGGCCCCTGCCGCATAGTCCCAGGGACTAAGCCGCATCTCGAAGAAAAATTCTGCCCTTCCGCAGGCTACCATGCACAGGTCGATGGCAGCCGAGCCGCTTCTGCGCAGGTCTTCTGCCTGGGAGAAATACCGGTATGCCACCTCAAAGGTTTTCTTCCTTAATTCTTCATAGTAAGGCGCCGTGCCGAACAGAACCAGGCCTTCCTCCAGTGTCCGCTCTGAGGTATGGATCCTCTCCCCATTGAGAAAAGCCCCCTCTCCCCGCAGGGCATAAAAGGTTTCTTCCTGGTAAGGGTTGTACACCACCCCCAGCACCGGGTATCCGTCCCTGGCCAGAGCCACGCTGATGCTGCTGGCCTTGTAGCCCCTGGTGAAATTGGCAGTGCCGTCTATGGGATCTACAATAAAGGCATATCCCTTGGAGATATCCGTGTGATCCATCTGGTCTTCCTCCCCCAGGAACACGGCCTCCGGCACCAGGGCCAGCAGCTTTTCCTCCAGAATGGCCTGCACCCTGGAATCATAATCTGTCACAAAATTCCCCTTCCCGGATTTCTGATGGATCTTCCGCTCAATGTCCGTAGCGCTGCACATGATTTTCCCACATGTATGAACCACCTCTACAATCTCCTGGAGCAACTCGTTTTCCTGCATTCTGATACCTCCCTGCACATGCCTCTTTTTTCATTTCGGGATATTCCTTTATCCTGTCAGCGCCATCCAGGACCGGATAGCCCTTGGATAGCCCCTGTCCCAAAAGATAATTCCGGTGCACCCATTACTGTCCCTCTGCCGCTTCCTGGTCTGCCAGCTTCTGGTCAAAAATGGTCTCCTCTATCACCTTCACACATTCTTCCGGATGTTTCATGATCTCATTCCCCCAGAAACGGATCACTGTCCATCCCAGGAACAGGAGTTGCTTGTTGGTCTGGTCGTCCCGTTCCCTGTTCCTGGTGATCTTGCTGATCCAGAATTCGCTGCGTGCCCCTTTCTCCAGCCGGGGCTTCAGCACCTCCCAGTCCTTCCCGTGGAAGAACTCCCCATCGCAGAAGATGGCAATCTTATACTTGGTAAGGACAATATCCGGCTGTCCCGGCAGCCTCTTGTCATTTTTCCGGTACCGGTAGCCCTTCTCCCAGAGGGCCTTGCGCAGGATGACCTCAATCTTCGTATCCTTACCTTTGATATGCTGCATATTCTTACGGCGCTGGTCTTTCGTCAGTACATCTGCCACTCCAATCCCTCCCCGCCATCTGCCAGGCTTTCTTCCCATCTGCGACAGCCACCCAACATGCCAGCAGCATGATAGTTGCCTTCGCAGGCAACGTCATAAAGCCAGCCTTCCTTCGGTCAGTGCCAGTCATGTGCCGCTGACACCACACGCCCCGTGGCATTCACCCAATATCACCCCATCCGTCCTCCGTCTTCCCGGTGAACATAGCTGTCCTCAGAGAATCTGCTTCACAGCTGCCTGGCTCACCTCCCGCAGCAATCAGTTCTGCCAGTCTCCTGCTCCCGTCTTTCTCCCTACGGACCGCAAGGCACATCAATGCCTTCATATCGATGAGAATCCCCTTGATCCGCATGTAAGCTTCTGTCCTGTCCTTCCAGTCAGACCAGGCCTCCCCGATGCAGCGCATCCCCAGGCTCCGCTCCTCCCCTGCACAGCGGTATCTGTCTTCCTGTACTTCTTCCCCGGCCTCCTTCAAAATCCTATGGACAGCTGCCGGGAAAATGTCTTCAACCCTGTCTGCCCAGATTTCACTCACAGCATCGTAGGGCATGAGAAAAGCATTATAGACTTCCACGTCCTTCCCGTGCTTTTTGGGGAAATCCTTCTGCCTGGATAGCATAGCCACATATTCCCCATAGGTAATCTGCTTGTTGATAGATGCAGACTCCGGCAGATCCCTCGGATCTCCCGTGATTCCGTACTTGTAGTATTTGGCATCCAGCACAAACACCTTCTCTTCCAGAATCATAATGGTGTCCGGCTCCAGGCAGGCATTGGGGTGTATCCCATCCTTAAGGCTCCACCAGGTTCTTGGAAAATACTCTGCCTTGTCCGGGATCCCGAAGGCTCTGTCTATCATCTTCTCCCACACATACTCAAACCGGTATGTGCCATATCTGTAATTCTGCCCGGAAGAGGGATCTCCCTTATACTCCATAATAGCCAGCATATGGCCAAACAATTGTCTGTTCCTGTCCTGATAGGTTGCTGCAATCTTATCCCGCAGCACCTGCTTGAATACCCTGTCCTTTTTGCCGATCCGGGGGGGCGCGGGCATAGAGGCCGTGAACAGCCAGCCCACCTTTTGAAAACTCTCATAGACACAGTATTCATGGATCCGCGTGAGCAGTTCATCCTCTTTATCCTGGCTCTTTCTGGTGACAAAATCCAGATAGCAGACATCCAGATCCTGTATATACGGTTTCCGGGTCTTTATGGTCCTGCCCCAGTGAATCTTCCCGGTTCCGTCCACCTGGTATCTGGCTTCCCGCTCCCTGTAATATCCCCTGGTTAGGAAATCACGGATCAAGTGTAGATAGGACTGCATGGGAAAATCCACTTCCTCATAATTCTTTGCCTGTCCCTGTAATACCGAATCCCTCTTTTTCGTAAAGGAAGCAAGCACAGCAAACAGAAGCAGAATATCCCGTCGGATCTCTTTCTCACATTTCCCCAGGTGATAACCCAGTGGAAAGTGGATACGGATATCCCCATCCTGGCACTTGACACCCACAAAGGCATCCGTACCCTTTGTATTCACACAACACTTTTCTGCGAGGCCAGTTTTTTCCGTAACCCCCACCTCCCGTCAATGCGTCCTCCCCGGTAACACAGCCTCCGGCACCAGGGACAGCAGCGCTTTCCCTATGTCCCCCGGCATCTGCTCCCCTTCCAGGCTCCTTTTTCCAGGCAGTCCTTCCCTGGAACTTCAAGGGCCTCCCCCCTTCCAGGCAGTTCTTCCCTTAAAGTTCCAGAATACCCTGCCCCTTCTTACTGGCCCCTTCTAAAAGAGTACATCTTCCTGTAAACCTGCTCTGCCAGCACTGCCTCCAGCCTGTCTCCCGGCGCCTCTTCATAGGCAGTGATCACATCCTCCAGGGACTTATACCGGGATCCGAACAGGATATCCCGATCCATTTTAAATGCATCGTCCCAGAGGTATTTCAGCACCTTCCCTGGAAACCTGTCCACAGACAGTTCTCCCGGGCTTGCAAAATAAGCTCCCAGACGTTTATCTTCCGAACTGATCATCTGCTCATTTGCATCCAGCACCAGGTCATTGATTACGGATGCGAAGGCCAGCCAGGTCACTTCTGATCCCTCAATCCGGCTGTCCGCATGTCTTGCCCCGGCAATGTCATTCCTCACCGGCTTCATGGCCCAGCGCCTCTGGAAAGCGGTATCCATGGTAAATACATTCTGGTCTGCGGTGTTCATGGTAGCCAGCACATACAAATTGGACAAAATCCTGACCTGGCGGGTTCCATCTCCATACACTTCCCCTGCCACATCATAGCTGGAGATGCCGTATGTGCTCTCCCCCAGTTCTTCCTCCGGGTAATCCTCTTCCTCCCTTTTCCTGTCCAGAAGCTGGAACATCTCCCCGAAAATGGCTGGCGCATTCCCCCGGTTCAACTCCTCTATCACCAGATAGTAATAATGTCCCGGATCCTTCCAGGCTTTCTGCAGCACCCTGGTGAAGGGACCCGGCGTAAACCGGTAGCGCAGCCTTTCTTCCGTCTCTTCCCCCTGTACCTTTTCCACCTGCGGAAGAATCTGTCCCACAAAATCAGAGTAGGTATATTCCGGATGGAACACCACCCGCTCCATATAAGCCGCATCATCACAGTATTTTGCTTTGATCAAGTGACTCTTTCCAGCACCCGGCACTCCGTACAGGAGAATATTTTCTGCCCCTGTAAGCCTGGGCACCGCCTCTGCGGGGAACCCCTCTGTGTCAGTGTCCTGTTCCCATGCCTCCTCTTCCACCACTTCCACAATGTCGTGATAAGGCCGGTTGTCGTAGATTCTGAAATAGGGATCCATATATTGGGAAGTGAATTCCCCTGCCTCATCCTTACAACTGATAAATGTGGTGCTGAAATATCTGTCCTGGTCGATTCTCATATAACCCGGGCCAAAATACCCGGGCCTGCCCTTTCCCACTGGATAGTTCCGCATACTGAGACTAGCCGTGATCCGGTCCAGGTTCACCCGCAGTTCCACGGATGCCATCCAGTCGTACCCGGAGGGCGGCAGGCCGATGCTGTCCCCGTACACCAGCACCAGCCAGAAAATCTTGCGCTCCTCCTGCCTGGCCTTCCCAAACGCGGCTTTCAACCTGCCCAGATAACCGGAATTGCTCTGGTTGATATCCCGTATGACGCAGTCATTGCCCGAACTGTGGTAGGTGGCGTTGTTGCTGCCAAAGACATACCACAACAGCTCACCCTCCGGCTGTCCCTTCTCCCGTATAGCATACAGACCCTTGATTCTCCCATCCGGCTGCACCTCATAAAATTTCTTCAAGACATCCTCTACCTTGATACCGAGATTCGCCATCTGTCGCTGCCACCTTTCTCTAAAGTGTTCTCCTGCGCACCCGTTTCCTACCCCCTGTCAGGCAACCTGCTCCTAATATATGACTTGATCACCTGGGCAACGGCCCGTCCCAGCAGGGGAGGGACAGAATTCCCGATCTGCATGTACGTCTTCGTGTAAGCCCCCCGGAAAAAGTAGTCATCCGGATAGGACTGCACCCGCGCCGCCTCCCTGGGTGTCAGCCCCCTGGCCTGGGTGGGATGAATATACATATTACAGTCAAATTTCATATGGGCCGTAATGGTCTTGCACACCTTGTTTTCTTCCAGTTTAAAATATTTATCCTTGAAAATCCCGTTCCTGCGGGCGTAAGGCATGATATCGGCAATCTTGGGATCATCGGATTTGTCCCCCTGGCACATCCGCCCGAAGATCTCGATATCCCGGTCATTGTTATACCGGGCCTTGTGGTTGGCCACTGTGGGGATCTTCCGTCCCTGGTTGATATACGTGATGTATGCGTTGCATTCCTTTGACAGATTGCGTTCTATTTTATAGCCACTCTCCCTGGTGCCCTCTTCAGTGGCATTTTTGATCCGCAATGCCTGTAGTGGCCGCAGCCCACACAGGGCATCCCCCAGGACATGGTCCGGAATTGTCCTGCCCAGGGCCTCTATCTTCCGGAAAATCTCTTCATTGTCCACCCCGGTGCAGTTGCCGATATAGAGCAGTCTCTCCCGATTCTGCGGAACCCCGTAATCTTTTGCATTCAGGACATGATACTCCACGGCATATCCGATTTCCTGGAAATCCTCCTTCACCTGGTCAGCCACGGACAACATGCCTTTCACATTCTCCATTACGAAGAAATCCGGCCTGATCCTCTCCACGGCTTCCACATAGCTTTTGTACAGGTAGTTCCGGGGGTCGTCAATCAGCCTCTGCCTGTTGGCCATGCTGAACCCCTGGCAGGGCGGCCCTCCCACCACAATATGGATCTTCTGCCCGCAGACCAGTTCCTCCAGCCCTTCCATCACATCCTTAATATCCCCCAGTACAATGTGATCCCTGGGTGTCTCCGGATGATTGTGGGCATAGGTATCCACACAGCATTCCTGAATGTCATTGGCCAGGGCCGTCACAAAGCCTTCCTGGGTAAAGCCCAGGGAAAGCCCCCCGGCCCCGCAGAAGAGATCCACCATCTTCAAGGCATCTGTACTAACCTGCTTTCTGGCCTCCAGGATATGGGTATTACAATACTTCGCCACCGGACATTCCCTGCATTTCCTGCCCTTTTCATTGCAGATGGCAGAAAGCCTCCTTAAAGCTTCCCCAAAGGCCTGCCCTTCCTCTGCCAGGAAAGCTTCCCCCCGCCTGTCAAGGAACTCCTCCCCTGTTTTGACTGCAAGCCGCTCCCTGCAGATTTGTCCATCTTCTGTACCTGCTTCCCTCTGCTCCATGGCGGAATCCACAAAAGCAACGAACTCCGTTTTATCGATGTTGAAATTCATAATGATACCACACAACCTCTCCTTTTCCGGTCATATTGTTTCCATGGCACCGGCCCCCTGGGTCAGTCCCGTTGCAGGTACCGCTTTTGCTTTCTATTATATCTACATTTTGCCAGGGTGTAAACCTTCTTTTAACTACCCGGGAAAACCGCTTTCACCACTCATTACTGTTCACTCCGTTCACAGCAACATATGCACACAAAACGTCAAATACAGGCGTTTTGGCGCAGGTTGTCTCGGGATTTATGTGTAAAGTTCGCACAAAAACACCTCGCGGCACCACCCCATGAAACGTAATCTCACATCTACCCCTTCCTATACCGGGAAGGAGTCATCTGATAACAGGCCCGGAAAATGCGGTTGAAAGTCTTCTGGCTCTCGAACCCTGCCTCCTGCCAGACCTGCGTGATGCACAGATCCGTATCTCGAAGCTGCCTGGCGGCATAATCTGCCCGCAGCCGGTTGACATACTCATAAAAGCCGCAGTGCAGCTTCCCTGTGAACACCCTGGAGATATAATATTTATTGAAATGCAGTTCCCCGGCCAGAAAGTCCAGGGTCAGCGGCTCCCTAAAGTGCTGGGAAATATAAGAGACAAGCTGATATCCTACATCCGCCTTGTCCGGGCCGTCCCTGGGAAGCAGCATCATCTCCCCTGCCAAATATGCCAGGATCAGGTTCAGCCAGGCTATCCGCACTGGTCCCGGCTCTTCTGCATAACACAGCAGATGTTCAAAGGCCGCGGGAATGTCCGGATTGTCCCGCCCACAGGAAAGGAAGGGACACTGGGGCTGTCTGTCGCGGAACTGGTGGTAATACTCCTTTACCTGGGCTGGCGCGAAGATACACAGGACGGCCCTGCTGGATCCCGTGGCCTGGTAGCTGTGTACCATCTCCGGGAAGACCAATGCCGCCTCATTCTGTCCCAGCCTTCTGGTCTGCCCCTGGACAGTGACTTCCAGGGAACCTTCCAGCAGGAAGATCAATTCTACCGCACTGTGCAGGTGTGCCGGAAAAGTAAGATCCTTCACAACGGAACACTGGAATTTATCCTGTTTGTCTTCATAAAATGGTCTCATGATCCCTCCCCGGCCCTCTTCGGACAGACCCGGATCTTCCCGCAAGAAGTACTTAAATACATCTCGCGGCGATGCCAGGTAAACAGTAACCTTGCGTTTCCTTTCCAGAAACACACGAACACGCCTGCATATTGTGCAATTTGTGACTGCTTTTTTTGCGTTTGTGACAATCATTTTACAGGAAAACCTGCTATATTACAAGGGAGAGAAAAGAATTGTTGTAAACAGTCATCCAACAACCGTAACAGTTCAGGAAAACCCTGGACTGTTACCAACAACCCTCTATAGGAAAGGAGAATTTTCATGGACACATCCAGAAAAGCACTGATCTTCCAGGGAGGCTGGGACGGCCATGAACCGGCCCTGGTAGCCCATCGGTTCCAGAAAATGCTGGAAAAACACGGATATGCTTGCGAAGTCTATGACAGCCAGGAAGTGCTGGCTGATAAGGAGAAGCTGATGGGGCTTGATCTGATCGTTCCCTGCTGGACCATGGGGGAGATTGCACCGGAATACAGCAGAAATATCAGTCTGGCGGTAGCTACAGGCTGCGGCCTGGCCGGATGCCACGGCGGCATGTGCGATGCCTTCCGGCAGGACGTAGATTGGCAATTTATGACTGGTGGACAGTGGGTCAGCCATCCCGGCGGGGACGGCATCGACTACATGGTGACGATCCACAAGGGATCCAGTCCCATCGTGGAAGGACTGGAGGATTTCCCTGTATGCAGCGAGCAGTACTATCTCCATGTGGATCCGGCGGTGGAAGTGCTGGCCAGCACCCGTTTCCCGGTATTCCCTTCCTATCACAGTTCCAACAAGGCCGTGGACATGCCGGTGGCCTGGACCAAATTCTGGGGGAAAGGCAGGGTATTCTACTGCTCCCTGGGCCATCACGACGATGTGTTCGAGAAATTCCCCACCGCAGGGATCCTTATGGAACGGGGGCTGGTATGGGCAGCAGGAGGGAAGTGTGAAAGGTGAAAAGAAAATCTAATCTCGTAAGAGGGGGCATAGTCAACCTCTTTAGGATGCCATCTAAGTGCATCCACAAGATAATATAACCAGGAGGTATCTTTATGGAAAAAGTAAAAATCGGCGTATTGGGCACAGGTGCCATCAGTGGCATCTATTTCCAGAATCTCACCGAGCTGTTCCAGGAAGTGGAGATCATTGCCGTCTGTGACCTGTTCAAGGAGAAGGCCCAGGAAGCCAGCCAGAAGTACCATATTCCCAAAGTCTATGACACCATGGAGGAAATGTTTGCCGACAAAGAGGTGGAAATTGTCCTGAACCTCACCCGCCCGGGTGAGCATTACCGCACTACCAAGGCGGCACTGCTGGCCGGCAAACATGTCTACAGCGAAAAGCCCCTGGCTGCCTCCTATGGGGAAGGCCTGGAACTGGCAGAGCTTGCCAAGCGCCAGGGCCTGCTCTTAGGCGGTGCGCCGGATACCTTCCTGGGGGCAGGGATCCAGACCTGCCGCAGACTCATCGATGACGGCATGATCGGGGATGTGATCGGCGCACAGGCCCGGATGGCCTGCCACGGGCATGAGAACTGGCACCCGGCACCGGAATTCTATTACCAGTGCGGCGGAGGCCCCATGATGGATATGGGACCCTACTACCTCACAGCCCTGGTCAACCTGGTGGGACGGGTAAAAAATATCAGCGGCATGACCGGATGCAGTTTTCCCCAGCGGACCATCACCAGCCAGCCCAAAAAGGGGACTGTGATCGATGTGGAAGTGCCCACCCACATCGCCGGACTGCTGCAGTTCGAAAACGGCGCCATCGGTACCGTGCTGACTACTTTTGACGTATATTATGACAGACAGGCCTGCCTGGAAATCTACGGCACCAAGGGCACCCTGGAGGTACCGGATCCCAATTGCTTCGGCGGTCCCATCCGGCTCCTCAGGCCTCAGGACGGCAGCTTCAAGGAAATGCCCCTGCTCTATGACTACAGGGAGAACAGCAGGGGACTGGGCGTGGCAGACATGGCCAAGGCCCTGCGGACCGGACGCAGCGTCCGGGCAGATGTCCAGCAGACCCTTCATGTGCTGGAGATTCTGACCACCTTCGAGAAGAGCAGCCAGGAAGGGCGCACCCTGGATCTGGCATCCCCCTATGAGCGGCGGGCAGCCATGCCGGATATGGCAGTTCCCGGGATATTGGACTAGGTATTCTCCCAAATGACTACGAATCCAAGCTTGAAACGAGTTCCTTTGCACTGAGGGGTACTTCCATGAATCACTACTAATCCGAACCGGTGTCTCATCTCCGGCAGCTTATCTGTCACCACAAACCTTGTAATGTTGTGATACCAGGGCCAAAAGGTCCTAAAATCCGATGCAGGCCAATGACAGTCAAAATGATTCATGCCCCACCAGTTCCCCCAGGATCTCCTCCTGGGTCCGAAGACACAGACACCTTCCTGCCAGGTTCTTCGCCTCCTCCAGGGAGACCTTGGCCAGGGCTGCCTTCACCCCCGCCAGGCTGGCTGGATCCATACTCAGCTTCCTGGCCCCCAGCCCTGCCAGCAGCACGGATCCCTGGGGATCCCCTGCCATTTCCCCACAGACACAGACAGGCTTATGCCGGGCGGCGAAGGCTGAGAAGATTCTCTCCAGAAGACGTAGCATGGCCGGGGAATAGCCCTGGTAATAAGGCCCCATCCCGGGGTTCATCCGGTCTGCTGCGCTGACATACTGAGCCAGGTCGTTGGTGCCAATGCTGGCAAAATCCACCTCCTCTGCCGCCAGGTCTGCCACCAGGGCAATGGAAGGGACTTCGATCATGATGCCCATCCGGATATGGGGATTGTAGGAGAATCCTTCCGCGGCAAGTCCTTCCATGGCTTTCCTCACCCAGGCCCTGGCCTGGAAGATCTCCTCCAGGCTTCCCACCATGGGAAAGAGCAGTTCCAGGTCTCCCAGAGCAGATGCCCGTAGTGCTGCCCGCAACTGGGTCTGAAAGATCTCCGGCCTGGCAAGGCATAGTCTCAGCCCACGGCTGCCCAGGAAGGAATTCTCCTCCCTGGGAAGCGCCAGGCAGGGCAGGGCTTTATCCCCGCCTATATCCAGGGTCCGAAGTGTCACCGTCTTCCCATTTGCCTGCCTCAGCACCTTCCGGTACACCTCATACTGCTCCTCCTCTGTAGGCGGCGCCGTATGCTCCATATACAGGAATTCCGTGCGCAGCAGTCCCACAAAATCATACTGTTCCCCCGGAACTGACACTTCCCCGGAACCAATGTTGATCCCCATTCCCATGACTTTCCCGTCCCGGGTACTTCCCGGCCTGGAAAGATATCTTGCCTCCTCCCTGCGCCTTGCCAGGAGCTGCTCCTGTATCTTCCCATACCTGGCCTGCTGCACCTCATCCGGTTCCAGGATCACCTCCCCGGCCACTGCATCCAGTGCCGCCAGGATACCCTGAGGAATCCGGCGTGTGGCTCCCTGGATCCCGGATATTGCCGGAATCTGGAGGCTCCGGGCCAGAATGGCAGTGTGGGAATTGGTTCCTCCCATCTCTGTGATGATCCCTTTGATATGTGCCCGGTCCAGGCAGGCCATATCGCTGGGCAGCAGATCCCTGGCCACAAGGATCACTTCCTCCTTCAGAGGAAGGATACGCTGTCCTTCCCCACCCTGACAGATACACAGAAGACGCCTCTTCACATCCTGCAGGTCTGCTACCCGGGCAGCAATCAGAGGGTCTGTCATTTTGCAGAACAATGCCTCATATGCTGCAAATACCCTTCTAATGGCTGACTCCGGTTCCAGCCGCTCCTCCAGGATAGCCTGCCCTATCCGGGACAACAGTTCCTCATCCTCCAGGATTTCTCTCTGGGCTGCAAAAATCTCCCCCTGGACTTCAGAACCAGCCCCTCTTGCAAGGCAGGCAAGTTCCTCCCTGGCCTGGAACACTGCCCGGTAAAAAGCATCCCGCATTTCCCCTTCCCTGCCCGGATCAAAGCGGGCCTGGTCAGGCTCCTGCCACTGTAGCCCAGGATTATCCTGTACATAGGCCCGGGCCACCACTGCCCCCGGCGACACCGGCATCCCGGTGAGCACGATCCCGTGTTCCTTTTTTTTCTTTTGATCCATACCCCTGCTCCTTCTTCCATAACAGCCCTAAGATGCTTCCTTCCCTCCCCGGATTCCTTCCGGGCTGGTACCTGGATTCCCCGTCCCTGTACCGCTTTCAACTATTGTACCCTGTCTGGTCCCTTCTGTCAAAAAACATCTGCAGATTCCATGAGCCAGGCTTAATCAGCCTATAAAAACCGGTCTGCCTGGAATTCCAGGCAGACCGATGTCCGCTATGTCATCACTGACAGATATGAATTTCTCTCTTTTCAAAATCTCTGCCCTGCCCGTTGTCTGGTCACCTCATACATCAGGATGGACGCTGCACAGCTTACGTTGAAGGAAGAGGCATAGGACATCTCCCCCATGGGTATGGTACACAGCCTGTCGCAGAACTCTTTGAAGGCATGGCTCAGCCCCATGGTCTCATTGCCCATCATCAGCATCAGCGGTCCCCTCAAGTCCACATGATAAACCGGTGTCTCCTGGTGGGCTGTTGTGCCTATGGTGACAAAGCCCGGATACCTCTCCCGCAGGCTGGTTATATAGGCTACAAGCTGGCTGTTGTCCTCCACCCGTATCACTGGCAGGTTGAAAAAGGATCCCATGGCCGATACCACCACATCCGGGTCATACAGGTCCACCCCATGTCCCGTGAGCAGGAGCAGATCTGCCCCCAGGCCGTCACAGGAACGGATCATGGTGCCCAGGTTCCCCTTGTTGGAAGGCCTGTCGAAGAGGACGATAAAAGGATTCTCAGAGAGAGGTACCTTCTCCAGCACATCTTCCCGCATCTCAATCACTGCCATCAGTTCGGAGGTATCTTCCTTGCCACTGAGTTCTGCCATCAGTCCGGCTGGCAGACAGTAATTCCTCTGGGTCTTCACCTTCCGGATCATATCCCTGGCCCAGTCTGAGAGATGATCCCTGTCATAGAGAAAAGACTGGATCTTCCAGTGATTCTCCACTGCCTCGTTCAGGCTGCGGACTCCCTCCACCAGAAATTCGTGATAGCGGTATCTCTTGTTCCGGTTGGTCTTCAGCACCTGGAACTTCTGGTATATGTTGTTTTTATTGTATATCCTTATCTCTTCCATCCCGTCCGCTTACCCATTCCGTTCCCTGTCTGTAGAAAGGGCCACAGGACCTGTGTCCCTTATTCATATGTATGCTTCCCAGATGCATCTTCCTATCAGGTTCTTCCAGCCCTATGGCAAAGTATCCCGATACACCCTGAGTACGTTCTTCCAGAAAATGGCATCCAACTGCCCTTCCGTAAAGCCTGCCCCATGCAGCCCTTCCCACAGAGCCCCCATGGCCTCTCCTCCGGGAAGCTCCGCGTGGGTGCCGATCCCGTCAAAATCGCTCCCCAGGCCCAGCACTTCCATCCCCCCCACATTTACTATATGTTTCGCATGGTGAGCAATGGAAGCTATGGTACCGGGATTGGCCTGGCCCACAGGAACCTCCTCCAGGAAATCCGTGCAATAGTTCAGCCCCATGACGCCGCCTCTCTCTGCCAGATGCCGGATCATGTCGTCCGTCAAGTTCCGGACACAGCCGCAGACCTGCCTGGCATTGGAATGGCTGGCCACAAAAGGTTTCTTCGCCACTTGACATACATCGTAGAACCCCGCATCAGACAAGTGGGACACATCGGGAATCATACCAAGTTCCTCCATGTGCACCACAAACTCCCTGCCTTTCTGCGTCAGTCCATCCGTTTCGTTGGCCTTGTGGTTGAAAGCCGCAAAAGCCTTCTGTGCCGCTGCCTGCCTGGATGCGTATTCCCCTGTGCCGGGCCTGGTCCCTTCCAGGATCTTCATGGCCTCCTGGAGTCCCTGGCCCTTGTGGGAATCCAGGTTGGGGAATCCCAGTTCATTGGGAAAGTTCCAGGTCAGGGTAATCATCCGCACCCCCATGTCATATAGCTGCTGCAGCTTATCCAGGTCTCCTTTGCAGACACCGCCCTCCTCCACCGTGAGCATGGAAGACAGTTTTCCCGCCGCTTCATTGACAGCAATGTCAGAATACCGGAGTACCGGGGCCACCAGTTCCCGGTTCTCCTCCAGTTCCTCCCTGTAATACTGGTACAGCTTCTGTACCCTCTCCCAGGGATCCCCGTCCCGGTCCAGCTCCACGAACATGGCAAAATTCTGGACCAGATATCCGGCCTGCTTCATGCGCAACAGATCCAGATGTCCTTTGTTTTCCCTAAGGGACTCAGGCCTGCCCTCCTCTTTCCGGCACAGAAGCCGGTATATGGTATCACAATGCATATCTGCTATTTTCATAGAAACCTCCTCAGTTTCCCTTCACTGCAAAATTCACTCCTGTATGGTCCGGTTTCTCCTCATCAAACACATAGTCCTTGCCCGGCAGCACCGCATTTAAGCCAATCCCCACCAGCGCCCCCACTGCCAGGCCGGAGAGCATAATGGGCACATCTCCCACCATGAAGGAAATGCCCTCTGCGGCACTGTATTTGATGCCGATGGACAGCACCAGGATCAACGCCGCTATGATCACGTTGCGGCTCTTGGAAAAGTCACATTTTGTCTCCACAATATTGCGCACACCCACTGCGGAGATCATGCCATAGAGCACCAGGGACACGCCGCCCACTGTGCCTTTGGGCATACAGCCGATCACGGCCGCGAACTTAGGACAGAAGGAGAGCAGGATGGCGAATCCCGCCGCAATCCGGATCACCAGGGGATCGAAGACCTTAGTCAGGGACAGTACCCCTGTGTTCTCCCCATAAGTGGTGTTGGCCGGTGCCCCGAACAGGGACGCCAGTATGGTGGCCAGGCCATCCCCCAGCAGGGTACGGTGCAGGCCAGGTTCCTTGATATAATTTTTCCCCACGGTGGAAGAGATGGCAGAGATATCACCGATGTGCTCCACCATGGTGGCCAGGGCAATGGGCATGATGGTGATAATGGAATTCACCAGCAGGTTGGTATTGCCGTCGGACAATGCCCAGAATGCCGTGCGCTCCCAGTGGATAGGAAAACCCACCCAGGAAGCTTCTGCCACCGGGGAGAAATCGGCCCGGCCAAGTACGGCGGCCAGCAGGTAGGAACCGCAGACGCCGATGATAATGGGCACAATCTTCACCATCCCCTTCCCCCAGATATTGCAGACAATGACCAGGGCAATGGCCACCAGGGCAATCAGCCAGTCATCCGAGCAATTACCGATGGCAGAGGAGGACAGGGTCAGTCCGATGGCGATAATGATGGGGCCTGTCACAATCGGCGGAAAGAACTTCATGACCCTGCTGGTACCGAACAGTTTGATCAACAGGGCCAGCAGCAGATACAGCAGGCCGGAACAGGCCACACCGAAGCAGGCGTAGGGAAGCAGGGAACTGTTGTCAATGGCCGCCCCTGTTGCGGCATCCTGCATGGGCGCCATGACCGCATAGCCACCCAGAAAGGCAAAGGAAGAACCTAAGAACACCGGAACCTTTCCCCTGGTCAGCAGATGAAAGAGCAGGGTACCCAGTCCCGCAAAGAGCAGGGTGGTGGAAATATCCAGCCCTGTCAGCATGGGCACCAGGATGGTGGCCCCAAACATGGCGAACATATGCTGTATCCCCAGGATCATTACCTTGGGCACTCCCAGCACCTTGGCATCATAGATGCCGCTTTCCCCCAGAATATTGCCGCTTCCTGCGCCCTGGGCAGAACCTTTCTGTTTCCTTGTCACTTTTTTCTTGTCGCTCATGGACATATCCTCCTGTGTGGGATAATTGCAGTCCTCTCCCGCTGTGGACTGCACCCTGCCTTCCATCATATTATCCCGCCGGATAACAGTCAAGGAAAACTTATCGCGGCACCACCCCATAAAAAGTAACCACGAAACACCTACAGCAGGCCACTGCCAGCTACCGCTTCCTCCTTCCCACACAGTCCGGGACGGGACTGTACGGCAGATGAGATACCTGTTCAGCACAGATACCTTCCGGGGAATGCGCCGCAGGAGGGCAGATGCCATGCAGCCCAGCAGAAACACCAATATGGCCAGCAGTGGTACACCCACTACAGGTACTGTGGCACTATGAATTCCCAACTGCTTCAATAGGTCAATGATTCCCACATGGGTCAGGTAGATTCCCAGAGTGGCCTTGGACACTTCCGTAACCAGCACTTCGCCCACCCGGCCAAGAGCCCACTTCTTCCCTTTTTCTGTAAAAAACAGAAAAAGGGCTGTTGCGATCAGAAAGGTAAAAAGGCCGTAGCTGTCATAAATCCGGCCATCTGCCACACCCTTTTCTACTGACTGTGCATTACTGATCAAAATATTGCATAGCATGGAAGGAAGGATTGACAGATAGAGATACTTGCCATATTTCTTGGGAATTCCCACATGTACCATATAATATCCCCAGACAAAGTATCCCAGATAGCTGCATACCATCTGGATCTCCCCTAAAAACAGAACCTGCCGGAAAGTCTCACTTTCCACAAAAACCATGACTGTAGAGCGCAGAATCTGTAGTATGAAGAATAGCACCAGGAAATAGCGGATATTCTGTACCTCCGCATGCAATACCCAACTGCGCAGCACAGGCAGCAGCATATAGATCCCTATCAACATGGGCAGATACCACAAATGGATCTGGCCTCCTGCTATTTTCACCAGTACTTCCTTCCATGTAAGGCCGGCACTGGCAGCACATGCCGGAATTGGGCAGCACTATGGAGAATCACCACACTGAAGGCCGCCAGGATCCGAAGCATGTCAACCTGCAGTTTTCTATTTCCCGCTTTAGGCCCCATAGTCTTCTCCTTCTAATCCTTCTTCCATCTGGATGGCATGGCTCTTCAAAAAGTCTTTCCATATCTCAATATACTGCGCCTTGAGATGTACCCCGTCAAAAGTATAAGAGGCCTCCATCCCACCTGTCTCATCACAGATCATAGGGTTCACATCCAGATAAAAAGTCCTCCTGTTGTCTGCCAGACCTGCCAGGGCCTCATTCCTGGCCACAATGCCCTCATTGTTGATATAATCCCCCTTCTGGGAACGGGCTGTAGTGACTTTGATCAGTCCTTGAATGTAGAGAATGGCATCTGGCTGCAGTTCCAGCAGGTGATCCACCACCTCTTTGTATTTCTCTACAAAAGTCTCCACAGTCCCTGTACCCATCTCGTTGATCCCGATCATCAGATAGATCTTGGAAAAGGAATTCTGCTGCAGGGCCTCCTCCACCGTGATCTTTTTCTTCTGGCCTTCCACCGGTACGATCTCGGCGTCAAACAGTTTATACACCGTCAGCCCCTTGGAGGCATAGAAGGTGGAGATCTCCTCCAGGCCGCCGTATTCGTACATACCCACCGTCCTGGAATCCCCGATGAAGACCGCATCTGCAAAATAAGAATCCTCCACTGTCATGTACACCGGTTCTCCCGGATCCTGGTTCAAAACGCCCTGGTCTCCTTCCCCACCTGGTGCGGCAGGATCCTCCTGCCCTCCGGCAGGTCCTTCCTGGCCAGGGTCTGGCTGGCTGGAAGCACCTTGTTCTCCTCCAGGCTCCCCATCCAAAGACCCTTCCCCGGAAGCCTCTCCCTCCATAGTCCCTGTCCCGTCTTCCCCGGTCTGTCCCTGGCCCGCTCCTGTATCCCCTTCTTCCGGATGGTCACCGGCCTGGGATTCCGTGGAAGGTGAGGTACCTGGCAGGTCCGGCCAGGGCACCTGCCCGCCTTCCACAGATCCATCCGGAGTTCCTCCCTCTTCCAGGACACTGACCCTGGCGTACCATTCCTTCACTTCTGCCAGGGGCTTGGCATACACTTGCCACTTATCTACAAGGGACAGGTATATCACCCCTGTCCCCACCAGCAAAATCAAATAGTACCATTTTCTCATCCGTCTCAATGTATCTCACCTCAAAAAAGGAAACAACCCTATCCTGTATAAAGATGTCTGGACAAAAAGGTATTTTGACCTTTTGGCCCTGGTACCCTGTAAAGTCAATAGTCAAAGTACATAAAAGGATTCTGCCCTTCCACCTGTAACCTATAGATGCAGAGCCAGAACAATGCCACGAGAAGCACTACCACCGGCACCTTATCCTTCCACCTGTGGAAACACTTCCTAAGCACTGGCGTACAGGCAATGCCCCCAATGGCGAACAGATGCCAGTATGTGCCCAGGGCACGGCTCCAGTCCCCCGGACTGACCCGGATCCCTTCCACCACCCCGAACATCCTGCCCAGGAAGATCTGGAGCTGGGACACATCCGTGATGGCAAAACACATCCATGTCACGGGAATCACCATCCACAGGTAGAGCCTGGGAATCAGTCTTAAGGGGCCTGCCTGGAACAGCCGGAGGAATCCCAGGGCTTCCAGCTGGCGCTCCAACACAATGAAAAGCCATAGGAGCATACCCCATATGAGGAAATTCGGCGTTCCTCCATGCCAGATGGATGTGAGCAGCCACACCACCAGCAGGTTACACACTGTGCGCAGTTCCCCCTTCCGGCTGCCACCCAGGGGGATATACACATACTTACAGAACCATCTGCCCAGGGTCATATGCCATCTCCGATAGAATTCCCGCACGGAACCGGACATATAGGGTTCCTGGAAATTCTCCGGAAGCGCAAAGCCCAGCATTCTGCCCAACCCGATGGCCATCAGGGAATATCCGTAGAAATCAAAATAAAGCTTCATGGAGTACGCCACAGCCGCCATCCAGGCCAGGGGGATGGAAATGCTCTCGAAGCCAGTCACCTGCACTTCCTGCCACAAAATGCCGATCCGCTCTGCCAGCAGCACCTTCGCTGCAAGCCCTGCTGTAAACACCTTCAGCCCCTCCTGGATGCCTTCTGCGGTAAACTTCCGCTCCTGCAGCGCATCCCGCACTTCCCCATACATTACAATAGGCCCGGAGATCAGTTGGGGAAACATCACAATATACGAAGCAAACCGCACAAAGGAATCCTCCCCTGCCACGTCCCCCTTATAGACATCCACCAGGTAGGACAGGATCTGAAAGGTATAAAAACTAATGCCCAGGGGCAGGCCTGCGTCACCCAGTCCACCCTTGAACAGCACAAGCAGCCCTATATTCCCCAGAACCGCCAGCAGGAGTAACCCTTTCTTCTGGTCTACCCGGTATCCCCTGTCGGCTGCCTGCTGCCTCTCTCTCCCGTCCGGAGCATCCTCCCTTCCGGACCTATATTCCCTATCCGCCCCTGCGGAATCAAAATCAGTGGTTGAAAAATCCCATTGTTCAACCCGATGTCTGCCCTGTCTCCTGCCCTTGCTCTTTTGTCCCTTCCTGCCGCCTGTCCCTTGATCTGTCCCGGGAACTGCACCCAGCCGCGAACCTATTAGGAAGTTCACCAGCACAGATGCCATCAGCAGTATTAAGTACATCGGATCGCCCACGGCATAGAAGACCAGGCTTCCTACCAGAAGCACCAGATTCTTCATCCCCTTCGGGGTGAGTCCGTACAGAAGCAAAAAGGCCGGGAGAAAGCAGAGTATAAACTCTACACTGCTGAATACCACACTGACCACATCTTTCTTCACTTCTATAATTCTATAGTATCCGCTTAGCCGGAACTTTACAACTAAAGAATTCTTAATTTTGATGTAACAGTTCAGCCCTTTACATGGACTAGCTGAACTGTTATTATTAAACAAAAAGGCTGCCGCTGCCATCCACGCAGGCCAGGGCAGCCAGGAAACAGGAGGCTCCATGAAAGAACAGCTATATACCATTCCCTTGAACGATGCGGTAAACGCAGGCGATGAATGCCCCTTCTGCTATATTGAGCGGAGTATTGAACAGGACCTTCTGGACTTCGTGCTGGGCAGCGGCTCCTCCTACATGGAAGCCGATATCCGGGAACTGACAGACAAGGCCGGTTTCTGCCGCACCCACTTCCAGAAAATGTTCGACTATGGCAACACCCTGGGCAATGCCTGGATCCTGAAGACCCACTATCTGCGCATGATCAGCGAAATGCAGAAGACCTTCTCCGGGTTCCGTCCCGGCAAAAGCTCCTTAAAGGATAAATTCCGCAAGACTACAGAAAGCGGCAATACCATCGGCATGTGGGTCCGTGAGAAAAAGGACTCCTGCTATATCTGTCACCAGTTTAAGGACACCTATGACCGGTATATGGATACCTTTTTCTACCTCTGGAAGCAGGATGGGGCCTTCCGCCAGAAAATCCAGTCCGGCAAAGGCTTCTGCCTGTGCCACTTCGGGGACCTCTGCGAAGCCGCAGATACCAAGCTGCCCGACAAGGACAAGGAATCCTTCTATGCCGTCCTGCTTCCCCTTATGGAGGAGAACATGAAACGGCTGGCCGGGGACGTGGCCTGGATGGTAGAAAAGTTCGACTACCGCAACAAAGACGCGGACTGGAAGAACTCCAAGGATGCCATCCAGCGCGGCATGCAGAAGCTCAAGGGAGGCTACCCTGCAGACCCGCCTTATAAAATGAATAAATAAACCATTCCTAACAGCCAGAAGTTCCTTATCCCACAAGTTCCTTACGGATCCTCAGTCAAGTTCCTTCTCGAAGCTGAGGATCTGGCCGCTGTATGCGTCCACATCGCAGGAATACTCCGTCCGGCCTACGTCCCATTCCACCTCGTACTCGCTCCGCCCGTCATCATAGTCCAGTTCCACCTGTAAGGACTGGGCATCCTTTCGGTCCACCCCTGCATGGGCCAGGGCCAGTTTCACTGCCTCTTCCTCTGTGAGCATCTGTCCTGTATTGCCGCTGGAGGCAGTAGTATTCTGGTAGTGCTCGGCATCCTGGTCAAATTGCAGGATTTCTCCTGTTACCGCATCAATCTCATAGTCATACTCTGCCTGGTCTTTACGGAATTCCACATCATACAGCCATATGCCGTCATCGAATTCCAGGCGGGAATGGACAAAGCGCACATCCTCCTCTGTGAAATTTGCATGTTCCAGGGCAATCTGCTGCGCCCTGTTCCTGCCGATATACTGGTTCCCTTCCCCCGGCAGACCACCATCTGCCATATCCCCTTCCATGCTTCCAGTGCCCTCCTGGTCTGTGCCTCCGGGAGGCTGTGTCCCTTCCGGGTTCGTTTCCTCGGAGGCTGCTCCCATACTCATATCTGCCAGGTTATAGCTTCCTGCCTCACAGCTCATGGAGAGGATCTCCCCTGTGACGGCATCTATACCATAATCATATCCCGCATCCTTGCTGACAAATTCGATCTCGTACCGGGCATTATCCCCCCCGGTGTCCAGCCCAAACCGCACAAACCGCACCTGGTCCGGGGACAGCCCTGCATTCTCCAGGGCTGCTTCCTTGGCATCCTCCACAGAAATATAAGTATCCCCGGTATTTCCCCTCTGGGAAGCCTGACCACTATCTGCAGGTGGCATGGTGCCGCACCCTGCAAGCAGTGCCGTGCCGAGGAGCACACCAGCTATCTTTCCGGCCATGGCCTTCCCCTGTCTGATGCCAGTTTTCTTTCCTGTCTTACTCTCACACATATTCCTCTTACCCCTTTCCTAGAGCGTGTTTGAAATGAATAGAATGTATCACTTATTGTTCCCGGCATCACCCCGGGATATTTTCACAGGTGCAAGGCTCACAGATCCGTCACACCCCCTGCCAGTTCCCCGGCTTCTGCCTCCTGTCCCCTCCCATATACCAGCCCCTTCATCATGTCCAGGTACCCGCAGGCCTCCTGGTATAGCATCTCCGGCTGGAAAGCTGCATTCTGGAACCGCTCTGCCATCAGACCCTTGACAGTGAAATCCAGCATCTTCCGCAGCATCCTCCCGTCCAATCCTTTAGGCAACCGTGTATAGTCTATCCTGCTGTCTATGGTGGCGTAGGCTTCCTCCAGGGCACCGCGCTTCTCCTCAATGGCAAGCAGGGCCTCGCTTACATCCTCTGTCATGCTGCGGTTTAAGAACAACTGCATATATGGATAGCCCCGCATAGCTGCCATCCGGGCGTACTCCGTCTGTTTCAGCACCTGGAACAGTTCTTTTTCCTCCACATCCACGGCTCTGCGCAGTTCCAGGCTCATATATTTGACACTGTAGTCGTACACAAACTGGTACACTCCCAGCTTGCTTCCAAAATAGTGGAACAACAGCCCCTTACTGATGGCCGCCTCACGGACCATATCATCCGTGCTGGCATGCCGGTACCCCTGTAGGGCAAATACTTTCAAGGCGGCATTGATCATCCTGTCCTGTTTCTCTTTCTTCAAGTCAAAGAATTTCCCATTCATCTGTATCCCCCTGGGTGCTTAGGCACCCCATCACACAATCCTGCACCAATTAGCAGATGATTGTCTGAAAATGCATTCTCCCGGCATGTAACCCTTGCATTTCTCTAAATTTTTTGTAAATTTATACATATTCTCTTTCCATCTTCACAGAATAGTATTAAAATAAGAATTGGTATAAGATTCCAACGGAAAGGAGCAACCTATGGCTAAAAAATTTGGAAAATTTCTTCTCTGCACCGCTGCAATAGGTACCGCTGTGGCTGCCGCCTACTATTATATGCGCAAGAAGGATACCGCATGTGCCACGCCGGAAGATGATGACTATGATGATTTCAGCGAGGACCTGGAGGACGATGCAGCATCCTCCCACAGCTATGTCCCCTTGAAGAATGAAGGCAAAACCGCTGATTCACCGGAGGCCACCGTATCTGACGGGGCAGATTCTTCCGAAAAAGAGGGCGAGGGCTTCGTCCCCCTGGCTGAACATGCTGCCCAGGCGGCAGATACCCTGGAGAAGGCAGCCGATACCGCCGAGGCCACTGTGGAGGAATTCTTCGATGAGGATGATACTCCCGATGAAGAGCCGCCTATCAGTGACAACTGAACATAACCGTCTGCGTGAGGGCACCGTCTGTCGGTGCCCTTTTTGCGGGGAGCCTAAGGCCTTACCAGGCCTTCTCCAGCCGTTCCACTCCTTCCCGGATCTGTTCCAGGGACAGTCCGCCAAAGCCTAGGAGCACAGCCCCGGGCTTACCTCCCTTTCCTATGCTGCCAGCATCCTCCCCTTCCCCAGAGGCTCCAATCCCATACTCTGACATGCCATACACCCGCACGCCCGCCCCTGCCGCCGCTGCCAGCAGTTCCCCTTCTGGCACGTTTTCCTTTGTACGCAGCAGAAGGTGCAGCCCTGCATTTTCCCCGGATATGGTAAATCTCTTCTCCAGGGGAACCAGCTTCTCCAGCAGCAGTTCGTGCTTATCCCGGTAGAACTTGCGCATCTTATTCAAATGTCTCTCAAAATAGCCGTCCCGGATAAATTCATCCAGGATCCGCTGGTCAATCCGGGACACCGTACAGGAATAGAAAGCGCAGTCCCTTTTGTACACCTTAAGCAGAGGCAGGGGCAGCACCATAAAGCTGACACGGATGGCCGGGGCAATGGACTTGGAGAAGGTTCCTATGTAGATGACCTTTCCCTGCCTGTCCAGGGACTGCAGGGCCGGGATGGGTTTCCCACGGAAGCGGAATTCACTGTCATAATCATCCTCGATCAGATACCGGTCTTCCTCCCCTGACGCCCAGCGCAGCAGTTCCATCCTTCGCCCCACCGGCATCACCGTGCCCGTGGGGAACTGGTGGGAGGGCATCACATAGGCCACCTTCGCCCCCACCTCCCGGAGCCGCCCCGGCTGCATACCGCCCTGCTCCATATCCAGTGCCACTACCGGATAAGCGAAAGACCGGAAGATCTGGTAAGACCGGATGTAAGTGGGATTCTCCATGGCAACAGGCACATGGCGCCCCAGGATCTTCTCCAGCATAAGCAGCAGGTAATCATTTCCGGCCCCGATAATGATCTGTTCCGGTCCACAGTCCACGCCCCGGGAGGAATGCAGGTACCTACAGATGGTCTGCCGCAGTCCCAGGTCCCCCTGGGCCTCTCCCCTGGCAAACAGGTCGCTGTTGGCATCGGTCAGGATGTTCCTGGTAATCTTCTTCCACACGCTGAAGGGGAACCCGGACATATCGATCTCCACAGGGGAAAAGTCAATGACGGCGGGGCTGCCATCCCGAACCCCCCTGGATCTGGTGTCCTGGCTGCTTCCAAGGGATTCCGGGAAACCACTCCTTCGCCCTTCTTCCCGGAACATGCGGCCTGCGCCATCCTGTCGTCTTTCCCCGTCATCAAACGCCCCCTGCATCCCTTCCAGTCCGGCCAGTTCCTCCATGGGGCATACAAAATACCCTTTATAGGGCCTGGGTTCAATATATCCTTCGTCCATCAACTGCCCATAGGCGCTCTCCACCGTACTCCTGGCCACCTGGAGGTATTCTGCCAGGGAACGTGTGGAGGGAAGCCTCTCTCCTGCCAGAAGCTTCCCATCCCTGATCTCTCCTTTTATATGCCCGTATATCTGCTCGTACAGGCTGATCCCCCTGTCTGTCTGCAGTCTGATGGTCATATCATACATTTCACTTGCACCCTGTCATTTTCCAGCGGCTTACTTAAGCCCCTGGCAACACGTAGGAACTCTTCAGTGACACGATCCTGTTGAACACCATCCCCTCCGGGCCGGAATCCTTTGCATCCACGCAGAAGAAACCCTGCCGCACGAACTGGAAGCTGTCATAGGCCCCGGCCCCGCCAAAGGCCGGTTCCAGCTTACAGTCTGTGAGCACTGTCAAGGAATTGGGATTCAAGTTCAAGCTGCCGTCCTCATTATACACCCCTTTTTCCTCATCGATGATATTCTCATAGAGGCGCACCTGGGCGGTGATGGCGGTCTGGGCTGCCACCCAGTGTATGGTTCCCTTCACCTTGCGCCCGTCCGGGCTGTTGCCGCCCCTGGAAGCAGGGTCATAGGTACAGTGTACCTCCACGATCTTCCCTGTCTCATCCTTCACACAGCCTGTACAGGTGACAAAGTACGCGTTCATGAGACGCACCTCATTGCCGGGATACATGCGGAAATATTTCCTGGGCGGCTCCTCCATGAAGTCCTCCCGTTCTATATACAGTTCCCTGCCGAAGGGAATCTCCCTGGTACCCAGTGCTTCCTTCTCCGGGTTGTTCACCGCAGGCAGCAGTTCCGTCTGCCCCTCTGGATAATTGTCGATCACCAGTTTCACCGGATCCAGGATGGCCATATATCTGGGAGCCTTACCCTTCAGATCCTCCCGGATACAATATTCCAGGGCCGCATAGTCCGCTATGGAGTTGGCCTTGGACACCCCACACAGTTCCACGAACCGTCTGATGGATTCCGGGGTAAAGCCTCTGCGCCTCAAGGCAGCAATGGACACCAGCCTGGGATCGTCCCAGCCGTCCACGATGCCCTCCTGCACCAGCTTCTTGATATACCGCTTGCCCGTTACCACATTTTTCAGATACAGCTTGGCGAATTCAATCTGTTTGGGGGGATGGGGGTATTCCAGTTCCCGCACCACCCAGTCATAGAGGGGCCTGTGGTCCTCGAATTCCAGCGTGCAGATAGAGTGGGTAATCCCCTCAATGGCATCCTCTATGGGGTGGGCAAAATCATACATGGGATAGATGCACCAGGCATCCCCTGTGTTGTGGTGGGACATATGGGCCACCCGGTAGATCACGGGATCCCGCATGTTCATATTGGGGGAGGCCATATCAATCCGTGCCCGCAGCACCTTCTCCCCGTCCCCGTATCTTCCTTCCTTCATCTCCTCAAACAGGCGTAGGTTCTCCTCCACGGTCCTGGCTGTGGCGGGATCCTCCCGGCCCGGCTCCGTAAGGCTTCCCCTGTACTCCCGGATCTGCTCTGCCGTCAAGTCAGACACATAGGCCTTCCCCTTCCGGATAAGCTTCAGGGCCGCCTCATACATCTGGCCAAAATAATCCGAGGCGAAGAACAGCCTGTCCTCCCAGTCGGCCCCCAGCCACTCCACATCAGCCTTGATGGACTCCACAAACTCCACATCCTCCTTGGTGGGATTTGTGTCGTCAAACCGCATGTTGAATTTCCCATGATACTGCTTCGCCAGCCCATAGTTCAGCAGAATACTCTTGGCATGTCCGATATGCAGGTAGCCGTTAGGTTCCGGGGGAAAACGGGTGTGTACCGTATCATATACCCCTTCTGCCAGATCCCTGTCAATGATGTTCTCGATAAAATTCCTGGATTCTGCCTTCCCTTCCTCTGTCTTAACTTCTCCCGTCCTGGCTGCCTGCGCTTTTCTCTCTTCCGGCTTTCCTTCTTCCATTTTCACTTCTCCCACTTTTATACCTCCCTGTCCGCTTAAAGAGGGGGGGATATACACACCCTCTTGTACATATGCCAATCATATCACATCCGGGCCGGAAATAGCAATAACTCCCTTTCCCTTTTTTCGATGGCCTATCACCTTTGCGGCACCACCTGTAAAATACAACTCACAACGTAACCATTCAGAAAGCGCCATTCGCAAGTGCAGTCCACAGCACTTTGACACACCTATGGCACCAGCAGCCGCACCTTCCCCTGCAAAACTGGTAAAAGAGTCTCATCCAGTTTCTCTACCAGCTTCTCATGTGTCGCTATCGTGTTAAGGAAATCCAAAAGACATCTCATGTCATCCTGCGTAAATGCACAGTGGGTATAATCATACGAATGAAATTTCAGCCACACCCCTTTGATCACATCGTACCCCGAAATGTTGAGCCTTTGCAGGGACAAGGGACACGGCAGCGCAATCGTCACGCTTCCATCACTCAGCAATAATTGTTCCGCGTCTTCCTCAAAAGGATGGGGCAAATTCTTTAGTTGAAAATCCTTTGGCACTTTCGATATTAACATTTCATAGTCGTATCCAAGAATATTTTCTGGCATATAATCCTTCTTTTCCAGCAAAGCGTATTGGCAAGAATGATTTTGACCGCATTTTTTCGTTTTCCCCTTTGCTTTTCCAATACAGCCATCCTATAATTTGCAAGCATATATGGTGCCGGGAGAATTTCAATTCCGCAAAGATTATAAGAACTATCTCCGGACTCCTGTGTTATTATCTCCTCCAGAAAAGACCCAGTCCCGCAGCATGGATCCATTATGGTATTACCATCATCATGGATACTCTTTCCGGGGAAATTCTGGGATACAACATAGTTAGTAAGCCTAACAACAAAATCAGCCAAAACCTTTGGTGTATAATATGCGCCAAAATCAAATCTCGACTTTGCATCATATTTCGACAGAAACAGTTCAAAAAGCTGGTGGTAATCCGGTTTTAACAACTGCTGCTCTGTCATTTTTACAAAAGAGAGAAACTTTATGCACTCATCCATCCGTTGGTTTATGCAGATACTCTTGTCAGCATTGTCCCGCAGGTATAACATTATATTCCTAAAAGGAACTAAAGCCTCACCTGCTGACAAATCTTCTCTTATATAAGCGTATATTTTTCTTTCCTTCTCTACAGGCAGGTCATCTGGTTCGCATAAAACTCTATGTGCATACAAAAGACAGAACATAATTACCTGTGCCGTAAAATCTGCAAATACCTTGTTTGTCCTTAATTTTAAATCGTTGTGGTTATATAC
This sequence comes from uncultured Acetatifactor sp., assembly GCA_910586215.1. Taxonomy (GTDB): domain Bacteria; phylum Bacillota; class Clostridia; order Lachnospirales; family Lachnospiraceae; genus Acetatifactor. Next base: position 9,506 of record CAJUGH010000035.1, on the reverse strand, counting down.
AAGTTCACGCATCCCCTGCAATAGACGAATCATATCGCGTTCGTCATCATTCATTGCCTCCTCTATAGGAATGTCTGCATATTCCAGAATATCATCAGCGAGCATCCTTGTGCGTATTGCTACCATTTCCACAAGTTTTGCCTCATTTACCTGCTGTGGGGAAGGATTTTGAAAGAACTCCCTCATATATATTTCAAAGCGCGGGTCAATCGGCTGTGTGAACCAATCCCTTGCACCCATTCTGTCCTTGCTAATAATGGAAATAACCTTAGGTTCCCTTTCCTTATCCATACAGAAAACAAAATCAATACCATCCGTAATAATCAGTTTATGTCCAAGCGCAAGATACTTTTCTATCTGGGCCGCATAGGGAGCCATATCAAAAGGTGCATTGGATAGACCTTTCCCCTCTATATATCCGTAAATGCCCATTGTATCCTGATTATGGATCCGCCAGTCCGGACGTCCGGCTCTTCCCTGGGTGGCTGGTTCCAGGATAACATCGATATGTTCCTCCGGATGGAATTCCCTGGCCAGTGCTTTTTCCATTGTATCCAGTGGCACCCTGTAGGATAGTTCCGCTGTGTACTGCCCGCTGTTGGCTGCATTTCTATACTGTTCCTGAAGCGTTTTCAGATATTTCCTAACAATTGTCTGATACCCCATTAGCCTTTTTCACTCCTTTTGTGGCATTGTATGATGCTAATTCCTATCTGTTTTGCAAGCATTGGAGGCACGGCATTTCCTATTTGCCTGGCCACATCCACTTTGTTGCCCACAAAAGAAAAGTCAATCGGAAAGGTCTGTAGCAAGGCACCTTCCCTAAGTGAAATACTCCGGTCTTGTTCAGGATGTCCAAATTTTCCCCGTGTGAAACTGTCAAACCGCGCAGTAATGGTAGGTGCAACTTCATCCCAGGCCATTCGTCCATATACATTCCGATACCCGATAACCGAACTGTCTAATTTATGGCAGGCTGCAAGCAAATCATCAGGCAGATATTCTCGTCCTTCTCCTGGCTTCAATGCGCGAATTCTTTTTAAATTCAAGTCCGACAGTTTATCCCTCCTATGGAGCGGCAGGCCTGGATAATCCCTGCCATCCGAAGGTGGTTCCGGCAATTTCCCAATCGTTTCACGAACCGTACAGACTTCTCCCGTGGGAACAGGATAACGATACCCTCCTCCCATGTCCTTTCGTTCCCCCACTATGATATACCTTTTCCTTCTCTGTGGAATGCCATAATCCTGCGCATCCAGAAGGTCAATATGCACCTCGTATCCTATTTTTTTCAACTCGTCCATGAGTTGTTCCAGTATGGTTTTGCCACGCTTTCCGGCAATTCCCGTCACATTTTCCATCACGAAATACCAGGGATATAATTCCTCAACCATTTTCGCATACAAGAACACAAGCTGGTTGCGGGGATCTATATCTGCACCCCGGCGCTGTATGGAAAAGCCTTGACATGGCGGTCCTCCTGCAAGAAGAAACAATTCTCCTCTCTTCATATGACACAAATCCAGGACTCTTCCTTCCAACAGATCACTGATATCGGAAGTCACAGCAAGATGATGAAAATATTTCTTGTTTTCATGAATCGTGTCAATACACTTCTGGTCAATATCAAAACTCAGTCTGATATCAAAACCAGCCTGCTTAAGCCCTAGCGCAAGCCCCCCAGCACCGCAAAAGCTATCAACGCATGTGTATTCCATCCTACATTTCCTCTTTCCTTCGGGTTTTTATTCCAGCAATCACGCTTGAATAAGAATTGCTAACCGGTTCTTCTATGGACCTGGGGCTATCCTCCAACTGCCTGTCTGTTGGTTCCGAAGATAACAACTCAATCAAAATATCTGTTGCGATTCCTGTAGCAAAGAGAGGGGGAACCGCTTCCCCTATCTGCCGGTATATGTTATCCGTACTTCCCATAAATTTGAATCCATATGGAAAACTTTGTAACAAAGCGGCCTCTCTGGCAGTAAGTCCCCTATCCTGTTCGGGATGGGTGTATCTCCCGCTGGCAGGATTCCGTGCATAATGTGTTATGGTAATGGAGGGACGATCCCAGTAGAGTCGCCCATATGTATCTGAAAATCCTTTTATACGGTCAAGGCACGCCGGGCCGACCCCCTTTGGCCTATTGCCCCCGTCATGTGGAACTCTTTTTATGACATCCAGGGTGCTCTTTTTATGAGCTGCACTTTTATGCATCACGTCTTCCGAATCAGCCACTCCTGCCAAAACTGGTTGCAATCTGCCAATGGTATCCCGGACTGTTTTATACTTGTCAGGCATCAGGAAACCTTCGGGCAGAAGAAAGTCCTTTTTCATTCCTATTACAATGGAACGAAAACGCTCCTGTGGTACCCCAAAAGATGCGGCATTATAAATATTTTCCTTCACCACATATCCGTCTCTCCTATATCTTTCCTTTGCCTGGGAAAAATATTTCCAATATCTATTGGATAAAAACTCAGGAACGTTTTCCATTACAAAGGCAAGTGGCTGCATATATCCCACAATCTCCGCAAAGACATTGACAAGATTGTTCCTCACGTCATCTTTCTCCCCCCAATGCCTCTTCCTATGAGAAGTAAAGCCTTGACAGGGAGCACACCCTATCATGATTGTTGGTTTATCCTTGTCATAACCTATTTCCGCAAGAAACCTTTCCAATTCATTCTTATCATCGGCCAGTTCTTTCACATCGCGGTTTATTATTGGCGTTCCAAAATTGTGTGCGTAGCTTTCAGCTGAGGCTCGGTTAATGTCACATCCCCCTAAAAACTTAAAAGCAGAAACCACTCCGTTGATTGCAGCAAACCCGAGGGAAGTACCCCCTGCGCCACTAAAGAAATCCATTACCTGAATCGGATTTCCTGCATATTCCTCTTTTGCCAGGGGAGTAAAGTATTTCTGCTGTTCCTGGGCCTTCGACAGCAGAATGGATTTGAGTTCCCTATAATCTTTCTCCCCCCAGCTTCCATCACAAAGACACTTCTGTAACAGTTCTATATCCATAAACATCACCACTTTGTGCCAGGCACCTTTTTCCAGAATATCCGTACCAGTCCTATCATTCCATCCCCCACACTATGACAGGCAATCCGTTACCTTTCACGGCCCTGCCATAGACAAGGTTATGATAACAGTATTTATAGAAGAATGCAACGAAATTCCTATTACTATAGTAGATATTCCTCTCCCTCTGGATATTTTCACAGGGCCATGATACAGTCATATGGCATGCTATTGGGCCAAAAGGTATTTTGACCCCCATAACCATGACAGCGATACTTAGCGGGAAGGGAGAACAGATATGAATGGACATTTTGAACCCGGTGAAGTGGTCTTTGGGAACTGGCAGCTGACCAGGCTGATCGGCGAGGGCAGCTACGGCAAGGTCTATGAAGCCCAGCGGGAAGATTTTGGCACCATCTACAAGGCCGCCATCAAGATCATTACCATCCCCCAGTCTGACAGCGAGATCAAGAGCGCCCGGGCAGAGGGCATGGATGAGGAATCCCTGACGGACTACTTTCGCAGTTTTGCCGAGGAGATCGTACAGGAATTCGTACTCATGTCCAAACTGAAGGGCAACAGCAACGTAGTCAGCTACGAGGACCACACCGTGGCCAGGCACACGGACGGCATCGGCTGGGATATCATCATCCGCATGGAACTGCTGACACCCCTGCTGGATTATGTCCAACAGAACCAGCTGGCCCGCAAGGATGTGATCCAGCTCGGCATCGACATCTGCAAGGCCCTGGAACTGTGCCAGAAATACAACATCATCCACCGGGACATCAAGTCTGAGAATATCTTCGTCTCCCCGGCAGGGGATTGCAAGCTGGGGGATTTCGGCATTGCCAGGACCGTGGAGAAGACCACCGGGGAGATGTCCAAAAAGGGCACCTACACCTACATGGCCCCGGAGGTCTATAAGGAAGAACCTTACAATTCCAGCGTGGACATCTACTCCCTGGGCATTGTCATGTACCGCCTGCTCAACGAGAACCGGGCGCCCTTCCTGCCGGCATACCCTGCCCCCATCACCCACAGCCACAGAGAGGCAGCCCTGTCCAGGCGGATTTCCGGGGAAGCCCTGCCCAGTCCTAAGAATGCAGACGGAAGGCTGTCGGAAATCGTACTGAAGGCCTGTGCCTATGATCCCAGGGACCGCTACTCCAGTCCTATGCAGATGCGCCAGGAACTGGAAGCCATCCTTTATGACCAGGAGGAAGCACCGGCGATTTATCCCCAGGGAGATACCGTACCCATCAAATCCGTGGAAAATATTCCCACAGAGGAATCCTCCAAAGAGGATGATAATACCTTGAGCATGTTTGATAACCCTGCCGGAGAAGAAGCAGCCAGGCAGGATTCTGCCATCCCGGAAGGCCAGGGAAGCGAGACCCTCGGCAAGGAGGACAAGAAGGGAAAAGAGGGCAAAAAGGGCCATAAAAAACTGCCCCTGGTACCTCTTGTGGCCGTAGCCTGTGTGGCACTGGCCCTGGTGGGCGGCATACTTTTCTTTGTCACCAGAGGAGGGGAGGCACCCGGCAGCACATACCGGGTGGAAAATGGATACTATCTGTCCAATAAGGACTCCGTACCTGTGGGAGAGCCGGATGCTCCCCTGGATCCCGGGCAGGTCTATGACGATATCACTTATATCCCGGAGATGTTTCACGCGAACTACGCTTTACCTGGCGGTGACGAGACCCTGGCCCAGTACCAGCAGGATATGGATTACATGACATACCAGGATTATAATGCCATTACCGAGGAATACACCACCAGGGATCTGACCGCCATTCCTCATGCCATCCGGGTAGGTTCCTATTGCCCCATCCCCAATGTGCCGGACCAGGACGCATACTCTTGGATGCAGCTCTATTTCCAGACCTACACCGGCAACCTGTATACCTTAACCTGCTCCTACTGGCTGGAAGGGGACAAACTGGTTCTGCGCCCTGTACGGGAGGTCAGCTATGACAAAGAGACCAGTACCAAAACCTATGACTTCACAGACATTACCCTGGAGTATGCCTATGCCTTCCAGGGGACTTCCCTCACCCTCTCCCGGGACGGGAAAAGTGCGACCATGAGTGCGGCGTATTTCTCCGGAAAGGAGGCATCTCCCTATTTGCATGCCGATGGCTACCTGGCCAAAGGATCCCCCCAGATCGATACCATCACCAATATCCGTCTGTACTGGAGTGAGGAAAGAAATTCTGCCTGGATCCACCTGTCCTTTGATGACCGGGATGGCAAGAACATAAACAGCAGTAAATGTGCGGCAACCCTCACGGAAGACGGCCTGTTTACCTTTACCATCCCCTATGACCAGGAACTTCCCTACCGGGCAGAGCCGAAGACATACCAGTTTGTGTATTTCTTCTCTGAGGAAGCCGGGACGGAAGGCCTGGTTCTGACAGATGGGAGGCAGACGTACCTCTACACCGTCAGCCAGTCTGAATACCAGGAGTATAAACTGTCCGATGTGCTGGACGACACCTCCCTGGAGGATCTGACCGATTCCCAGGTGGAAGAACTGATGAATACCCAGTCCAGCATCTTAAACGACCTGGAAACCGCCTTCCTGGACGCTGATGTGGAGGCTGATATCGACAAGGATACCGGCAAAGTCACCATGGATTCCAGCTTTCTCTTCGATACCAATGATGCCACCCTGTCTGATTCCGGGAAACAGTACCTGGATGGCTTCCTGGATGTGTACAGTTCCGTGATCACCAGCGACCAGTACAGCGGCGCCGTGGCCTCCATCCTCATAGAAGGCCACACAGACACCAATGGGGAGTACGACTACAATATGACCCTCTCCAAACAACGCGCCCAGGCAGTGGCAGATTACTGCCTGGAACGCCAGCCTGGGCTGGCAAATATCTTGCAGACCCGCGGCTGTTCCTATGACGACCCGGTCTATGACGCTTCCGGAAATGTGGATATGGCGGCATCCCGGCGGGTTCTGTTCAAATTTATCCTAAACACCGGGCACTGATCCCGCGGAATCCTGTTTAGGTTCCTCTTCCGTACCGGCAATTGGTACTGGAACCCCCTCTGCACACATTCCCGGCAAAATCCCGGCACAGAAAGCCAGCTATCTGCTCTCCGTGCCGGGATCTCCATCTGTCTATTGTCCCTGAATTCATTCCATGCCCATTGGATGATTCACAACAGTCCAATGCCCTGTCTGAACTGCTACGGTTATTCTGCCCTGTCCTCCCTGGAAAGAGCCACTGCCTTTATCTCAATATCACCGCAATCCGTATGGGCCTGGATCTTGCAGGCTCCATTGCCATAAATGCGCTTTTCCCCACCTGCATCCACATAATAACCTCCCGGCCAGTGAATCCTTACCTGGCCGTCCTCACTGGAAGCTTCCACCTCCATCCCGTCTGTCTCTCCCAGATCCAGACGGATATCTCCTTCCCCGGTATCACAGGTCAGGTTCTCCACGTCCTTCTCCACACAGATGCCTCCCTCTCCTGTGGCCAGGGTCATATGCTGGGTCCTGCCTGTCCCTTTTACCGCGATCTCCCCTTCCCCGGTATTGCAGGTCAGGTTCTCCACATCTTTCTCCACACAGATGTCTCCTTCTCCCGTGGCCAAGGTCATATGCTGGGCCCTGCCTGTCCCTTTTACCGTGATTTCCCCTTCCCCGGTATTGCAGGTCAGGTTCTCCACATCTTTTTCCACATGAATCCTCCCGTCCCCCGTGCTTAAGGTTATATGTTGGGCTCTGCCCATGCCCTTTACCGTGATATTCCCATCCCCGGTATCACAGCTTAGGTTCTCCACATCCTTCTCCACACGGATCTCCCCATCTCCTGTCTGCAAGGTTATATGCCCGGTCTGTCCTGGTCCTTTCACGGTAATATTCCCATCCCCGGTGTCGCAGGTCAGGTTCCCTGTATCCTTATTCACATAGATATTGCCGTCCCCGGTAGACAATGTCACATTCTCAGACCTGCCGTCTCCCATGACCCGGATATCTCCGTCTCCGGTATCACAGCTTAGGTTCTCCACATCTTTGTTCGAATAGATATTGCCATCACACGTATGCAGGGTTATGTGTTGGGAGCCGCCATTTCCCTGGACATAAATATCCCCATCCCCGCTTTCACAACTGATCTGCCCGGCATCCAGGTCCAGCTTGATGTCTCCATCCTGGGTTTTCAGGATCACCTGGTTCATCTTCCTGGTTCCCTGTACGGCGATATTCCCATCTTCTGTCTTACATTCCAGGTTGTTGCACTGGATACCCTCCAGATGGATGTCTCCGTCTTGTGTGCTTATGTTGATATCTGCAACAAGGCTCACTTCTGTGGCTTTCACATCTCCATCCTCTGTCCTGCACTGCAGATTGCCACCCCGGGTATCCTGCAGCATAATGTCTCCGCAGTCAGTCCTAATTTGGCCCTGAGCAGTCTCTATGCCAGTCAGTATCACATCCCCATCCTGGGTTATCACCTCCAGATCTCCCAGGTCCGTTCCGGTGACTACAATATCGCCATCCTCTGCCTTGCCAGCAAATCTTGCCATATCAGAATCCTTGATACGGATATCCCCGTCCTGGGTCTGACAGTCTACCCTGGCCATGTCTCCCCCATCGATTATGATGTCTCCGTCCTGGGTACACACATCCACCTGCGCCAGGGTAGTTCCGGATAAGACAATATCCCCATCCTCGGTCTTCCCTGTAAAGGAATCGGCCCTGATCCCTGTGACCTGGATGTCCCCATCCGAAGTCTGCACCAGGATCTGTTTCATCCCCTGGGGAATCCTGACCTTTATGGGAACTTCCTGGCTGTTGCTTCCAAAGAAACCGCTTGTCCAGGAAAACTTTCCACCGAAGCCAAAGAAGCTTTTCCCGCCTTGGAACTCCTGTCCCCCTTCTGCCATTGTCACAGTAATACAAAGGGTATCTCCCTCTGCCTGCCTTCCGCACTGGTATCTGCCGTAGTCAGCTTTCCGGAAAGCCGTATGGATCCGGTCATCCTCAGATACCTCCAGGAAAACGGATCCTGTCTCCGACTGGATCCGGATCCCCTGATACCGTCCCGTACCGGATCCTGTCTCCGGCTGCCTTATGATGATCTCGTCCTCCTGATCCCGGCCTGCCCCGGAGGATGTGTCCTGCATTCCATCTGCTTCCCGGCAGCCTTCCACCCCACTGGGTGCTTCCGGTCCCGCTCCTGCTGCCTGGACGCTCTCCTCCCCACTGGATGCTTCCGGTCCCGCTCCTGCTGCCTGGATGCTCTCCTCCCCACTGGGTGCTTCCGGTCCCGCTCCTGCTGCCTGGATGCTCTCCTGCACACAGGGTACTTCCTGTCCTGTCTTTATCTCCTGGCACCCCGCCCCGCAAAGCGTTTCCTGTGTATGGCCTCTTCCTTCCATCCTGTCTTTCCCAGACACTCCATCTGCTGTAATCCTCCCTGCCTGCGCAGGAATCTCCCTGCCAGATACTCCCTGGTACAATTCATCCGCACCGGCCTTCCTATCCTCTGGCTCCCCCAGTTCCTGGATCATCTCATCAATGCTTCCCAGTTCCTGGATGATCTGTTCCTGGGTCTTGCCCTGCCGCTCTCCTTCTGCAAAATGCCCCCTGTAGTCCTCCAGGATCTCCTCCTGCAATTCTTCCCCGAACCGTGCCAGTTTCTCCCGGAGAATATCCATATACTCAAGCTTCGTCATGTCCAACTCCCCTTTCTGTAATCAACTGATTCACCGCATACAAAAACTGATCCCACTCCTGCCTGACCAGGGTCTGGTAATCCTTCCCCTTATCCGTCAGCCGATAATATTTCCTGGCCGGACCTGATTCCGATTCCACCAGGTATGTTGTCACATAGTCATCGTCCTTCAGCTTCCTCAGTATGGGGTACAGTGTACCGCTGGCAATGGACATCTGCCCGGATATCTTCTCTGTAAGCTCATAACCGTACTTATCTCCCCACAATAGCTGGGAAAGCACGCACAGCTCCAAGGCTCCCTTTTTAAACTGTGTGTTCATGCACCTCTCCTTCCTTTCATTTTCTGCAAATTCCCTAACCCTGCCATCCTGTCTTCAGCCGTTTTCTGTATTGTAACACACAGTATTATATATTGCAATATACCTGTCATAAAAATATAATGCCTAATACAATATGTAGTAACAGTTCAGCCAGTCCATGAAAATGGCAGAAAATCGTGCTCGCACGAATTTTATGCCATTTATATGGACTGAGGGAGCGCCATTCCATGAGTAAAGGGAGCCGCAAAGCGGCAGAAAGCGCCATGGGCGCGACTTTACGAATGGCGCTGTCTGAACTGTTACAATATGTATACAGTATCGCGAAGCCAGCTTCACTGGCTCAGTCCATTACTCAATGAGCAAGACCTAATTCTTTACTCCCTTTTCGAAATTATGTACCCAATGAAAAATGATTTATAAATATACATTGTAAATGGCAGATAAAGATTTTATAATC